>JBBQGV010000005.1:0-119256 GCA_038323375.1 Chitinophagales bacterium
AGCGTTTCCAACATTTCAAACGCAATGCTTTCTGCCGGCAGCACTGCAAAAACAGAGAGCAGCGCTCTTTCTTCGGGTGGCAGTTCGCCGAGGTCGTACATGGCGGCAATAATGGCCTCCGGTTTTTCGCGGCGCAGGACACCTGCTTTGCTTTGGTACCCCGTGCGCACTTCCTGCGATTGGGCGAGTTGGAGCAAGCCTTTTTGTTGCAGGTCGGCGAGCAGGTCGGTCAACGTGTACCGGTCGCGCAGGCGATTGAGGATGGCCAGGTTTTTGGCTAACAGTTCCACCACTAAGGTGTTGCCAGCCACTGCTTCGCGGATTTGTGCAAACAAGGCGCGCGCTTCAGGGGATAACGGGCGGTAGTGTTTTTCAAATAAGGCAAGCGCTTCGTCTTCCGGCAGCCCCTCGATGCGGCAAATTTCCGCCCGTTCGAAGTTGGTGATTCGGGTCGTGAGCAGCAGGTGGAAATTGCTGCATTGGCGCAGGCGCAGGTAGTTGGTTTCGAGGTCGGGCAGTTCGTTGGCGTTGTCTAAAACCAGCAGGCAGGGCTTTTTCAGGTTGGCTAAAGCGGCGAGCAGGGTTTCCAATCGTTCCGTGGTGTTCATCTGCTCCGAAAACTGCAAACCGAGCGGGAAAGCCAGCAACAGCAAGGCATTGGCGATGCTTTTTTCGCTCAGTACCCAGGCCACGTGCGCGTATTTGTGCCGGTGTTCGTGAAAATATTTGGAGGCCACGGAGGTTTTGCCCACCCCGCCTTCGCCATTCACGAGCAGGAGCAGGTTGCCGCCCGGCGCAAAAAGCCGGTCGTGGATGCGGCGCAGGTCGTCTTCGCGGCCTAAGAAAACTTCAGGCAGGAAAGGCGGCGGCGTGAGGGCGTGGGGGATTTTTCGGTCTCCGTAATGGTGGTGATGTTCTTCTTTTTTATCCCCAATATGCACATTTCCACCGGCCTCAATCGTCGAATCCATCACCACATTTTTGTGGTTCACTACGCCCGCAGCTCGCTCTACCTCCGCTTGCACGGGTAGTTGGAAGCCCTGTGGCGCTTCAAGCTCCCGCAGCAATTCCAGAATGCCCGCGCTGATGCGGTTGTGGAGTAAACTCGCCTGCTCTTCGTCCATCTCGCCCATCCGAATTTGTTTTCGGATGCCCTGCAACCGCGCCGACTGGTGCAGCACTTCGTCCAATGCCGGGCTGTTTTCGAGCAGCAGCCGGAGTTGGCGCAGGGCTTCTTTCAGGTCGCTTTTGGCGACCAATGCTTTGATCCGGGAAGTAAAAACCTGGGTTTCGGTCATGATTTTTCGTTATCGTTGTAACCGGGTGACTTACTGCTATCAAGTCAATAATAGGCATTTTCAACAAAAAAAATCAGTTGATTTACAATTCGCCCGCTCTTTCCAGCGCTCGATCTTCCAATGCTTTCGTCAATCTAAAATTTGTCATTTTGATTTTTTCCAGACTGGGTTTAATGCTTTCTATTAATCCTTTTTGTTTCGCATCAACCAATATGCCCAAAGTGCCGGTTATATTTAGGCTCAATTGCTCTGCATATTTTCTTCCCTTCAAGTCATCTATGATAAGTAGACAATCTATTTATTCAATGGCAAGTGCAATGGCGCTTGCTTCGCCTTTGTCTATTGAAGTCTCTAATATTCTTTGATAGGTCTTATTTTCCGGTGATTAAATCTTGCACCAATCGGGTAATTCTGCTCCAAATTCGACTGCTACTTCCGGCGTGGTTGTTATATCGCCGAAAAGTTCATGCGATAGCAATAGCTCGCCAATTTTTTCCAATATAATAAGGCAGCTTGTATCAGATATGATAATGCTTCGCATTCGCTATGTCCCGATCAAGCTCGTCTGGTGAGTAATTAAAAATGGAAACGCCATGAGTTCCCAAAACTTCCATGAATGCCCGTTTAGAAAGCCCGGCAAGATCAGCTGCCTGGCCAAGAGATAGTTTTCCTTTTTCATAAAGACGGGAAGCAATTGCCATAAGCGCTTCGTTATCATCTATCTCTATGCTATCCGGTATATTCAACACTAATGTTTTCATATTTTGAATTTGTATGACTATGCGGCATTCGCTGCCTTTGAAGCATTATTACCTCCAAATTTAAGCGATCCTTTGCACAATTCCAAAATAGTCAAAAATCATACCTTCCAATACCTACATTTGTATATGGATTCCTCTACTTTCGCCCAACGCCTCCTCCTTTGGCGCAAAGCCAACCCCCGCCCCCTGCCCTGGAAGGATCACCCCGACGCCTACACCATCTGGCTGTCGGAAATCATCCTGCAGCAAACCCGCGTGGAGCAGGGATTGCCCTATTTCGAGCGCTTTCGCGCAAAATACCCGACCGTGGAAGCGTTGGCCAACGCGCCCGAAGACGAAGTCATGAAACTCTGGGAGGGCCTCGGCTACTACTCCCGGGCCAGAAATTTGCATGGCACCGCAAAAATGGTGGCCTCGGAATTAGGTGGTCAGTTTCCGGAGACCTACGAAGGCTTGTTGCAACTCAAAGGTGTGGGTGCCTACACCGCAGCCGCCATTGCCTCCTTCGCTTACGATTTGCCGCATGCCGTGCTGGATGGCAACGTATTTCGGGTGTTAGCGCGCTACCTCGGCATAGACCTGCCCACCGACAGCACGGAAGGCAAAAAGCTATTCGCCCGCCGGGCCGGAGAACTGATGGACGCAGCGCAGCCCGCAGCCTACAACCAAGCCATCATGGACTTTGGCGCTACCTGGTGTACGCCGCGCAACCCCAAGTGCAGCGCTTGCCCTATGTCGCCGAACTGTCAGGCTTTTCAGCAAAAGCGCGTGGAGCAGTTGCCCTTAAAATCCAAAAAAATAGAAAAGAGAGACCGCTTCTTTCACTACTTAGTGTTGCGCGCCGGCGGCGAAACCCTGATCCGGAAACGCACAGATTCCGACATCTGGCAGCAACTCTACGAATTCCCGATGGTTGAAGGCGAAGCCCTCACCGATGACCCAAAAAGCTTAACGCAAACGCTGCTCTGGCAGGAACTCATTGGTGACAACGACTGGTCTTTGCGACAAATCGCCGGGCCTTTCCGGCAGGTTTTGACCCATCAAAAAATAGTCGCGGTTTTTTTTGAAATTGACCTCGAAATGAAGCAATTACCAAATACACCGCCCTTTATAGCAGTGGAACAAAAAAACTTGAATAATTTTGCCTTTCCAAAGGTGATAGATTGCTACCTGAAGGACAAATCCTTATATTTAAGATTGGTTTGATGCCCCGCAGCATCCCTCCGCAAACAAACAAACCGGTATAGACTATGGTTAATAAGGTGATACTGATTGGCAATCTGGGCAAAGACCCAGAGGTGCGTCGCTTGGAAAATGGCGCTGTGGTGGCAAAATTTTCTGTCGCGACCAATGAAAGTTATAAAGATAAAAGCGGGGAGTGGCAAGACCAAACGGAATGGCACAATGTGGTAGCCTGGCGCACGATGGCTGAAAAAGCGGAAAGCACGCTGAAAAAAGGAATGATGGTTTACATAGAAGGTAAACTGAGTCACCGTACCTGGAAAGACCAGGATGGCAATGATCGTTATGCCACTGAAGTCGTGGCAAACTACCTCCGCTCTTTGGCTAAAAAAGAAAGCAGCGGCTATTTCCCTTCACAGGCAGACGAACCCGGCAGCCATTACAACGATGCGCCCCCGCCGGCGACGCCCATGCCTGATGGAGGTTCCGATAACGATTTGCCCTTTTAAAACCCGGGTAATCGCATGGTTTCACTAACTTCAAATTTCGTTGGAAACTGAACCTGATAGCTGGCTTTATTCGAGTTTCATCTTTCTCTCCGCAACCCCGGTTTTTTCAATCGAGGTAATCTTAGGGTTGTTGGGCATTGTTTTTTTGCTGATCGCTTCCGCATTGATGTCTGGCTCGGAAGTCGCTTATTTTTCCCTCGCACCAGCCGATCTCGAAAAAATTGAAGAAGAAAACGGCCCGTCCGATAAACGCATCCTCAAGCTCAAGAGCCACCCAGGGTTGTTGTTAGCCACCATCCTCGTGGGCAATAACTTTGTCAACATCGGCATCGTTTTGATCTCCGATTTCGTACTCAAGCGAATCCTCTCCGAAGAAACCATGGGCATGTGGTCTTCCTCTTTCATCAACATCTTCGGATTGGATCATATTTTTTCTGAAATCAGCTTGTCCTCGTTCATCAGTTTTATGATTACCGTGGTAGGCGTGACGTTTCTACTGGTTCTGTTCGGAGAAGTATCGCCAAAAGTATACGCCCGCTCGAACAATATTAAATTGGCCCGGCTGATGTCTGCCCCGCTTTTGTTTTTGATCCGGGTATTTCGCCCCCTCACCAGCCTGCTCATTACCCTGACCGGTTTTGTAGAACGCCGGCTGGCAAAAAATGCAACCCCGAATTCCATTGCAAGTCGCGAAGAAATTGACGAAGCCATCACCCTGACGGTCATTGGCCAAGATATCGCCGGCAAGCAGGAAATTGACATCCTGAAAAGTATTGTCAAGTTTGGCGATGTGATGGTGAAGCAGATCATGCGCTCGCGGGTAGACGTCGTTTCATTGGATTTCAACAGCGACTACGAAAAGGTCATCGCAGTTGCCCAGGAATCGGGCTACTCCCGCATTCCGGTTTATGTGGAAGACTTTGACCACATCAAAGGCATCTTATATGTGAAAGACCTGTTGGGGCATCTCAACGAAACTTCGGCGTTCGCGTGGCAAAACTTAGTCCGATCCGATGTACTCTACGTGCCGGAAGCCAAACGGATCAGCGATTTGCTGAAGGACTTTCAGCGCAAGCGCCTGCACATGGCCATCGTGGTGGATGAATATGGCGGCAGTTCGGGCATTGTTACGCTCGAAGACATCATGGAAGAGGTCATCGGCGACATCAAAGACGAATTCGACGACGAACCGGAAGTCATCTACAAAAAAATTGACGACTTCAACTACACGTTTGAAGGCAAAACCCTGCTCAACGACCTGTGCCGCGTGATCGGAGTTGATACCTCCACGTTCGATGAAGTAAAAGGAGAATCGGATTCGCTGGCCGGTTTGATTCTGGAAATTATTGCCAAATTGCCCGAAAAAGACGAAGAAGTTTTATGGAGCGATTTTCGCTTCAAAATTATCGCTTGCACGCCCCGCCGTATTGAAGAAGTGCTCGTGACTCTGCCATCGGCATAAATGGAAAACAAAATGACAAAAGCACCCCTCGGAAAACACTGGTTAGTCGAATTTTATGGTTGTCCGGCGGCGCGCCTGAGCGGCGTAAAAGCAGTGGAACAAGCCTTGTGCGAGGCAGCAATCCAGGCGGGCGCCACCATTGTAGAGACGCGGTTTCATCAGTTTGCACCTTGGGGCGTCAGTGGCATCGTCATCATTCAGGAAAGCCACCTGAGCATTCATACCTGGCCGGAACACGGGTTTGCTGCCTTCGATTTGTTTACCTGCGATGCCAGCCTCCTGGCAGACAAAACCCTGGAATCTTTAAAAACGGCCTTTGGCGCGGCGCGTATGGTCGTTCGGTCGTTCGATCGCGGAGATACTCAATTGCTGGAAGCCTATGCTTCCAAAATATAGTGGCTGATGAATTCTGAATCCGTGTCAATGATGTAGCCGTCGCGGCGACGGAAAGAGAGGGCTGCCGGCTGTCCCGACCAATAAATACCCGCCTGATAGTATTCCCCGTTTTTATCGGAAGGCAATTCCTCGAAAGCCTGGAAGATGGACGGAAAATTGCCAAAATCCCCTTTGTTGAAGCCCATGTAGCGGTTGTGCTCGTCTAAGATATTGATATTTTCGCCTTCCCGACCAAAAATCACTTTTTGAACATACGCCTCTCCACGGAAATCCTGTGCAGAAACCGTCGTTTTCAATAGCAGCGGGTGGTTGGGGAATAATTCCCACAAAATCGCCATCATGCCTTTGGATTGGAACAGCATGGTATACGCAGGGTTAACGATTACTGCCAGGTCGTTGAGGACAATTTTGATGAGAATATCCATCAATGCCGGTTCTTCAAAAGCGATGAATTCCCAGGGAATAAGTTTGAACCAAAAGTCAAAAGGCAAATAGTCATCGCGGCCAACCTGAACAAAAATCCCGTCTTCGGGCGAAAAAATCACTTTTTCCAGCGGGGTATGGCGCACTGCAAACCCGGCGTGAACAGCAGCTCTGGCAATTACATCCGCGTTGAGGTTGTCTTCTTCGTGGCCCAGCGTGCTCAACAATATTTGCGGAACTTTGTTGGGATTGCGCTCTGCCAGCCTGCGAAATTGCGCCGACAGGTACAAATCCAACTGGTTGAACTGTTGATCCATGGCCATATTGGCCGCTTTGAGCTGTTCCTGTTGCACCACCGTCGTTTCAGGCATAACAGTGGCCGTATCGGCATTGAATTCGATCAATTTGGCGGGTTTCCCGTCAATGACCCCGGCGAGGTCGAAACGCCCGTAAAGGTGTACATGCTGGTGGCGGTTCTCCCAAGTATGCTCAATCAGTCGAACCGCATTGGCAGGAATGCCTACGCGATGCCAGAGCCGCTTGTCTATGATGTGTTGGGCTGCGCGTTCGTACAACTCATACAACTCATTGCTGGCTTCTTTATAAGCCTGAATTTCTTCGGGCCAAACCCCCAGCATCTCATCGGTGAGGTAATCCATGTCTTTTCCGACAAACCACTGAAGGCCTAATTTTTTCCAGTGGCTCGTCGGCAGGTCTGCTGTAAATAAAATGCGTTTATCCACCGAAAGAACGTGTTGATCTGCCTGAGCCAAAACCGCTGGAACCACTGGAAGGCCTGCGAACAGTAGTCCGCACAGCTGAATTCGTAATCGTTCTGCCGGTAGAATTAGCGACGCGGTTATACGTGCTCTGATTGCGGTAAGCGCCCGGATTAACAGGAGAAGAAAGGCTTCTGCCAAGGTAATAGCCCATCATGCCGTACATAAGCGCGCCGCCCATGCCATGCGAATGGTAGCTGGAGCCTCCCTGATGTTGTTGCTCCCGAACTTCCTGCATGGAAAGGGTATCTATTTTGCCGCTGAGGTGGTGGGCAATGACCTGGCTCCCTGAAGTATCATCAATAGCGGTTTCGTTTGTGATTTTATACTCGCCGGCGCTCACTTCTTCTAACTCAGTGACCAAGCCCTTGGTGAGCAGCACTTTTTCTTCGGTTTCATAACCGCTGCTGCAACCTGCGAGCAGCAGGGTGCCGGAGACAGAGAGCGCTGCAATAAAAACCCGCGCTTTAGCAGTGTTGCGGGAAAAAGCCTTGAATGGTGTCATAGAAAAAAACTTTTATGGGGAACGATTAATGTAACAAAGGTAAGGATAATTGCTGCCTAAATCAACCACGCGTTGTAATAATGCGACCACCCTGCTTTTATTCCCGACGGACAATGCCGACTTTTGTGTTGTGGCAGCAAAAACAAAGCCGCCATCCACCTCAAATACGACCCATGCGCGAAAAAGCGGTACTCATCGTCACAATTTTTATTGCAGGACTTTGCTCGATTATTTACGAATTGCTCATCAGCACCACTTCGAGCTATTTTCTGGGCGACAGCATTCGCCAGTTTTCCATCACTATTGGCTTATACATGGCAGCGATGGGTGTCGGTTCTTACCTTTCCCGACTATTCGATCATAAACTCCTGTGGCGCTTCATCGAAACGGAAATCCTGCTGGGTTTTGTAGGCGGCATCAGTGTTCCGTTGCTGTATGTGGCTTTCATCCATACCGGCTTCGCCGGGTTCAACAGTATCATGATCGGCTTGATTTTGCTCATCGGCCTGCTCACCGGCTTGGAAGTGCCTTTTCTGACCCAGCTCATGAAAGAATACTACCCGCTTGGCGTCAATTTGTCCAACGTGCTGTCGCTCGACTACCTCGGCGCGCTTATAGCAACCCTTCTTTTTCCGTTTTTTCTACTGCCCTGGTTCGGGGTTTTTGTGTCTTCCGTGGTTTTCGGCAGCATCAATATTTTCCTCGCTTTCATCAATTTATGGCATTTTGGCCCCCAAATTCCTGCTTTGCGCAAACGGGTCTACTGGGTCGCTTCCGGGGCCGTATTTTTTCTGTTTGTCTGCTTGCTGGGCGGATCAAATTACCTGCTGACGGAGTGGAACGACCGGCTTTACAAAGACCGCATCATTTTTGTCAAAACCACCCCATATCAAACGCTGGTGCTCACCCAAGGCGGGGGCGATCTGCGGCTGTACATTGACCGCGTTATCCAATTTTCTTCAGTGGATGAGTACCGCTACCACGAAAGTCTGGTACACCCGGCGATGAGCCTGGCACCATACCGGAAACAGGTATTGATCCTCGGCGGCGGTGAAGGGCTGGCTGCCCGCGAAGCCCTCAAATATCCCGATGTGGAAGGCATCACCATCGTAGACATTGACCCGGAGGTCTTCCGGATTGCCCGCGAAACGCCCCAGCTCCGGGAACTGAACGGCGGCAGCCTCGACCACCCCAAAGTGACGCTGGCACCGAAAGACGCATTCGTTTTCCTGCAAAATACGGCGCAATTGTTCGACCTCATCATCGCCGATTTGCCCGACCCTTCCAACGACGGACTGTCCCGGCTCTACAGCAGCGAATTTTTCAAACTCATCCGCAGCCGCCTGACGCCCAACGGCGTTTTTGCCACACAAGCCACCAGTCCTTTCCACACCCGCGATGCATTCTGGTGCATCGAGGCTTCCATCCGTGCCGGCGGTTTTGCGCATACGTTGCCTTACCACGCCTATGTGCCGTCTTTTGGCGACTGGGGCTTCATTGCCGCCGCCAATTTTCCGCTTGAGGCTCGGCAGGCCAGCATTGCGGTGCCTTCCAAATTTCTTAACCCGGCCACCCTCCCAAAAATGTTCCTTTTTGAACCAGACCTACTGGCCGTAGATTCCCTTCGCCCCAATTCTTTGGATCGTCCTGCCCTACTTGAATATTACCTCAAAGCCTGGCAACGCTGGAGCCGGGAGGAGTTGAAGTAGTGGTCGCCATCTTCAGGGGGCAGATCCTCAGAGCGGGAGACCATATTGGGGTGTCGAAGTTTTTCAGGTTACGGAAATTGATGACAATGCCGAGGTCGTGCAAAAATTGCAGCAATCCGTGCTGACTGAATGCCCGATCCACGCTGTTTTCTGGACAAATTCGCTTGTATTCCGTCGCAGCTCAGCGCTACTTGGGGAGGATAGCTGAAAGCTGGTTTATTCCGAAACATCAAAGAAGTATTTTTAAAAAATGCTCTTTTCAAAAAGCATTTTTAGTTATATTTGCTTTATAGAAAAAGCAAATTATGGAAAACTTGTTATCCCGTTCTGCACAGATGGTTGCCCGTACTCCTTTGACTTTTAGGCGTTATTTAGCAAGTGAAATCCGATGGGATTGGAGGCTTAACGGCATTCGGGGAGCGCGCGGAACCGGCAAAACAATCTTATTACTCCAGCAGATCAAAGCTGTACACGGTCCGGCGGGCAAAGCTGTTTATCTTTCTTTGGACGATTTATACTTTTCAGCGTATGCCCTTTTCCCTTTGATAGAAACCCTGCGCGCTCGTGGGATGACCCATTTTTTTTTTGACGAAGTGCACAAATATCCCAACTGGGCTAAGGAAGTAAAAAACTTATATGACAATTTCCCTGATATTTTTATCACCTTCACAGGCTCGTCTGTTATCGAACTCAATAAACTCGATGTTGATCTTAGCCGCCGCGCTTTGTTGTACGATCTTCAGGGGCTTTCTTTCCGGGAATACTTGCTGCTGGTCAATGTTGCAACCTTGCCTGTGCTATCCCTTGATGATCTGATACAACAACATACCCATATTGCTTTGGATTTGAGTCCCGGTTTTCACCCATTGGAACATTTCCAAAGTTATTTAGAGATCGGCTACTACCCTTTTTTTGTAGAAAATCGCGACATCTTTCAACAAAGATTATCCCAAACGGTGCAATTGGTGGTTGAAACCGATCTTAGTTTCATTGAGGGCATCAACATCCGGCAAACGCGCAAAATCCTGCAACTACTTTATATCATTACAACCTCCGTTCCTTTCAAACCCAATATTGCTAAATTAGCAGAGCGAATTGGTATTGAGCGCAATACCTTATTGAAATACCTGCATTTTTTGGAAAAAGCCGCTATTCTTAAATTTTTGGACGCAGCGGGTAAAGGCATTAGCCTGCTACAAAAACCTAACAAAATCTACCTCAATAATACCAATCTGATGTTTGCCCTTGCACCCGGCCATCCAGACATCGGCACGCTTCGGGAAACTTTTTTCTTCAACCAGACTTCCCAACGCTATCCGGTTCATCTAAGCCCTGAAAGTGATTTTTTGGTAGATGGCCAATTTACATTCGAGGTGGGCGGAAAAAACAAAAAAGCAACGCAAATTAAAGGTTTATCCAATGCTTTTCTTGCTGCCGATCAAATCGAAACCGGGGCTGGCAATCAAATCCCCCTGTGGCTGTTCGGATTGTTATATTGAGCCACGTTTTCCAAAATCCTCCCTACATTTGAATCCAACCTAACATCCACACCATGCAACAAAAAAAGACGAGTACAAGAAGAAACTTTCTCAAAACCGGGGCCATTGTCGCCGGCGGATTTTTCATTGTGCCGAGGCACGTTTTGGGCCGTGGCTATACCGCGCCAAGCGATAAACTCAACGTGGCGGCCATCGGCGCAGGCGGCAAAGGCACCAGCGACATCGCCAACGCCTGGAACAACGGCGCCAACAACGTTGTGGCACTTTGTGATGTGGACCGGGCGCAATGCAAAGCAAGTCTGGAAAAATTTCCCAACGCAAAATTTTACACCGACTTCCGGGTCATGCTGGAGGAAATGAAGGGAACCATTGACGCGGTGACCATCTCCACCCCCGATCACCAGCACGCGATTGCCGCCATGATGGCCATGCAACTCGGCAAACACGTCTACGTGCAAAAGCCGCTTACCCACGACATCGCCGAAGCGCGGATGCTGACCGAAGCCGCGAATAGATACAAATTGGTGACCCAGATGGGCAACCAGGGCGCTTCCAATCCCACGCAAAAAGTGATGATGGACTGGTTGGATCAGGGCCTTATCGGAAAAGTCAACGACGTCCACATCTGGACGAACCGCCCCGTCTGGCCACAAGGCATCCCGGCACCTTCCGGCAAACCGAAGCGCATCAAATCCATGAGCGCCGCCGATTGGGATCTTTGGGTCGGCACAGCGCCCTGGGTGGATTACCACCCGCTTTACCACCCCTTCAAATGGCGGGGTTGGTGGGAATTTGGCACCGGCGCTTTGGGCGATATGGGTTGCCACCTGATTGATCCTGCTTTCCGGGTGCTGGGGCTGGGTTATCCTACCGAAGTGGAATGCAGCGTAGGCCAGGTTTTTATTAAAGACTGGACGCCCGAATACATTCCGGAAGGCTGCCCCCCATCTTCAAATGTGCAGTTAAAATTCCCGGCAACGGCCCGCAACGCATCGGAAGTGACCATGCATTGGACCGATGGCGGCATCCGGCCATTCCACCCCGAGTGGATTCCAGCCAGCGAACCTTTGGCAGAAGCCGATAGCAGCAACGGCGTGATCATGATTGGCGAAAAAGGCGTCATGACCTGTGGCACGTACGGCAACGATCCGAAAATTTCCCTCAAAACCGGCGAAAAAATTAACATGCCGGCGCTGGAAAAGAACCCGTTGCCCGAACACGGCCACAACGCCGCCTGGACGGAAGCCTGCAAAGCCGGGTACGGCAGCGCGCAGCACCAGGCTCTGACCTCCTCTTTCGACTACGCCGGGCCGCTCACGGAAACCGTGCTGATGGGCAACCTCGCCATTCGCAGCTACAATTTGCGCAAAGCAAACAACAAAAACGGATTTGACTACTACGGCCGTAAAAGGCTGCTTTGGGACGGCAAAAACATGAAAATTACCAATTTTGATGAGGCCAACCAGTTTGTTTCCCGGAACTATCGGGAAGGTTGGAAGTTGGGGTAAACAGACTGTATCATGCCTGCTCTTTTCTCGCAACCCGGAAGAACAGGCTCGCCAATTAGACAATGGGGGTTCAGCAACCTGTTCCCCCGGCCAGCGGAGGAGGCAGCGAAGGCCACTCAGACGGAGGGAGTACCTTGCCCGTTGCCATCAGCCGGGTTTATTTTGCCAAAGTGGCCTGGGTATTTGGAAAATAAGGGACAAAAATAAAACAAAAATAAAGTCTTATTTAAAACAATCTGTATAATTATTTTAGCTTTGCCGCAAACTCAGGGAGTTGTGCAATAAAGGGTTAATTCCCTTTTTATACAACCCTAAAAACGCCTCAACATGTCCCAAGCACGCGGCAATGCCTTGATGTTCATTTTCATCACCATCTTGATAGACGTTATCGGCATCGGCATCATCATTCCGGTACTCCCGAAACTGATTACCGAACTGACCGGCGGCGGCATGAGCGAAGCGGCGCGCTATGGGGGGTGGCTGATGTTTGCATACGCCACCATGCAGTTCATTTTTGCCCCGATTATCGGTGGCCTTAGCGACTGGTATGGGCGCAGGCCGGTTTTGTTGCTTTCCCTGTTTGGATTGGGATTGGACTATTTGTTCCTGGCTTTTGCGCCAAGCATCGGGTGGTTATTCATCGGGCGCTTGCTGGCGGGCATCTCAGGGGCCAGTTTCACGACTGCCAGCGCTTACATTGCGGACGTAAGCCCGCCGGAAAAACGCGCACAAAATTTCGGACTGATCGGGGCCGCCTTCGGGTTGGGGTTCATTATAGGCCCTGTATTAGGCGGGGTGTTGGGCCAATTCGGTTCGCGGGTGCCGTTTATTGCTTCGGCGGTGCTGGCTCTGCTCAACTGGCTTTATGGCTATTTTATCCTGCCGGAGTCGCTCTCAAAGGACCACCGCCGGGCGTTCGACTGGAAACGCGCCAACCCCGTGGGCAGTTTATTACAAATGCGCCGCTACCCCGTCATCATCGGCCTAATCGGCAGTATGCTTTGTCTGTATATCGCTGCGCATGCTTCGCAGAGTACGTGGTCCTATTATACCATGGAAAAATTTGGGTGGAACGAAAAATGGGTGGGCTACTCCTTAGGTTTTGTTGGCCTCACTATCGGTCTGGTACAGGGGCTATTGACGCGCATCATCATCCCAAAAATTGGCGCTGTGCGTTCGGTTTTCATTGGACTTAGTATTTCTGCCACCGGCTATATGTGTTTTGCTTTAGCCACCCAAGGCTGGATGATGTTTGCTTTAATGGTTCCTTTCGCCTTGGGCGGCATTGCGGGACCATCATTGCAGGGCATTATTTCCGGACAGGTTTCCCCAAGCGAGCAGGGGGAATTGCAAGGTGCGCTCACTGGCCTCATCAGCGCCACTTCCATTGTAGGGCCGCTCCTGATGACAAATCTTTTTTCCTGGTTCACCGCTAAAGAAGCGCCTGTTTATTTTCCCGGAGCGCCCTTTATGATGGGGGCTCTGCTGACGGCACTGGGCATCATTATGGCTATCCGCCCGCTGAGAAAATACGGCGCTATAGGCAAGTAATGGCCTTCCTGACGATTTTTCCATCACTTTCAACAAAAGTTCAACGCGGATTACCCTTTGACAACCTATATTTGTAGGCTGAACATTATTTCGTTGCTTAATTCGTTATTTGTTCTCTTTCATCACCTGCGTAATCTGGTTATCATCATGGATTTTCAACAATCCGGCATTGTGCTGGACAAAATCAATTCCCTCTACAAAAGCATTCAAGCTGGCGGTGGACAAATTGCCCCGATTGAACGCGACCTGATGCTGAGTTATATCCGGCAGTTGTACGATACGGCGTTAAACCCGGCAACCGGGTACACAACACCCGCGCCTGTGGTTCCGACAGCGCCAAAACCAGAAGAACCTCCTGTTGTCGTCGCACCTCAGCGCAAGCCGGCACCACCCAAAATCATCGAAATTTCCGATACCCTCAAAGACCTGGCTTCAACGCCGGCACCACCGCTGGTGAAACAAGCCCCACCACCTCCGCCTCCGCCAAAAGTGGAAGAACGCGCCCCACAACCGGAGCCACAAGCACCACGCCATTCCGAACCCTATAAGGGCAAAGTCAGTTCTAAAGTAGAGGCGTTATTTTCCATGGAGCAAGCCCGCGAACTTTCTGAAAAATTGGGCGAACGTCCCGTTAACGATCTGACCAAAGCAATGGCCATCAACGACCGGCTGCTTTACCAGAATGACCTGTTCGGAAAAGACGCGGACGCTATGAACGAAACCCTGAAAGTGCTCAATAAGTATGAATCCTTTGATCAGGCCAGAAGCCTTTTGTTGAGTGTGGCGGAGCAGTATCACTGGGCGGATGAAGGGATCGTTGATGTAGCCAAAGGGTTTATTAAGCTGATTAGACGGCGGTACCATTAAATTTTCAATAGTTCAATGGAAAACTATCCTACAATAAAATACGTAGAACCCTTGAGTAATTATCGCCTGTTTCTTATATTTGACAATGGGGTTATAAAACTCTATTTTTTAAATAAAAGGTTGCAAACCCCTGCTTTCCAAGCATTAAAAAATGAAAAACTGTTCAATAGCGTTCAGATTGGAAGTGGCGGTTACGGATTGATATGGAATGACGATCTCGATCTAAGCGAGTATGAACCCTGGACTAAAGGCGTCGAAATATCTTCAATCCATGCCCTTGCAGGCTAACCTTAACGTATAAATCCTTACTTTAAGATCTGTGAATTTTACCTTTTTATGAAAAAAATAGGCGTTTTTACTTCCGGCGGCGACTCTCCAGGCATGAATGCCTGCATCAGAGCAGTGGTTCGCACGGCGTTGTACTACGACATTGAAGTGGTAGGAATCAAGCGCGGCTATCAGGGATTAATTGATGATGAATTGGTAGAAATGAAATCCAATTCGGTCAGCAACATCATGCAATTGGGCGGTACCATTTTGCGGACAGCCAGAAGTGAAGATTTTATGACCGTGGAAGGTCGGAGAAAAGCCTACGAAAATTTAAAAAAATCGGGCATAGAAGGCGTCGTGGCCATTGGTGGCGACGGCACTTTCCGGGGTGCCTCCGTTTTTATGGAAGAATATCCCGATGTGCGTTTTGTGGGTTGTCCGGGCACGATTGACAACGACCTGTACGGCACTGATTTCACCATTGGCTACGATACGGCCATCAACACGGCCATGTCGGCAATTGACAACATCAAGGATACCGCCAATGCGCACGACCGCCTCTTTTTTGTAGAGGTGATGGGGCGCGACGCCGGCTTTATTGCCCTGCGAGCCGGGATTTCTACCGGCGCGGAAGCCATCCTTATCCCGGAAAGCAAAACGAATATTGATTCGCTGATTGAAAAACTGAAAAAGGGCTACGAGAACAAAAAAACCTCCAGCATCGTAGTCGTAGCCGAAGGCGACGAAGCTGGCGGCGCTTTCAAAGTAGCGGAAGAAGTGAAACGACGTGGATTCAGCAACTACGAAATCAAAGTCTCCATTCTGGGGCACATACAACGCGGCGGACGCCCTACGGCAATAGAGCGGGTGCGGGCCAGCCAAATGGGTATGGCCGCGGTGGAAGCTTTGATGGACGAAAAAAAAGGGGTGATGATCGGCATCGTTCACAAAGATATTACGTATACCCCGTTTGACCACGCCACCAAACACAATTTGGAACTCAACCCAATGCTAATGAAAATGGTTGAGATATTATCCTGACATCAACAAATGCTATGCCTCCATTAAAAGAAAACCGCCTCTACCGCAGCTTCTTGCTGCCGATCCAACTTGTTTTGCTGATGTGGGCCATTCACCTGGTTCAATGGCTGACAGGATTAAACCTGGGTTTATTGGGCGCGGTGTATCCCCGCGAAGCCGATGGCTTGCTGGGCATCATCACCTCGCCGCTACTGCATGCCGATTTTGGTCACATCATGGCCAATACGCCGCCGCTGTTTGTGATGAGCGTCATCCTCCTGTTTTTTTATAGAAGCGTCGCTGTTCCGGCATTCCTGATGATTTATATTTTAACCGGAGTTGCCGTATGGGCTTTAGCTCGGTCAGGTCCGCATGTCGGTGCCAGCGGGGTAATCTACGGGTTGGTGGCATTTGTTTTCTGGACGGGCATATTCCGCAGAAACCTCAAGTCCATCGTCTTGGCATTGCTGGTGCTTTTTTACTACGGTTCGCTGTTTCTGGGCATCGTACCTACTTCCGGGAAAGAAACGGTATCCTGGGAAAGTCACTTACTGGGTGCTTTGGTCGGAATTTTTATTGCATTTCTCTACAAAGACCGGGTTGAGCATGACGAAGTAAAAGAAAAGCCGTCTTGGGAATTGGAAGCGTCGGAAGAAGAACGCTCTTTTCTGGATCCCAGAACCTTTGAACAAACCAAATCAGCCCGGGAAAATGACCGCAATGGAGGAAATACTACGGGCCGTTGGTATCAGTCCAATACCTGACTTTCCTTTTTAAGGTACCATAGTTGGAAAATTAACACTAAATTTGCTTGCCGCAGCATGGTCGGCTCGAATCTGAATTATGGGAACAATCATATCCTTACTCAATCACAAGGGCGGTGTTGGCAAAACCACCAGCACTATGAATATAGGCGCAGGATTGGTAGAATTAGGCAAGCGCGTGCTGCTGATTGACCTCGATCCACAGGCCAATCTTACCCTTGCCTTAGGCATCCCCCGGCAGCCTTCCAGCATGTATGAAGCGATGAGGGGCGAATCAGACCTCGTTCCATACCACTTAAAAGACCGGTTACATGTGGTCATTTCAGTACTCGATCTTTCGGGTGTGGAGATGGAACTCCTCAACGAAGCGGGTCGGGAATTCCTGTTGAAAGAACTGATCAACCCTGTTCGCGATAACTACGATTACATCATCATTGACTGCCCGCCCTCTTTGGGGTTGTTAACCCTCAATGCGCTAACGGCAAGCGATTCCGTGATGATTCCGGTGCAAACCGAATTTCTGGCGATGCAGGGGTTGGCCAAAATCAAGCAGGTGATCCAGAAAGTGAAGCTGCGGCTCAACCGGCAATTGGAAATCGGCGGCGTAATTGCCACCATGTACGACAGCCGCAAAGTACTGAACCGCGATGTCGTGGACACGCTCAAAAAATACTTTGGCGACATCCTTTTTGACACCTTGATCCGCGATAATGTTGCTTTGGCAGAAGCGCCAGCCCAGCGGCAGGATATTTTCGAATACAGCCGCCAAAGCAGCGGCGCGGAAGACTATTTAGCGCTGAGCAAAGAAATCATTGACCGGACTGAAAACAAACGCCCGTTGAATAAAGGCGCGATGACGGAAACTGAAGAAGTAGAAGTTTGATTTTAATAAAATTAGCTAAAAATCCTTTTCAGAATATGGCCAAAAAGCGGTTCACCGATGGTTTGGAAAGCCTGATGGGCGAGTCTTCCGGCAGCAAAGCGCAGGTGAAGGAACTGCTTTTATTTCCAGAATTAGCCAGCGATCCGCCGCCGCCCAAATACGAAAAACGCGCTTCGCAAAAAGGATTCGCCGCCGAATTACAATCCTTTCTGACGGAAGCTTTCGAAGAATCCTTCGAGGCCCAAATGTCGCTGCTCGAACGCGACATGGATGCATCATCACACCAACAACAGGCAGCCTCTTCCTCCAAGCCCGTTCGCCGTCCGCCAACCGGGTTAGACGCCCTGATCCGCAGCACCATCGAGCCGGAAACGATGAACGTGCATGAGTATCCCACCCGCCGTATTGTGCTCACTTTCGATGAAGCAAAAATTGAAAAACTGCAACAAATTGCCCAAGTCAAAAAGACCGTGCTGAAAGACATGATTTCGGAAATCGTTTCCAATTTCATCCGGACGTATGAAAAAAAGAAGAGGAAGTCTACCTGACAGCCCCCTGCTTCTCAACATCCCCCCATTTCCTCCCCTCATAAAATATCTTTAAAATCACGGCTTTTTTGTTTTTATAAAACAAAAATCACTTTCTTTATGCCGGAATGCATATAAAATTTTGAAGCAGGACTATTAAACCACTTTGCTTATGAGCTTTGCCTTAACATTATTGATTGCCGGTTGGATTTTTGTATTGATTTGGGTACCCATGGTGGTATTATCACAGCGAAAGATTCATCCAAAAGCATTATTCACCTTATTCTTTGCAGAACTCTGGGAGCGTTTTTCCTTTTATGGAATGCGAGCCTTTTTAATTTTATACATGACTAAAGTCTTGTTTGAAAAGATAGAACAAGGCGAGGCCGATGCTCAGGCTTATGGTATTTATGGTGCCTTCAATGCTTTACTCTACGCAGCACCCCTTGTGGGCGGCATGCTGGCGGATAAGGTACTTGGCTTCCGAAAAGCGGTTATTTTAGGTGGTATTCTCATGGCGACTGCGCAGTTCCTGTTGGCTACCAATGCTTACATGAACAATGAAGAAACCTTATTTTTCATCGCATTAGGATTGCTTGCCGTGGGAAATGGATTTTTCAAACCCAATATTTCCAGTTTTCTTGGCACTTTTTACGACCGAAACGACCGCCGAAAAGATGGCGCTTTCACGATTTTCTACATGGGGATCAACGTCGGGGCTTTCCTCGCACCCTTAACCTGTGGTTACCTCGCCGAGGTACACTGGTCTCTGGGATTCCTCGCAGCGGGTATTGGCATGCTATTGGGAATCTTTGTCTTTTGGCGGAATATGCGCGTTTATGAAGACAAAGGCACGCCGCCTGATCCGGTAGCCTTAAAAAAACCTATATTTATGGGCTTAAATGCAGAGTGGCTGATTGTAATAGGCGCTCTTGCTTTTGTTCCTATGTTTGCTTTCCTGATTAACGCTGAAGGTATCACCACCTACATATTGATTATTGTTGGTGTTGCTTGCATTGGATACCTACTATATACCGCCTTTACTTCCGAAGATAAAGCTGATGGCCAACGCTTATTGGCATTCATTGCTTTATTCTTCTTTCACATGATCTTTTGGGCGCTGTTCGAGCAAGCCGGCGGTTCTTTAAATATTCTTACCGACCGATATGTAGAAAAGCATGGTGTTGAAACAGGCCAGTTCCAGGCTCTAAATGCGCTTTACATCATTCTGTTAGCCCCTGTATTTACTTGGATTTGGGCCAAATTACATAAAGTAGGCAAGGAACCACGAACGCCAATCAAGTTCTTTTTTGCCTTGTTGCAAATGGCGTTGGGCTTCTTTATCATCGTATTGGGGATAAAAAGCATTATTGATACAGCCGATACCGGAGCGTTGATTCCTGTCGTCTTCCTGATGTTGATGTACCTGTTCCATACGACTGGAGAGCTGAGTTTGTCTCCCGTCGGGCTTTCTGTTGTGACCAAATTGTCGCCTGCAAAAACAGTTGGTTTTGTAATGGGCGCGTGGTTCCTTTCTATCGCATTTGGGCACAAAATCGGCGGATACCTGGGCCAGCTCACCTCACCTCCTGAAGGCGCCAGTAAAGGAGAAGAATTGACACTTTTTGCTCAAGTATATATGAATTCGGGAGTCTACGTCGTATTGGGCGCAGCAGCTTTTCTGCTGCTTGTCTCTCCCATTATGAAAAGGTGGATGCACGGCGTGCATTAAAGCTGCTCCATTAAAAACAAAATGCCGGACACCCCAGGTGCTTCCGGCATTTTGTTTTTCAGTATGTTTGTTTTTTAAAAATTTGCAAAATGTAGCGCCATGAATCGTTTTTTCAAACAATTGAGCACCGTTTTTTATGCCCTTGCCGCCGGTCAGTTGTTGTTTTCTGCAGTAGCCGTATTCCTCAGATACCAAGGCACAGCTGCGTTTGACGAAGCTTCCATCCAAAATACGACCCTGACCATGGTGACACCTTTTCTTGCACTGGGCGCGTTTACGGCTGCCTGGTTTGTCCACAAAATGCGCACAGCTCAGGGCATAAACAGAAAAACGCTGAACGAAAAAACGACACACTACCGCACGACTGTATTGCTGCGCTCGGCGATGATAGAAGGTGGAAATATCATTTTATTGGTCGCATACCTGCTCAGCGGGCGCCCCATTCATTTGGCCTGGTTTGCTGCGGGCATCCTTCTATTTTTCTATTTTCGGCCTTCACCCGCCAATTTTGTACGCGATTACCAGCTTTCTTTTGATGAAGCAAAGCAATTGACAAAAGACACCTGACGCATCTGTTTGTCCTGTTAAGTAGGGCATAAAAGAAAAATCCTCCGCAGTTTTCTACGGAGGATTTTTCTTTCCAATACATCTGGTGAAATGATTAAGGCTTTAATTTATCCTTTCGCCAGCGCTCGATATTGGGGCACACATTGTATAAATTATCAACCGCAATATAGGTAGACCCCGTTTTTTCATCCACCCAACTGCTGATGAATTCGCTTTGTTTGGCCTGAATCGCAGCCTGCTGGATTTTGGAATAATCTTGCTTCAGATTGGCGCGGTGGGGCACGGTGCGCGATTGCAACAAAATGATGCGGAAATAGGCTTCGCCAGAAGGATCGGTGAATTCAAATGGTGAAGTAATGCCGCTCACTTTCATGGTATCAATGGCAAAATAGATATCGGGATCCAGGTCGCCTACTTCAAAAAAGGTATTTCCGGTAGCCGAATTCACCATGCGCCCGTCGTTGTTGTAACTCTGGATGTTTTTGTCAGAAAATCGCTTCACAGCAATAGAAAAAGAGAGCGAATCTTTCTGGATCAACTGCCGCACGGAGTCCAAATGATTCCGAGCCAGTTCAATGTCTTCATCCGTAATCTCCGGCCTGACCAGAATGTGGCGCACGTGGATAGAATTGCCCCGACGTTCGAGCATCTGAACGATGTGAAAGCCAAACTCCGACTCAAAGACCGGCGAAATTTCGTCTTTCTCCAATTTGTAGGCTGCCGCCTCAAACGCGGGCACAAATTTGCCGCGTTTGCTCCAGCCTAAGTCGCCGCCCGTCCGGGCCGAACCGTCGTCAGAGAATTTTTGAGCCATCGCCTCAAAGGGCTCTTTATCTTCTATAATGCGATCCCGAATTTCTTCCAGCTTTTCAACAGACTTTTTTCGCTGTTCCGGGTTAATCTTAGGTTTGTAAACGATTTCCCCGATTTCCACTTCCGAATTAAAGTAGGGTAAACTATCCCGGGGAATCTGCTCAAAGAATTTTTTTACTTCAGAGGGCGTGACGGCAATCCCTGCCATAACTTTGGAGCGCATGCGTTCCACCAGTAACTGATTGCGGAGGTCTTCTCTAAACTGCTCCTTGACCTGACTGATCGTTTGGCCGTAATAGGCTTCAAACTGGGTCATATCGTTGTTCATCAGGGTAAGAATACGGTCAATGCGCGCATTGAGCTGTGTTTCTACCTCATCGTCGCTCACCTCCACACTGTCTAATTTTGCCTGATTGAGCAGCAATTTGGTCACCAGGATGTTGTCCAAAATAGCGCAACGGGCATCCGGCGGGATTACCCCGCGTTGAGCCTGCATCAGGGCGTGTTGTTCTTCCACATCAGAAAGCAGTACCAGCTCACCACCAATGGTAGCCACCACTTTATCAATTACCTGCGGTTGGGCAAACAATAAGCCCGAGACGAGCGTCACTAAAATTAAAGTACAAATCAAATATCTCATGGATGGCGATTAAGTGCGTTTGTGCAAAAGAAAGGGTGTACACGCGGCATTAGTTTTCTTCATAGTAAACCTGAACATTACCCCGTCGTAAGGCGCGTTCGTACATTTCCTCTTTTTTCTGTTCCAATAGCTTTATTTTACGCTGATGTAAAATATATTTGCGGGCCTGTTCTTCGATATAAGCGAGCGGGGCAATGTCTTTTCGGTTTTTTACTTCAAAAACCTTGAATAAATATTCAAACCGCCCGTCGCGTTGGATAAAATCCAGCTTGGCGCTGATGTTGTCCGCTGTCAGGGTTCCTTTGGGCAATTGTTCTGCTATGTCCTCCACGCTGTACCAGGTCGCCTTGTCCAGCAAATGGGCATCGGCATGGCTGTTGCAATAATTGACCAGCGCAGAAAAGTTCTTCTTGTTATCGCTGCCCGACCAAAGATCCCTCAACTGCCCAGCCTCCGGCACCGGCAGGGGCACTTTCACTAAGTAGCAACGGACGATCGGCGTTTCAAGCTGGTACTGTTCTTTATTTTTTTCGTAGAAATCGTGCAGTTCATCTTGCGTGATAATGGAATCAAGCAACTCTTCCACGAGGATTTTTTCATAGTTATTGCGAATGAGCGACGCGCGATAGTCCCGAACCAATTTATCAATATTGAGGTCGCTGGGAATATTGCGCTCCGCCTCATGCAACAAAAGCGCTTCGCGAATCCACCGTTCTGCGTAAGCACTAATAATCAGCGCGCTGTCGCTTGAAGAAGTGCCATCCGGAAACATACCGTCTAATTCAGACAGGTACAACATCTTGTTGTTCGCTTTGACCAACACTTTGTCCTCCGGAGCTTTTCCTCCAATCCACTGGCATGAAACGCCGCAAACCATGCAGATCAACAGCGCGCTGACAATATTGAGCAACTTCAGTCTGTTCATTTTTTCTTAACCAGACTTTCTACTACTTTTTCGTTCACTTTCACTTTGTACGTGTTTTTCAGCTCATCCACCCACTGGCGCTCCAGGGTATCCTGGTAATCCGCTACCACATAACCCCTTGCTTCCGAAAGCGTTTTTTCAGCTGGCGGCAGCAATTCTTCTATTTTGAAAAAGCGGATCGTTTTGGTGCGGGCATTTTCGTCTACCGGCCCCATTGCGCCTTTATTCCACTCTACGCCTTTCATTTCCTGGCTTTTTCCTTTTTCGAAAGTCCGCGACTCAACATTCACTAAGATTTTTTCTTCTGAGTTGAATTTCGCTTTGACTTCATCTGCGCTGTGGTCTTGTGCATAAGCCCGAACGGCGTCTACCTCACCTTTGTTTTCAATGCTGATGCGGTAAACACTGGTTACAGCGCGGTCTTCCCAGCGGTATTTGCCTTTTATGGTTTCAAAAAACTTTGCCAACCCCAGGCTGTCTTCAGATGCTTTATCCCAAACCAGCACTTTAGTTGCTTCAAACAACAGGATGCCTTCTTCGTATTCCCGCATCAATGACTTGAAATCGGGGTATTTGGCTTCCAATTGCGTTTCTTCATACTTCATGCACTGTTCGTTCACGAACTCCTGGTAGAGTGCCTTGGCCGCTTTCTGTACATCGCCTGTTTTGGCCTGGCGAACGCGGGTTGCCCCCGCACGCCCCAAGTAATCCGTAAAGTCGCCTAAGGTAACTTTAAAATCCTTTCCCAGTTTAAACAAAAGCTCCTTAGACTTTACTTCGGGCGCTTTCCATTTAAATGTCAGGAAAGAATCCGGCAACATTGCAGCATATCCATTCAGCACGTCCGGGTATTCCGTGAACTTCGCGTCGCGCTTGATGCGTTCCAGCATCGCCGTTTTGGCCTGCTCGAAACGGCCATCCTTTCGAATGGCATTATCTAAACGACTCTTTTCTGTGCTATATGGTTGTATGTCTTTTTTGCTGATGCGCTTGATGATGTGCCAGCCTACGCTGCTTTCGAAAGGCATGCTGTATTCTCCGTCTTTTTTCACGTTGAAAGCGGCTTCTTCAAAACTGGGTTCATAGCGGCTGATGCTGATGAAGCCGATATAGCCATTCCGTTGCGCAGTGGGCGTATCTTCCGACAGGGACTGGGCCATTTTGTCAAAATCACCGCCTGTTTTCAACACCTGATAAATGCTGTCAATCCGGTTTTTGGCAATTGCACGGTCGTTTTCCGTTTTGCGGATGAGGATGTGCGCGACTTCTACCTCGCCGCGGGCAGGACGGCGTGCATTGACTTTAAGAATGTGATACCCTGCATTGCTGCGCAGCGGGTTGGATATTTTTCCAATTGGCAGGCTATACGCAGCATTTTCCAGCACATAAAGCCCAGCCGGAAATACAGCAGTAATAAACCCGATCTTGCCGCCATTGCGCGCCGCTGTTTTGTCGTCCGACATTTCGCGGGCAACCACTTCAAAAGGATCTCCGCCATCAAGTCGCTTTTTGATGTCGAGCGCTTTCTGGAAAGCAGCCAGCGTATCTGCTGGAGTAGCTTCGGGCTTCAGCAGAACGAGTACGTGGCTGATGTCCACATCCTGCTTGATCCGTTCATAAGCCTCCAGCAGCAGTTTTTCAGTCACAGCCTTATCTATAAGGTAGGAGTCGGCAAGCTGCCGGCGGTAGCCATTCAGTTCTTCTTTTAGTTGCGATACCGTATCAAGGCGCATATCTTTGGCCTTTTGTACCTTCAGTTTGAATTTGGTGTACAGGTCGAGGTACTCATCCAGCGACTTTTTGGAAAAATCCGCATTTTTACCATTCGTTTTGCTGTAGATGTACGTGAATTCAGAAACGTGAACCGGCGTATTCTCCACAGTGAACAACACAGGATCATTGGCGGATTGTGCGGCTGCCGATAAAGTCAGGAGCATGGCAGCTCCGGCACACATCAATACTTTACTCATCATTGCGATTCTGTTTTATGTTTCGCCTACGTTTATAAAAGAATTCGGTTGCCCAAGTGAGCAAAAAAACGCCGCAAAATTAGTAAATATTTGACAGCGAGCACTGAATAATTCAAAGAAGGAGGGCTTGCGTCATCCAGGCAACAAATCAAAGCCCAGTGAAATACTCCACAAAGCCTGTTGAAAAGTCTGCAAAAAACGGGCCTGTATTCCACAGCTTTCCAGATTGGCTCTTCGCCTCCTTGTTGGTAAGCGTGGATAACTATAAAACATGTGGAGTACTCGATATTTATAGACAGCCACGCTTCGTTTTTCCACCGCGCACTTCCCAAAAAGTTATCCTGTGAAAAACATACTGACATGGTGTAGAAAAAGCGACAAGGTATTGATATTAGGCGCTTTTGTGTGTTAACAGACTGTGAATAACCTGTTCAAATATCTTAACAACTAATTAACCTACACTTAACACAAACTTTTTATCTACATATCAACACCCCTAATAACCCCTGTTTTTTTAAATTAATTTTTAATGATTACAAATACTACAATGTAGAATTGTGGATAATCAAAGTTGAACCTCGGTTGTTCTACCTTTGCAAGAGGCAGCCCCATACTACGGGACATTTTTTCAACATGACGTTTACTAAACTTTCAAAGTTTAGTAAACGTTACTTCGGTTCCCTCTGATTCTTGAAAATGTCCAGTAGCATGGGACTGCACAATCTACACAATAGAACAAAAGCATGCAAACAACAGAACCAGTTCAATCATACCCGAAGGTGCTCAAAATATGGCTCATTGTTGGGTTAGTGATGGTCATCGGACAGGTGGTCATCGGCGGCATTACCCGGCTTACCGGTTCGGGGTTATCCATTACTAAGTGGGAAATCGTAACAGGAAGCTTGCCTCCAATGAGCGAACAGGCCTGGAATGAGGAATTCGACCTGTACAAAACCACGCCGCAATACCAGAAGATCAACCAGGGGATGAGCCTGCCGGAGTTTAAGTTCATTTACTTCTGGGAGTACTTTCACCGCCTTTGGGCGCGCCTGATGGGCTTTGTGTTCGCGATCCCGTTTTTTATATTCTGGCGCAAAGGCTGGATTGACCGCACCCTGATGCGAAGGTTGGCCATCGTCATCGGTTTGGCAGCACTGGCCGCTTCTTTCGGCTGGATCATGGTAGCCAGCGGTTTGGTCAACCGGCCCTGGGTGAATGCCTACAAGCTAACCCTGCATTTGTCTATCGGCCTGACGCTTTACGGCTACCTTTTATGGACAACTTTGCACACGGTTTACCCCGAAAGGGGAATGGTTCGGAACCATAATGTTAATAAGTGGGCAAAAATCATGACCCTTGTATTAGGAATACAACTTGTACTCGGCGGCATCATGTCGGGCATGAAAGCGGGCCTTTTTTACCCAACCTGGCCGGATATGAACGGCGAATTCATCCCAGCTCTCTTGTTTGACGCGGCGCAGTGGAATGTGGATAACTTTGTGCATTACGACCGCACGCCCTTTATGTCTGCCTTGATTCAAGTATTGCACCGATTCACTGCTTATGTATTGACAATCATTGTATTGATTTATTTTTTTAAAGCCAGAAAAATCACTGGATCGAAAGTTTTTAGTACCTGGTTGTATTTGTTGATAACCTTGTTGGGTATTCAGGTTGCGCTGGGAATCCTGACCGTTGTGCATTGCGTTGGTGTGGTTCCGGTTGGACTTGGCGTATTGCATCAGGCCGGCGCGTTGCTGTTGCTGACGGCGGCTTTGTTTCAAAATTACGCAGTTGGGAAGAAGTGAATTCCACATTTGTGGAAAACAATGTGGAAAACGAATAACGGTGGATTATCCTTCGCTGCATTCGCCCCACAAACGGTCTAAATCGCGAATCAACAACCTGCTTCGATTGAACGTCAGGATGTTTTTATTGCGCAGGTCGTTCAAAACGGTGGTCACCGTCTGTCGCGAAGTAGCCGTGAGGTTGGCAATTTCCTGGTGGGTCATGAAACGGCGTACCAGGGTTTCATAGCCCACGCGCTGTCCGCGTTTAACGCCAAGTTCGTGCAGGAATTCGATGACCCGGGTGCGGGAATCTTTAAACACTAAAGATTCCAGACGCTTTTCCATTTCCACCACCCGTGCGCCGAAAATTTTCATCAAAAAAAGCCACAACCCTGAGTAGTCCCGCATCAGCAAGCGGACGTCGGAGGTGGTCAGCACGCATACTTCCACGGCTTCGGTCGCGCAGGCAAAGTCGCGGCGCTTTTCTTCACCAATCAGCGCCAATTCCCCGAACACCTCGCCTGCCACCAGTAAGGCTTTCGTGATCTCCTTCCCGGCTTCGCCGTAGTGCCCGATTTTCACCTGGCCTTCCGTTATGAAATAAATTTTATCCGAGTCTTCCTGGGGCAGGTAGATGTATTCCCCTTTTTTATACTTTCGGTGCAATTTGCTGTTCAAATGCCCGCCGCCAATTTTCTTAGGGCAAAAGATGCCCTTGACATCTATATTTTCGAGGTACCAGAGCGATTGATTGTCCATGAGCTACACAATTTATGATTTTACTTACGCCAAACGCAGTCAATCTGGTTTGAGTTGCGCCCTATTCGTCCGGGTGCAGACTGAATCGCTTTTGAAACTCTGTAATTACCGGATTTACTTCCCGCATCTTGATGTATTTCTCCTGGGCGTTCAACGGACGTTGCTTTACGGGCATCTCCTGCGCCAATGATTTTTCTACCGTGATGTAGAGCATCATGTCCGGTGCCCGCAGTTCTTTGCGAAGGAATTCCATCAGCGGCGTTTCCTGACGAATGGTGTTCTCGGCTAAAGGAGAGCCTACCTTAACGGTCAATTTCATGCCTTCTACCTGCCATCCCGCCGGGCGCATCAATCCCCTCAGCGCTTCTTTTGCAAATTCATCTACGTATCGGTGCCATACGCCCTGGGTCGCTTCCAGGTTGAGGTCACCGGCGTGAATTTCAGGTGCATCTTCCTTTTTGAGTTCGGCCAGCATGTTTTCCATGCTCATGAGTTTTGGCACGGCGGCGTACTTATCGGATCCTGAAATCGGAATGGATGCGGCAGGTTTGTCGGCAAGCGGAGCGTCATCCGGTGCCATAGAAGGCACAGGTTTTCCGGAAACAGGCGGCGCTTCGGTGATCAGTTCGGGCTGAGACAGCGCAGCAGTGTTTACTGGCTGTGGCTCAGGCTTTTTTTTTTCGTTTTCCGGACTGGCCGCTTCAGGCGTATTGGCCAATTGGATAGCCCGGTTGATGTAGGTCATTTTTATGAGCGCAATCTCGACGTGAAGGCGCTTGTTGCGCGCCATTTTGAATTCGATGTCGCAATCGTTGGCAATATTCATCGCGGTGAGCGCCAGGCTGGTCGGCATCAGTGCGGCTTGTTTGCGGTAGCGTTCCCGCACGTCTTCGCTCACTTCCAGCAACGGCAGCGTTTGTTCATCCTTGCACACCAACAAATTGCGCAAGTGTTCCGACAAGCCGTTGATAAAAATATCCGCGTCAAAGCCTTTTTTCAGAACTTCGTCAAACAGCAGCATAATCCGGGATGCATCTTCCAGCAGCAGCGCGTCGGTGACCTGGAAAAAATAATCGTAATCTAAGATATTCAGGTTGCTGATAACGTCGTCGTACAGCACTTTTTTTCCTGAAAATGACACGATCCGGTCGAAAATGGAAAGCGCATCGCGTAAAGCGCCGTCGGCTTTTTGTGCGATGATGTGAAGTGCACTGGCGTCGGCCTCAATGCCTTCTTCCTTACAAATGGCTTGCAGGTGTTGAACGGTATCGTTGACCTGAATGCGCCGGAAGTCGTAGATCTGGCAACGCGACAGGATGGTGGGGATGATTTTTTGTTTTTCCGTCGTGGCCAAAATAAAAATAGCGTAAGGCGGCGGCTCCTCCAGCGTTTTAAGGAAAGCGTTGAAGGCCTGCTGCGAGAGCATGTGAACCTCGTCTATGATGAAAATCTTGTATTTACCCTGCTGCGGCTGGAAGCGCACCTGCTCGATCAAAGCCCGGATATGCTCCACGCTGTTGTTGGATGCTGCATCTAATTCCGTAATGTTGAAAGATGCATTTTCGTTGAAAGAGCGGCAACTGTCGCAGGTATTGCAAGGTTCAAATTCGGGGGTGACCTGGCGGCAATTGAGGACTTTGGCTAAGATGCGCGCACAAGTGGTTTTGCCGACGCCGCGGGGGCCGCAAAACAGAAAAGCATGTGCCAGGTGGTCGTTTTTTAACGCATTTTTCAGCGTATGGGAAACGTGTTCCTGACCTACGACATCCTCAAATCGGACAGGACGGTATTTGCGTGCGGATACGACAAAAGTGCTCATCAAAATATTTTCCCAAAGTTACAAAATTCTGGATGAGTCGGCTTAAATACAAAAACAAATAGCACTTAGTTTTGTTTTTAAACTAAGTAATTTACCTTTGCTCCATTAACAGAAAAAGCGAAATTATGAAAATCGCAGTCGCACAAATTAATGTGCATATTGGAAACTTCGAAGGCAACCTCAACATCATGCTGGAAGCCGTCGCCAGCGCCAAATTGCAGGGCGCCGATATCATTTGTTTTCCCGAACTCGCCGTTTGCGGCTATCCTTCCCGGGACTTTCTGGAGTTCAACGACTTCATCCGGCAATCGGAAGAAACCGTAAAAAAATTAGCGGATGCTGCCAGGGGGATTGCCATCGTGGTGGGTTCGCCGACGCGCAATCCGAAAATTGAGGGCAAAGATCTGTTTAATTCCGCTTATTTTTTGGCCGATGGTGCCATATTGCACGTGCAGCACAAAGCCTTACTGCCTACCTACGACGTGTTTGACGAATACCGTTATTTTGAACCAGCAACCGAATTTAAAGTCTTGGAATACAAAGGCAAACGCATTGCCCTGTCTATTTGTGAAGACATCTGGAACTTAGGCAATGAAAATCCGCTCTATACCGTCTGCCCGATGGATGAAATGATGCCGCAGCGCCCCGATCTCATCCTCAATATTTCGGCGTCGCCTTTTAGTTTCGAGCATGCAGCCGAGCGGATTCACGTCATCCAGGCCAACGTACAGCGCTATGGTATCCCGATGTTTTATGTGAACCATTGTGGCGCGCATACCGAACTGATCTTCGACGGCGGTTCGGTGATCATGTCGCCTAACGGGAAAGTGTACGACGAAATGCCTTATTTCGAGGAATGCCTGCGCGTTTATGACTTAGACGATGTGCTGCTTGGGGAGCGCGAAGTGCGGCAGTCGGCTTCTAAGATGGATACGATCCACGACGCCTTAGTCGTCGGCTTGCGCGATTATTTCCATAAATTGGGTCTGCGCGAAGCCATTCTGGGGCTTTCCGGCGGCATAGATTCTGCGGTGACGGCCGTGCTGGCTGCCCGGGCACTGGGGCCATCCAACGTGCGCGTGCTGCTCCTGCCATCGCAGTTTTCATCCGATCATTCGATCAACGACGCCCGGGATTTAGCTGAAAACCTGGGCATTCAATATGACATTGTACCGTTGCAAGCCATTTACGAAAGCTATATGGAAGCATTGTCGCCACACTTTTTGGGCAAACCCTTTAACGTTACAGAAGAGAACATCCAGGCTCGCATCCGGGGCATGTTGCTGATGGCATTCTCCAATAAATTCGGCAGTATTTTGCTCAATACCTCCAACAAAAGTGAAATGGCGGTTGGCTACGGTACACTTTACGGTGATATGTGCGGCGGACTTTCGGTTTTGGGCGACGTCTATAAAACGGAAATCTTCGAGCTGGCGCGCTACATCAATAAAGACGGTATTGTGATTCCCGAAAACACGATTTCCAAACCACCCAGCGCAGAACTTCGGCCTGGCCAAAAAGACAACGACAGCCTGCCGCCTTACGACATCCTCGATCCGATTCTTTTCCAGTACATCGAAAAACGCCAGGGGCCGGAAGAAATCATTGCCCAGGGTTTTGATGCCGCCCTTGTGCGCCGCATCCTGCGTTTAGTGAACGTCAACGAATTTAAGCGCTACCAGACGGCGCCGGTGCTGCGCGTTTCCAGCAAAGCTTTCGGCGTGGGGCGCAGGATGCCGATTGTCGGGAAGTATCTTTCGTGAGCGGATTTGCAGGGCAACTTACTAACTTTGCACCATGCAACCCTTAAGCGTCATCATCACCACCTTCAACGAAGCGGACAACATCGCAGGCGTTTTGGCTTCGACAGAATGGGCCGATGAAATCATTGTGGTGGATTCATTCAGTACGGACAATACCGCTGCACTGGCTCAGCAGCATCCAAAAGTGCGCCTGTTGCAGCGAACCTACAGCGGTCCTGCCGATCAGAAAAACTGGGTCATTCCGCAGGCAAGGCACGAATGGATTTTGCTCATAGACGCCGATGAGCGCGTGACGCCCGAATTGCGCAATGAAATCGAAACATGGCTTGGCCGCGATGCGATTCCTTACGATGCCTTCTGGATTGGCAGAAACAACCATTTTCTGGGCCGGCGGGTACGCTACAGCGGGTGGCAGGGCGACGCGGTGGTGCGCTTTTTCCGGCGCGATGTCTGCCGCTACGACGACAAACAGGTTCACGAAGAGATCGTCACAAAAGGGCTGCATGTGAGCCGCCTAACCCACAAAATGCAACATTACACGTTCAAAAGTGCCGCCCATTTTTTAGATAAAGTGAACCGGTACGCGACCTGGTCGGCGCAGGATTATGCGGTAAAAACGCCAAAAGTGACGGTCTTTCACTTGTTTTTCAAACCGCTGTTCCGGTTTTTTAAGCACTTTATTCTGCAAAAGGGCTTCCTCGATGGGCGAACGGGGTTTGTGGTTTGCGCCATTTTGGCCTGGAGCGTTTTTCTGCGCTACCTCTATCTGCTGGAAAAACAGGCGCGTTGAATATTTGTTCGTTTGGGCGACCGCGAGGGTCGCGCCCTACGTTAACCTTATTTACAACTTACCTTTACCCTTTAAATACTTAAACCATGATCCGGTTAGAACACATCGGCATTGCCGTAAAAGATATCGCCTCGGGCAATGCGCTTTTCGCAAAACTGCTCGGCGAAGCACATTATAAAATGGAAGCCGTTGTATCTGAAGGCGTCAACACCTCTTTTTTTCGCATCGGGGAATCGAAAGTGGAATTGCTGGAAGCGACCCATCCCGACAGCCCCATCGCCAAATTTATCGAAAAACGCGGAGAAGGCATCCACCACATTGCTTTTGAAGTGGAAGATATTTATGCGGAAATGGCGCGGCTGCAGGCAGAAGGTTTCACCCTGCTCAACGCCGAACCCAAACGCGGCGCAGACAACAAATTAGTCTGTTTTCTACACCCCAAAAGCGCCAATGGCGTGTTGGTGGAGTTGTGCCAAACAGTTCGTGAAGATTCGAGTATTTGAGTATTCGAGGGCTTCGGGTCAAATCCTCGAATCCTCAAATCTTCAAATAATCAACAATAGAATATAGCATGGAGTGGTACCAGTACGTCATCGCCATCCTGGGAAGCGCATTAGCGGGGGGCATCAACACCCTGGCGGGCAATGGCTCGGTCATTACCCTGTCCATTCTGACCGAATGGGTGGGCTTGCCGGGCAACGTGGCCAATGGTGCCAACCGGGTGGGTATTTTTACCCAAAACTTAGCCGGAGGGTACGTTTTTTACAAAAAAGGGAAGCTCGATTTTAGTAGGAGCCGCGATCTGATTATTCTGACTTCAATCGGTGCCATTGCAGGCACCTGGGTTGCGGTGGAGGTGAGCAGCGAACAGTTCATGAGTGTTTTCCGCATTCTGATGGTCGTGATGCTTTTTGTCATCCTGTTCAACCCCGAACGCTGGTTGCGCGAAACAGATGTGGATTTCCGGTTGCCGACCTGGATTACCTGGGTGTTGTTTCTGGCCCTGGGGTTTTATGGCGGCTTTATCCAGATGGGAATGGGCGTGTTTTTTCTGGCCATCATGGTGCTCGGTGCGCGTTACAGCATCATTGAGGCCAATGCGGTAAAAATCATTATTGTAGGAATTTATACTTTGCTGGCCATCCTTATTTTTCAATGGAAGGGGCTGATTGACTGGCGGGCGGGTTTGCTGATGGCGGTGGGACAAAGCGCCGGCGGATATTTTACGGCCATCTTTGCTTCGCAATACCCGAAAGCAAACGTTTGGGCCCATCGGGTACTGGTCATCATTGTCGTATTTTCCGTGATCACCATGTTTCGATTGGACGAATGGATTCTAAAACTGATACAACAATGGTAGATTTCAAAGAATTGATTTCGGTTTCTTTGGTGCTGTTTTCGGTCATAGACATCCTGGGATCTATCCCGATAATCATTGACCTGAAGCGCAAGGGGCTCAAGATCGAAGCGGCGAAAGCTTCTCTGATCTCGTTGTTGCTGATGACCCTGTTTTTATACGCAGGTGCGGCACTATTGCGCCTTTTTGGCGTAGACATTCAGTCGTTTGCCGTAGCCGGCGCCATCATTCTTTTTTTGATTGGTATGGAAATGGTGCTGGGCATCCGGATTTTTCGCGACAATCCCAATGCAAGCAAAGGAACAATCGTTCCGGTGGCGTTTCCACTCATTGCCGGCGCGGGCACGATGACCACCATCATTGCCCTGAAGGCCAAATACGAAGCGGTTAACATCCAAATTGGCATTGTGCTCAATATCCTCTTTGTTTTTTTGGTATTGCGTTCTTCCGACTGGATCAGCGAAAGGCTGGGGGAAAGTGGCGCCAATGTGTTGCGCAAAGTATTCGGCATCATCCTGCTGGCTATGGCCATCAAGTTATTTAAGGACAATTTCCGGCTTGCGGTGGTGGTGGGATAAAATGTTTTATCCGATCTGATCGCTGATTTTACCAAACCTGCGTTCGCGACCTTGGAAATCCACGATGGCCTGGTACAGGTGTTCTTTGCTGAAATCGGGCCAGAAAATATCGGTAAACAGCAATTCCGAATAAGCCGCCTGCCAAAGCAAAAAATTACTCAACCGCGCTTCACCACTGGTGCGAATGAGCAATTCCGGATCTGGAATTCCACGGGTTGTGAGCGATTGTGAAAACAGGGTTTCGTCAATATCCTCCGGTTCGATTTCGTGGCGTTGCACCTGGGCAGCCAACTGGCGGGCAGCTTCCAGAATCTCCCATTTCGCACTGTAATTGAGCGCCAGTACTAAGGTCATGCGCGTATTGTTTTGCGTGCGCTTGATGCCGTCTAACAGTGCCCGGTGTGTTTTGGCAGGGAGTTTGGCAATATCGCCGATGGCTTGCAGGCGAATGTTGTTTTTATTGAGGGTTCCTATTTCCTTGTGCAGGGTTTCTACCAGCAAGTGCATCAGCGCAGTCACTTCTGTGCGCGGTCTGCCCCAATTTTCTGTCGAAAAAGCGTAGAGGGTCAGGTACTCTATACCCAACTCAGCAGCAGCTTCAGTGGTTTCACGCACTGCGCGTACGCCATTTTTGTGGCCAAAAACGCGCGGCCTGCCGTGTTGTTTGGCCCAGCGCCCGTTGCCATCCATAATGATTGCAATGTGCCGGGGTAATTTCCCCATATCAATCTGAGCTTTCGAATCCATGCGTTTTTTTCAAAAGAACAGCAAAGTTAAGGAACATCGCAATAATAAGTTCAAGTTTTCGGCGAGCGGATTTTTTCATCGGACAAGGCGATCCGGGAATTGTTGCTACATTTATCCCCGTTCAAAATCTTTAATATGGAACCCAATACTCCCGGACTCATCGCCTCCCGTTTTCGCCTCGACGGAAAAGTTGCCATCGTCACCGGTGCCAGCAAAGGCATCGGCGCTGCCATCGCGCGCGGCCTTGCTGAATTTGGCGCCAAAGTAATCGTCAGCAGCCGCCGTCAGGAAGCAGTGGATGAAGTCGCCGCTGAACTACGTGCCGCCGGCCTTGATGCCATCGGTATTGCCTGCCATGTGGGCGACAGCGTACAATTGGCCAATTTGGTGCAGCAAACTCTGGCGACCTGCGGCGGCCTTGATATTGTAGTCAACAACGCGGCCATCAACCCCGTTTTTGCTACGTTGGACAGCGCGGACACCGCCCTGTTTGATAAAATTATGGCCGTCAATGTGCGCGCACCGTTCGAGCTGAGCAACTTAGCCTATCCGCACCTTCAGGCAAGGGGCGGGGGCAGCATCATCCACATCAGTTCTGTGGAGGGGCTAAAACCCGATTTTGGCCTCGGCCTTTATAGCGTTAGCAAGGCGGCGCTCATCATGCTGGCGCAAAACCAGGCCAAAGAATGGGGTCGCGAAAAAGTACGCGTGAACGTCATTTGCCCCGGTTTGGTGAAAACCAAATTCAGCGCCTCGCTCTGGCAAAACGAAGCCATTCTGGAAAAAATGGAAAGCCACCTGCCCTTAGGCCGGATGGCTGCGCCGGAAGAAATGGCCGGGTTGGCGGTATTTTTGGCGTCAGAAGCGGCTTCTTATTGTACGGGAGGAGTATATACAGCCGATGGAGGGCACATGCTGGGGTAATTTTTACTCCAAAAACCCCGTCTGGTGCAATACCGGCAATTGCGCGCCGTAAGCCTGCGCGATATTTTCCTTCACAAAAGTCGTTTCTGTAGGCCCCGCGGCGATAAGGCGCTGGTTGAGCAGGATGACTTCGTCGAAATATTCGGGCACAGAGGACAGGTCGTGGTGTACCACTACCAGCGTTTTACCTGCGGCTGCCAGCCCTTTCAGGATCTGGATGATCTTTTCTTCCGTGGTGACGTCCACCCCGACAAAAGGTTCGTCTAACAAAAAAATATCAGCCTCCTGGCACAAAGCTCGCGCCAGAAACACCCGTTGTTGCTGCCCGCCCGACAGTTCGCCGATTTGCCTGTTTTTCAGGTGTTCGATGCCCAATTGAGCCAAAGCGGCAATGGCAAGTTCCTTATCCTTACCGCTCAACCGCTGCAACAACGTTTTGTGCGGGTAGCGCCCCATCAGCGTCAGATCGAGTACTGTTGCGGGGAAAGTCCAGTCCACGTCGTCTTTCTGCGGAACGTATGCGATGGCCGTCATCCCGTCTTTCACCGGCAATCCTTTGATCGTAATGTTACCCGCTGTTGGCTCGATGAGGCCGAGGATGGATTTGAACAGGGTAGATTTACCGGCACCGTTGGGGCCGATAACGCCATAGACTTTCCCACCTTCAATATTTAGATAGATATTGCTGAGCACGCGTTTGCGTTCGTAGGATACCGAAAGGCCTTCTACAGTAATCGTCGGCGCACCGCTTGCCACGGGTCTTTTTTTGCCGAGTCGGAACGCAACAAATGCAAAACCGCCGACCAACAGGGACAAGAGGATAATCCAAAGCCAGACTGAACTGCTCTTGTTCAGCGATTCCGCATCCGTGTGGATCTCCGTGATTTCAGCGCTCAAGGCTTTAACAATCGTTTCGGTATTGTGGCGCAACATGCCGGTGTAGCTGCCTGCCGGGGTGTCCTTATCGCCTAAAGAATCGGAGTAGAGCTTGCCGCCGATGCTTATTTTATTATCCCGCGCTATTTGTTCCAGTAATTTCGGATTGACCGAACTTTCCACAAAAATAGCCGGTACGCCCGTTTCCCGGATGGTGTTGTTCAGTTTTACAATATCGGAAGTTTGCACTTCGGCGTCTGTGGAGGTACCCAGCGCCGCTTCTACCCGGATACCGTATTGTTTACCAAAATACCGGAATGCGTCGTGTGAGGTAATGAGCACACGCTTCGCAAGGGGAATTTTTTCAATTTCTGTGCGGATCCATTGATCCAAGTCTTCCAATTGCTGCCGGTAAATTCGGTAGTTGAAGGTGTAGATATCTGCATGATCCGGATCGAGGCGGATCAGGGCACCATAGACATTTTCGATGTATTTCAGGCCATTGTGGGCGCTCATCCAGGCGTGCGGATCGGTTGCATCGTGGTATTGATCGCTCGAAATAGGGGGGATGCCTTTGGTTATCGTGACGACATTTGCCTTCGTCCCCGAATTTGCGATCAATTCGTCAAGCCAGCCTTCAAAGGTCAGCCCGTTGCGCAAAATTAGATCAGCTTCCGCAACCAAGCGGACATTACTTGGGGTGGGTTCGTAAATATGGGGGTCGCCGCCCACCGGTACAATAGAAACCACTTCAAGCAGATCGCCGGAAATCATGCGGGCCATGTCTTCAAACATGGTAGCCGTAGCCACCACTTTTAGGCGTTCCTGACCATAAGTTGCATTTGCCAAAAACAGGCTGCCGATCAGAATAATGGCAGTTCTCATGGGTTTTAGAATTTTTGAATGAAAAGATTTTGGCTCACTTTTTTGGAAAGTACCTGCTCGTTAGCGTCATCCATTAATACGCGCACCGATTCATCGTAGTCGAAGCGTTCAGCAATGCGGAGGTGTGCGCCCAATTTGATTCCGATTCGGTCTAAATATTGTAAAAAAGCTGGCGAATGGTCGTTAACGCCAACAACAGCCCCCGATTCACCCGGATTCAATGCAGATAAAAATACCTGCTTCCGGAAAGTGAAATTACCATCCGCGTCCGGGATTGGGTCGCCATGCGGATCGAACTTTGGCCGCCCTAAGTATTCATCAAGGCGTTCTACGAGTTCTGGCGACTGGATATGTTCCAATTGTTCCGCCATATCGTGTACCTCATCCCACGAAAAGCGCAGTTTTTCCAGCAAAAAGACTTCCCATAACCGGTGTTTTCTGATCAACCCGGTAGCGAGTTTGTTCCCTTTTTCTGTAAGGGCAACCCCGCGATATTTTTCGTAGTGGATCAGTCCTTTTTCAGCCAATCTGCGCAGCATGTCTGTTACGGAAGCGGCGCTGGTGCTCATTTCGCCGGCAATGGCGTTGGTGCTGGCCGGTTTATCTTCCCTTTCCGAAAGCTTGAAGATGGCTTTTAGGTAATTTTCTTCTGTTTGTGAAAAATTTTCCATGCAGCGTAATACTTTATGAGACAAATATACAATTTTTAGATTAGTCTAAAAATATTTTTTAATAAAATTAATTATTTCTAATAAACAGTCTTCTGTTTTCCGGCACAGTGGCCTAACTTGCGCATCAAAAAATACAGGAATGGAACCCAAAAGCATGAAAATTAAAGAAAGGCTGCACGAAATCATTTTTGAAGCCGATACCCGGGCAGGTAAACTATTTGACCTGACGATCATGGCGTTTATTGTAGCCAGTACCATCGTCGTCATGCTGGAAAGTGTGGAGTGGATGCGCCTGAAATATGGACGGATATTCTACGCAGTGGAATGGGGCTTCACCACTGTATTTACCATTGAGTATCTATTAAGGCTGTATACCATACGACGCCCGGTAAAGTACGCGACCAGCTTTTTCGGCATCATTGATTTACTGTCTATACTGCCTGCTTACGCCAGTTTGTTCATACCGGGGGCGCAAACGCTTCTTGCCATCAGAGCGCTTCGGCTCATCCGGATTTTCAGGGTTTTTAAACTCGGCTATTTTGTCAAGGAAGGCTTCCTCATCGTTAGTGCCTTACGCGCCAGCCGGGCCAAAATTACGGTTTTCCTGACCTTTGTCTTTTTATCGGTTATTGTAATCGGCGCGGTAATGTACATGGTAGAAGGCGGTGTGAATAAAGATTTTTCGAGCATTCCCCAAAGTATGTACTGGGCCATTGTGACCCTTACCACAGTGGGCTATGGCGACCTCACTCCGATCACGGGGTTTGGGCAGTTTTTATCAGCTTTTGTTATGATCTTAGGTTACTCGGTCATTGCCGTACCAACGGGGATTGTCTCTGCGGAAATGATTCGTTCCACAAAACAGGTGTCAACGAATACGCAGGCCTGTCCGGTTTGTTCTCACGAAGGCCACGACAACGATGCAGACTACTGCAAATACTGCGGGAGTAAATTGCATGAAGATTGAAAACACGCACTAAGTCCCCCGGACGCGAGCCGTAGCAAGCAACCGGCGCATGCTGTAACGCCCGCTGCCGTTCACCAACACCATCAATACTCCGCCGGTAATGGCAATGTTTTTCATGAAGTGAATAGAATTCAAGCGGTATAATTCAGGCGTTGGATCGTTCCAGAAAGAATGCACGATGAACGTCACCGGAACCCAGTACAGCAGCAGCAGCAGGGCACCAAAACTTGCCCGATAGCCCAACAACATCATCAACCCGCCGAGGATAAGGATGGTAATCGCGCCTAACAGAAGCAGATCCTGCCGCCAGGTAAGCCCGTATGAAGTCATGATTTTTTGGGTGGTATCGTAAAATTTGATGGAATCATAAGCTTCGTACAAAAAAGTAAACGAGAGGAATACCCGCCCGATTAAATCCATAATGTCTTTCATTTCCCTTTTTTTCGCAATTTAGCAAAATCCGGGCATAACGCAGCTATCAGACACTATAGTTAGTGTCCTTCTATTTAGTCGAGTGTCTCGACTTTAGAGTTCGAGAGCAAGGCATGCGAAGGCCAAAAATTGGGAGTTTACTCGCGTAAATGACCAATTTTGGGTCTTCGCATAACGCAGCTATCGGACTATAAAGTCAGACACTACCCTCTTCTGGCTGGAATGGGCTCGCCATGCGGGTCGGTGGTCGGGAAACCAAGTACTTCGTCCACCTCGTCGAGCAGGTGATCCGGGAGCAAATGTTCGTACCGTTCTGCTTCCTCGTGGATTTGATCCGTGTTCAAGCCTATTTTATCAGCAAGGTAAGTTTCCCAAAGGCGGTGCGCGCGCACTAATCGCTGTGCAGCTTCAAGACCCTTTTCTGTCAGTTCAAGCTTATCAGAATGAAACAGCCCCCTGCTGGCAAGGAACCTGAGCCGCCGGCGCAATTCGTGGCGCCCCCATCCTAATTCTGTGGCCAGGGCATCGAAGGTCAGCGTTTGCCGTTCATGCAGGTTGAAGGCTTTTTTCAGGCAATCTTCAAAAAAGACGCGACTTCGCTGGCGCTGCTTGCGGAGGGCACGCCACAAGATGCCTTTTTCCGGGGCAAAGAAGACCGCCAGCAAGTAGACTAATGTGGCGGTGACAGCCATTGCCGGCCCCGGGGTTGTGTCTAAATAAATTGCGATTAGTAAGCCTGAAATGGCGGATGAAAAACCGATGACCGCAGAAAGCAGGATCACCCGTTTCAACCGGTTACTGAGCAAAAGTGCGGCGGAAGCCGGGGTAATCAGCATGGCAACTACCAAAATGACGCCCACCATTTGCAGAGAAGCTACCACGGCAAAAGACAGCAACAGCATCAGAAAATAGTGAACGAGCTGAACCGGTATCCCCATTGTCTGGGCAATGATCGCCTGAAAAGTAGAGGCGAAAAGGTAGCGGTAAAATACGATGACGCTGAGTACCACATAAACCAGCACAAAAGCTGTCAGGTATAAATCGGTGTCGGCTACGCCCAATACGTTCCCAAAAAGGAAATCTTTGAGGTCAAGGTGAACGCCTTCACTTCGGCTGATCCAGGAAATTCCCATGACGCCAATGGAAAACATAGCCGTGAACATGATGCCAATGGCCGCATCGTTTTTGGTTTTTGCATTGTGCTGTATCCAGGTGATGCCGATTGCTGTGACCAAGCCGGCCAGCACCGCGCCGATAAAAAAACCGACGGCGTGGTAGCCAATCAGGATAAATGCAAAAACAACGCCTGGAAGGATGGAATGCGCCAGCGCATCGCCGATCAGGGACATGTTGCGCAGCACGATAAAGCAGCCTAAAATGCCACAAATGATGCCAACCATACCCGATGCGATCAAGGCACGGACGGCCCAGGCTTCTCCCAATAAAGTGATGTAGTCTTCCATAATTAGCTCCTTTGTTTCAATTCTCAGGACAAAGATACAGGGTTATTACGGCAATAAAAATAAATTTTAGACTAATCTAAAAAAATATTTTTACCGACTTTTCGTTCTTCACATGTTTGCATTTTACACTGATCTTACATCCTTTTTCCGTATTTTTACCCGTCGCATAACAAGCGACAGATTTGTTATGATGATGTTTTGCGTTTACAAAACGGATATAGGCTTACTCACGGCTTACGGCGAAGAAGAAGTTCGCCACGTGGCAGGGGAAGACGTGATTTGGGTTGATATGCTGAATCCGACGCCGGATGATAAAGCTTTTGTAGAAAGCAAGTTCCAGGTAGAACTTTTTACCCGGCAGGAAGCAGAAGAGATCGAGAGTAGTTCCAAATTTGCGGAAAGCGCCGCTGAAATCAACGCCAACCTGAACTACATCTACCACCGCAATGGCCAGTACGGGGTGGATCCGGTGTCTTTCATCCTGAAAAGCAGCCTGCTCATTACCCAGCGGAACATCGAACTCCGGTCTTTCGACGAAGTGGCGCGTTCGTTTCGCACCAACCGGCGGCAGCAGGCCAGCGGTCACAATATTTTTCTCATCCTGCTGGAAATGCGGATTGACATCGAAGCAGACTTTCTGGAAGACCTTTCCAAACAAATCTACGCAACCAGCAAACGCCTGACCATTGAAAAAACTTTGGATGAAGATGTGTTGATCGATATCAGCAGGCTTCAGGAGTTGACGATGCTGTTTCGCGAAAGCACCAGTGAAATGCAACGACTCATTTCCGCTATTCTGAAAAGCGCGTATTTCCCAAAAGATGAGTACGAAAAAATCCGCATTATGATCAAAGACGTTGGGTCGCTGCTGGAGCATACCGCATTCAATTTTGAACGCCTGGAGTATTTGCAGAATACTTTTCTCGGGTTGGTAGATATGGAGCAAAACAAAGTTATCAAGATTTTTACGGTTGTCACCGTTATTTTCATGCCGCCCACCCTGATCGCCAGCCTTTACGGCATGAACTTTGCCCACATGCCGGAGTTGCGGTGGGGTTGGGGTTATCCGTTTGCACTTTTGCTCATGGTGCTTTCTTCCGCCGGCACGCTTTATTATTTCAAGAAACAAAAGTGGTTGTAAGTCAATAACAATCCCAATAATAGCTTACTTCTGAAAAGTCGAGCTGCCGGAGTTTTTCCGGGTGGATGAAAAACTGGGCAGTGCCGAGGTCGCCCCAGAGGATGCCTTTGTTTGGCTCGGAATCGAGCTGAAACAGGAGCGCCAAATCGCTGCCAGCAGGGCGGGGATCGTATTGAGCAAAACGCGGATACCCACCGATTTTATGCCCGCTGCCGGCAGCTAAGCGCCGCCAGGCATCCTGCAAAGCCCATTCGTCAGCGCCGAATTGAGCGAAAAAATCTTTCCCCAGACTTGCGTCAAAACCTGCATCATCGGGTGGCATGTAGCCGGTCTGCTGTTCGTATTCAAAAGAAAATTCAACCCCCGGCTCTATGGGCAGGTCGTCGTAGCGGTAGCTGCGCAGGAAGGCAAAATCAGTGGTCAGCGCATCGGTATTGTGATGAATTTCAGGACGGTAAACGACCCGAAAAGTGCTTTGCAGCGCGGCATGATCAGGCTGCTGCCCATACAGGTAATCGTCAAAAATAAAAAACTGCAACAATCCCCGCCGGGGAAAATCGGCCAACGGGGATATTTCTTCAAAATTAATTTGCGCCAGGAACAGCAGGTGTACGCCTTCCGGGTTCACCGGCCAGGCTTCGTTCTTTGGCCACCACGGCGTTCCTCCCAGCTTTCCCGACCACGGATAAGCCGGGGGGGCTGATAAACCGATTTTCACAAAATCCTTACGGGTTGCTGCGAGTTGATTTTGGAAAGGCAAAAGCGCTTCCGGCAAATTGAATGGCGGTTCCATAAGTCTACCTGTTTTGATGCGGCAAGTTAGGAAATTGGTGAACATATCCTACCCTCGCCCGTTATGCAAAGCGTTGTTTGGTTCACGAATGCCTTTCTTTCAAGCAACTGTTACGATGTAAGTTATGATGAAGTTCAGAGTTGGTATCCTCGCGTTGTTTGCGGTATTGGCCATTGCCAGCGCCTTCCTGTTGCCCCGGTTGCGCTTTTCGTTTGATTTCGAGCAATTTTTTCCCAGCGGCGACCCCGATCTGGCCTTTTTCAAAGAATTCATCAAAGAATTTGAAGCAGACGACAATTTTATGCTCGTTGCCCTGCGCCGGGAAGATGGGGCATTTGAGCAGCGTTTTCTGGAAAATGTACACGATCTGACCCTGAAAGCCCGCGACCTGCCCCATGTGTTAGAGAGCAATTCCCTGACGAAGTTTTCTTATCCAATCAAAACGCCTTTTGCCATTGTTACTACCCCTGCGATCCATATTTCGGAGCCGGAGTATTACGAGCGCGACCGGGCGCGGCTGTTAAAAGACGAACGGTTTGTACGCAACCTGATTTCTACGGATGGCAAAACGTTGGTTGTTTTTATGAAAACGGTCAGCAATATCCAGCTCGACCAGGCGCGCGAACTCATGACCGCCTTGGACAGCTTGGTTGCAAGCTATGATTTCGAAGAATTTCACTACCTCGGCAGGCCCTATTTCCAAAAAGAAATGGTGGATATGCAAGTCCGCGAAATCAAGGTTTCTTTCATTGTATCGGGCATCCTGGTGGTGTTCATTTTGGCGCTCATCTTCCGGCGACCCATCGGCGTTGCGGTGGCCATTACAGCCATCGGCCTGGGATTGTTGCTGTTCATGGGCTTGTTGTCGGCATTGGGCCGCGAACTCAACGCGATGGCGGCTCTCTACCCGGTGCTGATGATCATTGTCGGCACCTCGGATGTGATCCACATCATGAGCAAATACATTGACGAGCGAAACAAAGGTCTCGGGCGCGATGAAGCCATCACGATCACCCTGAAGGAGATCGGGCTGGCCGTTTTTCTGACCTCCGCTACGACCGCCATTGGGTTTGCTTCCTTGTTTACCAACCGCATTCCACCCATCCGCGATTTTGGGATCAATGCGGCCATCGGCGTATTAGTCGCCTATGTCACGACACTTTTTTTTCTAAGTGCCCTGCTCTCGTTTTTCCGGGCAGACCAGATTACGGCGGCAATTAAGACCCAGGTCAGGTGGCAGGCGGCTATGTTGAAATTGAACCATTTTACGGCCTTTAAAAGACGGGGCATTGTGATGGGATTTGTGGTGGCCACGCTGGTTTGTTTTGGTGGCATTGCTTTGGTCAATACCAATTACAACATCACCAACAACATGCCCAAAGACGCAAAAATAACAGCGGATTTTCTGTTTTTTGAACGCGAATTGGCCAGTTTCCGGCCTATGGAAATAGCGGTGTATGCGCAGGGCGATTATTTGGCGACCGACTACGCCGTGGTGCAGGAAATTGACAAAACCGAACAATATCTGCGCACCTTCCCGGATATTCAGGCCATTGGTTCCATTACGGCGCTTTTCAAAAGCATTCACCAAATGAATAACGGCAATGCAGTATCTGCCTACCGGATGCCGGAAGACAGTGCCCGCTTCGGGGAGTACCGCCGCCTCTTAGACAAAATCCCGGCTTCTATAACCAGCGTGATGATCAGCCGCGACGAAACCAAAACGCGCATTACTTCGCGCATCGGCGACGTGGGTGCCGACAGCGTCAAACAAATCGGACAGCGTATAGACCAATGGGTTGCCGCCAATACGGATTCCACCGTGGTGAAATTCCACCGCACCGGCACCGGCCTAATCATTGATAAAAATGCGGAATACGCCCGAAAAAACCTCATCCAGGGACTTTTGTTGGCCATTGGCCTCATTGGTTTGTTGATGGCGCTGTTGTTCCGCGACCTGCGCATGCTGATCGTTTTCCTGCTGCCCAATATTTTTCCACTCCTGGTAGCTGCAGCCATTATGGGTTTTGCCGGCATTGAACTGGAAGCTGGCGTTTCCATTATTTTCACGGTCATTTTTGGCATCGCGGTGGACGATACCATCCACTTCCTCAGCCGCTTCAAAATAGCCCGCAGCCAGGGCCAGGATGTGGAAGCTTCCTTAAAAACGACTTTCTTAGAAACCGGGAAGCCGATGATTCTCACCAGCATCATCCTGTTTTTCGGATTTTTAGTGATGCTGTTTTCGGTGCATCCCCCGAGTGTGATTGTGGGTACGCTGATTAGCTCTACTTTGGTGAGCACGCTGATAGCGGATTTCCTGTTGATTCCGGTGTTGGTTAGGTGGTTGGTGAAGGAAAAAATGTAATAATGGAATTCCGCGACCGGACGGTGGTGCTGTCGGAAAACGAATTTTTGATCGTTCCCCGGGGCGTGGAACACCGTCCGGTGGCAGAAGAAGAAGTTTGCGTCATGCTGTTCGAGCCGGGAAGCACGCTGAATACCGGTGATGCGGAAAACCGGGAACTCACGAGGACAGTACTGGAAAAGCTTTAATCCCAAGCCAGGCTGCCCAAAAGGCTTGTGCTTTTTCGGGAGATTTGCCTTTTGCCCCTTGCCCTTTACAATCCTTAATCCCTTTTCCCCGAATCCTGACTGTCCGGTGTATTCTTCTGCACTGCAATGGCGCCGAACAAAGCCAACAGAAAAGCAAAGGCATAATACCCTTTTTCGCTTGGCAACAACGTGGCATTCCACAATCCGACGACCAGCAAAACGATGGCCAGCACCGTATAAAACCAACTGATGCCGTAATAAATATCCGTCACCGGAATGCCTTTATGGATAAAATCAGCACAGAAAAATAACGACAATGCGCCTTTTCTGTACGCATTTATTGTATGGCTTACCTGACAAAAGTACTCCCGCAAAGGGAATTTTTTAGGCTGTTTCTCATGATTTCTTCATACACTGCTGCCCATCCGTCCCATCCATGCAAAGCAGAAAAGGAGCTGTTGTGCCAGAGCGTGCTGAAAACACCGCCTGTTGCGCGAACTGCATCTGACAACTTTGCACAAACCGCTACCGCTTCCGAAGGAGAAAGCCCCATATATTGCTGTAAAGTTACATCCATCACCTGAAAAGGGTGCAACAACAACGGGGTACTTTCTTCCCGCTCCAGGTCGTACCAGTAAAAAGGCGCGGCGATGCCTGCCCGGAAGCCTGGCTGGTCGGCGTAGCCCAGGGTGTAGTCTTCCCGGATGTCGGCATTCAGCAGTTGGCGGTAAGTGTCCGGAAAACGCAGGCGCAGGAAGTGCTGCCGGCTTCGGACTACCGGTCGGCCGCATATTTCGGCAAGGCGCTCAACTTCAATCCCCATCCGGCCGGGGTCTTTTGAAGCGGCATAAGACGGATGGATACCAATGGGATGTACAGCGCCCATTTGGGCAATCAATTGGCGAAACGGGGGGTTTTTGGCAGCAATATTCGGGTCTAACCGGCTGTAATCACCCAGCAAAAAGAAAAAAACGGGTTGGAGTTCGTAGCGTTGGTGCAGCGCTTCCAACCAGGGGAAAGTGAAATAAGGGTCTTCTGCCTGGCCACGGCCAACTGCGATGCGATTGCCCAACCGCTGCCACTGACCTTTGACTAGATCCGCTCCAATGGTGCCCAAATGATGCCACAAGGGCCGGTGGCCATAGGCCCAGGCAATATCCACATCATAAGTGGGCTGGAATTGATAAGGAAGCGGTTGGTAGGACAAGGTCGGATAAAGGGCTTGAAGGGCTTTTGCCAACAAGATCACCCATTCGTTCACGACCGGACGTTGCAAAAATCCGTTTTGTGCCGCAATGCTGCTGCCCGAGGAGAACCGTTCGTGTGCATCCCGCGCTGCCGGCAGGTATTCTTCGTACCGGCTGACTAAATAAAATGCCGCAGCAAAAAGGTCGAATGGAAAATGCGCGCCGGAAACAGGCGTAGGAAACAAAGCGGGGGTTTCGCCGGCCATAAAAAAATCGCAAGATTGCGCACGGATTCCGGTTTCCGACAACAGCCCGCAGGGCGCTACCCACAGGGCGTTTTCGCTTGTGGCGTCTCTGCTGTAATTCAGTCGCGGCCCCAGATATGCATCGAACTCCTCACGACGGTCGGTGACCCGGCAAGGGATGCCCGATAACTGCCGGAACAGCAAGTCGGTCGTATAAGTCAGTCTTGGCGAAGGCGCTTCCGCGAAAATAAGCAGCGACATGCCTGCAAAGTAAATACAAAAACCGAATGAATGAGCAAAGTCCATCACCTGCCAGGATGAAAACGCTAACTTTGGCGGGTAAAACAAGCTACATGGCAACAACTTTAATCAAACATATCCGAACGCTTGTGCAGGCTTCCCACACGCCGGTTGGCGTCGTCTCCGGAGCGCGCATGGGTGAACTGCCGGTTATTGATGACGCTTTTTTGCTAATCGAAAAGGAACGCATCGCCGGGTTTGGCCCAATGAGCGGGGCACCGGAGCGGGCGGATACCCTGATTGACGCTTCCGGGCGGATGGTATTCCCCAGCTGGTGTGATTCGCATACGCATCTTGTTTTTGCAGGCAGCCGCGAAACTGAATTCGTAGACCGCATCCGGGGGTTGTCGTATGAAGAAATTGCGCGCCGCGGCGGGGGTATCCTCAATTCAGCACGCCGCCTGAACGACACCCCGGAAGAAGTGTTGCTGGAGCAAGCCCTTGCGCGGTTGCAGGAAGTGCAGGGCTATGGCACCGGTGCCATCGAAATCAAAAGCGGTTACGGCCTGAGCGTGGAAGGCGAGCTTAAGATGCTGCGCGTCATCCGGGAATTGAAAAAGCATACAAAAATGGCCATCAAAGCTACTTTTTTGGGTGCCCATGCCTTGCCGCCAGTCTACCGGGAAAACCGGGAAGGCTACCTGCGCCTGATTGAAGAAGAGATGCTGCCCAAAATTGCAGACGAAGGGCTTGCCGACTACATTGACGTGTTTTGCGAAAAGAATTTTTTTACCCCTCAGGAGACTGAGCGTCTCATCCTTGCCGGCCAGCGCTTCGGGTTGAAAGCCAAAATCCATACCAACCAGTTCAACTGCCTCGGCGGCATAGAAACCAGCGTGCGGCACGGCGCCATTTCGGTAGACCACCTCGAAGTGCTGACCGACGCGGAAATCGAGTGCCTGTTGTCGGGGAATACGATGCCCACTCTATTGCCGGGTGCCCCATTTTTTCTAAACGACCATTACCCGCCGGCGCGCCGCATGATCGAAGCCGGATTGCCGGTCGCGATAGCCACCGATTACAATCCAGGGTCTTCACCTTCCGGCAAAATGGCGTTTGTACTCACCTTAGCTTGCGTGAAAATGCGCATGACACCGGAAGAGGCGATTAATGCCGCCACCATTAACGGCGCAGCAGCCATGGAATTGCAGCATACGCACGGGAGTATCGAGATCGGGAAGGCGGCTAATTTTTTCATTACCAAGCCGATACCTTCTCTCGCTTATTTGCCGTATGCTTTTGGCAGTGATCTGATCGAACAGGTTTTTGTGGGCGGCGTCAGGTGTTAAAATCCAGAATCTTGATCTCAACCCGCTGATTTCGTTTTCGACCCGCCACTGTTTTGTTGGTATCTATCGGACTACGCTTCCCGTAGCCTTTGTACTTCACCCGTTCTGAAGAAATGCCTTTTCTAACCAGGTAATTGGCGACCGATTTTGCCCGCAAAGAAGACAATTTATCACAGTAGTCATCGCTTTGAGGCAACCCATTGGTGTGTCCGCCGATCTCGACGATCACGTCCGGGTTTTTGGACAAAAAGCTGTAAATATCGTTCAGAGAAGGATAAGATTGCGTTGTGATATTCGTACTATCTGCTTTGAAGTAGATGTTCGTAAAACGCAGGACTTTCCCTTTTTGAAGGTCGGAACGCTTCAGGTTTGAAATAGCCATATTCTCCTCCACTTTTGGAGGCGGGTTATTTTCCTGTGTTTTTGGCGTTGTAGGCGTTGTTTTAGGCGTTGTTGCTGGCTTTACAGGAGGCTTCACGGGCGTTGTTGCCGGCTTTGCAGGCGGTGGTTTCTGGACGACTTCGTCGCAGGGAACCAGGTTGATCGTGGATGCTTTGTCTAAGAGAATATTGCCATTGTAAGGAACCAGCGTCGGCGTGTCGTAAAAAGCTTCCAACACAATATAGGTGTAATTGCCCATCGGCTCGAACTTGAAATTGTATTCTTTCCAGTTCGTATTGATGATGAGCTTCGTTTCCCCCAACATGTATTGCTTGTCGCAATGGCCGAAGCCGCCATAGATTCTCAACTTGGCGGGCGTGGCGTAGTTGGCCTGTTGATCGCTGATCCGGCTCACGCTCATGTAGGTCAGCGATCGGGAAAGCTGGATGCTGAATTCGTAACACTTTCCCTTCTCTAAGGGCCTGCTCATCTTTTGCGAAACCGATTCCCAGGTATCGTTGTCCCGAACCACCATCCCAAGATAAGTCTCGCCATCAGCGGCTACTTTTGTTACGTTGAACGTAGGATCGGGTTGCACATCCGGAGGAGATTCACCCGGAAATCCACAATTGTACCAATTAATGGGCGGCTGGCTGGCGCGCGCAAAGTCTTCAAATGAAGGATTAGACAACAGAATGGGATCTCCCTGCGCCAAAATATTAGCAGTGACGAGGGCTAAAAACAACAAACTAAGCAATAATCGCTTCATATACCGTGCAATTTTCTCAATAGTAAACGAACTTAGGGGGGATATTTGTTTTTATTACCCTGCAAAATCCCCCTTTTTAAGACTTATTTAAATGCATTGAGACCTGTTACGTCCATGCCTGTGATCAGCAAATGGATATCGTGAGTGCCTTCATAAGTCAGTACTGTTTCTAAATTCATCATGTGGCGCATAATCGGATATTCGTTGGTGATGCCCATACCGCCATGAATCTGCCGCGCTTCGCGTGCGATTTCGATCGCCATATTTACGTTGTTGCGTTTGGCCATCGAAATCTGGGCGGACGTTGCTTTACCCTCATTGGCTAAGGTACCCAAACGCCAGGTCAGCAATTGCGCTTTGGTGATCTCCGTGATCATTTCGGCTAATTTTTTCTGGGTCAGTTGGAACTGGCCGATTGGTTTGCCAAACTGGATGCGCTCTTTGGAATAACGCAGGGCAGCGTCGTAACAATCCAACGCAGCGCCAATAGCGCCCCAGGCAATGCCGTATCGCGCTTTTGACAGGCAGGCCAAAGGCCCTTTGAGACCTTGAACGTTGGGTAGCAGGTTGGCTTTTGGAACCCGCACATCTTCAAACACTAATTCTCCGGTGATGGAAGCACGCAGCGACCACTTTCCGTGAATGGTTGGCGTTGTAAACCCTTTCATGCCCCGTTCAACTACCATACCGCGGATAACACCCTGCTCGTCTTTTGCCCAAACCACTGCAATATCGGCAAGCGGAGAATTGGTAATCCACATTTTGGCACCATTCAGAATGTAAGCATCGCCATCGTCGCGGATATTGGTGATCATATCGCTCGGGTTAGACCCAAAATCCGGTTCTGTGAGGCCAAAACAGCCGATGAATTCACCGCTGCCCAGCTTTGGCAGGTATTTTTTACGCTGCTCTTCCGACCCGAATTTATAGATCGGGTACATGACTAAGGAACCCTGCACCGAAGCCATCGAGCGGATCCCCGAATCGCCGCGTTCCAGTTCCTGCATGATGATGCCGTAAGCGATTTCATCCATGCCTCCGCCGCCATATTCCTCAGGTAGGCTGGGGCCAAATGCGCCGATTTCCGCAAGCCCTTTGAACAAATGCGTCGGGCATTCCGCCCGGTCGGTGTATTCTTCGATGATCGGGCTGACCTCCTGTTTCACCCAAGTGCGAACCGCTTCGCGAGCCAGCAAATGGTCTTCGCTCAGCAATTCATCGAGGTTGTAATAGTCGTGGTGCTGGTAGCGGTCTTCCCGCGCGCGCTTCACGATTGTTCCGTTGCTATTATGCGACATGTTGATGACGTTTAAATTTTGGTTAGGAAAGGCTCCGAAAAGCGATACAAAGGTATATATTTCGGTGTTTCGATTACAACGTTTTACACGGAGTTCTGTTTGGACTAATGTAAAAGCATACGAAAATATGAAGAATCGCATTCGCCAATGGCATGCATTGTGGGATCCGGATCGCTACCATGGCTGGGGCAGAGAACGGCAATATTTTGAAGGCTGGTACTTCAAACTGGTAGATCCCGCCGAACAATACGCCTTTGCAATTATTCCCGGAATTGCTATGGGACCTGATGGAAACAATCATGCCTTTATTCAGGTACTCGACGGAAAACGCTGCAAGGCGTCCTATTATGAATTTCCTGTAAAAGATTTTCGGCCTTCTTCTCAAAAATTTGAGGTGGAAATCGGCAACAACCTTTTTTCCCGGGAGCGTTTGCGACTTGACCTGCCCGAAATTTCCGGAGAATTGGAAATTGAAAACCCGGTAGCGTGGCCCAAAATGCTTGGCGCACCGGGCGTTATGGGCTGGTATTCTTTTGTACCATTCATGCAGTGTTATCATGGCGTCGTGAGTCTCCACCACTATTTTCGGGGTAAACTGGAGGTGTATGGCATGACTACGGATTTTACCGGAGGCAAGGGGTACATTGAGAAAGATTGGGGCCATTCCTTCCCGATGTGCTGGATCTGGACACAATGCAACCATTTCGACGGAATCCTTCCGGTGTCATTAATGGCTTCAGTGGCAAAAATTCCGTGGCTTGGAAGTTCTTTTGTCGGTTTTATCGTCGGGTTTTTATATGAAGATCAGCTTTATCGTTTCGCAACTTACACCGGGGCGCAAATGAAGACCCGCTTGGATGGTAATGCCGTATACCTTTCATTTAAAAATAAAAAACAACAACGCCTTGAAATCACGGCGCTTCAGGCAGAAGGCAGCGATTTGCGTTCGCCCTTGTCGGGCAATATGACCGGAAAGGTGAACGAAAGCATGAAAGCGGTGCTGGAAGTGGTATTGTACGATGGCGACAAGCTGGTCTATTCCGGCACCGGACGCAATGCTGGCCTGGAATTAGCCGGGCCAGTAGAGTTATTACTATCCGATAGTTGGCGCAGATAATTTTGTGTCTGGTTGTTCCTGCTTGTCGGCAAAAGCCTGGCATTCCCGGAATACCCGAGCCGGACAAGTGAGGCAAACACGGTGGTCTAAGTGCGTATAAATTTCGGCAATCGCCTCGCGTTTGGTGGACCAGAAATGGTCGTCGCCGATTTCCTTTTTATATCCGCCCTTTTCGAGCACGTCTTGGGCGATGATTTTGAGGTTGCAAACGTATAGGCCGCCGCCTTTTTCTTTCCACCGCCGCGCTTCTTCCGCCAGCCATTCAGCGCCGGCAAGTCCTACGAAGTTGACGCCTTCAGCTAAGATGAGGCAAAATTTTTCAGGACCTTTGTATAAATCGTCGAACAGCTCTGAAATATGCTCGATGCTGCCGTAAAAAATTGAACCGTCTATGCGCACCATCTTCAATTGGGGACATTCGCGTAAGCCTTTTTTACGAATAATGTACTTCAGGCGGTAGTTGTCTTCCGGGTCTGGTGCCATTATGGCCATGTGCGGATGCGTGGTTTTGTATAGGAAATACCCCAGCGAGGTCATGGTGCCCAGCAGAATGGCAAATTCGAGGTCAAGCAGCAAGGTTGAAAAAAAAGTGACCGCAAGCACAGAGGTCTCTAGGCGGCTGGATTTTAAAATTTTGCGTATTTTTTTAAAATCTATCAGGTTGTAGGATACCAGCAGAATGATGCCGCCCATCGCCGGAATGGGAAGATAAGCGGCGAATGGAGCAACGAGCAACAAAATTGCAAGCAGGATAGCTGCGGCAAAAATTGCCGACATGGGCGTGCGGGCACCGGCCTGGTAGTTGATTCCGGAGCGGGTAAAAGATCCCGAACCTGCATAGGCCGAAAAAAAACTGCCGACGATATTGGACAAACCCTGCCCGATAAATTCCCGGTTGCTGTCAATGCGCTGGCGCGACTGCAATGCGATACTTTTACTAATGGCAATGGCTTCGATCAAACCCAACAGCGCGACCGCAAATGCATTGGGCATGAGTTGTTTGATCCGTTCGTAATTGAATTGAATGCCGTGAAACTGGGGTAAGGCGCTTGATATTTCGCCAATTGTTTTAATGCCCACCGCTTCTCCGCCCAGAAAATAAGCCAAGATGCTTCCCAACACCATTGCAATGAGCATGTACGGCGATTTTGGAAAAAAACGCCTGAACAGCAGCGCGATTGTCAGGGTCGCCAGCGCAACGGAAAGCACATAAAGATTGGTCTCGCTGATGTGAAGGGCTAATTTCTGCCAGGTACCGATAAAAGAAGTTCCGGCCCCAAGGTCAATGCCTAAAAGGTGCTTTAACTGGCTGTTGGCGATCAGGAAGGCAGCGCCGGCAGTGAAGCCTACTACAACGGTATGGGAAACGAAATTGACCAATAAGCCCATCCGCGCCAAGCCAAAACCCAACTGGATGAACCCAACCAAAAGTGTCAACAGCAGAGCCAGCCCGATGTACTCCGCCGTGCCAGGTTGTGCAAACTGGCTGATGGCTGCAAAAACAGTAAGTGAAATGGCGGTCGTTGGACCTGAAATAAGGTGGAGTGAAGAACCAAACAGGGCAGCTACAACAGCCGTAACCATAGCGGTGTAAAGGCCGAAAGCAGGCGGCAAACCGGCAATGATTGCGAAAGCTACCCCCTGGGGCAAAACAATGATCGCTCCGGTTAATCCCGCCATCAGATCAACACGCAGGCTTTCCCGATTGACTAAGGGCCACCAGCGCGGATAAGGCGCTACATCTTTTAAATAGGCTTTGAACATTTCGCGCACAAGTTTAGCACGCGGTAAAATTAATCAGTTGATCGGGGGCGCAATGTGATTTTTGTCACCAAAACACCCCCGATCAATTCAATTTAATCGAATTTCGTCTTCATTTTCATCAAAAAAGCAATACTTGTTCAACGGGAAATCCGAATTGGCGCGAATAGCGATCCACTTGTAATGCTCAAAAAACCATTTGATGCGGATGCTGGGGAAACCTTGCCTCAGATAAGCCGCCACATAAGGGTGTACATGCAACGTGAGTTTCGATTTCAGCCGCGAACCGAGGATGAAATTCATGTCGCGTACGATTTCGTCCATCACGAGGATGGAAGCGTTGATCTTGCCGGTGCCGTTGCAGGTTGGGCAAACCTCGGATGTATTGATTTTTACTTCTGGGCGCACCCGTTGGCGCGTAATTTGCATCAACCCAAACTTGCTCAGGGGCAGGATGGTATGTTGTGCGCGATCTTTTTTCATGAATTGCTTCATCGCCTGGACCAGCGTTTTTTTGTGTTCCAGGTTTTTCATATCAATGAAGTCAATGATAATGATCCCGCCAATGTCGCGCAGGCGCATTTGCCGGGCGATTTCCTCTGCCGCTTCCATGTTGACTTTCAGCACCGAGTCGTCCTGACCGCTCCCCACCTTATGACCGCTGTTTACGTCCACCACGTGCATGGCCTCGGTGTGTTCCACCACTAAGTAAGCCCCGCTCGGCATGGTTGCTGTTTTGCCAAACGAAGATTTGATTTGACGGGTGATGCCGTAAACCTCGAAAATTGGTTTATTCGAGGATTTGTGCAGGGAGACAATTTTGACCTGATCCGGGGAAATGGAATAGAGGTAGTTCTTAATGTTTTGGTAGAGGTCTTTGTCGTTGACGACGATCTTGTTGAACGAATCGGTCAGCAGATCGCGCAGGATACTGGAGGTTTTATCGAGTTCGCTGAGCAATTTAATCGGGGCTTCCGCTTTATGCAATTGCTTGAAAATATCTTCCCAGCGCTCCATCATGAAGCTGAGTTCTTCGTGCAGGTCAGCGGATTTTTTACCTTCGGCAGCGGTGCGGACAATGACCCCGAAGTTTTTCGGTTTGATGCTTTCCACTAACGCGTGCAGGCGTTTGCGCTCTTCCGAATTGGCTATTTTTTTGGAAACGGCAATGATGTCGTTAAATGGCGTGAGCACCAGATAACGTCCGGGGATGGTCATTTCGCAACTCAGGCGCGGGCCTTTGGTGGAAATGGGTTCTTTCAGCACCTGCACCAGAATTTGTTGCCTTTTGGCCAGCACCTGGTCTATTTTCCCCGTTTTAACAATTTCCGGTTCTAATTTGAACTGGTCCAGTCGGTGCGAATTGATGGAACCGGAAATGGCTCCGCCCGTATATTTCGCAAGGGAACGCAGTTTTGGCCCAAGGTCTGTGTAATGTAAAAATGCGTCTTTTTTGTGCCCAATATCTACGAAGGCCGCATTAAGGCCTGGCATAAGTCGTTTGATCCTGCCCAGAAAGATGTCGCCAACCGTGAAGTTGTTGTTCGTTTTTTGGTAATGGAGTTCTACTAGCTTACCATCTTCCAGCAGGGCTATTTCGACTTCTGTGGGCGTAGAATTAATGATGAGTTCTTTTTCCACAGGGAAAATTAGTTTACACACCCAACATGGTTCCAGCGGGAGGAGAGATAAAGGCAATTTTCCAAAAAAGCCAGCGCAAAGGAAAAACCAGAGGCAGCCCTTTTTATTCGGTGCTTATAAACAATAACGGCTCGCAGTGTACAAACAAGGCACACTGCGAGCAGTAATAGAAATAACCTTTATTTCCCCAGGGTCTGATACCCAGAGGATGTCGTGATTATTTCTTCTTCTTATGGCGGTTCTTACGCAGCCTTTTTTTGCGTTTGTGCGTGGCAATTTTATGCCGTTTACGCTTTTTTCCACAAGGCATGTTCGTTTCTTTTTTTTCGCCGAAGCAGCTGCTTTTTTCCTTAAAAGCCCTTCCCTAAAAAGGAGATGGCTTCAAAATGGAACTAAGCGCCGAACGGTGTCGGTGAACAAATAGGTTCGTTCCTGTTATAAATTCCTCACCGCGCCTGTAGCGCGCGACATTTTTCCAGGTATTGTTGTGCCTCAACGGGCTTTTTCAGGGCTTCGTAAACCGTTGCCAAAAGACAATTGCTACTGACATTTTCCGGCTCTGTTGCAATGGCTTTTTCCAAGCGCGCCAAAGCGCGGTCGAATTGGCTTGTTTTGATCGCTAAGCGCGCCAGGCTATTCAAAACCAAAACATTTTCAGGTTGCTCACGGTTCAAATCAAGCAGCATCATCGGACCTTTCATCTCTTGGCCGGCTGGCGGAAATTCGGCATAACTCAGCGCAAGGTTCACTTTATGGACAACACTTTCCGGGTTAAGGGAGATGGCGTTTTCAAATGCCGTAACCGCTCTTTTGCTGCAAAACTCGCGGATAATGTCATCTTTTGCATCCTGCACACAAATCGCATACGTCGTTCCGGCAATAGACCAGGTTTCTTCCGAGTTCGTCAATTCGGCAACATTCTGGGCGTAATGCCCTGCAATGGCCGGATGTCCGAATTCGTACCACTTTCCTGAAAGCTGTTTCAGCACATTTACCTTTGCCGAGTCAGGACTTGCTTTTTCGAGTTGCTCCTCCAGCGTCAGTACAAATGTATTCTGTGCGTCAGAGATGGCGCTTCTCGCGTCTCTCAACAGCAGGTTGATGTCTGTTTTTTCAGAAGACAATGCCCTCGACTTTTCGGAGCGTTGAATATCTTTTGTTTTGGTATCACAACCAAAATACATGACAAATAACAATAATGCAGTTGAAAAAACCGCCGTGATTTGTAATTTTGTCATGGAGCGCTTTTGAGTTATCTTTTATGCCGCAAGGCAATCAGTCTTGACCATCATCTTCTGGCAACGAAGTAACGTTTCCTTTTACCTGCTCAACAAAAACTTTTGCTGGTTTGAAAGCCGGGATAAAGTGCTCCGGAATTTCAATTGCTTTGTTTTTCTTGATGTGGCGACCGATTTTTTTAGCTCTTTTTTTGATGATAAAGGAGCCGAAACCGCGTACATACACATTCTCCCCGCTGGAGAGGGAACCTTTCACTTCCTTAAAGAAAGTTTCTAAAGTGACCAATACATCTACCTTAGGAACTCCCGTTTTTTCGGAAATAGCTGTGACTAAATCAGCTTTTCTCATCGTTATGGACTGGTTTATAATTAGTTATAATCAAAATGCTTTTTAAAACGAGTGGCAAATATCGCAATTTTTTCGTTTCGGAAAAATAAAAGTTACTTTAATTTTCATTAATAGTCAATCTTTTAGCTTTAAGCCTGCTTTCGCCAGGTGGATGGAAGGTATCTATTCCAGCCATTCAAACAGAACCTTTCCATGATACGATCTGGTATATTGTCTCATCTGCGTCGGAATAATTTTATCTTTGCACTTCTTTTTAAAATAATTCTCTGACTACCATGGGGTTGGTTCGGGAATCAAACCTGCTTTATTATGCTGCTTTCAATGACCGGTTACGGGCGCGTATCGCAATCTTACAGAGATAAAACCATCCTGGTAGAAATCAGATCGCTCAACAGCAAGTTTACCGATCTGAGGTTAAAGATCCCGAGCAACTACCGTGAAAAAGACACTGAACTGCGCAAAATCACACTCGAACGCTTAGAGCGTGGAAAAATTGACATGCTCATTGAAGTGAAATCTGTGGCGGGCGGCGATGGTTTCGGTCTAAACAAACCTTTGTTCCGGCGATATTACGAAGAGCTGTCTGCCTTAGCCGGCGAATTGAAAATTGATAAAGGCGATATCATTCAAACCATTCTGCGCATCCAAAACGTGGTGTCTTCCGAGGAAGACACCATTGATGAGGAAGAATGGGCGGAGGTACTCAATGTTTTAGACAAAGCAACCCGACAACTTACGGATTATCGCCGTACCGAAGGAAAGGCGATGGAAGACGATATGAGGGTTCGGGTGAATAACATCCTCGGCTACTTGGCGGGTATTGATCCTTTTGAGCAGGATCGCATTCCAATTTTGCGGCAACGCCTGCACCAAAACCTTGAAGAGCACCTCGGTAAAGACAAAATAGATGAAAGTCGTTTTGAGCAGGAAATTCTGTTCTACCTCGAAAAAATGGACATTACCGAAGAGAAAGTTCGACTGGAGCAGCATTGCAAATACTATTTGGAAGAAATGGGCGGCAAGACTTCTCAGGGTCGCAAATTGAGTTTCATCAGTCAGGAAATCGGACGGGAAATTAATACACTGGGTGCCAAAGCTTATTCATCTGATATTCAACGCTTAGTGGTGGGTATGAAAGATGAGTTGGAGAAAATTAAAGAGCAGGTTGCCAACTTAGTGTAGGTCTTTCCATCAGCCTTTCACGGTAACCAATAACCAGTAACTAATAACCGTTAATCCCGCGTTCTGTGAGCAAATTATTAATCGTAACGGCGCCTTCCGGTGCAGGAAAAACGACAATCGTACGCTATCTTTTGCAACATTTTAGTAACTTGGCCTTTTCAGTTTCGGCTACGACCCGGGAGCGGCGTGCCCATGAAGTGGACGGAGTGGATTACCATTTCATCTCTGTAGAAGATTTCAAAGCCCGCATTGAGGCCGGTGCGTTTGCAGAATGGGAAGAGGTTTACGAAAATCAGTTCTACGGGACATTGCGGAGTGAGATTGAGCGGCTGTGGGCTGAAGGCCGGGATATTATTTTTGACATTGACGTCCGTGGCGCGGTCAATCTTAAAAACAGCTTCCCGGAACAAGCGCTTACGATCTTCGTGAAACCGCCGTCGCCGGAAGTTTTGTTTGAACGCCTGCGCCAGCGACGCACCGAAAGTGAAGAAAGCCTGCGCAAACGAATCGCCCGCGCTTCTGATGAACTGACCTGGGAAAACAAATTCGATGTCGTATTAGTTAACGATGTATTGGAACGTGTGCTGGCAGAAGCCAAAGCTGTGGCTGCCAGTTTTCTAAACCAATAATTATGGAGACGCTCATAACCAATGGCATCAAAGTCAGCGCTGAACCTTTCTATCAGGAAAGTTATTCCAAGCCTTTGGAAATGAAATTCGTATTTGCCTACCGCATCACCATAGAGAATCTGGGAACCGAAACAGCACAACTCCTTCGCCGGCATTGGCACATCGTTGAAGCGACGGGCATTGCGCGTGAGGTGGAAGGCGAAGGCGTCGTCGGTCAGCAACCGGTTTTGGAACCCGGCGCAAAACACCAGTACGTTTCCTGGTGCCCGATTCCTACTGAAATTGGCAAAATGTTCGGCGTTTTTTTGTTTGAAAGAAAATCAGATGGCACCAATTTTGAGGTTCAAATTCCTGAATTTCAACTACTTGCTCCTTTTAAACTGAACTAACTTACTTTTGTCACGCTGCCGGAATGTACCGCCGCAGCAACTTCCAGCAAGAGTGCTGGTGTAGACTCCAGGGCATTTCCCACCACGATCATATCGGCACCTGCACGGGCATCGGCATAAGCTTTTTCCGGCGTACGGATGCCGCCGCCAACGATGAGTGGCGTTCTAATCGCACTGCTTACCGAATGGATCATGCGTTCGCTTACAGGAATGCGGGCACCGCTGCCTGCGTCTAAATAAGTGAGTTTAAGTCCCAGCATTTCTCCGGCCATTGCCGTGCAAAGAGCGATGTCTTCCTTATTGGCGGGGATGGGCGTGGTATTGCTCATATAGGACACAGAGGTTGGAACGCCCCCATCTATCAGGATATATGCGGTTGGGATGATTTCCAGGCCGCTTTGCTTCAGAAATGGTGCGGCAATCACATGCTGGCCGATCAGCAATTCGGGGTTTCGCCCCGAGATCAGGGAGAGTAGCAAAATGCCATCGGCCAGGCCACTGAGTTGCAGGCTGCTGCCGGGGAATAAAGCCACCGGAATGTTGCAGGTCTCTTTAATGCGCCGGATGCAGGCATCCAGACGGTTATGAACCAATAAACTCCCGCCGACTAAAAACAAATCAGTTGAGGCAGACATCGCCAGGTCAAGCAATTTGTCGAGGTTGTCATCTGCTGTTTTATCCGGATCAATGAGCACGGCAAAAAGCTTTTCTCCTTTCTTTTTCGCTTCTACAATGGTCTGATAAATCATATCGGGCATTTTGCAGCGATAAAGATAAGGTTATTGGCTGTATTTTGGCGGGGTTGTGTCAGAACAGGCTGCCCTGGCGGGCAAAAGACTGCGGGTTTTCAAGCTCCAGCAGGCGGCGCTTCATGTCGAGACCGTAAAAGTAACCCTGGAGGTCGCCGCTTTTCCCTATGACGCGATGACAGGGGACAATAATGGCAATCGGGTTGTTGCGATTGGCCAATCCAACGGCGCGGACGGCATCGGGCGAGCCGATTTTTTCAGCAATAGCCGAATAACTGGTCGTGTGGCCATAAGGGATTTCGAGCAAAGCGCGCCACACGGATTTGTAGAAATCAGTGGCACCACCCCAGTCTAAAGGAAGGTCGAACCCCTGGCGCCTGCCTTCAAAATACGCCTGTAATTGTCGAACACATTCCTCGACAACCGGGTGCAAATCAGTGGTTTCAAAAGCAGGAGCTTCGTCTTTCCAGTGAACCGACTGAACCCCCAGCATACTTCCTTTGATTTCGAACCAACCGAAGGCGGTTTTGCAGAATGTTGTTGACAGCATGAAAAAGCAGTGTTTGATGCTGACAAATTTAATAAATTTGCCGAACATTCGATTCATACCGCCCATTTACCCCTGCGGCTTTTTTCATTTTCGTCAAAAGTGCATTTCATGCTGCAAACCAAAGCGCTTTTTTATAGTTACGATGGTCGCAACCAGTTGCAATTCCCGGATATTGATTGTAAAAAAGGGGAACACTGGCTGCTGTTGGGACAATCCGGGAGTGGTAAAACCACTTTGCTGCACCTGCTTGGCGGTTTGTTGTCGCCAAAAGGCGGTGTTGTAAACATAGATGGCACCAATATCGCCAACCTGAAGGGGTCTGCATTAGACCGGTTCAGGGGACAGCGGGTGGGGATTATTTTCCAGAAGGCGCATTTTGTAAAATCGCTGACCGTTGAGGAAAACCTGCTGCTTGCTCAACAATTAGCCGGTGCGCCGGCATCCAAAACCCGGATCCGGGAACTGCTGGAACGCCTGAACGTTGGCCACAAACACCGGTCCAAGCCTGACCGGTTGAGCGCCGGCGAACAGCAGCGGGTGGCCATTGCACGCGCATTGGTCAACCAACCTGCGATAATTTTGGCTGACGAACCAACTTCGGCATTAGATGATGTGAACTGCAACGAAGTGATTCACCTCCTTGAAGAGCAGGCAGCAGCCGTTTCTGCAACTTTGTTGGTTGTCACCCACGACAGTCGCCTGAAAGCGGCATTCCGCAATCAGATTCACCTGTAATCCTCACAAGGCAACCCATTATGAACTTGTTTCAACTAAGCTGGAAAAACCTGACCAACAAACCGCTTTCTCTGGCGCTCAACCTCATTCTGTTTGCGCTGGGTACCGGGCTGATTTCGCTGTTGCTGCTGCTTAGTTCGCAGTTGCAGGAAAAATTTGACAAAAACTTAGCTGGCATAGACCTCGTCATCGGTGCCAAAGGTAGTCCGCTTCAACTCATCCTGTGCAGTATGTATCACGTGGATACACCGACGGGCAATATTTCTATCAAAGAAGCAAAACCGTTTATGCGCCCCGGCCACCCGCTGATCAAAGCGGCGATCCCTTTATCTATGGGCGACAACTATAAAAACTACCGGATTGTAGGCACCACTCACGACATCCTGGCGCTGTACAACGCTGAAATACAGGAAGGAAAAAAGTGGGAGAAGACCTGGGAAACGACCATTGGGGCGACCGTTGCTGCTGACCTGGGGCTGAAAATTGGAGATCAGTTCCAAAGTTCGCACGGGTTCGCTTCTGAAAAGGATATGGATATGGCTCATGAAGGCGATTTTATTGTGGTGGGCATTCTGAAGCCCAGCGGATCGGTCGTGGATCAACTGATTCTGACTAATACCCAAACGATCTGGGCTGTTCATGAACACGCCGCCGAAGGAAGCACCGACAGCACCGCGCACGAAGCGCATGCCGACGATTCCAAGCCGTTGATTGAGTATGAAGACAGAGACATCACCTCGTTGCTGATTCAGTTTAAAAATCGCAACTATATGACCCTGAATATGGGACGCTCCATTAACGAAAATACCGACATGCAGGCGGCCATGCCCGCTTTTGAAATCAATCGGCTTTACGCCAATATGGGGGTCGGCGTAGATGCGCTCCAGGCACTGGCTTTTGCCATTATCCTCGTTTCAGGGCTTAGCATTTTTATTTCGCTGTTTTCCTCCCTTAAAGAGCGCCGCTACGAATTGGCGCTCATGCGGGTGATGGGCGCTTCGAGATCCCGGCTGTTTTTCCTCATTATCCTGGAAGGCTTGTTGCTGGCGGTGTTGGGTTGCATTATTGGTTTGCTGCTGAGCCACGGAGGCATGGCCATCTTATCCGGCCTTATGAAAGATGCTTATCGCTATGCCTTTTCCGGCTGGGTTTTTCTGAAAGAAGAATGGATTTTGTTGTCGGGTGCGCTCATCATTGGAGTGCTGGCGGCGGTGATTCCTGCTATTATGGCCGGCAGGACGGATATTTCGGAGACGCTGGCGGAGGGGTAGAAAGGGGCAAGTTGGCAAGAGGCAAATGCGCAAAGGTTAAATTGGCAATTATGCAACGCTGATGATTGCCGTTTTGCCAATTTGCCCCTTGCCTATTCCGCTTTTCCTTTTCTACAATTAACGCACTACAAGTGTAACAACCCGTGATTTTCCGCATTGATAATAAACGGAATTTCAAAAAACAGATGAACAATGAAAAAGACCTTTTACCTGCTTGCCCTCGTCTTTGCTCCGGGCAACATGCTCCTTGCCCAACCCACCCTGCAAATGAACGTTGTTCCAGAAATCGGGGACTTTACCTATTGGGCCAGAGCCGATTCCAGTACCGCACAGCCCGGCAATCCTGGCACCAATCAGGTATGGGATTTCTCTGGGCTGTCGTCGTCAACCCCGACGACACGCTATGAATATATCGCGCCGACAGACACGCCCTATTCCAACGAATTTCTGACGGCCACCCTGGCAACTAAACACGACATCAATATCAACAGCCAGACCTTATCGATCTATTCTTATTTTAAAAAAGGAGCAAACCAGCACCTGCTCTTAGGTACTCAGGGTCTATATTTCGACAGGGTCTACACCAATCCGGATGTACAAATCCAGTACCCCCTCAACTACAACGATACCTATCAGGATGACTTTTTCTCCATACATACATTCTCCAATATCCCGGATGATCCGAACTTCTCGGCAGGCATGCGCACAGTGGAATACGACGCTTACGGCACGCTGATTACGCCGCTGGATACCTTTCTGAATGCCATGCGCATCCGAACAACCACGATGCAAATTGATTCCACTACTTATTATTACGATCAATCCGTCAAACATGAAAGCAGGACAACTTACGACTGGGTAGTTGCGCATCAGCCTGGTCTATTGGTCTCCATTTCATACTATACTTTCACCAAAGTCACGCACTATTTTAACTTCGGTGTTACGATCACTGAGGTCAGTCCGAAAATTAAAACGGTTTACTACATTTCGGCAGGCTCAGTGTCGGCACTTTCGCACCCGGAACCACTCGAAGGGCTGAGTACACTTTCCATCGGCCCCAATCCGGCGACTGATCAATTGACGCTGCGATTCACAGTCGAACGGACAGCGGCCTTGCAAATCCGCCTGACCGACGCCAGCGGGCGCACTCTGCGGATACAAAAGCTGGATGCGGGAGCCGGCGAAAACAGGAAGACGCTTTTTGTTGGAGATTTGCCAACAGGCGCATATTTCCTGTCGCTGACCGATGGGCGGGGAATAAAGACGGTGCCTTGGCAAAAAATTTGATTCCAGTCGGGTTAGAAAATTTTCTACCCCTACTGTGCTTCGTCTTTATCCACCACAATTTTACTCTTGCCGTTCAATTCAAAACCGGACACCTTGCGGTAAATGGCTTTGTATCTTTCCCAAACTTCGTCAGGCTGTTTTTTGCCGTTCACTTTCATTCCTTTCCCGGTGAGTTCGAGGGTGTAGTTCTCCGTGTTTTGGATTAAGCCATCTTTGACTAAGGCTTTTTCAAGCGCTGATTCAACCGTTCGGTCAACCCGGCCGCCGTCTTCAAAATAACCCCAGATATTCCCGTCTGGTTGGGGTAGAAAATTTTCTACCCGTCCAGGAAAATTTTCTACCCGTCCAAGTTCGCGGGCCGCCTGATCTTGTTGATTGCGATGTTCACCCCACTTTTCTTTGCGCTGTTTCTCCAACGCTTTCCATTCTTTTTTGTGCGCCATCAATGCTTTCCGCTGCGCTTCATTCAAGGCTTTGTGTTCTTCTGCCTTGAACAGGGCATCTTCCCGGAACCCTTCTGCCAGGGCTATTGCAAGCTCTTTTTCTTTCAGCAGGTTCAGGTAATGGCCTTCTTCAATTCTGGGATTGGGAAATAAATGACCTTCCTCAAAAAGCTCCCCATTCAGCTTGAAGGTTTTGTTTTCGTCATTCCATTCAAAAACAAAAGGTGCTGCACTATCCGAGCCTTCAATTTTGAAAAGGGTGTTGCTATTGGCATCCCGCTCTTTGATGATATGGTGGGTTGCGCCATCGCCCCAAAAATCTGCCGGTGGCGCAGGAGGAACCGGCGACATCGGAGCCATCGGAGCCATGGGAGCCGTAGGCGGCATCGGGGGCATGGGGGGCATTGGCGGTAGTGGCGCTTCCCCAAAGGCTTCTTCCACCATGTTTTCATATTGAGCATAATCTGCGGGCGGAATTTCTTTTCCGTTCACTTTCAGGTACGTAATGACGCCGTCTTTAACTTTGGCTTCCAACGATTTACCATTTTTTTCCAGGTTGACGCGTGCATTGCCTTTGGGCAATGAATCCGTTGTTACAACTGGCGTTCCAGCGGCAACCGCTGACAGGACGGGCGAGGTGTCGGGGGAATCCTGGTCGGGATAGGCTGCGCTAACGGTGAGCACTAAAACGGCCAGCAGCAATAGACAAGTGGCTGTGAACTTCTCCATAATGTTTGATTTGTTTTGCGGATGATTTAATATGCGCCGCACACGGTTCAGCAAGCGGTTTTTGCTGCCGGAAAAGGCTAAGGCAAAATTGGAACGGGGGCGCGCCCACTCCTGAACGCTGACCAATGCTTTGGCGTAATCGAGTGAATTGTTGCAATGCAGGATGGCAATATCGTCGCAGCAGTCTTCCCGCTCGGCGCGGACGGCAGCTGATAACCACCACACCGCCGGGTTGAAGTAGAAGAGCGTTTCAATCATTGCCTGAAAAATATTGACTAAGAAGTCGCTTCGGTAAATATGGGCCAACTCGTGAGCCAACACGGCCTCCACTTGTTGTGGCGACAGGTTGTTCACCATACCGATGGGGAGCAGAATGACCGGCTTGAGGTACCCGATGGTCATGGGCGTTTTGATGGCAGCAGATTCCAGCAGGCGCACGGCCCGCCTAATCCCAATGCGCCGGGCAAAATGGAGCAGGGTTTGCTGCCATTTTTCCGGCAGGGGGCTTACGTGGCGGCGTTTCAATTGGTTGGCGTACATCAGTGCGCCGAGCATCCTCAATAGAAAAAAAGTCATCCCCAGCATCCATAAGGTCGCAATGAGCGGGGCGTTGCGGCTGAAATAGGCGCTGAATTGTTCAGTCATGCCGCCAGACCAGTTGCCGGTCGGAGTTGTCAATGGCAGTGCGGTCATATCGCCGGGGACAATCGCCGCAACGGGAAGTTCAGCAGTTGGTTCGTAGTAGTTGAAAAAAGTGATTGCGGCCCAAACCAAAACCCCGGCGAGCGCGCTCAGGGACAATAAATAGCGTTCGCGCGCAGGGCGTTGGTGCATCAATAACATGCCTACTCCGGCCACAGCCGCCAGCAATGCCGCCTGCCACAGGGAATGAACCACGGTCCAGCCTAAGGCTTGAATCACTTCTTCCGATAAGATTTGTGCAATTGTCATGATCAAAACGGGTGCTTTGTTCTACAATGGATGAACTCTTGTCACGCTACTTGCGCCGAATCGGAGTTCTGCGGTACGGTGAATGAACTATTGGCCTTCTCGCTCAATGCGTTCGATCAAGGCTTTGATTTCATCTAATTCTTTTTGGGATGCCTGATGCTGACCCAACGCCTGCATCACCATTTTCATAGCCGAACCGTTAAAGGCAGCGTCAACAAACTGACCCAGCAACTTAGTTTTTGTGGCTGCTTCACTGGCGGCTGCTTCGTAAATGTGGCTGCGCTGGTCGGTATTGCGAATGGCGATGCCCTTGTCCACCATGATCTGCATCAACTTCAAGGTGGTGGTGTATCCAACCTCGCGTTGCTCATTAAGCTTGTCGTTGACAAAGCGCACCGGGGAAGGGCCATAATGCCAGAGAATCTGAAGAATCTCTAATTCTGCTTCGGTAGGCTTGGGAATTTCCATTAATTTAGATGTTTAGAACAGATAAAAACTTTGGATTCATCTGGTTTTGGGGCCATCATCAGGTAAAGTCGGGTGATTTTAGTTGTGCGTTGCATCAAGGTGAATAAAGTGCCTAATCTGTTTCGCAATGCAAGTATATACGAAGACTTTCGTAAGTGCAAATTTATTTACGAATATTTTCGTACTTTGAGAAGAATTTAACAATTCATCTATATACCGGCAAAGGCTTTTATCTTTTTAATTGCCGTGTTTTTTACGCATATTTAATTAACAATCATTTTGTTATGAAAGTCAACTTAGAAAAATCGGGCCTGGAAAGGGCTTGCGATATTTTGGCGCTGACCGGGCTTGTCTTATTTGTGGTGCTGATTGCAATCTACTGGTCAAAATTGCCGGCGACCATTCCCATCCACTTCAATCTTGGAGGGGAAGCAGATGGCTGGGGTCGCAAGGCTACCATTTTGGTGCTTCCAGGGATTGCTTTGTTTATTTATGTGACGATGACCCTGGCGATACAGTCTTCAAAAGACATCAATTATCCCGTGCGCATTACACCTGAAAATGCGGAGCGGCAATACCGGCTGGTGCGTCATTTGCTGGCGGTAATGAAAGTCGCTGTGATCTGGGGATTGCTGGGGATGACCTGGCTCATCCTGCAGACTGCGTTGTCGGAGGGCGCTCAATTGGGTAGTTGGCCAGCTTTTGTTCTTGTAGGATCGGTTTTTGCGATTCTGGGTGGGTATTTTGTTGCGGCTTTTAAAAAATAGAGGCTTGAATCATTTGGTTTTTATGATGGTTTTGACTCAAAATAGAAGAGGCTGTCTACTAAGAGACACCCTCTTCTAAAGTTCTGACTTTGGTGACTACCAGCCCGGAATCAAATTCAATCCAAACGCCCCCTTTGCATTTTTTTGCAGCGGGATGGCGTAATACGGCTCCAGAATGAGCGCGCCGAACAGGTTGATCCGTAAAGAAGCCCCTGCGCTGAATACCGGCTGAACCGGGTATACCGTAAACTCCCCGTTGAACTGCGGCTCACTAATGTTGAACTGCTCGTAATCGAACCACGTCATACCGCCATCCACAAAAAAGTTAAGGTCGGTGAGCAGGACATTCGATTTGATCAAGGCCAGCCTTTTCGGACCGGTGAACGGAATGCGCACTTCAAAATTGGCCACCAGCAATTTGCTGCCCACTAACTGATCGAATACGTAATCGTTTTGCAAAAACAGGTCGAGCGCCGTGTTGGAATTGTATCCGCGGATAAACCAGGGGTTGCCTACAAACAAAGGAGTCAACTCGGTGCTGCCTGCGCCGTAACGCCCGTAGTGCATCGCCCGGAACGCAAAGGCTACGGGTTTGTAAAAGCGATAGATACGGTAATCGGCCGTCAACGCCGTGAAGTTGAAATCCCCGAAATATTGCTCTAGGCCCAAGCGGTAGCGTTGCCCCTGAAGCGGTGCCGTCATGCCAAAAAAGCTGTTATCGCCTACTAAGGCGGCTTCGGCGGTGACGAGATTAAGTGCGGGCGGCGCATCCAATTTGGTGCGATCCTGCTTGATCAGGCTACCGAAATCATCGTAGTAGTTGACCAATTTCGTGAGCTGATTGCTGTAAATGGATCCGGACGCTCCTACCTCAACCCGGGCTGTGGTAGAAAATGGATACTGTGCAAAAAAGCCCAATTGGTCTTCAAAAAGCCGATATACGCTAAACTCATAGCGGTCTGTCCTTAAAAACAGGTCGTCGCCAACGGGCAGCGGGAAGTCGAATTGGATATTGTCCAAACTCAAACTCCGGTAAGGCGTGTGAGAAAGGTAAGCGCCCCAGTTGATTCGGTCTTTTCGGTTGACGTAGGCCAGCGTTCCGCCAATATCGCTGATTTCGCCATTGAGCGACAGGCTTGTGAAGAACTGGTGGTTGCCCATAATGTCGCTGAACAACAAATCTACCCCGCCGGCTACTCCGGATGTGGTTCCAAATACATTGTTTGTTCCGATGCCGATTCCACCGCCGCCGCCTGCGTAGTCCAACTTGAATTTGGATTTGTAAGGTTGCTCTTTAAGTTGATCGCTGGTCAATTCAGCAGGCGGTTGGGGAATGTCGAGGTTGGCATCCACCAGAGCAGTTGCCTGGCGATTCACGCGGGGCAAGTATGCCTGGGTCATGTCCACCGCTTTTGGATCAACCTCTTTATAAAGGAATTCATCCAGTTTTGCCCGGTAAATATTGTACCCGTTTTTGTTGTAATGGGTATAAGCAATCCGGTTGTTGCGTCGCGCCAGACTAATGGCCGGCGAATACGAAGTAATGCCGCTGACGCCGGTCAATAAATCGGTCAACTGGTAGACCTTACCAGTGGTTGGTTCGTACTGGTAGATGTTGCGGAAGCCGTCCCGGTCCGATAGGAAAATGATGTTGTTGGCCGTGTCGGGCAGGGGGTTCAGGTTATCCGCGCCGGGGAAAATGTCAATATGGCTGACGCTGTTGTCTGCCATGTTCAGCGTTGCAAGATTAAAGGTCCACTTGCCGTGGGTTTTGCCACGTTTCATACTCAATTCATCCGTTGCGAAAGCAAGAAAAGAGCCGTCTTCGCTCCAGGCGGGATGCATTTCCGAATAGCGGTTGTTCGTGAGCTGGGTAATTTTCTCTGATTTGAGGTTGTAGGAAAAAACATCTACCTGCCCGTTGGCCAAGCCCGTGAACGCGATGGTTTTGCCATCCGGCGACCAGGCTGGATTGGTAAAGGCGGGCACGCCTTTCAACGGGGTTTCGAGCACCGTTTTCCCGGTCTGGACTTCTTTGATAAGGAGAATATTGCTCCCTTGGCTCACACCCACAAACGCAAATTGTTTGCTGTCGGGCGACCAGGTTCCTGCCGATTCGATGTAGTTGAAATCGTCAATATGCCCGTCTTTCAGTGTACTGGCCACGCGGCGAATGATTTTTCCGGTGCGGGCGTCCGCCAGGAAAAGATCAATCGTGAACAGGTTTTTTTCAGACAAAAAAATCACAAATTGCCCATTCGGGCTGAGCACCGGCGAGATATTCATGCGCCCGGCATTTTCATCGTTGATGAGGGCTTTGCCAATGGTGCGCTCTTTTTTATCGCCTAATTCGCTTCCAAAATGCCGTTTAATCAGACTGACCCATAGCTCTGACAGGGCTTTACTGCTCATGCCCATCACCCTTTCACAGGCTTCGTCGAATCCATATTTGGCCGTAACCATAAACAAAGGTTCAATGATTTCATCGCCTTTCAGCCCGGTGACAAAGACCCAAAAGGTATGGCCATAGCGGTAAGGGAAGTATTGCGGGTTGTTCAATTTTTTGAGCGTGGGCACATCGTCGTTCAGTACCGCATCACGCATCCACATCGCGGTTTGCGCGTCTACGCTACCGATAGACATGTATTCCGCCAGCCCTTCTACCATCCAGAGCGGCAGATTCGACAGGTTATTGAGGGACGTAGAGTCGCCGTTTAGCACCATATTGTACTGAAAAGCGTGTACCAATTCGTGCCCCAGCACGTGGTGTGTTTGCTGGTTCGACATGGCTAATGGCAGAATCACCCGGTTTTTGAAAGCTTCGGTAACGCCGCCGGTTCCTACACCGATTTCCCCCGAAATGGTATTCGTTTGTTGAAAATCGGGGTGGTCGTTGTAAAAAATGAGCGGATTTCGCTTGATAATCGTATCCTGAAGTACCGCCTGGTGGATGCGGTACCAGCGCTCCGATTGTTCGGCCAGATCCTGTAGCAAAGAATCGTTATTCAGATAGTGGTAGATCTCAAAATGCGGTGTCTGGAGCACCCGGTAGTCTATTTGTTCATACCGGGGTTTGTTCCTTCCAAAATACTGCGCCTGAAGCGACACGGCGAGAAGTAGTGCCAGCAGAATCAGGCTTGATCTTTTTATGTTCATGCGAGCTGTTTTTTGGTGATAAAGACAGTATTATTAACAACTTAGAAATGTTATCGGTACTTAAAATTTTGCCTTCAACTCGTTAATTTTGTCTTAAACTGAATTTGTCCGTAAGTTTACCGACACTTGAAAAACAGATTAGCTTGAAGACTTTAGATCCAAAAGGCCATCAGAAGGTAAAAGCACAGCATGCTTTTTGCTAAAATATGACGCTATCGTCTCATAATTAAACACCTATGTCCACACTTTTGATTTTTATTGTCGTCTATTTAATCGGCACTTTGTTAATTGGTTGGTGGGCAGCCCGCCGGGTTCACAACACGCAGGATTATGTGATTGCCGGAAGGCGCATGCCCATGTTGATAGCTGCCTGTGCTTTGTTTGCTACCTGGTACGGCTCCGAAACAATCATGGGAGCGCCGGCGAAATATTCCGAGGAAGGGCTTCAGGGCGTCATGGAAGACCCATTTGGCAGTAGCCTGTGCCTCATTCTTGTAGGGTTGTTTTTTGCGAGGCCGTTGTACCGGCTCAATATCCTGACCTTAGTTGATTTTTTCAAACTCCGGTTTAGCCGTCGTGTGGAAACCATTGCAGCTATATTTATCGTGCCGTCTTATTTCGGCTGGATTGCTGCGCAGATGGTTGCAATGGCGCTGTTGCTGAATGTATTGCTGGGGATTGACCTGCCCTGGGGGATTTTCATCTGCCTGCTGGTGGTCGTTATGTACACTTATGTTGGCGGGATGTGGTCGGTTTCAGTTACGGACTTTGTGCAAACCATTATGATTATTATTGGCATGGTGGCGCTGGCTATTTTGCTGGCGAATGAAGCAGGTGGCGTTCAAGCGGTATTGGAAAAAGCGCCAGAAAATGCTTTTCAGTTTTTCCCGGAGCGCGACTTGCAAAGTATGCTGACCTATTTTGCCGCCTGGATCACGATTGGCCTCGGATCCATTCCGCAGCAGGACGTTTTCCAGCGGGTCATGTCCGCCAAAAGCGAAAAATCAGCGGTTGGCGCCTCCTTAATATCCGGGTTGATGTACCTCACCATTGGCCTTATTCCATTGTTCATTACCTTGTGCGGCAAAGTTTTGTATAGTGATTTTGGCGATGACGACCCACAGAAATTGATCCCCATGATGGTGCTCAACCATACGGGGGTTGTGATGCAAATTTTATTTTTTGGCGCTTTGTTGTCTGCCATCCTTAGTACGACGGCAGGGGCCATTCTCGCCCCGGCAACCATCATCGGCGAAAACCTGATCCGCCCGATCTACCGCAAAATGAGCGACCAGATGCTGTTGCGCACCATGCGCTTTTCAGTGGTTGGCGTGGCGGTTTGTTCAGCCGTTATGGCAACAACCAACACGAATATTTACGAATTGGTGGCCGATTCTTCCATCCTGAGTTTGGTTTCCCTTTTTGTTCCGCTCACGGCGGGTTTGTATTGGAAGCGTGCGTCCGATATGGGCGCGTTGTTGTCCATTCTTGGCGGGATGGGCGGCTGGATTGTCGGGGAAATTTTTGAAACAACCACGCCTACCCTGCTCATCGGATTGGGTTCCAGCATTGCGTTTATGATATTAGGCAGCTTGATCATGCCGGATAAAACGTATGGGGCGTTTAAGGAGAAGACGGGGTGATTAGTTGGATCTCATCAATGATATTCTTGTTGCAAGAAAGGATGTTTTCATGTAAGTTTGTAGTAAGCTTCATCAATGAAAATTTTGCATCATGACTTCAACACCTGTTTTCGACGAAATTCTCGAATTTGTAACTGGCTCTGATCCCAATAAGATTCTTGGATTTCATCTTTCTGATCAGTCGCAGCAAAGAGTAGAATCATTAATAGAGAAGGAAAAGGAGAGTAGGCTGGATGCAGAAGAGCAGCATGAATTAGACTATTTTCTAATGTTTGAACATTTAATGCGTATGGCGAAAGCACGCGCTCTGAAACAACTTTCCACTCCTTAATGAGCCGCTATATTTCACCAGCCTGGCGCAATTTAGTTGCTGAGCGAGCGCATCATCTTTGCGAATATTGTCTTTCTTTCGAAGAATTTTCTGTTGTAAAGTTTCAGGTAGAACACATCATCAGTATCAAACATCGTGGTTCAACTACTTTAGACAACCTTGCTCATTCCTGTGTTTTCTGTAATAGGAATAAGGGTTCGGATATGGGACTATATTGAAAGACCAAAGGTTTATCCGGTTTTTTAACCCAAGGACAGATCAATGGAAAGATCATTTTGCGATCTCAGGAGTATTGCTTTTATCTAAAACCGAAATTGGAGAAGCGACACTTAGAATTCTTGATCTAAATCACTTTGAGCGGTTAATGGAGCGGCAGGCATTACAAGAAGTTGGTTTTTTTCCACACCCAAATGCCCAACAAATTATTTTTTAAAGCACACAGTCATAAAGTATATGCACGCTATCCAGCACATTCCCACTCTCCTGGACATTCTGGAAACCCACACCGCCATCGCGCCGATGATTCACCGCACTCCGGTGCTGACTTGCTCCGGCATTGATGCCATTAGCGGTGCAAAGCTGTTTTTTAAGTGTGAAAACTTTCAAAAAGTAGGCGCTTTTAAAATGCGGGGTGCCAGCAGCGCTTCTCTCCGGTTGTCTGAAGAGGTCCGCCGGAACGGCATTGCCACCCATTCTTCCGGCAATCACGCGCAGGCGGTTGCGCTGAGTGCAAAGATGCTGGGCATTCCGGCCTACGTGGTTATGCCTGAAAATGCGCCGGCGATCAAGGTGGCTGGGGTGCGCAGTTATGGCGCGGAGATCATTTTTTGTGCACCGAACATCGCTGCGCGGGAAAGTACGCTGGAAGCCGTTGTAGCTCGCACCGGCGCTTATTTTATCCATCCCTACAACGACTACAACATCATTGCCGGGCAAGCTACCGCTGCGAAAGAATTGATAGAAGATGCTCCAAACCTGGAGGCTGTCATCGCTCCAGTTGGCGGCGGCGGACTGATGAGCGGTACTGCTTTGGCGACGCGGTACCTTTCGCCAGGAATGAAGGTTTACGGTGCCGAACCCAAAGCCGTAGACGACGCCTGGCGCTCGTTGCAATCCGGGAAAATAGAGGTAAACGCCACAACAAATACCCTTGCCGACGGCCTGCGCACCCACCTGGGCGAAAAGACCTTCGACATCATCCGGAAACAGGTAGACGACATTTTTACGGTTTCGGAAGAAGAAATTGTCGCAGCGATGCGCTTAGTATGGGAGCGGATGAAAATCATCATCGAGCCTTCCTGCGCGGTGCCTTTAGCCGCCGTGCTGAACAATCCGGCGCCTTTTGCAGGGAAACGGGTAGGGATTATTTTGTCTGGGGGGAATGTTGACTTGGGGGAGTTGCCGTTTTGATATTAGCTTAAAGCACTTTATCCACCTCTTCCAACTCAGCATGCTCACCATCTCCAAACCACTTCTTAATTTTCTCCCGAGCTTGTCCGCGCACCTTGTCGTTGACATAGGCAGCAACCGTAACAAGGCCAAAGCTCAGTACGCCAATGTCGTCAGTATAACCAATGATCGGGCTGAGGTCGGGGATGGCATCGAAGGGAGCAAGCAAATAGCCGAGGGTACCGAGGATGATGTTTTTGGCCCATCCCGGCGTTTCTGGCTGGCGATAGGCGTAGAACAACAACAAGGCGCTGTACACTGCCTTCAGACCAATTTTTCGGGCATAAAGGCTTAGGGTTTTCCAAAAACCGAACTCCGAAAAACGGTCAGCGTATTTTTTGAACGGATTGGTCATTGATTATGGTTTCGAGCCTTCCGGATTTTGATACCCGGGAGACTAAGTTCAGTATTAGATACAAAATTGAACATTTTCGGTTCATCCTGCAATGAAAAATCTACAAATGAGGCTTCCTGATCCACCAGCTGTTTGCAAGTTATCGTTTTTATTCCAATATTTGTGCATCGGTCGCAATTTGTTGCCGGCAAAGTTCGTAACCCTGTTATGCGTGAAACGAATTTCATAGAGCAGAACAAGACTAAATGGAGGGAATTTGAAGGCGTTCTGGATGCTACCCAACGCGACCCCGATCAACTGAACGACCTTTTCATACAGGTGACAGACGATCTTTCTTATTCTCGTTCTTTTTACCCAAACCGTTCGGTAAGGGTATACCTTAACGGACTGGGGCAACGCATTTTCGGTGCCATTTACAAAGTTCGGCGCTCGCCGTGGAGGCAATTGGCGAATTTCTGGCTGGAAGAACTGCCGCAACTGATCCATGAATCCAGACAATCTTTTCGATTGTCGTTTTTTGTTTTTGTGGTTTCTATGCTCGTTGGCGGGCTTTCCTGCGCCATGGATGAAGATTTTGCAAGCGTCATCCTCGGCGAAGACTACGTAGAAATGACCATGGAAAATATTCGGTCCGGTGATCCGATGGCTGTTTATAAGGCAAAAGGCGCTTTCAGCATGTCTTTTGCAATCACACTGAATAATTTGTACGTGACCCTGCTCATTTTCACCATGGGCGTTTTTTTCTCTCTGGGGTCGCTTACGATCTTAGTGTCGAACGGCATCATGGTGGGGGCGTTTCAGTATTTTTTCATCAAAGAAGGGCTTTTCTTCGATTCTTTTCTCACCATTTGGACGCATGGTGCCATCGAGATTTCTTGCATCGTCATTGCCGGTGCAGCGGGCATCACGATGGGGCAGGGTTTGGTTTTTCCAGGTTCTTATTCACGCATGCAGGCGTTTCAACGGTCAGCGCGCTGCGGCATCAAAATTTTGCTGAGTATTGCCCCGCTCATTATTCTGGCCGGCTTCATCGAAGGGTTTCTGACGCGCCTCACCGAAACGCCGGCAGTGATCCGCATTCTATTCATTGTGGTTTGCTTTTTGTTCATGTTCGTCTATTTTGTCTGGTATCCGCGCTATAAGGCCAGACTTGGTTTCTCCACTCCGATTCGCGATACGCGCATTCCTCCGGATCAGCCGCAAAACCTGGGTTTTGGCCGCATACAGTCTTCAGTTGAACTATTTTCCGATGCTTTTATGCTGTACCGAAAACACCTGTTGCGGTTTACGTTACTGGCTTTCATCTCCGCAGGGGTTTGTTGCGGCATCCTCATGGCTACATCGGAAGATTTGCTCAACAATCCCTTGCCTGTGACTTTTGAATTGCTCACGTTTTTGAAAACCTTATTTTCAAGCCACATTTTGTTTACGTCCATGTATTCCGATTATGCGCCTTATGCCGGCGGACTGGCCTTAGCTGTTCTGTTGTTTGAAGTTGCAAAACAGTTGACCCGTGAGGAGCGACCAGATAAAAAAATCTCACAGGGACATCGCACGGCCGCTTTTTTCCAAATTATGATTGTGATCAGTCCGTTTGTTCTGTTGTTTGCGTTCTTTGAATGGTACAGCTTACTTTTGGCGGCTTTTTTATTCCCGCTCGTGTCTCTCTGGGGCGTGTTGTTGCTTCGCGAACGGCGCAATGTTTTCAGCGCATTTGGTCGGGCCTGGTCGCTGTTTTTTTCATCCTTTGGCAGAAGTATGTTGGCATTGATGTTGTTCTTTTTCACCGGGTTGCTCGTTTTAGGCATTTTTGATTCGTTCCTGATGAAAATCTTATTTGATTTGCTGTCCTGGGTCATCCATTTTGAACCAGAAACTATGGCGCAGATTAATAATGTGGTACTGCTTTTCCTGTATTTTTTCATCCTGTTTATCTTTTTTATCCTATTATTCACCGGCATGGGACTTTTGTCTTTTACCTTAATAGAGATTCATGAAGCAGAAGGCCTCAGGCAAAAATTGGAAATGCTGGGACAATCGCGCCAGATTCGCGGCCTGGAACGGGAATAAGCTTAATTTGTAAAAGAAACTAATAAAGGCAGCAATGCTGAAACTACGATTTATTCAATCCGGTCACCTGGTTTATTGCGTTGCAATCATCGCTTTGAGCGTGCTGTTGCCAATGCCGTCCGCCCTGGGGCAGGTCGGAGCGGTCGTGGACGAACCGCCTTATGAAGAAATAGAGGAGGCAATAGAAGAAGGGGTGGAAGACGGTGAAGAACCCGCCCAATACAGTTGGTTAAACGAATACCAATACTATGAAGAAGTTGTGGAAAAGCGGGACATTGATGAAGCAAACTGGAAAAAGGCCATTGAAGGGTTAGATTACAACAAAACAATAAAACCCAAAAAGAAAAAAGAAACCAGTACAAAACCGGCTGATGCACCGGAGTTACCGGATCTTTCCGGGAGCGGCAATTTTTTTCAATGGCTGTTCAGAGGACTGTTACTGCTGGCCGGTATTGCAATTATCGTGCTGATTGTCATGAGCATCATACAAATGAACCCGGCGCCGAAAGATGTTATAATTCGGGGGCAAACAGTTGAAGGAATTGATTTGCAGCACATTGAGGAAAACCTGAATACAGCTGACCTCGATCCTTTGATTCAACGCGCCATTGCGCAGGAAAACCATACGATGGCGGTGCGGTTGTATTATTTGGCCATCCTGAAAAAACTATCGCAACAACAACTCGTTGTTTGGAAAAGAGACAAAACCAACCGGGATTACTTTCGGGAATTAAAAGGATCCTCCCTTCAACGGCCATTTCAGGCGGTAACCCGTGACTTCGAATGGGTCTGGTATGGAGATGGGGCAATCGGAAAACAAGACTTCCAGCGCATGCAGGGACAATTTCAGCAAATGCTTTCGCTCATTCCGCAAAACAATAAGCCATGAGCAAAGGAAGACTATTTTTTTTGGGCGGAATCGCTGTTTTCCTTTTGCTGCTATACCTGTTATTTGGCAATAGCGGGCTTCGCCATTCCTGGAAAGAAAATTACGATCAGGGAAGCCGCGAACCATACGGGACAAATGTTCTATTTAGTCTGTTGGATCAATTTATTCCGGGAGGAGAAGCGATCGTTGTACTTAAGGATAGCCTGAATGGTCGCCTTTCTCAACACCGCACCCCAAAAGCCAGCTACGTATTTACCGGGGCCGGCATGTACATGACTAATCGCGACCGTGATGCCCTGTTGAAATTTGTAAGCGAAGGCAATCAGGCTTTCATCTCCTGCAATACCATCCCCCACGACCTCATGTTTTATCTTTATTTGGAAGAGTGCAATACACCCTGGGACGGCTACCATTATTTCAATGACACCATCGTAGCGTTGAATCTGGAGCACCCTGACCTGGCAATGAGCGAAGCGCCAGAGTACCGGTATTTCAACAACTATATGCCGGTGAATTATCTTTGGAAATACATGGGGAGCGAATACTTTTGCGACCAGGATAAGCAGCGAACCATTTTGGGTTATGTGATTATGGACACCGACAGCAGCTACATCAATTTTGCACGGGTGAAACATGGCGCCGGATATTTCTATTTGCATACGACACCGCTTGCGCTTACCAACTATCATCTTGTTCGGAAAGAAGGTCTGGAGTATGCGCGCCGCGTCTTTTCTCATTTACCGGAAGGCCAGGTTTACTGGGATGAATACAGCCGGGTACCAGAATCCGTCACTAAGCTTGCGAACCAGCGAGCCTCGGGAGGGATGCCCGAACTCAATCAGGAGAGTCCTTTGAAATACATCCTTTCTCAACCTGCTTTGGCCTGGGCTTGGTACTTGTTGCTGGCCGCAGGGGTGTTATACTTGCTGTTTCGAGCAAAAAGGCGGCAACAAGTGGTGCCAGTCACTGAACCGAATGCCAATACATCTCTGGAGTTTGTACAAACCATCGGACAATTGTATTTCATGCAGAACAACCATCGGAAGCTGGCGCTGCAAAAAATCCGACTGTTCAACGGCTACATCCGGGAGCGCTATAACCTGAGTCATCGGGAGGGCGACGAAAGTTTCTTTAGCCGGTTGGCTGCACGGTCTGAAGTGCCGGAAACATTGATCCGGGATATTTTTGCCATGCAGGAAAGCATTAAAAGCGTGTATGCCATCGGAACCGGCAAATTGATTGATTTTCACCGGTTGATGGAGCAATTTTATAAACTTTGCAAATGATAAAAAAGACGGGAAAGGCAATGCCCACCTGATTGTATACCCTTTAACTTTTGAATAAATATGCAGATCGAAGAACTGAACGAACAAACACAGGAACAAGAACCTACGGTGACGCCGGAGCCTGAAACCCCGGCTTCAGCAGAAGAAACTTGGCAACCCAAGCGCCTGAACCTGGAAAGGATTCATGCGGCTGCCGCGCGGGTGCGGCACGAAATCTCCAAAGTGATAATCGGGCAGCACGACCTCCTGGATTTGCTGCTTGCCGCGATTTTTTCCGGGGGCCATGTGCTGGTGGAAGGCGTGCCGGGTATTGCCAAAACGCTGACCTCAAAACTGCTGGCTCAAACATTAGATGTAGATTTTTCGCGCATCCAGTTTACGCCCGACCTGATGCCCAGCGACGTAGTAGGCACCACGGTTTTCAACATGCGCAACTCGGATTTTACGTTCAATCCGGGGCCAATTTTTTCCAATATCGTCCTCATTGACGAGATCAACCGGGCACCTGCAAAAACACAGTCAGCCCTTTTCGAGGTCATGGAAGAATACCAGGTGACGGTGGATGGGAAAACGCACATCATGGGGTTTCCGTTTTTTGTCATCGCCACGCAAAACCCCATCGAACAGGAAGGAACGTATAAATTGCCGGAAGCACAATTGGATCGCTTTTTGATAAAAATTAACCTGGAGTATCCCGGGCTGGAAGATGAAAAACTCATCCTTCGCCGCTTTCACAACGATTTTAAAGTGAGCCAGCGCCACGATGTTAAGGCCGTATTGTCTACCGACGACATTCGGGCGTGCCAGACGCTGGTCGAGCAGATTCACATCCGGGAAGAACTGCTCGATTACATTGCGGCCATCGTTCATTCCACGCGCGATCACAGCGATTTGTTCCTGGGGGCTTCACCCCGCGCATCCTTAGCCATGATGAAAATGGCCAAAGCCATTGCGGCGATGAATGGCCGCGACTTTGTGACGCCTGACGACATTCAGTACGTCTCTTTCCCGGTGCTCAACCACCGGATCATCCTGACGCCGGAGCGCGAAATGGAAGGGTACCAGGTACGGGAAGTAGTGGATAGCATTGTAGGAAAAATAGAAGTGCCGCGATAAAGTATTCCTAAAAAGAGCTGATATTTTGAAAAACCTGTTTCTGACCAATCGCTTTTTTGGCCTTTGCGGCTTGTTAGTGGTAGCTTTTGCGACCAGCTTCTTTGTCCCGTTGTTGCTGCAACCTGCTCAGGTAGCATTAGCCCTGATGACAGCCCTGACGGTACTGGATTACGCTTTGTTGTTTGGGAAGCGGGATCTTGCCGAAGCGCACCGTAAGCTACCCAAAATTTTTTCGCTCAGCGACCCCAACCCGGTGACGCTCACTGTAGCGAACTATTCCCGCCAGCGCCTTTTTTTTAAAATCATTGACGAAATTCCTTTTCAGTTTCAGCAACGGAACTTTATGCTGCATGCTTCGCTCAATCCCGGGGAAACGCAGGAAATCAAATATGAACTCAGGCCGCTCCAGCGCGGAGCCTATAAGTTTAACCGGATCAACCTGTTTGCAACTACCTTGCTGGGGTTGGCCGAACGCCGCATCAGCATTCCCGCCGAAGCGCGGGTGCCGGTTTATCCGTCTATTCTCCAGATGAAGCAATTTGAATACCGCGCATTCGATCGGTTGTCTAACCACCAGGGAATTAAACGGTTGCGACGGATTGGCCACAGCTATGAGTTTGAGCAGATCAAAAACTATGTGCGCGGCGACGACCACCGCAGCATCAACTGGAAAGCCAGCAGCCGGCGCGCCGACCTGATGGTGAACCAATACGAAGACGAACGTGCACAGCAGATTTACTGCATCATTGACAAAAGCCGCGCCATGCGCATGCCTTTCGAAGGGCTGAGTTTGATGGATTATGCAGTGAATACCAGCCTTGCCGTATCGAATATTGCCTTGAAAAAATACGACCGCGCCGGGTTGATTACGTTCTCCGACAAAATGGGTGCGACGCTCAAAGCCGACAATAAAGCAACCCAGCTCAGCAAAATTTTGCTGACCCTTTACAGCGAAGCCGACCGGCCATTGGAAGCCAACTACGAGCTGCTTTACCAGGCTTCGCGCAAACTCATCACCGGCGGGCGTAGCTTAATCATGCTGTTCACCAATTTTGAAAGCAGCTACGCGCTCGACCGGGTCTTACCCATCCTGCGGCGCATCAACAGCAACCACTTGCTGGTCGTCATTTTTTTTGAAAATACGGAGATCCGCGATTTTGTTAACCAGGAGGTCAAAACCTTAGAGGGCATCTACCGCCACACGATCGCTCAAAAATTCTTAGCTGAAAAATCGGCGATGGTGCAAAAGTTGAAGCAATTCGGTATCCAGGCCATTCTCACGGAGCCGCAGGCGCTTTCGATGAAAACGATAAATAAGTATTTGGAGCTGAAGGCCAGAGGGTTGATTTAAATCATCCCCGAACTTTCTCCCAGGCCCAGGCAGATTTCATGATCGCTGCTATATCCCTTTGTGGTTTCCAGCCAAGCAATCGGGCTGCTTTTTCATAATTCGCATAAATAGCGACCACATCTCCCGGGCGGCGTGGCCCAATCCGGTATTTGAGCTTTTGGCTCGTAGCGGTTTCAAATGCAGCAATGGCTTCCAGAACCGTGACGCCGTCGCCAGAGCCGAGGTTGAACACTTCACAGGGCTGTTCATTGTTGTTGGCAAGCAGATACTCCAGGGCTTTGGTATGAGCGTTGGCCAGATCCATTACGTGGATATAGTCGCGTACGCAACTGCCATCGCGGGTGGGGTAGTCGTTGCCGAAAACCTGGGTTTCAGGCCGTTTACCGATGGCGGTTTCAGTGATAACGGGAACTAAGTTGCTCGCTGGATTGGCCGGAGATTCGCCTATCAGGGCACTTTCGTGGGCGCCAGCGGGATTGAAATAGCGCAAAAGCACCGCGTTGAATGTTTTGCGGGACACGCAAAAATCGCGGATGATCGCCTCCCCCATTTGTTTGGTGCGCGCATAAGGCGATTCGGGTTCTTTCAGCGGCTCGGCTTCAGTGGCCGGCAGGGTTTCTATATTGCCATAAACGGAACACGAAGAGGAAAAGATGAAGCGCTCGATGCCAAAATCGGACATGCATTCGAGGATATTGAGCAGACTGTTCAGGTTATTCCGAAAATAACTCAACGGCTCGAAAACCGATTCGCCAACGTCTTTTAATGCGGCAAAGTGAATGACGCCCGCAATATCCCGATGTTCTTCAAAAATGCGCCGGGTAGCAGAACGATCGCAGAGATCTACCGCATAGTTTTTTACGGTTTTGCCGGTGATTGCACGCACGCCTTCCAGAATTGTTTCCTTGGAATTGATCAGGTTATCAACCGAAATCACCTCAAATTGGTGGTCAACCAAATCCACAATCGTATGGCTGCCAATGTAGCCGCAACCGCCGGTGACCAGAATTTTTCCTTTGCTCATGGAAACGAATTGGGAGGTGTTGAAATGAAATAAAAACCATTGATTTTCAGTGGAAAGTGAATGGTCGTCATTCCTGATTTTGCGATAAGCTGATGACTTTAACCGTTTCTATTTTTTTATCGCTGACGCTGAGCAGAATGAAGCGATAGCCGTCTAATTCGATATCAGCGCCTTCTTCCGGAATGTTTTCTGTGGTCATGACTAAGTAGCCTGACAAGGTATGGTATTCGCCTTCCGGAAAATTGAGCTTGTATTTTTCATTCAGGTAATTAATTTCCAGCCTCCCCGAAAAAATATAAGTATCCTTAGATTCCTGAACTTCAATGTAATCTTCCTGATCGTGTTCATCTTCTATTTCTCCGAAAATTTCTTCCAGAATATCCTCCAGTGTGATCACCCCTGCCAATCCGCCAAACTCATCCACCACACAGGCGATGTTGTTGCGATCCTTAATAAAGGTATTCATCAGGTCAGTAGCGCGCATGGCTTCCGGCACATAAGTGATCGGCAGGATGAGGCTTTTGATGTCGCCGGGTTGCTTCAGCAATTGTTGGTGGTGGACGTAGCCACAAACATTGTCCACCTCGTTTTCAGTGACCAAAATGCGTGACAGTTTGGTTTCTTTAAACAATTGCTCCAGTTCACGTACTTCGGCATGCATGTCTATGCTTTCTACTTCTGTGCGGGGTACCATACAGCTCCTTACTCTCAAGTCATTAAGGTTGAGCACCTTGCCAAACATTTCCTTGTCAATTGCCTCTTCAGAATCTGTATTCGCGAAGTTGATAAAATGTTCTAAATCGAGCCGGGTAAAGGCGTTGTCTACCTGCGCGGCCCGGGTTTTGAACGCAAAGCGCAGCACGATATCCGAGGTCTTGATCATCATCCAGGATGGAATCGCTAACAAGATTTGCAACCCCCGAACTGGCAGTGCGAGCTGGTACAGAATGTCCTCCGGATACAGGCGAAAAATGGCCTTTGGCATAAATTCTCCGAAAATGAGCAGGACAACGGTAATAATGATCGTATTGAGCAGCAACAGAATACCTTCGTTTTGAATACCCCACTGATTGACAAATAGGTGGTTAAGCGGGATGGTCATCAGAGACGTGAACACCACCAGCACAATATTATTGCCAACGAGCATTGTGCCAATGAAGCTGGCCGGCTTGTCATAGAACTTGGAAAAATAACGGCTTCGACGAGTCCCTTTCTTCTTTTTTAACTCTACTTTCAGCTTATTGGCAGACACGAAAGCAAGTTCCGAGCCCGAAAACAGCGCTGAAAGGAGTAAAAACAACAAAATGAGCAGGGTTAGCGTCATTCCAATTCTTTGCTTAGTTCATCTACTTTAATCTGGCCTTCCACCGCTTTTATTTTTGCGTCGCTGAAATCCTGGTTGGCTTCAAAACCGTGGCCTTTAATGATTTCATCGGGCCGGCGCAGCACGACAAATTTGTTCGTGAAAACGCGCTGTTGCTTTTCATCCCATATCAGTTCTTCTGTTTCCAGCCGCTCTTGGGCCACGCTTTGCCAGACGACGCTGTCGCGCACAATAATCTGTCCTTTCCCTTCCAGACGAATGCCGTATTTGGCAGTCAGCCTGCTCGAAGGTTTTTCATCCGGGCCAAAAAAATCAATAGTCACCCCTTCGATGAATTCCTGTTTGCGCTCCCGGGCATCAAGGTGGTACAACACGACGGCCCCCCCCGCGATGACGCGCAGTTTGGCAGAGTCGCTGTAAAGAATATGGACATCCTTAGCTAATTCCACGCCAGCATTTAAACGCTCATCCAGAACTATTTCCGGGGCTTCTTTGTCGCATGCATATAACAGCCCTGCAAACCCAAGCAGCAGGGCTATTTGTTTCAAATTTTTTATCATACTTTTTCAGCCATCCTCAATACGGGTAAATACATTTGTCCATCGAGAATACTTCTGGAGATAACGATGCGTTGCACTTCCGAAGTACCTTCATATATCTGTGTAATTTTAGCGTCGCGCATCAGGCGCTCCACGTGGTATTCTTTGACAAAACCATAGCCCCCGTGGATCTGAACGGCTTCAACGGTATGCCGCATGGCAACGTCTGAAGCAAAAAGTTTGGCCATCGCACTGGCTGTACCAAAATCGGCACCCTCGTCTTTCAGGTGGGCGGCGCGGTAAACCATGAGTTTTGCCGCTTCAATTTCGGTAGCCATATCTGCTAATTTGAACGCAATAGCCTGATGCTGACCGATGGGCTTGCCAAAGGCTTCGCGTTCTTTGGCATAAGCCAACGCCAGTTCATACGCGCCGCCGGCAATGCCCAGGGCTTGTGAAGCGATGCCAATACGCCCGCCCTCAAGCGTCCTCATCGCAAATTTAAACCCAAACCCATCCACCCCGATGCGATTTTCTTTCGGAACGCGTACATCGGTATACATAATGGAATGTGTATCGGAGGAGCGGATGCCCAACTTGTCTTCTTTGCCGCCGATGGTTACCCCTTTCCAGTCTGCTTCCACAATCAGGGTATTGATACCGCGATGCCCGAGTTCGGGGTGCGTTTGCGCCATCACTAAGTGTACTTTGGATGTGCCTCCATTGGTGATCCAGTTCTTAGTGCCGTTCAACAGGTAGTGGTCGCCCATGTCTACGGCGGTTGTCCGCTGGCTGGTTGCATCGCTGCCTGCTTCCGGTTCTGAAAGGCAAAATGCGCCAATCCACTCGCCGGTCGTTAATTTTGTCAGGTACTTTTCCTTTTGTTCATGCGTTCCGAAGATGTTTAAACCCCAGCAAACCAAGGAGTTGTTTACCGACATGATGACGGAGCAGGAGTTATCCACTTTCGAGATTTCTTCCATAGCCAGCACATAAGAAAGGGTGTCCATCCCGCCGCCGCCATATTCCGGAGACGCCATCATCCCCAAAAAGCCCAATTCTCCCATCATGCGGACTTGTTCTTTCGGGTAAGTCATGTGTCTGTCGCGCTCAATAACGCCCGGTTTGAGTTCTTTTTGGGCAAATTCACGCGCTGCCGTCTGCACGGCTAACTGTTCTTCTGTGAGTTGAAAAATCATATTTGTGTGTTTTGGTTAGGCGTATTCAAGATTAGAGCTGAACTAAGGCTTGCTCCAGGTCTTCGATCAGGTCTTCCACATCTTCTATCCCTACGCTGAGGCGAATGAGGGAGTCTGTGAGGCCCACTTTCAGGCGTTCTGCCCGTGGGATGGAAGCATGCGTCATTGTCGCCGGGTGGCCGATCAGTGATTCTACGCCGCCCAGCGATTCGGCCAAGATAAATATTTTTGTATTGCTCAGCACCCGGATGGCATCCTCAAAGCTGTCTTTCAGCAAGTCGAAAGACACCATGGCACCGAAGCCACGCATCTGTTCTTTGGCTAATTCATGGTAAGGATTGTCTTTCAGACCCGGGTAATACACTTTGCTCACTTTAGGATGCGCTTGCAGGAATTTAGCCACTTTTTTGGCATTTTTGCATGCGCGCTCCACCCGGATATGCAGGGTTTTGATACCACGCAACACCAAAAAACAATCGTGCGGTCCTGGTACGGCCCCCATCGCATTTTGGAGGAAATGGAGATCCTGGCCGAGTTTTTCATCCTTTACCACCACAGCACCCAGCACGACATCAGAATGGCCGCCGAGGTATTTGGTCGCCGAATGCACTACGATATCCGCACCGAGGTCAAGCGGATTCTGTAAATATGGCGATGCGAACGTATTGTCTACACAAGTCAAAATGCCATGCGATTGAGCCAATGTGCACACCTTTTTGATGTCCACAATGTTCAGCATCGGATTGGTGGGCGTTTCAATCCAGAACAGCTTTGTTTTGGGTGAAATGAGTTTTTTGACCTTTTCTTCGTCGCCTAAATCCACGAAATGCGCTTTGACGCCGAAGCGTTCGTACACCCGCACCATCAGGCGATAGGAACCCCCGTAAAGGTCGTTGGTGGAAATGATTTCATCACCGGGGTTCAACATCCGCAACACGGCGTCCATGGCGGCCATCCCACTGGCGAAACAAATGGCATCCACGCCGTTTTCCAGCGCCGCAAGATTTTTTTCCAACACACTGCGGGTCGGGTTTTGCGTGCGTGCATATTCATACCCTTTGTGTTGGCCGGGCGCTTCCTGTGCGTAAGTAGACGTCTGATAAATAGGGGTCATCACCGCACCGGTGGTGGGATCCGGCTCGATGCCGGCATGAATAGCTTTAGTACCGAATTTCATTAAGTTGTTTTTTTTCAAATAAGAGCCATGACAACAATCATCAGCCCGATGGTCAAAGAAAGCGGCGTAAAAACTTTACTATCGTAAGCCGCAAAATTAGTAGAACGCACGGATTTTGTGAAACCGACGTATTTGAAATCGCCTATGGCTCGCAACAGGAATAACGCTGCGATCAGCCAAACGGATATGTCAATCCAATGATTAGCAATACGCAAAACCGCGCCAAAAGTTTTCAAAAAAATAACACTTGAGAAGCCCAGAAAGATGAAAGCGACGGCAACTGTTGCCCAATTTCCGGCGGTGAAGATAGGTTTATCCGTTCCTGCGAACTGTGGAAAGACGATGTTTGCCCATTTGCGGCCACCTAATGCCCAGTAGAAATGGACGAGGCTGATGGCGAGGATGGCTGTGGCGGCAAGGATACCCAGAAAGATTATCATACTTTTTCCGGGTTATTGGATTGAATAAATGATACTTGAAGTGTGTCTTTGTAGGGATTATTCGTGGTATCTGCAGCCGTTACTTTTGTCGTCAACCAAGAGAGCTTTCTTTTTATTTCCTGGATGAATCCACTGGCTCTTGCTTTATGTCGATTCCTTTTCACATTGGAATAATTTGATTGGCGGTCTTCTTCAATCCAGCATACAACATGGATTTCTCCACCAGAAAGGAGCTTGACGTACTTTTTCCACGTACCCTTTAAGTGACTTGAGTTTTGGGCTGCACCAACAACACCCGCCATTGTATCCCGAACTTTTTGGGCAAATTCTTCGATCCGTTCACCATTATTCATTCGGGCTTTATTTTCTATTCGATGCTCCCTAAAATTTTTGACCTCAAATAGAGACAAGGTTAAGGTCGTGTTCTTTAATACCCCAATGAAATCAACTGCTTTCGTGCCGGGAATTGCACGTTGGATATTCTTGCAATCCGTTGTTTTATCGTATTGAATTAAATAGAACCAACTATTGTCATCAAATGTGAACTTTAGGTTACTTTCGCTGAACTGCATCTTTTACTGCTTTACGGGTTGCTGGAAAAGACCTTGTTCCATGTCATAAAATGAAGAAAACTCCTCCAAAATGGTGTTGTGCTGAATATCGGCAAGCGTAGAGCCAGATTCGACTACGGTTCCTTCTTGTTCATTGGTTTGATAGAGTGCAAAAAACTTCATATCCGGTACTACGGCATCTGCGGTATCCCGGTATTCCGCCATAAGCGAAAGCTGATGCGCCAGTAAATAGTCGTGGGTAGGGATAAAAATTTGGACGCCTGCGTTAGCCAGGGTTTGCAAGATATTGGCTAATACGCGGATGTATTTGGGGTTTAAACCCGCTTCCGGCTCGTCCCAAAAAAGGATGGTATCTTTATTCAAAGTACCATTCAGGATAAGGTAGTAAAGCTGACCAAGTTTGTTTATCCCCTGAGCGACAACGGATGCTTCGGAATCGTCTTCTGTATTATGAAAACGAAAATAGAACTTACCATCCTTTTGAAAAACATCAGCCTTGATGACTTGAGAAATTTCATCTGCCAGTTCCTGCGCCTCTTCTAATAAGCCCCCTTTGAGTTTTGGAAGACCTAAAGCAACCGCAAGATCATAATAAGTTTTATCGAAGCTGATTTCCCGCTTTTGATATAAAGATTGAAAGCCTTCATACCAGGAAAGCATTTCTGTGACTGGAATATAAAGTGGTTTTTTGTCAGTATTGAATTTGCCTGCATAACCTGCTAAAGGCCCATATTTTAATCCTTTGGGTGATATTTCATTATCGAACTTTATTTCCAGGTGCATCCCCGTCGTATCTTTGGCGTACCCACTATCAGAACCGAAAGAAACATCAATAACAGCTTGTTTAAAGCCTTCTTTTAATCTAACAAGTTTTTGATGATCGTCTATCCCAAAAACGAGGTCTAACGAAGGGTCATTAATCCTATTAATGGGAGGCGATTCTACTGTTTCTTTCAGGGATGCCGCATAATACAACACCTTTATCAAATGCGTCTTACCCACGCCATTTTCTCCGATCAGCACATTAATACCCGATGAGAAGTCCATTGCTATGTGTGAAAAGCAAGTGAACCCGCTTAACTTAAGCCTTCGGATTTTATCGGCGTCCATATCGCATTTGTTTTTATTGATCGAAATTTTAACGCTTTATTTCTTCCTCGCCAACACGCGCTTTATTGCCCCCGCCACATCATTCACACTCAATCCATACTTATCCAGCAACTCCAGTGGTTTGCCACTTTCGCCAAAAGAATCGTTGACGGCCACAAACTCCATGGGGGTCGGTAAACGCCGGGCTAATAGCTGTGCAATGCTGTCGCCGAGGCCGCCGTTGCGCTGGTGTTCTTCGGCGGTCACGACACAGCGGGTTTTGCTGACCGAGTCCAAAACAGCGGCTTCATCGAGCGGCTTGATGGTGTGGATATTGATGATTTCGCAACTGACGCCTTCCAGCGCCAGCGCCTTGGCTGCTTCTATGGCCTGCCAAACCATGTGACCCGTAGCAAAGATGCTGATATCGCTTCCCGTTGCCAGCAACTGGGCTTTCCCGATTTCAAATTTTTGATTTTCGGCGGTGAAAACCGGCCAGTCGGGGCGACCAAATCGGAGGTAAACCGGGCCATAATGTTCCGCAATGGCCATTGTAGCCGCTTTAGTCTGGTTATAATCGCAGGGAACGACGACCGTCATGCCCGGCAACATCCGCATCATACCAATGTCTTCCAGAATCTGGTGCGTGGCACCGTCTTCACCCAGGGTCAAACCGGCATGCGAAGCGCAGACTTTGACATTTTTATGCGAATAGGCGATGGACTGCCGGATCTGGTCATATACCCTGCCCGTAGAAAAATTGGCAAACGTGCCCGTGTAAGGAATTTTTCCAGCGGTTGCCAACCCTGCGGCGATGCCCATCATATTGGCTTCGGCAATCCCCACTTGGAAAAAGCGCTCCGGAAACGCTTCGATGAAGGCCTCCATTTTCAGGGAACCGATGAGGTCGGCGCACAAAGCCACGACTTCAGATTTTTGTTTCCCAATTTCAAATAGCCCGGCACCAAAGCCGTCGCGGGTTGCTTTTTTTCCGGTGCTGATGAGTTGATCCAACATGATTTGTTTAGTTAGAAGGTTTACTAAACTTTCAAAGTTTAGTAAACCTGGTCAGGATTCGGTACAGGTTTACTAAACTTTCAAAGTTTAGTAAACCTCACGCGGCCCCTTTAAAATTAAAAATCTCCAAGCATTTCCTCCAATTGCGCCAGTGCGCGTTCGGTTTGTTCGGGGTTTGTCGTTTTGCCGTGCCAAACGTGGGTGCCGACCATAAAATCCACACCGAAGCCCATTTCCGTTTTCATCAAAACCACAACAGGTTTGCCTTTTCCGGTATGCATTTTGGCTTCAGCCAAACCATCCAGAACGGCTTGCATGTCGTTCCCGTTTTCAATTTGCAGCACCTCCCAACCGAATGCGGCCCACTTAGCCGGCAGGTCGCCCAGCGACATTACTTTTGCGGTTGGTCCGTCTATCTGTTGTCCGTTCCAGTCCACAATCGCGATGAGGTTGTCCACCTTATGATGAGCTGCAAACATAAGAGCCTCCCACACTTGGCCTTCCTGCAATTCGCCGTCGCCGGTGAGGGTATAAACTAAGTTTGGATCATGGTCTAATTTTTTAGCCAGCGCTGCGCCAATAGATACGGAAAGGCCCTGACCAAGCGAACCCGAAGCAACGCGAATGCCGGGCAATCCTTCGTGCGTAGCCGGATGTCCCTGTAGGCGCGAGTTAAGTTTTCGAAAAGTAGCCAGTTCAGATATCGGGAAATAGCCGCTCCGAGCCAGCACACTATACCAAACGGGAGAAATGTGACCATTGGAAAGGAAGAACATATCTTCCCCCGCGCCGGTTTTGTTGAATTTGGGATCGTGTTTCAGCACCTCGAAATAGAGGGCGGTAAAAAGTTCAGTGCAGCCTAAGGAACCGCCGGGGTGACCGCTGGCTGCCATGGACGTTTGGCGAATAATGTCGCGCCTGACCTGAGATGCCGTGCGGCGCAGTTGTTGAATATCTGCCATTGTAGCTTGGAATATAAGCGTGATAAGGGTTTTGCCATTGAAGGCGCAAAGCTAAAGAAAAAGGGCAATTCAAGCATAACCCGAATTGCCCTTTTCCCAAGGTGCTATATCAGCGCGGCGCCATTAGTTGACGGCATCGGCAAGTTTCTTACCTGGCTTGAATTTAGGCACATTTCTGGCAGCGATTTTAATGTCTGCACCAGTTTGAGGGTTGCGACCACTGCGAGCCTCACGGCGGGAAACTGAAAAAGTACCAAAGCCTACCAGCGTAACGCTATCATCAGCCTTAAGCGCTTCAGTGATGCTGTTGAGCACAGCGTTCAATGCATCTTCTGCCTGAGCTTTAGACATGTTCGCACCATCTGCGATTTTTGCAATCAAATCTCCTTTGTTCATTTCAAAGATTTTTGGTTAAAATAACTTTAACGCGGCAAATTTATACGTAAGGTTTTTGAAAACCAAGTTTCCCGGATCAAAAAATGCTACAAAGCCTGATTTTTCAAGCATTTCATGCAATTTTAACGATTAGGGCACAGGAAAATGCCATCCTGACGTTTCTGATAGGGCGTGATTGGCCCTGAACCGACCCCTGTTTTATTTGAATCCGGGTGTAACCAATCGGGGAAACTGAACTTATTAAGGAGTGTGTGCGAAATAAGACGCCGCCCAAAGTGGTAAGTTATTTCGCACACGTTCCTAAGTACACCGTAAACTAAGTTTGTTGAGATTTTGTGTAAAAGATTTTTGTGTCAGACAAGTCCATTTTTAAGTTCGATGCCTATGCATCGGGCGAAAAAATGGAGGAAGCATGGCGCAAAAAGATTCACCCAAAAGCCAATGAAACTTAGTTTACAGTGTACTAAGCAGACTAAAACGACTTGTCACATGAAAATCAGAAATTCTGTTGCGCTCCTGCTCTGCGCGTGCATTGGATTGTTTGGGGTAGGTGCCTCCTCCTGTAGCCGCAAAAGTGGATGTCCGGCCTACGAAAATACAACAGTAAAGGCCAATCGGAAAGGGGAATTGCCAAGCAAAGGCGGCAAATCCGGGTTGTTTCCCAAAAAAATGAAAAGGAAAATGAAATAAGCGCTTGTTTAGGACTTATTAATAGATTCTCCTACCCCTTCTCCAATCAGGTTGAAGATGGTGATGGTCAGGAAAATACCAAGGCCGGGGAAAAGCGCAATCCACCAGGATTGAGGCGAAGAACGGGCATTTTGAAGAACATTGCCCCAACTGGCGCTTTCCGGGGGTAAGCCGATGCCGAGGAAAGATAAAGAAGCTTCGATTAATATCGTGTTAGCCATGCCGAAGGCGATTGCAACCAGAACCGGAGCCAAGCCATTTGGGAGGGCATGCCTGAACAGGATACGCCATTCGCTCAGGCCCATGGCACGCGCCGCTTCTATATACTCTAAGCTTCGGATTTTAAGCAGTTCGGCGCGGATGTAACGGGCAATCCCGGTCCAGCGGAGTAGCCCGATGATGGCCATAATGTAAATGATGGAAGGTTTTTGAATAAGCGCTGCCGCTGAGAGCAGTAATAATAAGGTGGGAATCGAGGACAGGGTTTCAATGGCACGGTTGACCAGCGTGTCTGCTGGTATGGCAACGGACGCCGAAAATTTGAAACGCCGTTCTATCTGGCCGGCAATCAGATTCGCTACCAATAAGCACGCAAACAGGATGCCTAAGCTTTTGAACACTTCTGTAAACAGGGATCCTTCGGTCATTGCAAAAGCCCGAACGCTGAACCCATAGAAAAAACCGGCAGCCAGCGCAACCAAGTTCAACAACAACCGGGGCGCAGAGGTTCGCAGGCGCTCGTCTCCAAAAAATCCGGCCAAACTGCCTAGTAACAATCCGATCAACGTCGCAATGCCCATGGAGATGACACTAACCAACATTGCTGCCCTGGTGCCATGCACCATCAACGCGGAAATATCGCGCCCGATCCCATCTGTACCCATCCAATGCCGGAAACGCCAGGATCTCACAGCTTGTTTTCCGAAAGGGGAAGTATATCGGTTCGGTGTATCAGCTTGCTGGGCGTTGTAGGTGACCGGTGGAAAAATCACGGCTTCGTAAATTTCATTTTGCCATTCGCGGCGGAAATAGGCTTCATCGCCTTGCGACAAGCCCAATTTGATGCCATATTCTTTGAAAATTGGAAAATAAGTTTGCCCTTCAATGCGGCAATAGATGGGTTTGTCATTCGCTAAGAAATCAGCAAACACGGCCACAAAAATCAGCACGTAGAGCATCCGCAAAGACCACAACGCTGCCCGGTTTTTTGAAAAACGCCGCCATCCCGGCGATGCGCGCAAACGACCCACCTGCAGCGTTTGCGGCTCAACGCCGGGTTGCTTTTTTTTGCGGTTGAAGAAGTTCATAGCAGGTTATTTGCGGTTTTTATTATTCAAATCTACCCTCGGATCTGCAACATGATAAAGCAGGTCAGCGACCAAAATCCCGATCATGGTCAGTAAAGAAGCCAGCATCAAAACCGTGTAAATAACCGGCCAGTCGTCGCCCTGAATGGATTTGATCATCAATTGCCCCATTCCGGGGATATTGAAGATATGTTCGATGATCACTGAACCGGCCAGCGCTGCCGGAAAAACAGAAGCAAACATAGTAATCAGAGGGAATAAAGCATTGCGAAAAGCGTGTTTCCAAACCACTTGTCGGGCGGTCAACCCCTTTGCACGCGCTGTCCGGATATAATCTTGCTTTAGTGCGGTGATCATACTCGCGCGCACTTGCCTGGAAATGTATGCCAAAGCGCCATAAGCCAAACAAAATACCGGCAAAATCATTGCGGTAAAAGCGCTGAAGAAACGCTCCCAAAACCCGGCATCGGCAGGCAAACTGGCAGGACCCAGCACCCGAAAAAAATCCATGCCATATTCTGGTGTCGTAAAAAAAATGATGAGCAAAGACGCCATCCAAAAATTTGGCATGGAGTCCAATCCGAATAAAAATATGGAAACGACCCGCTCGGCTTTGCTGCCTTGATACACAGCGCTGTAAACACCAATGGGTACCGACAAAAGATAAGCCAGCAGGATCGCTGTTATGCTCAGAGACAGCGTCCAGTTGACCGCCTCTTTTATTTTTGAAGAAACTTTACGGCCGTCTTTCAGGGATGTTCCAAAATCGCCCTTTAACATGCCGATGAGCCAGTTGTGGTAACGGTTCTGAAAACCATATCCATGAATGGTTGGGATGTAAAGCTTCCCACGGGTTTGGCGGGAGGAGATTTGCCGGTAAGCTTGTTTCAATGTCTCAAATTCAGGAGACATCTTTTGTTGTAAAGCGGGTTTCAGCGCCAATGCAAGACCTATGCTGTCAAATCCGGCCTGGATGGAGGCCGGTTGGTGCGTCTGCGGCAGCCTTTCAGTGGCATACATGGCCGGATTGAACTGATCTTTTGTTTCAGGATTTCGCCGGAGGCCATCAAGCTTGGTTTTGAACACCGCTATTTGCTGAAGGTAGCCGGATATTTCGGGCCAGTTTCCAAATTGGGCAATCAGTGCAGTGGCCGTTTCCCGATGACGTTGGGGAATGATCTTGTAAAGGGTATCGGGATAGGCCACAGCCGTAAGGGAGAAATAAAAAGAAGGCTTATCAAGCTCCAGCGCTGCGGCTTTTTGTTTGTACTCCCGCGGGTATGCCGAAGGCATGACGCCAGTGCCTTCCAATGCGGCTTCTACGGGATCGCCCGGAGTACACTGGTTCAGTCCGAATGCAATGAAAGAAATGACGAATAGCATCGGAACAAACAACAACAGCCGCTTCAGCAAATACTGCAACATGGCAATGCGGATCGGGTAAAAGCTCCAATGAAAACATAAAAGTATTGGTAATTTTTGGGTAGCGCCCCTTTGCAGCGCAAAGTTTTTTCTGATGGCCAACAATCCGGGTGCTGTGCTTGGGAACGTGGTGTAAATAACTTCCCTGTTTGGGCGGTCTCTTTTTTTACCATGCTGCCCGCAATTGCTTTCAGTCGGCGCAATTGCCTTCGTCGGTCACTTAGCTTAGGCTAAGCTCCCTTCTCGCGCCTTGCCTGCTGAAAAAACAGCCTCGCCGAATCCAGGTAACTTATTTACACCACGTTCCTTATCTTTGCCGCCGGTTAGACCCGGAGAAACGGGTCTTTTTTGAGAAGCCGTTTCAAAAAAAATAAATTCAGCATGCTGCGACCCTTTGCCAAGGCAGTTTCCATCCTTTTTCATCCCCTGCTCATGCCTACGTACATGTTGGCGCTGCTGTTGCTAATCAATCCTTTTATTTTTGGAGTCAACAGCATCTTTGACGATGCCGGCAAACTCAACTTGCTGCGCATTTTTCTATATACTTTTTTCATTCCGGTTTTTGCAGTAGCCATGCTGCGCCCTCTGGGGTTTATTCGTTCGTTGGAAATGGAAGACAAAAGCGAGCGTACGGGCCCGTACATCATCACTGCTGTTTTTTACCTTTGGGCGTATATGAATATGAAAAACAGTTCGCTGTTTCCCCCCGCTTATGCCTGCTTCATGCTGGGTGCGGTTATTGCCCTATTTGTGACTTTTTTTATTAATATTTTTTCAAAAATCAGTGCTCATGCGGTGGGCATGGGGGGCTTGCTGGGCATGGTCATTATCACGATGCTGCGTTTCAGCCACGATGTTTTTACCATTCAGACCGGTACATTCGGAACGATTAGTTTTAATATGAATGCCGTGCTGATCATCGTCATCCTTTTGTGCGGCATCGTTGGCACGTCAAGGTTGTTGCTCCATGCGCACGAACCCCGTGACCTTTACGGCGGGTTTATGGTGGGGTTTGTTGCGCAGTTTCTTGCACTTCGATTCTCTATTTAGGTAGTGTCTGTTTTTAAAGCCCGATAGCTGCGTTATGCTCAACCCCGAAAACAGTCATCCCGCCCGGCGGGACTCCCGTTTTCGGGGTCTTCGCATGACTTGCTCTCGAACTATAAAAATAAACACGAGATTCAATATATACAACAAATGAATAAAGAAAAAAAAGCGCTCGTAGTTGGCGCAGGTTTGGTTGGTGCGCTGTGGGCGGTATTTTTGGCAAAGCGCGGTTATAACGTATCGGTATACGAACAGCGTGGCGATATGCGCCGTGCAGGGTACAGCGGGGGGCGATCCATCAACCTGGCCATGAGCGACCGGGGCTGGAAAGCGGTTGAAAAAGCCGGGATAAAAGAAAAATTGACGTCGGTTGCTATTCCGATGTATGGGCGCATGATGCATCCTGTGAGCGGAGAATTGGTTTTTCAGCCTTACGGTAAAGAAAACCAGGCCATTTATTCGGTGTCGCGGGGTGGGCTCAACTTAGAATTGCTGAACATTGCAGCCAGTTTTCCAAATGTGGAACTTTATTTCGATCAAAAGTGCCGACGCTTCGAACCTTCAGAAGGTGCCGTTTGGTTTGAAGGCCCGGATCGGCAATTAAAAAAAGTGGAAGCGCCAATTATTTTCGGAGTAGACGGCGCTTTTTCTGCCATCAGAAACAGCCTGCAACGCCTTCCCCGGTTCAATTATTCGCAAAGCTATCTGGATTACGGATACAAAGAATTGAATATTTCGCCGAACGAAGACGGCAGCCACCGCTTGGAAAAAAACGCGCTCCACATCTGGCCCCGAGGGCAATTCATGCTGATCGGTCTGCCCAATATTGACGGCAGCTTTACCTGTACCTTGTTTTTGCCATTTGAAGGCAGTGAAGCTGCTTTTGACCGCTTAGATTCAGATGAAGCCGTGATGACTTTTTTCCGGCAATATTTTCCCGATGCCATTCCCCTGATGCCGACCCTGCTGGAGGATTTTCGCCAGAACCCGGCTGCTGCTTTGGTGACGGTGCGGTGTAACCCCTGGCATTACCAGGATAAGGTTTTGTTGCTGGGAGATGCCGCGCATGCCATTGTGCCTTTTTTCGGGCAGGGAATGAATGCTGGCTTTGAAGACTGTACCATTTTAGATGGACTTATTGATGATTTCGAGGGGGATTGGGGGCACATCGCCTCAACGTTCAGTGCCAACCGGATTACGGATGGCAATGCGATCGCTGAACTGGCTTTGCGCAATTTTATAGAGATGCGGGATCTCGTGGCAGATCCCAGATTTTTGCTGCGACAAAAAATAGCCGCGCGCCTGCATGAAAAGCACAGCAGTTTTTTGCCAACGTATTCGATGGTCACCTTCAGCAATATTCCTTACAGCCAGGCTTTGCAGGCTGCGGACGCGCAGAATGTGCTGTTTGAGCGAATTCTGGCCTTGCCGGACATTGAGCAGACCTGGGAAAATAATGAGCAAATTGAGGCTATCTTTCAAGATTGGCTGCAGGAGACAACACAGCGATACATTTCAGTTCAATAGCAATCGGCGTTGGCAGCGAATCAATGCCTATGGTGGTGCGACAGGGTTGATTCGCCTGGAAATATTCAGCGTAAATCCGATTATAGGTATGAAAATCGCGCTGCATATCCGTCAGAAAAACCGTTACGTCTACCAAATCTTCCCAGTTGGCACCGCTCGCCTCCAAAACAAGGCGCACATTCCTGAAAACGGAATGGCATTGCTTCTCAAAGTCAAAGGATGTAAAATTTCCTGTGGCGCTGCGCTCCAATCCGGGAATTCCATCGGTTTCAGGATCGCGTGGGCCGATGCCGGAAAGAAACAGCAAATTGCCAGCCCTCCGGGCATGCGGATAAGCGCCTACGGGCTTTGGCGCTTTGGAAGCATCAATACGATCAGACGAAGACATAGTTGATTAGTTTTAGTCTGGACAATAGTACCACTATTTTGTGTCAGCTATAATAACTATTTTTGCCCGGAAAGATGTCATCCGGGTAGTTCCTGTTTTTAGGGGCACCTTGCGAAAAAACAGCTTAAGTCCTGAATATGGCCAAAGCAAAAAAAGGGCAATTGTCGCTCAAATTAGGCATTAACGACGAGCGCATCCCCAAGTTATTCGGGGTGTTGTGCCTTTTCTTTGCCTTGTATTTATTCATTGCCTTTACCTCCTATTTGTTTACCTGGCGCATTGACCAGGATTCTGTCCTGCGCATTTCATGGGGCCTGTTGTTGGAAACCAACATGGAAATGGCCAATTGGCTGGGACGCCTTGGCGCCATTGTCTCCAATATGTTTTTCTATTGGGGCTTCGGGTTGCCGTCGTTTATTTTCATTTACCTCCTCGTGCAATTCGGGCTTTACCTGATCCGGCGTAAGCCACTGATTCAGTTTGTGCCCACCCTGAACCGGATGATCATCCTGCTGTTTTCATCCGCCATGTTCCTCGAATTTGTTGCCGGCGATGCAGGGTTTCCCTGGGGTGGCGCATTCGGGGAAGGCCTGAGCGACTGGCTACGCAGTTTTGTCGGCGCGATAGGGCTTGTTGTGCTGTTGATCTTCATTCTGGCAGGGATGTTTGTCTGGACTTTTAATCCGAATTTCAATAACCTCACTGCCCGGGAAGCTTTCGATGAAGCCTGGGAATATATTTCTGCCCGGATGGCTGGCCGCTTGTACTTACAGCGTCGCACCCGGGAAAATCAGGAAATATCCGGAACTTTGTCCGAAGCAGATTCCACGACCGAAACGCCAAAGATTGCCTCAACTACGGCTTCGGGCGCACTTCGCCCCAGCAACCGGGCACAAGGGGTGGAGCCGAACCAGCTTGCGCTCAACCTTGAAGGCCAACCGGTGAAACCGCGCCCTTTGCAAGCCGGTGAAGCAGAGTTGGAAATCCAGCCTCCGGTGGTGGCACCGCCGATGGAAGAAGTGCCCGGCCCTGCCGTTGGGCTGTCGCGCAATGCCGTGGGCCTTTCCGAATCGCAGGCAGAAAATCTGGATCATAGCGAACCCTACGACCCAACGCTGGAATTGTCTTCTTATGAATACCCGGTGACTTCTTTGCTGGAAGATTATTCTGATCAAAAATTTGAAGTAGACCGCGCCGAGCTGGAGGCCAACAAAGACCAGATCATTGAAACCCTGCTGCATTACAAGATTGAAATCATTAAAATCCGGGCGACCATTGGCCCAACGGTGACGCTGTACGAAATCGTGCCTGCACCCGGGGTGCGCATTTCGCGCATCAAAAATTTAGAGGATGATATCGCCCTCAGCCTTTCAGCGCTGGGCATTCGCATCATTGCACCCATTCCCGGCAAGGGCACGATCGGCATAGAAGTACCCAACAAAAATAAACAGGTGGTTTCGATGAAAGAGGTGCTGGTGTCCGAGAAATTCAAACGGGCGAAAATGGACTTGCCAATCGCTTTGGGCAAAACCATTTCGAACGAAGTTTTTGTGGTGGACCTCGCCAAGATGCCCCACTTGCTGGTTGCCGGTGCCACAGGGCAGGGTAAATCAGTGGGCATCAATTCGATCCTGATTTCTTTGCTGTATAAGAAACACCCTTCCCAGGTCAAGGTCGTGTTGATAGACCCGAAGAAGGTCGAGTTGTTTCCATACAGCAAATTAGAAAACCACTTCCTTGCGTTTTTGCCTGGCCAGGAAGAACCCATCACCACCGAAACCAACAAGGTGATTCATACCCTGAATTCCCTATGCATTGAAATGGATACCCGCTATGACCTGTTGAAAAAAGCAGGCACACGGAATATCCGGGAGTACAACGAAAAATTTGTACAACGACAACTAAGCCCGCTCAAAGGCCATAAATTTATGCCTTTCATCGTGCTGGTCATTGATGAATTTGCCGACCTGATCATGACGGCAGGCAAAGAAGTCGAATTGCCCATCGGTCGTCTGGCGCAATTGTCGCGGGCTGTGGGCATCCACCTCATTATTGCCACGCAACGCCCCTCTGTCAACATCATTACGGGGGTGATCAAAGCCAACTTCCCGGCGCGCATTGCTTATAAAGTTACGGCAAAAGTGGACTCGCGCACCATCCTCGATGGTGGCGGTGCGGATCAGCTCATCGGGCGGGGCGACATGCTCCTGAGTGTTGGCGGCGAAATGGTTCGTCTCCAGGGTGCCTTTGTGGATACGCCGGAAGTGGAACGCGTTGTGGATTTTATCGCCAAACAAGCTGGCTATCCGGAACCCTATCTGCTTCCCGAATTCCACGGTGACGACGACGAACGCGGCGCCTCCGTCATTTCCTACGCCGACCTCGACGATATGTTTGAGGATGCTGCCCGCCTCATCGTACAAAACCAGCATGGGTCAACTTCCCTGATCCAGCGCCGCCTGAAATTGGGCTACAACCGGGCAGGCCGGATCATGGATCAATTGGAAGCGATGGGCATTGTTGGCCCCAACGAAGGCAGCAAACCCCGCGAAGTGCTCGTTTACGACGAGATGGAATTAGAGCGGTATCTGAATGATTTGAAGAAGAAGAAAGGGCCGTTGTAGGGTAAAACAATAATGAAGTCGTCAGGCTTCGCATTAATCAAGAAGACAAATAGTTTTGTGATGAAAGTCATCAACCATAAAGATATTCCGAAATATGCTCTTCGTGGCTTTGAATTCAGAAATTTCAAGGGGATACAGCATTGTGACCTAAATGGTTTGCCAGAGAATGCCCGGTGGGTATTTTTAGCTGGAGAAAATGGCTACGGGAAAACATCGGTTCTACTAGCCTTGGCTACCGGATTGTTTGAATTTGAAGGCCATACTTTTGAATATGAGAAAGATGAAAGCTCTTTTGGAGTAAAAATCACAAATAATATCAGTGGGAAAGTTGAAAAATTCGACCCTAAGTCTTTATGAAACTCAGAACTTGTTGCGCAATATTGAATTACAACTTTCAAGATGGTATTTCAAACAAGATGATTCTGAGTTTAAGGAAAAATATGAACATGTTATCAAGGTATTAAAAACGCTCTTGAATGTAAATAAAATAGAAGTAGATCGAAAATCAGACCAGGTTTACTATTATGAAAAAGATGAAGAAGGCCAACAATACGAACGCTTGCTATCCAAGCATTTAGCCGCTGGATACAGAAGTTTGATCAGTATGATTGGGGATATGATATTGCGCTTGTTTGAAGTACAACCAGAAGTCCGGGATCCAGCTCAACTAACAGGGATTGTAATTATAGATGAAATAGACTTGCACTTTCATCCCAAATTACAACGCTCTTTGCCGGGGGAGTTGTCGAGGATATTTTCAAAAATTTACTTTATTGCTTCTACACATAGTTCTCTTCCTATTCTTGGAGCGCCTGCAAACTCTGTAATTCTTCGCGTAAATCGCTCTAAAGAATTAGGTGTAACAGGGAAACGACTGGTTCAGATGGAGGATCAGTTGCCAAACCTGACACCCAATATTCTCCTCACCTCTCCTATTTTTGGGCTGCAGGATATTTTTCCCGCTACCCATCAAAGCAATAAAAACAGGATACAAACGGAAGACACTTATGCTGATATGTCACTTAATGATCAAGTTGAAGCGAGATTAAAAGCTTAGACTCAGCCGGAAGCAGAATTTTCTCTTACCGCAAGTTACATCCCGAAGCATTTTGATAACATTGAAGTAGGCCAATTGCAGGCAAAACGAATTCAAAAGCGTGCTATCTCGAATGCCTTTCAAGATTATTTGAATGGTGTTTTATGAAACATTTGTGGGCATAATTTAGTCGAGTGATGGGATTACGTGCCCGTGAATCTGGGATATACCTACCGCATGAAAATGGAATAGTATGTCAAAACTTAGCGATGGGTTCTGCATACAAATGCCCGTTTGCGACATAATTTAACCAATAATGCCCAGGTGGTAAACCTGAAAGATTGAGTGCCGATTCAGTTCCCGACCATTGGCGCAACGGCCGGCCAAGATAATCGAACAACTTCATCCCTTCAACCTGCACGCCCTGAAGGTTTTCTATCCGGAGGATATCCCGTACAGGATTGGGATAAAATTTTAAAGGTGCCAGTGCGGTTTCTTCCACGCCATTGATGTTCCCCAGGCAATCTCCGCCGGGAGCCTCCCGGATAAGCAATGTGCCGGAATGAACAGACCAATATTCCCAATTGCCGCCGGTTTGTGTTTCCCAATCGTTTAAGTCGAACGTGTTGTTGCCCAATGCGGTGCCAGGGATTTTACACGCCCACACGGCAGTGCTGTCAATACTCCAGGTGAGTGGCTGATTAATTTGCAGGACTTCGGGCAGAAAGGTATCCTGGCAGGAGGACTGGAGGAAAAAAGCAAAATCATTGGCGGCATCGCCAAAAACATGACCAATTCCCTGTTCGTCTATCCCAACAGCTACCGTCTCATTGCAGGCAATTCCAAAAGAACGTTGCCCGGATGCATTGGCAACGCGGGCCATAAAAGCGACATGCCGGCCTTTTCGGGAGCGTTGCTCGTAGTGCGTATCCGTAATGACATCAGCCAGCAGCGGGTTTATGATGAAATCACCATTGCCGATAATATTCATAGAAGGATTAAAAGGGTTGGCTAAGGCCTGCGGCGACATGATGCCCGAGCCCGGTGGCGTGTAGTACGCCTGGCTTAAAACGGCCATACCAGCACTGGTTCCTCCAACCACGGCTTGTTTTTCATTGACCAGGTAGTTGATTGCCTCTTCTATCGGGGTGTCTTTCCAGTACAAATAATAATCGTACTGATCGCCTCCTGCAAGGAAAAGCGCTTCTGCATTCCGGATTTGCTGAATCACGTAAGCATCCTGTGCCGCTGCCGCGCCATTAAAGCGAATGGTCTGAACGGAATTAACCGCAACGCCTAATTCACTGTACAGATAATCATTATAGCCATTGGAACCGCTTGCCCGAATGATGACAACATCGCCGCCGCCCGCCCGTTGGAGCAGCCAGCGCATGGCATCGTCGTTATCCGTACCTCCCCCGGCTAACAAGACACCCTGCAGGGGCGTTGTGACCACGTCCGTGGTATCGCCATTGAACCAGGAAGAATAAGATTGCGCATGGGAAACGAGCGTTGGCAGGCAACTCCAGAAAGCCAGCATCAAATATTTAATATGTCTTTTTTTCATACCGAGGGATTTTATAAAGGTCAAAGCTATCAGGTTTATGCAAATAGAAGAGACTTATGGCCGGAATTTTGATTTTCCGGTCGTTTTGCTTTGACAAACGGTTAATATTGTACTATCTTTGGTGCAGCTTTGAAGAACACATCTACACACCACTCCCCCGTTTAAGACAGCACTTGATAAGTATACTCCTGCTTTGCAGGCAGGAGAAACTTCCATTTCCTATTTGTTTGTACCTTTGGCGTTCAAACAAAAAGTAAAGGAATATTATGAATCTGGAAAAATTTGTTGCTGTATCCGGTCTGCCCGGTATTCACAAGATCATTGCAGACCGAAACAATGGCTTGATTGTAGAAGACCTGGATTCAGGGAAGAGGAGTTTTGTACCGGCAAGGAGCTATCAGTTTACGCCACTTGGCACCATCGGAATTTACACCGACGATGGAGAAACTACGGAGTTGGCAAATGTATTCCGCAGTATGCTGGAAAAAATAAACGAATTGCCGCCACCGGGTTCTGATGCCAAGCCGGAAGCTTTGCAAGCCTATTTCGCAGTTATTTTACCCAATTACGACCGAGATAAAGTGCGCACAGGCGACATGAAAAAGGCCATCAAGTGGTTTGTTTTTCTGAATGACAAACAACTGCTGAGCCTTGAAGATAACCCTTCCATAAACCAGGAAGAAGAGTGAGTAAAAAAAAGTGACCAAAACTTCGGCCTTTTGGATTTTATATCCGTATAAGGAATAAGAGCAACTTGTGATTGAGCGATGCCGAATTGCAATTGCCTCTTTATAAGAGTGTTCCTGGCCAAGTTTACGCGTTATCTGTATGTAAGGTTTTCGGGATTCCCCGGAGGTTACCAGAATGCAAGGGTGGTAAGAATTTGCTGCTACCCTATACAGTAATCAAAGGACAGATTATGAGATTATGAGAACTACTACCAAGCTTCAACCTGTAACTCAAGCGTATTTGCCTGAAGAATTGAAGGTCACGACCTGGTCGGAACTGGAATATTACTACCATGAATTGTTGAATCGCCCGATCTGTTCGCTGGAAGAGCTGGAGTGCTGGATTCTGAACAAGAGCGAACTGGACGCATTGGTCAATGAGGAACTTTCGTGGAGAATCATCCATCACACGGTTAATATAGAGGATAAAGATGCCGAAAAGGCTTATCAATATGCCGTACAGGAATTGTCGCCCCAGATTACCTCCTATGAATACCGCCTCAATCAAAAATTAATTTCAACGACCTTCTTATCCGGCTTAGACCCGCAGGAATATCAGATCTACCTGCGCAGCGTTAAAAATGCCCTGTCGCTTTTTTGTGGAGAAAATGTGCCACTTACAACGGAAGTACACCTGCGGCTGAAAGAGTATAGCAAAATTTTTTCGGTGATGACCGTTGGGGTAAATGGCGTGCAGATGACTTTGCAAAAGGCAGGTGCCTTGCTGGAAGAACCTAACCGGGTTTACCGCGAAACCGTTTACCACAAAATCTACCAGCGCATTCTTCAGGACACCGACTTTTTTGAAAACCTCTTTGAAGACCTGCTGCGCAAGCGGCATCAGATTGCGTTGAATGCCGGGTTTGAAAACTACCGGGATTATAAGTTTTGCGAATTGGGCCGATTCGATTACTCTGCCGAAGATTGTTTGGCTTTTCACGACTCCATTGCTTCTGAAATCCTTCCTTTGGTGGAGAACATCAGTGAATACCGCAGGGATGCCCTGGAGCTTGATGCGCTGCGCCCTTGGGATTTGAACGTGGATACCTGCGGCAAAGCACCACTCCGCCCGTTTGAAAATGTGGAGGAATTAGTTGAAAAATCCATTCTTTGCCTGTCTAAAGTGCATCCGTTTTTTGGTGAAGTCATCTCAACAATGCGCGCTATGGGCCGGCTGGATCTGGATTCCCGGCGCGGCAAACGTCCCGGTGGGTATAACATGCCCTTGCACAGAAGCGGCGTGCCTTTTGTCTTTATGAACGCCACCAATACGCTCAACGATATGCGCATGTTGATGCACGAAAGCGGACACGCCGTTCATTCGTTTTTGTCCCATGCACATCCCCTCAGTATTGCTAAACGCATTCCGATGGAAGTAGCCGAACTGGCCTCCATGACCATGGAATTGTTGAGCATGGATCACTGGGAGATCTTTTTTGAAAACCCGGACGACCTGAAGCGGGCAAAAGTGGCTCAGTTGGAGTATGTCCTGAAAGCCCTGCCCTGGATTGCAGCCATTGATAAATTTCAACACTGGCTGTATACCAATCCGGAGCACACGCGCCAGGAACGCAAAGAAAACTGGATGCAGATCCTCGATGAGTTTTCACCTTCTGTTGTTGATCGCAGCGGGCTGGAACACTATCAGGAATACCTGTGGCACCGGCAATTGCATGTATTCGAAGTGCCTTTTTATTATATTGAATACGGCATGGCTCAACTTGGCGCCATTGCGATCTGGAAGCAGTACCGCGAAAACCCGGAACAAACAATACAAAACTACCGCAAAGCGTTGGAAATGGGCTACACCCAACCCATCCGGGAAATCTACCGCACGGCAGGCATTGCCTTCGATTTTTCGAGGGATTATGTGCGGGAACTCGGCGGGTTTGTTAAAGAAGAATTAAACCGGCTTTTAGGCCAAAGCTAAACTCAGGCAAGGGGGCCAACCCTCACACTGTAAACACTATTAATATATTAGAAGGAGGCGTCCCTTACGAGACAGCCTCTTTCTGTTTGTAACGGAATATTGCCCACGAGCTTATCTAACCACAATCAACTTCCCGCTCTCCAGCACTTGCCCGCCCGCGCTCATTTTCCAAAAATACATCCCCGGCGCCATATTTTCTAAATTCACTACCGTTTGTGCCTGCGGGTGTTGCAGCACGACCCGGCGCACTTCGCGGCCCAAGGCGTCGTGCAGCACCCATTGCAGGGTCTCCGTGTTGCCATTAAGATAGCCCGGAATCTGCAAGACCACATAATCTTTCGCCGGATTGGGGAAAACCTTCAGCAATACCTTTTCCGCAAGCGCCTCCTCCGTACCCGTCACAATCACCTCCACGAACTGGCACAGCGTATCGGCGGCATTGGCGTTGCTCACGATGAGGCAAACTTCATACACCCCACTTGCCGCGTAAACATGCACCGGATCGCGCTCGGTGCTGCTGCCGCCATCGCCGAAAGTCCACTGCCAGGCGGTGGGGAAAAAGCGGGAGTAATCGTAAAAATTGACCGTTGAAGATTCCGTGGCATGCCGAAAATTGGCCTGCGGGTGGTGGTCAATGCCGAGGGTATCACAGGGGCTGCCGTCTTCGGAGCCGAGGCCGTAGTAGGGATGATTGGGGATCGAGCGACCGAGAAAATTTCCAAAAACCAGGGCATCCTGCTCAAAGTTACAGGCTAAGCCGCCAGCATTGGGATTGTGAATGATGTGCAGCTCTTTTCTGTTATATCCGGACACATACAGCTTCTCATCAGGCCCCAACTGCATCAAGGCGAAATCCGCTGGAAACCCCGCAGGAGTAAACTCTCCGAGATACACAATGACTTCGCGAGAGGCTTCTACGTTTTCTGCCTCGGTATCGTATTGGTAAATGTAACGATGCGAGGAAACATATAAATACCGCGAATTGGGCGAAAAGGCTACGCCGCCATGAAAAGCCGAGTCCTGATAAATGAGTTGAAGCGGATCAGATAGCAAACCACTACAGCGATCAAAGCTGTAGATATCCAGATAGGCAGGACCTGCAATCAAGTACATATTCAGCTTCACATACTTGGTGCCATCCGGTGAAAAAACCGCCTGCCCAACCCCGGAGGGCGTTGCTTCTCCTGTGCTTCCCATCGGATACTCGGTGATGCCCCCGGGATGCAGCAAAAAACGATGATATTGATTGGAGAAGTAGCCAAAAACCACTACCCACCAGTCGCGGCCATTCGCGTGCCGAGCGGCGGTAATTTTGCCAAGTCCTAATGTACTCTCATCTGCCAATACTTCATTTTTCTCTAATAAAGTGCCCGATCCATTTTCACCAATCTGAATTGACGAAAAATATAAAGGAAACATCCTAGAAGTATGTCCATACATGTCCGGTTCATTCAAATACTCTCTCCTCCCATGTATGAGATAGTACTTGTTTCCCACCCCAGGCGCTGGCAAAGCAATGGCTCCCTGATCCAATGGCTCCCCATAGAGCAGCCAGTCATCGGTCATATCCCCCGGGCTCAAGCCTGTCCCATTTTCCATCACGTTGTGATTGCGATCATTCACAACATAACCATTGGTATAAAACAGCAGATTCCCTGCAATATCACACATGCCAGCATTGGTAATGTCTATACTGAATGTGCCTACCCTTTGATGTGTGGAAACAGGCATATCATTAAAATCAAGCCAGGTATTTCGGGCATTGGTTTGTATGGCTGTATCATATCCAAACATCCAGATATGGTCGCGTTTTTCCCGCACAAATGCTTGTTGAGAAAATGCGAAAGGTAGTACAGCGCATAACAGGAACGAGGTTATCAGGAAACGGGTCATGGCAATGAAATGGGAATAGCTGGAGCTTATTGTTTTATCAGAAAGCTCCAGCCACAAAGGTTAGCAAATGTTATTTTACAATCAAAAGCCGGGTATTGAACACCTCTCCATTGTCTAATCTCAGTGTGATGAGGTACATTCCGTTTTCCAGTTCTGTTGTCATTATTTTTTCAGCCGAAATTTTTCCCCCTGTCAGGCTTTGTATTTTTCTTACCCTGCCATACGGGTCATAAAGCCGCAGTTCTGCCGGAAAGCTGATATCACAGGACAACAGGAAGTAATCGCCTGCCGGATTGGGAAAAACTTGAAGTCCTGCCCCTCCAAGGCTTTCAATGCCCTGAGGAAGAAGTGCTAAAGATTCTGGCACGGGGATGCAAGTTTCCGTTTCATTATAAACCTGCGGAGCATAGGAAGCCTTGAGCGCCCGCGCTGCAAATACTGCCCGGCCGCCATATTCAGGGCATTGAACAGCAATGTCTTTCAGCGTATCTTTTTGCCCCCCGGTAAAGGAAAAATCGCCCTTTACAATCGCTTTCAGGTAAAGTTCATTGACCAATTGCTGGTTTTCCTCAGGCAAGTTGCCGGGAACAATAGCCGCGTTATTCGCAATTAAAACATCGGCTTTTGCACGCCGGAGGCTGTCGGAAGTTGAAATCAGGGCTTCTATGGCAGCTATTTTAGACGTAACTTGCTCCGCCAGGGGCTGTCGCTCAGAACTTTCCGTCGTTAAAGCATTGGCCAGCATGATACTGTCCAAAGCCTGTATCTTTCCTGTTAGTTGATTTAAAGTATCCGTAAGCAAAGCAATGGCCTCTGTTTCGGTAGTTGGCGCAAATAATGCCGTCTTGCGCGCCTCTATCGTCACGAACGGACCCAAAGGTTCTAAGGCGGCCTCATTGAAAAATGCCGACAGCAGGGTGTCTTCTTCAACAAGGTATGGATACTTCTGAAGCTTTCGGTAAAGCCCCCAACGAGCATCCCATTGCGTGCCCTCCGGAAAAGCTTGCATGCTGTCTGCGGCAATCAACCGAGCTAATTTGATTTTTTCATCGTCGTCTTCCTCCAGTTCATCTCCGTTACAAAGCGCAGCAGATACCCCATCAAGCGGAAACCAGTTCGTAACAGCAGCAGTAGGGAAATTGGTCAGGCTAATACTCGGCGGATAAGTATTGAGACTTGCGCCTGAATTGTAGGGCTCGAGTACGCGGTAAGCATTGCCTTGAATACTAAACAAATCCGCTCCTTCATGCCTTGCTCCGAATCCGGCATAGTCACTTGCAGTACCCGCCCAGACATTGCCACGTCCATTTTGGATAGGTGCCATGACACCATTGACATAGCGCAGGCCAGTATGCATGGTAAGGAGGAAGAGCGTCGTAGCGATATCGGCATCAGATTGATTTCCTATTACATTAAGACCAGTTCTCAACCCTTGCAGGGTATCGCAGTCAAGCTTTATGTCGCCTGCCATGTTGAGATTGATTCCTGTTCCAAATGTACCGGTTCCCATCACCGTATTGCCCTTTAAGGCATTGCCCGCGCCGCCGGAAATAGCCATACCTATGTAACCTGCTACGCTTGACAGCATAACCTTGTTGGTCTCTACATCATAATCGTGAGCATTTCGCAGGCGTATCCCAGTATCATTAAAACCAAATACCGTCACTTGATTATCGGATATATTTGCAGCAAGGTTTGATGTAACATTTGTTTCATTTATTGAAATGCCATCACCTGATAGGGGAAAAGGAAAGGCAGGTGTTTCGTTTACACGAATGGTATTATTTTTGATGAGTATTTCTGCGTTTGTACCATTCTGATGAAGTTCTACTCCGTTCATCTGGGTACTGATGAAGTTATTTTCTACCTTCAATGAACTCAGGGAACTCCCTTCCAGCCGAATGCCGCTCATAACTTTCTCTATTCTCGTAAGGTTAATATCGGCGTCAGTTCCTGTAGCTTGAATACCCGTCGTGCCGTTTTGAAAAACAACATCATTTTGCTCCATTCCTTTCACGATCAAGCCATGGCCTTTGCTGCCCGTATGTCGAATGCCATAACCGGTCAAATCTGTATATTCAGAGCTTTGAATGATGTTCTCAAATTTTGTATTCCGCACGGTGAGGTTCGAACGAATGGTAATGATACCGTTGCGTAAGTTGGCAAAGGTATTCAACGCTTCATTATCATTGCCAATGACCAGCGGGTTTTGGTCATTGACCAGTATCCCGGCATAAGATTGTGATGCAGGCGTGGTGAGCTGTCCGGGGTATGTAGGCAACAGCGGCTCAGAACAAGTAATTTCATTCCCAAAAAACGGAAAAAGCACAAAGGACAAGGGGCCCTGTTGGAACAGGCTGATGAAGTTCCTATCGAATTTTGAGCTTTGAATGGTTACGCGACTTTTGCTTTCAGGGCGAATGGCAAATTCCGCATCAGCAATGAAACTGTTGTTGAGTACATAAATATAAGCGTGGGACAATACATGAATGCCTCGCCACATGTATTCGCACCCCATGAAATTTGAGTTGTTGATCCAAAGTTTTTCTCCACCATTCACAACAATACCGGCACCGGATTCCATCGTGACATTGGCGCCCTGAAAGGTATATTCATCTTGATCAATCGTAAGTATGCCGTTAATTTGTACAGATTCGTTTGTAACACCATTTGCGGGAAGCCAACCCGATGTTACGGCATTTGACAGTGTTGTCGTTCCCTGCACGACCCAATCATAGGTTGTAGCTGAAACCACAATTGTTTGGGTTTCCACATCCTCCCCGCATTCATTTGAGGCGGTGAGGGTAACCGGGTAAGTACCCGGATCGTCGTAGGTATGCACCGGGTTTTCTGCTTCACTCGTTTCGCCATCGCCGAAATTCCAGAGATAAGTATCTGTATCCTCTGAGGTATTGTTAAACGAAACCACCCCTGAACCGCACATCGGATCAATGTCATAGCCAAACCCGGCTTCGGGCAGAAAAAGCTCCGTGATTTCAAGGTCATCCACTCTGATTGTGCCGCCAATCGGCTCGGTTGTTTGGGTTACTGTTGGCGCTAAATACAACCATAATTGGGTAAATTCTTCAGTTGGAGTGAACGTGAGGGTGATCTCCTGCCAGTTATTTACGGCATAATTTGATAAGTTCTCTTCCAGCAAATTCTGGATTGAGCCGCTAACATTAGGAACGGGCTCGTGGCAAGTCCCCAAATCAAGGTCTTCAGCCAGGTTGTTGGTTAACCTGACCCGAAATATCCCATCAATGCTTGTGCTAATCGTTGGATATACCCAAAGTCTAATTACATAGCATCTATCAGGTTCAAAATAGAATGTACGAAAAGTACCTTCTCCACCCCACTGAGATTGGTTCATTGGGCCATAGACCATTCTCAAAGAGCGCGAGCTGTTGAATCCGCCCTGGTTCCCGAAAAAGCCAGGAAAAACATGCGGCGTCCCGTGGCTGGTAGCCCAATTAGCAAGGCAGCCATTGTTAATAAGGCCATTACCACACCCGATAGTTGGGCAACTCGTCGTCTCAAAGTAATCCGTCACCTGCGCCCGGGCAGAATTAAGTGCGAGCGAAACCATTAGCGCAAGTAATAACTTCTTGTAACAAAATGCACCCCATTGAGGGGGGGGGTAATAATCTAAAATTTTTCATATCTATTTATTAAGGTTAAATAATCAGTAAAATATCTTCTCCTGGTACTCAGTAAGCCAGGGTATTAGCTTGCCAAAATACCATTGCACGCCTTGCCAATAAGCACAAGGATTCCCCGCGATGTTCTTTGTGTTTGTTCAAAATAGCCCCGGAATGCAATCCGGCAAAAAATAGAAACTGCAAGATCCGGCATTCACCGGACTGGGTAGGTCGTACAAATATATATAAAATTGGGCATTAAAACAGCCTACTGCCCAATTTTAACAAATTATAAAATCCCCGCTTGCGCGATGGCTCCGCCTCGCGTATCATATTGCTGGTCTCTGGCCGGCATGCAACCAGGCGGAACCTGAGGAATAACAAGCACGAGGCGGAGCCGTTACGCAAGCCGGGCTTTGGTTTAGTTTCATCTATGCACCAGCGCCGCATAGTCCAAAAAATAAATCACTTTCAGCGACAAGCTATTTAGTTGAGGGGCATCGAGCAGACCGTCTAAGTTGTTGAAATAATTCAGATCTGCAAACGGGTCGTAACTCGATATTGCATTTTTCCAGATCAGGAAAAGGTCGCTTCCCGGAGCAAAACGCCAGCGGTATACGACATCAATGTTGAAGGCGTCAAAATTGGCGTTGTGTTGTCCCGCATAGCTGGTTGTTGCTAAATCTCCATCTTCTTCCAATTCGTAGAACCGATTTTAATCCACTTTTGTCCAATAGTGCCGCAGGCGAAAAGAAAGCGTCATCTTGTTGTTAAACGTGTAGTTCGTATTGAATACGTTTTCTACGGCTATGTGATCGCGGCGACCAAAAATAATGGCCTGACGGGTTGTTGGTTCACCCGTAACAGGGTCTTTTTCATTGAAAGCCGTGTTGGTTGTGAAACCTACATCGTTGATAAAGTTGTAGTTGCCCACCTGAAGCGTAAAGTTTAGTTTGTCATTACCCGGTAACGGGGGGTAAATGTCCAGTTCCAGCGGTGCCGACCGATCGCGCCGTATTTTCTAAAGTTGGTTTCAAAAGAAATGCGCAGGCGTTTGCGCGAAAGTTGTTTTTGGGACTTCCGTTTTTGTCGTGCGCCCATTCGCCGTAAGCTGCTAAGTAAGGATTGGCCTGAAGCCTTATTGGCGACCGAACATCCCGGATGTTTTTTAAATGGCCGCCCTGGCTCAGGAAGCCATTCTCCAGCGGATCCACTTCACTCCAATAGCTTCGTTGTTGCATGCGTTTGAAACCACGAGCGAAGTTAACCTGCCAGAGTTGTTCCTGTATTTTCGGAAACCGCAGGGCGGAGTATGGAATGCGCATTTCAGCAACCCAACCTTTGTCTGTGATGCGCGATTCGGCATCCCAGACGGCATCCCAGTTGACATCTTCGCCAGGCACAACATTCCAGTTGTCGCTGTTGTTCGGGGTTATTTTCGCATCAAATTGAATCCCCGAAGCCGTTACAATAAACATAAGTCCGTTATCGCCATCGCGGTAGGTATCAATAAATACCCCAAACCAGTCCGTATTTCCGATCTGATCGCGCTGCGTCAATTCGCGCAAAATGCTGTCAGGACGGGCGTCGTAAAGTGTCGCCCCAATGCAAACAGCATCATCGTCGTACAATACCCGAACCTCGGTGTCGTAGGTGGGCGGTGCGCCAGGCAATGGAAAGGCTTGAATAAATCCTGAGGCTACCGTTGCCGATTGCCAGATTTCTTCATCCAATTCACCATTGACGGTGATTCGGTTTTGAATGCGAAAAGCGTCAAAGGATTTTTTTCCCCACCGGAATATTGTGCAACAGCCGTTAGGGCTATGCCGCACAACAACATAATTAAGGAGAGATGTTTCATATCGGGTGATCTGTTTTACTTTTGCAATGCCAGTTGGAAACAGTTCGTTTCCAAAACAAAATCCGTCGTAAAGTTCGGCTTATTATTAATCTGTACCATACCCCTGCTGGGGTGGTTTTTGAATAGTAGTTTTGATCAGAGGAGCGAAAAAGATGTTGTAAAAGGAAAGTATAGAACCAAGATAATCCGAAGGGACAATCCGGAAGACGGTTAGTTGCACACTTCTGTCCAAATAATAGGCATCATGGGGGCAGGTTTGGACATTTTTACACTTTCACAAAATCCCGTGCCCGACAAATTTCACAGAACGTATAAAAATCGCCAATTTGGCGCTATAATTCAAGCTGATCACATGACCTACGATAATTTCACCATCAAAGCCCAGGAATCTATCCTGAAAGCACAACAAGTTGCCGCCGAACTCAATCAACAGCAAGTGGATACTACCCACCTGCTAAAAGGGGTGTTGGCAACGGACGAACATGTAGTGACTTTTCTGCTGCAAAAAATGGACGTCAACCTTGAAACCCTGCAACGAAAATTGGATGAAGCCATCCGAACCTACCCCAAGGTAACCGGCGCTGAAAAACAGTTCCTCACCAATGAAGCCAACCGGGCACTCAGTACCGCTAAACGGTTGTTGCCAGCCTTTGGCGACGAATACATCTCGGTGGAGATGATCCTGCTGGGGGTGTTGTTGGGCAATGACCGGGGCGCGCGCATCCTCAAAGACTCCGGCGCGACGGAAGAAGGGCTGCGCTCGGCTGTAGAGGAATTGCGCAAAGGCAAAAAAGTGACCGATCAAAGCACGGACAACACCTACAACGCGCTCAATAAATTTGCAGTTAACCTGAATGAGCGCGCCGAAAGCGGCAAACTTGACCCCATTGTTGGCCGGGACGACGAAATCCGGCGGGTGTTGCACATCCTTTCTCGACGCAAAAAAAACAACCCCTTGCTCATTGGGGAAGCCGGGGTGGGTAAAACGGCCATTGTAGAAGGCATTGCCTGGAGGATCATCAAAGGCGACGTGCCGGAAAACCTCAAGCGCAAAAAAATATATACCCTCGACCTGGCAGGGTTGGTGGCCGGGGCCAAATTTAAAGGCGAATTCGAAGAGCGCCTGAAGGGGGTCATCAATGAGGTTTCCGGTTCAGATGAAATCATCCTTTTCATTGATGAAATCCACACCCTCATTGGCGCGGGCGGCGGTTCGGGCGCTATGGATGCTGCCAATATCCTAAAACCGGCGCTGGCCCGCGGCGAATTGCGCACCATTGGCGCGACTACCCTGGATGAATATCAAAAATACTTTGAGCAGGATGCTGCTTTGGTGCGCCGTTTTCAAACGGTGCTCATTGATGAACCCAGCATTGACGACACCATTTCCATCCTGCGCGGCATCCAGGAAAAATACGAGGCCTATCACAAAATCGGCATTCTTGATGAAGCCCTCATCGCAGCAGCTGAATTATCCGATCGCTACATCAGCGACCGGTTTTTGCCGGACAAAGCCATTGACCTGATTGATGAAGCTGCCGCTAAACTGCGCTTAGAATTGGATTCGGTGCCCGAGCAGGTAGATGAATGGGAACGCAAAGTGCGCCAATTAGAAATCGAACGGGAAGGCATCAAGCGGGAAAAAGACGAAAAAAAGCTCGCTACCATTACGGAGCAATTGGCCAATGCCCGCGAAAAACGCGATTCCATGCGCGCCGCCTGGAACAACCAAAAAGAAATTGTGGATACCATCCAGGACATCAAAAGGCGGATGGAAGAACTGGAAATGGAAGCTGAAAAGGCAGAGCGCAACAGTGATTTTGAAGCCGTTGCCAGAATCCGCTACGGCGAATTGCAACAACTCCCCATCATGCTGAAAGTTGCCGAAGAAAAATTGGCGCAACTCCCGGAAGACAGCCGGTTCACCAACGAACAAGTGACCGCCAACGATATTGCCGGCGTCGTAGCACGTTGGACGGGCATTCCGGTGGCGCGCATGATGCAAAGTGAAAAAGAAAAATTGCTGCACTTAGAAGCTGAAATCGGTAAGCGGTTGATCGGCCAGGAATTTGCAGTGCAGTCCGTGGCGAATGCCGTTCGCCGCAGCCGCTCCGGCCTACAGGATGGCGACCGCCCGATTGGTTCTTTTATTTTCCTGGGGCCAACCGGGGTGGGAAAAACGGAGTTGGCAAAAGCGCTGGCGGAAGTGTTGTTCAATGACGAGCACGCGATCATTCGCATTGACATGAGCGAATTTCAGGAACGCCACGCAGCGTCGCGATTGGTAGGGGCACCTCCGGGGTATGTTGGTTATGAAGAAGGCGGAGAACTCACCGAATCGGTGCGTCGGAAACCTTATTCCATTGTGCTCCTGGATGAAATTGAAAAAGCACACCCCGATACTTTCAATGTATTGCTTCAAGTGTTGGATGATGGCCGCCTTAGCGACAACAAAGGGCGGGTGGTGAATTTTAAAAATACGATCATCATCATGACCTCCAATATGGGGGCGGAAACCATCCTCGAAAATTTTGAAGACTTAGACGCGCTGGGCGAAAAACACCGCGCCGACATCATTGAAACGACCAAAAAGGAGGTTTTCGACCTGCTAAAAGAAACCCTACGTCCGGAATTTCTAAACCGGATTGACGAACAGGTCATGTTCCTCCCCCTTGCCAAGTCGGATATCCGGAAAATCCTTCAGTTGCTGCTCAAAAAAATTGAAAAATTGCTGGCTCGCCAGGGCATGGTGCTGCGTTGTAGCGATGCGGCTTTAGACTGGCTTTGCGACATGGGCTACGACCCGCAGTTTGGTGCCCGCCCCATGAAGCGCACCCTGCAACGGGAAGTCGTAGACGAACTCTCCAAATTTGTTATTTCGGACACGTTCAGCGCTGGCGACACCATCTATATCCACACGAATAAACAAGGACTCACTTTTGGAAAAGAACCCTTTGAAGGCGTTGTCCATATTCCGGAAGTGACGGAAGCTGCCAAAAAAGAGCAAGCCGCTGTGGCGGATGCCCAAAAGCAATCTGCCGAAGCAATGAAACAGGAAAAAGCCGCAGCGCAGCGCAAAAAACAGTTGGAAGAATTGGAACAAGCGACTAAGGATTTGAAAGATGTGATTCAGGATATTAAGCCAGCTGAAGAAACCTAGCCGGGTGAATTCGTTGTAAAACCTTAAATTTGAATAAAATTTAGGGCATGAGTCATATTCGGCTGTTAACTATAGAGCACTATAAATCCATCCGACATGTGGCGCTCGAATGTGAAAGAGTTAACATTTTTCTGGGAAAGCCGAATGCGGGAAAGTCGAATATTCTGGAGGCAATATCGTTATTGGGGGCAGGGCTCATGCCTTTCGCTGCTCATTTTATGGAAGGATTTTTGAGGTACAAGTCAATAATCCATCTTTTTTATGATTTCAATTTTGAAAAAGCCATAATAGTTAAAGCGGATGAAACATCTGCCAAACTATTTCCATCACCGTTTGGATTTAATTTTTCCATTATTGCTTCTTAGGGAGTTAAGAAATCTATTCTTGCAGAGCCATTTCATATAGAAACAGATGCCAATGGAGATATTTTTCAAAGTGATGTAGCATCGGGTAGTCAGAGTAATGTTAAAAAGTATAACTTTCAACCCTTTGACAAAGTATCAACTGGCGATTTACACCCTGCTTCATTTTTATTACCGCCTCATGGAGATAACTTTTATTATGTTGCTCAACGTAATCCTGAATTAAAAGCAGAAATTCAAAGATTTCTAAAACCAAACGGCTTGGAATTCTTGCTCGATGTCGAGACCCAGCGAATGGACATCGTCCGCAAAGATGAAAATGTGTTGCTTCGTTTCCCGATGGCGCTTGTCCCGGATACCTTTCAGCGCTATATTTTCCATATTGCGGCGATTCTTTCCAATAAAGATTCTGTTATCCTTTTTGAAGAGCCGGAGACACATTCTTATGCACCGTATGTGTATCAATTAGCCCAACACATCATTCAAGACGAGCGGAATAACCAATACTTCCTCACAACGCATAACCCATATTTCCTCTTGCCTTTATTGCAGGAGGTTCAGGATGTAGCTGTTTTTTCAACCTGGTTTGAAAACTATCAAACTAAAGTACGCCGACTTTCAGAAGATGAAATCAGATCCATTTTGAACGACGGCATTGACGTTTTTCTCAACCTGGAATCTGTGCTGACGCCTTGAATAGACATCATCAGGTCATTCCGGAGTGTTATGCGGATACCTTACTTGTCGAAGTATTGGGGTTTACGCGACCCAATCATCAGCTTGGGATAGGCGTAGTTTTTAGCGAAATCCACAAAATTTCAAGAGAAGGCAGGCAGTCGGAATTATTGATGACGACAAGAGAAAGCCGAAAGATCTCGATTTGTTTCAGTTTGTTGAAGAACAGGCCGGAGTGAAAAAACTGTGTTCTTTGGATTTGCCTAAGACGACGATACTCATCATCAGCCCTGCTTTTGAGGATTGGGTGTTCGAAAATGCCCGGACAGTGGATGTTGACCCAGGTAAATACGGGTTTAGATCGAGTAAAGATTTTCAGAAAGCTTGCAAGCGCATAGATGTAAATAAAGATGAACAAGTAAAACAATTGTTGAACACGCTCAAGCAAAAAAAAGCCCCCGGTTTTGAATGTCTTCGGGCATGGATAGCGAATGCAATTGGAGAAAATTATTGATGCTTAACCCCCTACTGCAACTTCCCACATCGCTGTCGGATCCAGATACTCCCTCGCCAATGCCTGCAATTCATCCGGCGTAATATGGGCCACCTTATTAACCCACTGTTCAAAAAAATCTAAGGGTAGCGACTCTGTGACTAAGGTGCGCACTACTTCCGATACGTTGAAAGGGCCGTCAAGCATGGTCAAGAACCCGCCCATCAGGTAGTTGCGCACCATATCCATCTCTTCCGCTTCGACGGGCTCTTCGCGCAGGAGTTCCATCTCCGCGTAGATTTCTGCAATCGTCCGCTCTTTGAATTCATTCCCGACCTCCGTGCCGATGTAAAACAAACCATCCGAATGCATCGTATCCAACATCGAAAAGATGTTGTAGGTATAGCCCTTTTCTTCGCGGATATTGTTCATTAAGCGCGACCCGAAATAGCCGCCGAGGATGGTGTTGAGCACAAACATTCCGCTGAAATCGGGGTGGTTGCGCGAAAACATGCGCCTGCCGATGTACACCGCTGTTTGCACCGCATCGGGATGAGGAAAATGTTTTTTTCCCAAAGGGTCATCCGGGACGGCAGGTAAAATTGACGCAACGACCGGGACACCCGAAGGCATTTTTCCGAAGTATTGGTTGAGCAAGCGAACCGTCTGCTCATCAGTTTTTCCACAAATAAAAAGCTTGCAGTTGTTGGCATGGTACCATTTTTGGTGGTGTTCCTGCAAGTCTTCGCGTTTCAGTGCGGCATAATGTTCGGGAAAACTGTTGTAGCCGTAAGGATGGGTTTCGCCAAAAATCATTTCTGTGATGTGCCGATAAGCAACCACATCCGGTTTGCTCAGGTCTATTTTTAGATTTTGCTGATTTCGCAGGGTGTAAGCCTCCAGTTCGTGCTGCGGAAAAGTTGGCGACAAAATCAATTCGGCCAGTACAGGCAAAACCGAAGGCAAGTGTTTGGTGAGGCAGTAAAATACAATATTCACCGCATCCATGCCGGAAGGAATACTCAGGGTGCTGCCATAAAAATCAATTGCTTCGGCAATCGCAGCGCCATCAAGATGACCTGCGCCGTCTTTCAGCAACCCCGCAGTGGCTCTGGCTACCAATTTTTTTGACTCCTGAGGGCGCCCGGCCTGAAAAACGAACTCAATTTTTAAAACGTCCTGCGTATTGATCCGGGTGTCGTAAACCGGAATGCCATTGTCCAAAAAATGCATGAGCGGTTGAGGCAGGTGCAGGCGGTCTATATGGTAAATGGCCGGTGGCTGGGTTCTGTCAAGCATAATAAAATGTCTGGATTTGCTAAAGAGGTTGCAGGGGCGAAATTGTCGGTGTCTGAGCTTTAGGGTTCGAGAGCAAGGCTTGCGAAGGCACAAAAACGGGAGCTTATTCGCGTAAGTGACCACTTTTGGGCCGAGCATAACGCAGCTATCGGACGCTAAAGGCAGACACCATTTACCCGCCTACAAACAATGCAGAAATAGAGCGGTGTTCATGCGTATTTCGGATGGCGCGCGCAAACAATTTAGCGGTGGAAAGCACCTTGATTTTAGGAGAAGTCTGCCGCAATGGGATGGTATCGCTCACAATGAGTTCATCCAGCATGGAGTTTTCAATGTTTTCATACGCTTTTCCCGACAAAACCGGGTGCGTACAGAGGGCGCGAACGCTGTTGGCGCCTTTTTCCAAAATGGCTTCGGCTGCTTTGCAAAGCGTTCCGGCGGTATCCACTAGGTCGTCTACTAAAATGACGTCTGCGCCGCTTACTTCCCCTATGACGGTCATGCCAGCAATTTCATTGGCGCGTTTGCGCTGCTTATCGCAAATAACCAATTCTTTGCCAAAATGTTGCGCATACATCCTGGCGCGTTTTACCCCGCCGACATCCGGCGACGCAAAAATGGCATTCGTCAGGTCTTGCTCCTGTAAGTAGGGGACATAAATGGCTTCGCTTTTCAGGTGGTCTACCGGCACATTGAAGAATCCTTGTATTTGGTCGGCGTGCAAATCCATCGTCATGATGCGGTCTACCCCGGCAGCTTCCAATAAAGAAGCGACCAATTTTGCTGAAATCGGAACGCGGGGTTTGTCTTTCCGGTCTTGCCTTGCGTACCCGAAATAGGGTATGACCGCCGTGATGTAACCCGCCGAAGCGCGTTTCGCAGCATCAATCATCAGCAACAACTCCATCAAATTTTCGGTTGGAGAAAAAGTAGACTGGATGAAAAAGCTGTAACTGCCCCGCACCGATTCGTTGATGACCGGCTGCATTTCGCCGTCGCTAAAGCGATTGACCTGCACATCGCCTAATTTTTGGCCGTAGAAATCGGCGATTTTTTCGGCTAAATATTGTGATTGTGTTCCGGCGAAGAGTTTGACTTCGATCATTGGGTTCTGCATAGTTTTTGAGCTAAAGTCGCGAACCTTAAGCGCTCCCGCGACGCGGACATGTTCGAAATTGCAAAAGTACGCAGTCAAAGGTAATTTCTACTTTGCCGGAGCGGGTTTATGGATATTTTTTTAAAAAGGAGCACCCGTGGTCGCCAACTTCAGTTGGCAGACCTTAAAAATCAGGTAAAATCCGAAAGAATAGGACACGGGAAGCGGAGCCTTCGACTTACTTCGACTTCGCTCAGTACGAGCCGCTCAGTTGCCGCCTGCGCATGAGCAGTGGTCGAAAATAACTTACCGGATTGTCCAGAACATTACAAAGGTTTAACACATTGGCTCTTCCTTTTTCTGGCAAGACCACTTATATTTGCCATACGTCAAGTGACGGTGCTTTCCTTGCATCCCGCATTAGTGGGAACTACCCTACCTGCACCGTCAACATACAAAAACGCCACAAAATATTGTGGCACAACACAGCGCAAACACACCATCCTGCAGCCCACTCTTTATGTGGCTT
>JBBQGV010000006.1:0-106385 GCA_038323375.1 Chitinophagales bacterium
CTTGCGCTCTGCAACCCCAGCAGGACAAAAAGTGCTGAGAGCACTCCCATCCACACACGCGGAGAAACGAAAGTAAAATTCGTCTTTTCCATAAGATTACAATTTGTGTAAAGAATTAGGTTAAAAAAAATGATTATGATGTCAACTGAGAAAAATTCACATTTACCGGTGACGCTGAGGTCGAGGCAGCAATCACAAAAAAAATAGTACGCCTGGGTCGTCAGTAGGCGCTGAAAAAAATAAGTAGATCCTTAAGTTATAAGGATCGCTATGTTGAGTATGGAAAATCAGCTTTCGAAGCAACCTTGTCAAAATACTGCGAGCCTACCATTGTAGGGTCGTGTGAAGGATTTAGAAAGAGAGAAAGACATAGCCTGCCATATACAGGGTATGAGCACGATAGTACAGAGTAGAGGTCAGCGGGTATTGGCTCGAAAGCCCTGAGAATCAAGGAATGACCTGTTGGCCAGGGAATAGTGCAGAATATTGTAGGGATAACGGGAAGTGTAATTGTTTAATGTCATGGGACTTGAATTTGTTATTCGTACAGCAAATGTAAATTCTTTTTTGAAAAAAACGATCAATCCTGTATTCTTTTTTTTATATAAAATAACACAAAGATCCTTTCAAATCATCAGAGGTTCGGAACAACTTTGCGAAGCGCTTGTTGTACTTACGCTTAGGAACGTGGCGCAAATAAGTTACCTGAATTCGGCGAGGCTATTTTTTCATCAGGCAAGGCGTGAGAAGGGAGCTTAGCCTAAGCTAAGTAACCTTCGAAACAACGAAGCATGGTAAAAAAAGAGACCGCCCAAACAGGGGAGTTATTTACGACACATTCCTTAACACCTAACAGATTCCCTTATGAATGAATCTTTAGAAACGAAGGAGCTGAATGCACAACCTTCGTTTGCATTCCATCCTTATAATATATTGCTGCTTTTGAGCATCGTCGGTTTAACGGCAATATTCCTGAGCCTGACTGCAGCGTTTGTATACAACAGGATACAGAACAACCTCCCCCCTATCCGCCTTCCAAACATCTTTATCCTAAATACCCTGATCCTGCTGGGGAGCAGCGTCACCATGTGGTGGGCTAAAAAAGCTTATCTCGCAGACAATACCGGTGCTTACCAACGGGCCTTGTCTGCAACCATCATCTTGTCGCTGGCTTTCATGACCGCACAGTATTTTGGCTGGAGCCAGTTGTTCCGACAAAACATATTCATCAATAGCAACAACTCAGCGGCTTACCTGTACCTTATTTCAGGTCTGCATTTTTTGCATGTAGTTGCGGGTCTTCCGTTTTTGGGTGTTTTTTTATGGAAAGCCTACCACCGCATGAAAGAACCGGTCAGCGTACTCGTCTATTTTTCCGACCCGGAAAAGCGGCTGCGGCTCAGGCTGCTTACGGTCTACTGGCACTTCCTTGACGCTTTGTGGATCTACTTAGCTTTGTTCTTTTGGATAAACTACCTTGTTCAATAGGCCAGTGTACCTGTCGGTATACAAAGCCTACTTAATAAAAGTGAACACTCTGGAATCTTCCTTTACCATTCCTTTGTTCAGGGGAGCGTTAATCCAACATTAATTTTGGGTAAATTGCTTTTCTAACCATAACTGACGGAAAGAAAAAATCCGTACATTTATGCTAAACAAAGAATTTCACTATGGAATGGCGAAGATTAAACGGTCAAAAAATTGAAGAACCACTCAAAAATGCCGTAGAAGAAGCCATCATTCGGGAACGCGAACAAGGTTACCGTTTGAAAGTGTGCATCGGATCAGATTCCCAGGTTCGTAGCGGCGTCGTAGAATTTGCAACCGTTGTCGTTTTCCTGCGGGAAAAAAAAGGTGGCTTCATGTTCATCAGCAACAGCCGGGTTGAAAAAGAAATGGGGATTCGGGAACGCATGATCTCTGAAGTAGCCCGTTCGGTAGAAGTGGCCTATGCCTTGTGCGACCTGCTGGATGCATACCATGTCGAACTGGAAGTCCATGCCGACATCAATACGGATCCGCATTTCCAGTCCAACTTGGCTTTGAAGGAAGCAATGGGCTATATCCTGGGTATGGGTTTTGTTTTCAAAGCCAAGCCTGAGGCCTTTGCCAGCTCATCCTGCGCCGACAAAGTAGTTTAAGTGTTGTCTGTCTTTATAGTCCGATAGCGGCGTTATGCGAAGGCCCTAAAAATGGTCACTTACGCGAGTAGGCTCCCATTTTTAGGGCCTTCGCATGCCTTGCTCTCGAACTCTAAAGAGCAGACAACAGACTTTATATTATAAGAGGCAGGCTTTGCCACTTGCATTTTGCACTTTGGCATCATTTTCGGGTTTTCACCCGTTTTAAAATATGCTTCCCAACATTTTTACCCTGCGAGGCGCCATTCGCAATCGCAGGCATGTAGTGGATGCCACCGTAGAACCTGCTGATACAAGCTTCATCGCAGGCACTCCCGAATGACTTGAAGGAACGAGCCGGCAACCCGATAACTTCTTCTGTCGTATCCGTATATTCAAAATGATCGCCATAAAGATGGGTCGTCACAACCGCTATGGCATTCGATATGACACTGTGCCCGCTGGTATACTCCGGAAAAGGAGGCGTCTGCAGCAAAGGCGCCCAGTCTTCGTCAATGTACTTATTAATATAGGTCTCGGGTCGGACTAAGTTACTCCGGAATTTTTCATCCCAACAACTGATGAAACCATCCGCCATTGCGAGGGTAATGTACAGGTAAGTCTCCGTGGTTTTCATAAGATCCGCATTGCCCTTGCGGGAAGCAATTGCCCCAATCCCCGTCCAGTGCCCCCCTGGGGAAGCTTTTTTGGTGGCGAACATGACGTGCCCAACATGGTGGGAAATAAAAGGATTGTCGTCCCAAAATTTGGCAATGGCAATCCGCTCTTCTTTGTCTGCAACATTCAGTGCTTCATAAACATCCAGGGCTTCTTTGTAAAAAGCGCTGTTTTTATCCGTACTGAAAGCAGTGGGAGGAGGTGGAGCAAACTGAGCGGCAGAATCGAGCGTAAAAGGCCGGGTTTTATTCCAGTGCGGTTCGATGGCTTCTTTATACCCGGGAGGAGTAGGTTGCCAGCGTGCCGGATCGTCGTTGAGGGAAAACTTCGGAAAGGTGCGCGTCTGTTTGTAGTTGTCTTTACCTGACCAGGCCAACACGCGCTTCGCCACGGCTTCCCCAAATTGCATCGAACGCTCGTACACTGCTTCGGGCATGCCCATTGCTTCAAACTCAGCGTAGAGTTCCTCTTGAAAAACAGCAATGGAATCTTCGGAAAAAGTGAGCGCTTTGCCAATAGTCAGAAAGGCATGCACACTTGCCAAAGGGAAACAATAGGTTTGACCCGCATCGGGTTTGGGCAGGGAGTCGAGATCGTTGAGTTGTCCGGCTAAGCTCTGGCATTCCGGAAAGCCCGGAACCAGCGCTTCGTAAGCCGCAATAGTCGAATAGGCGTAAATCCGGCTGGAGACGGGCGGAGTAAAAACGTCGTATATAATTACATCGGTGAGCCGAACCATGGAGCGGTGCAAAAACTCCGGGTTAGCAGCCTCTTTTCCATAATCGGGATTGTTGCGCTGGCAGGACAAGATCGCCAGTAGAAGAACCAAACCCAAAACACCACTTTTCATAGTATTTTTTTGTGCAGATGAAACGGATTTAACAAAATCCGGGGTTTTCCCGGGGAAGCGTCAAACTTAGGAGGAATTCACAACTTCTGCAAGAACGAATGTCATCTCGTGCGCTTTGCGCGAAAATGATAATTTTGCACTTCAATTGAGTGTGGGGTAAGTGAGGGCGTCACTTACCGAGCAAATGTACTAATACTATTGATACTAAAAACTTTGATTCGTATGAATTTTCTGGATGAACTCAGGTGGCGCGGCATGTTGCAGGACATGATCCCCGAAACAGAAGAATTGTTCAAAAGTGGCAAGATGGTGACCGCTTATATCGGGTTCGACCCAACTGCGGCTTCCCTCACTATTGGCAATTATGTGCAAATCATGCTGCTCACCTTGCTGCAGCGCGCCGGACACCAACCCATCGTGCTCATGGGAGGCGCTACGGGGCGTATCGGCGACCCCTCCTTTAAGGATGAGGAGCGCCAACTGAAAACGACCGAAGAATTAGACCGAAACCTGGCGCATCAGGTTGAGCAGGTGTCTAAGTTTCTCAATTTTACAGAAGGAGATAACCGCGCATTGCTGGTCAACAACTACGATTTTTACAAAGACATGAATGTGCTGGATTTTCTGCGCGAAGTTGGGAAAACCCTCACGGTCAACTACATGATGTCGAAAGAATCGGTAAAAAAGCGCATTGAAACGGGGATTTCCTTCACGGAATTCAGCTACCAGTTGATACAAGGTTATGATTTTCAGTGCCTCTTTGAAAAATACAACTGCGTATTGCAAATGGGTGGCTCGGACCAATGGGGCAATATCACTTCCGGCACAGAGTTCATCCGCCGCAACCTCGGCAAACGCGCTTACGCCCTCACAACGCCATTGCTGACTAAAGCAGACGGTAAAAAATTCGGCAAATCGGAACAGGGAAATCTCTGGATAGACCCAAAAATGACTTCGCCCTACAAATTTTACCAGTTCTGGATCAATGCCGATGACACAGACTTACCCAAGTTCATGCGGTACTTCACGCTGCGTTCGAAAGTAGAAGTGGAGTTGCTCGAACTTGAACATGCTGAAAATCCTCGCGAACTAAAACGACTCTTAGCGGAAGAATTGACCATCCGCATACATTCACAGGAGGCATTTGAATCGGTGTTGAAAGTGTCCGAACTGCTTTTTGGCAAAAATGCCGACCAGGATGCCCTGCTGGCCATGAGCCGGGAGGAATTAGCCACCGTTTCGGAGGAAATTCCAGCTTATTCGCTGAATCAGGAAGCGTTGGCGGGTGGCATGAACATCTTAGACCTGATGGCTCAAACCGGCATTGCGCCTTCCAAGGCAGAAGCCCGGCGCGCGGTGCAGGGCAATGCCGTATCGGTCAATAAGGAAAAAATCAGCACTCCGGAACAGATCATTCACATCGAAGCCTTGTTGCACGGACAGTACCTGATGGTTGAAAATGGGAAGAAGAACAAAATAATGGTGGTGGTGGGATAAGGCGTAAATTCAGAAAAAAACAAACAGCCCCTTCTTGATTTATAAAAGTAAAACTTGTGAGTGTTAAGCAGGGGCTGTTTGAAACTATAACGCCTATATCATCAAACTGATAACATTACGCTTAGCCCCCTGTAAACGCTGCCTGGTTTTTTATTTTTTTTCGTAACCCGCCACAATTTCTTTCAGTGTGTCCAAATATTTGATTTTCTGCGGCGAGCGGCGGCGCTTGTTTGTTTCCGTAAAAAAAGCGTGTTTTTCTAAGAATCCAACCTGGAGGCGGTTCCAGGTTTCCACTGTTTCCAACACCTTATAAGCCTTTAATTCTTCATACAAGCTGTTCCCGATGCTGAAAAAATCGTCACGCCCCAGGTAGTCTAAGTCGGCATCGCAAATAATCTGTTCTAAAGGATTGCGGGGCGATTGCGGGATTTTGGTGGCCATGATCATTCCGCAAATCTGCTCGATTTCAGGCACAGAAAAACCGTAACGTGGCAAATGTTCGAGCGCGATCTTGCACCCCAGCACTTCATGGTCTTTATTGTTGATCGTGAAGCCCGAGTCGTGGAACAGCGCGGCAGTTTTCAGTAGGATGGCTTCGTACGGCGATACTTTTTCAAAATAGCACAGTTCCTCGGTTACGTAAAGTACGTCGAGGGTGTGGTGCATCCCGTGGTAGGTCAGATCCCCAGAAAGTTCCCGTTCCAGTTTATCCAAAATGAAGGCTTTGGCTCCGTGATAATTCATGACACTGGCGTTTGAATAATAATTGCGCACTGAGTCGCTTTATTTAACGAAACTGCTTATTACTTAAGTATGAATTTATTACAGCTTATGTAAATGGTAATGCCTGAAAAACTCCCAAACCACTACCCCTACGCAAACGGCGATATTGAGCGAGTGTTTCGTACCGGCCTGAGGAATTTCAATACAGGCATCTGTTATGGCTAGCACTTCGTCGCTGACGCCATTGACTTCGTTCCCAAAAAATAAGGCGTAACGACCTTCTGTACCCGGGTCAAACTGGTGCAGCAAGACACTGCCTTCTGCCTGTTCGACCCCAACGAGGAGGTAGCCCTCTGCGCGCAAAGTCCGGGCTGCATCAAGCGGATCGGCAACGTACGTCCAAGTGACGGAGTCTGTTGCCCCCAGCGCCGTTTTCAGAATTTCCCGGTGAGGCGGTTGCGCCGTGATGCCGCAAAGTACTATTTTTTCAACCGCAAATGCATCTGCCGTTCGAAAAGCAGAACCCACATTCAGCGCCGAGCGCACATTATCCAACACGACAACAACCGGCACTTTGCCACTCAGCCGGAATGCATCCGGACTCAGGCGATTCAGTTCGGCCATGCTCCGTTTCTTCATTCCCTCTTTTTTTCAAAAACCATCAGGTCATAGTCAAAAATTAAGCCTTCTCTCAAGGTTTTACTGCGCAATAAGGTCAGCCCCTGCTGCAAAAACAACCCGCAATAATCCCTTGAATCGTATTGGTGCGGATGCAACGCATCGCCCGGCAAATATTGAAAAATCTTTTTCAACCAGCGGTATTTGTGTACATCAACCGAAACAACCAGGATGCCGCCGTTCCGCAGCGCGTCCACCAACCTCTTTATGGATAACTCAAGGTCATTCACATGGTTGATTGCATTGAAACAGCAGACTTTATGATAGGTTTCGGGCGAATGGAATATTTCCAACGGCTGAGCAATGAAACGCACTTCCGGATAATCTGCGGGGTCAAAATGCGCCAGGCTGCTTTGATACAGCTCCAGCAGGGGATCCAACGCGTCTATCCTTGCCGGTAAGGGCAAAATGAACAAACCGGCGGGGCCGCAACCTGCATCAAGTAAACGTTCACCACGGTCTGCTGTGACGCCTGCTTCCTGCAACATGCGTTCCCAATAAGCCCGCTTTTTATTTAGGTACTCCTGCTTGGGGCGCTTCGCTAAATAATATTGCCACCAGCGCCACTCCAGTGCCTGGGCAAGTTTCCATTTCCATTTAGACCGAAGCAAACCAATCACGTTTCGTACCTTTGATTTCTGATTAAACGTCTAAAGTATAAAATACAATTGAAACCTGTGCTATTTGCAATTGGAACAAAAGTAAAGTTGATTCGGACAAACGATACCGGGGTAGTAACAGCTTTGCTCGAACACGGCATGCTCCAGGTATCGCTCGATGGCAGCGACATGGAAATTCCTGTCTTTGAAGAAGATATCGTGTATTACAGCGACCCGCTGCGCGATCACGTTTTCGCCAAAGCCAAAGTTGTGCCCGCTCCGAAAAAATACCAGGCGGAACCGCCGCCGCCCCGCACCGTATCTGAAAACCAATATGCCATCCTGCGCAGCAGCGGCGTACAATTGGCCTTTGACCCTGCTTTTCGAAGCGATGCCTCGATCGAAAAGTACCTAATTTTCCTTATCAACGATACCCGCTACGAGGTCGTCTACGATTTTGCCCTTTCCTTCAATGGCCGGATATCGAAGCAACAAGACGGGAAATTGGAAGCGGTGAGCGCGCTACAGATAGGCGAAATGACCTTCGACCAGCTCAATGAATCCCCGGAAGTAGAACTCTCCTGCTGGCGGGTTACGACAGAAGGGCCTGGCGCTCATTTGAATAAGAAGCTAAAAATTAAACCACAACAGTTTTTTAATAAGGTACTAACCGCGCCTTTGCTGAACCGCCCGGTGCATTTATTTCGCATCTTTGAAAACATCAAGGATGAACCAGCCGATAAAAAGGAAGGCGAAGATCTGCTTGCCTACACAAAACGCCAGGCAACACCGGCTAAATTTTTGCCTACCCACCCCAGTCACATGCTCCATGAAGTTCGGGAAAAGGCCGAATTTAATCCGGAAATAGACCTCCACATTGAGCAGTTGGTGGAAAACTGGGCAAAACTGAGCAACGCGGAGATTTTGCAGATCCAGCTCCGGCATTTCGACGCGTTTATGGAAAAATCCATCCGCATTGGCGTCGAGCGGGTTTTTGTGATCCACGGCCTTGGCACTGGCCGTTTGCGCGACACCATTGCCACCCGCCTGCTACGAATTTCTGAGGTCAAAACGTTCAAAAATGAATACCATCCAAGATATGGGCATGGGGCGACGGAGGTGATTTTTGAATAAAATCCTTTATTTTTCAACAGTAGCAGGAGGCGGCAACTTAAGCATTTGCTCGTACAAAGCTTTCACCTCCCCATTCACCTCGTACCCTGGCGCGCCCCAGGTCAGGCGGATGTCAACCCCGGTGTCTTTCCGATGGAGAAAATAGTACATGTTGCCCGGATAGTTAAAGGCCGTGGAATCTGTCAGCAATACCGAAGCCTGTTTAAACATGGCTTTAGCAGTTCTTTTTTTGGTGGATGGGATTTCCACCCGTTCTCCGCCAAGCCCTTTCTGGACAAACAATTGTCCGTTTTCCAACAGCAAATATTCCGTGTATGCGCCAGCAAAACCGCCGCCGTCGCCAAAAGCAAGCTGCTGCTCCGGCAAATTAGCCGGGGTGTATTGAGTACCTTTACAAGCGGAAAAAACCACGGCCAGCACAAAAAGAAAAGCAGAAGTCCTCAAGGTTTGGGTACATGTTGTGAGATTCATCATAGGTAAGGTTGGTTTTTGTTTGCCCAATACTAAGAAATATTTAAGGCTTGTGAAACTTTCAGGGGGGGTAAATAGTTCTACCTTTGCTTTTCAGTTAGTAAATGGGGGTGTACCGGAATCGACAGGAGAGTGAACTGACTAGTTAGCATGCCGGAGAACGATTGTTCACTCCGTTAAAAATGACGATCAAACCACAAATGGCAATACTCAGTATGCCATGGCTGCCTAGTCCTAGGGATTAAGGCACCATTGTACGCAACGCACGCCCTACGGGGCTTGCTCTCCGCCTGAAGGAGCCGCGTTCGTGCATCAACCAACCTCAGGCTTGGGAAGTTCAATTGGCCCGATTGCGCTTCCGAGATCCAGGGCTGGGTGTGAGACACAGGCTGGCCGACTAACCTACCCTCCCACCAAGATCCAAATAGGCGGATAAGCATGTAGAAGGCTTTTTGGTGCTTTCTCTGGACGCGAGTTCAAATCTCGCCACCTCCACAGGAAGAAGAGCCGCTGAGAAATCAGCGGCTTTTGTTTTTTATTGAAAAGCCTTATTTAAAATAAGCCAATCCAAGTGCTCATTTTTTCCTATTTTTGCGCCGTTTTTGAGGGGGGCAGGCGTTAGTTTTTGCCCCGAAATAAAATTATAACCATGATCGTACTGGCGGATATATCCGTAAAATATGGGGAGCGCGTACTTTTAGACAGTGTCAACTTAGTAATTGGCATACGCGACAAAGTGGGTTTGGTGGGTCGGAATGGCACCGGAAAATCCACCACCATGAAAATTATCGCCGGCGATGTCCGCCCCGATGAAGGTAAAGTGAGCCGGCCATCTTCGAGCACGCTGGGGTTCCTGCATCAGGAAATGAATATCCCGAAAGGAAAAACAGTGCTGGATGAAGCGCTAACCGCTTTTACAGAAACCAAAGCGTTAGAACACCGCATCGAAGAGATGCACCACGAAATGGAAACCCGGACCGACTATGAAAGCGAGGACTACGAGCGCCTGCTGGAAGAGTATTCCTTAGCGAGCGACCGTTTTACCATTCTTGGCGGCACCGCTATGGAAGCAGAAGCCGAACGCGTATTGAAAGGACTGGGCTTTAAATCGTCCGACTTGCAGCGACTGACCGATGAATTCAGCGGCGGTTGGCAAATGCGTGTGGAATTGGCCAAAATGCTGCTCCAGCGCCCGGATTACCTCCTCCTCGATGAGCCGACGAACCACTTAGACATCGAATCCATCATCTGGCTGGAAGGTTTTTTAAAAACTTACACCGGCGCAGTCATCATCATTTCTCACGACAAACAATTCCTTGACAACACAACCGAGCGTACCATAGAAATTGAATTGGGCAAGGCATTCGACTATAAAGCGCCGTACAGCAAATACGTGGCCATGCGCGCCGAACGCCTCGAAAAGCAATTGTCGGCCTACGAAAACCAGCAGCGCAACATCGCCCAAAAGGAGCGTACCATCGCCCGCTTTATGGCGAAGGCCTCCAAAACCAGCATGGCGCAATCCATGCAAAAGCAACTGAACAAAATTGATCGCATCGAAATTGACGATTCCGATACTGCGGTCATGAACCTGCGTTTTCCGCCAGCGCCACGCTCCGGACAGGTCGTGGTGGAAACCTTGGATCTGGAAAAACGCTACGGCAACCTAACGGTGCTCGACAAGGTCTATTTCAAATTAGACCGTGGCGATCGGGTGGCTTTTGTGGGCCAAAACGGGCAGGGGAAAACCACGCTGGCGAAAATCATCGTGAATGAAATTGCGACCAGTGGCGGTCAGGTTATCCTGGGCCATAACTCCCAGATCGGCTACTACGCCCAAAATCAATCGGAAACCCTGCAATCCAACCTCACCTTACTGGAAACCATGGAAAACTTTTCACCCCCCGAAATGCGTACTAAATTGCGCTCAATACTGGGCGCCTTTTTGTTCAGCGGGGATGATGTGGATAAGAAAGTATCGGTTTTGTCCGGTGGGGAACGCGCCCGCTTAGCTTTGGCTTGCATGTTGCTACGCCCATTCAATTTGCTGGTACTGGATGAGCCGACCAACCACTTAGACATGCTTTCAAAGGATGTCTTGAAGCAGGCGTTGGCCGATTACGATGGCGCCCTGATTGTGGTCAGCCACGACCGGGAATTCCTGAGCGGCCTCACCAATAGAACCCTTGAATTCAGAGACCGCCAGCTTTACGACCATATCGGGGATGTGAACGCCTTCCTGGAAAAACGAGCCTTGGACAACATGCGCCAGGTTGAGCTGAGCACCGTTAATGGGTCTTCCAACGGCAATGGCGCAGCACCCAAACGGGAACTTGACCGCGAGGAGCGCAAACGCCTGATGCGCGCCGTCCAAAATGCGGAAAGGCGCGTTGAAACCTTAGAAAAGGAAATTTCAGAAATGGAAGAAAAAATGGCGGAACCGGCGGTGTACAATGCCCCGGATTACCCCTCATTCATGCAGCGCTACGAACAAAAAAAGAAAGAATTAGCCTCGGCGGTTGCGGCCTGGGAAGAGGCGATGATTGCCGTCGAGTAGGGGTTGTGTAATAAGGTGCAAGGTGCAAAAGGCAAAAGGCAATAATCCCGCAAAATTGGATGATTCCGAAACGTCGTTCTGTTTGTTTTCAAAAGCAACAGGTGTTATGAAACAAAATTGCCTTCCCGCTTAGCGGGACAAGTCTTGCACTTTGCCTCTTTACACAATCCCCAAAACGGTCGCCCAGTTTTCACCCATCATACTCATGCAGGTCAAGGAATTCAATGATCTGGATCAGTTTTTCCGCGTAGCGTTTATCCGTGGCATAGCCGGCTTTTTTCAGCCCGTAGGCCCAGCCTTTATAATCGCTGCTTCCGAGTTTTTTCAAGTGGCGATACCGGGCGCTGTCTAACAGCTTTGAATGTTCGCGAAAGCTTTCCCAAGGCGATTCAAATACGCGAAACATATCATAAATATCGTCGTCGGTGTAGTTTCGGCAAGTGCAACCCCGGCATTTTGAGCGGCATTTGATGCCAAAATGGTTGTTGGATTCTACCGAAAGGCGACTGTCGCCTGCATTGGATTCCAGCAACCCCTGCGCTAAGGTGATGCTGGCAGGAACGCCAAACGCCTCCTTTTCTTTGATGGCTGTTTCCGCATAGCGTGTTGCGTAATTCTTGCAAGCTTGTACTTTTTCTTTGGCAATCGCAGGATCGAGGCCTTTTCGCTCGCCATAATCCGGACTGAGCACAAAAGTCAGGTTGGAAAAAGTATTGGCGCGGCGATCCTGCCACTTTTTGCCGCTCCCGGCGACGGGTTTTGGGGGTTCAGCGGTGCGTATTTCCTGCTGTGCCGCAGGCAGGACAACTGGTTCTGCCCCGTTCATACCGGCGACTTCCCACTGGCCGGCTGCATTCAATCCAAAGGAGATGGTGATGTCTTTATGGAAAAAGATATAACCGCACAGAAAGAGCAGGAATAGTTTGAACCAGCGCCTGCTGATCCAATTTCCTATTTGTTGGGCAAAAAGATTGCCCGCGCTGATTGTTCCGGAGGTAAGTTTTCTATTCATAAGCTCTAATTGTCGGGTAATTGGATAAGTGTTACAAATATAACACAAAGTGTTTTTAAAGAAAAACATTTTTTGTTTTAAATTAAAATTAGTATCTCTCTGAAAAACCAAGATCAGGAAGTCTATGTGGCAAATGAGCCATGAGCATCAACAACAGCGCCTTTTTGCAAAACCTCACCCTTGTGGGAAAATCCTTTTGAATTGCAGATAGTGTCAAAATTACACTACATTTGCCGTTTCAAGCAGTTGGGGTTCTATACAATACGCAATGAGCTAATAACTATCATAAACAAAAGTAAGACAAGCAATAACCATGATAGCAGTTGTTGACAGCGGCTCTTCCAAGGCAGATTGGATGCTGGTCGGAAAAGAACGCAGTTGGAGCGTTCACACGATGGGATTTAACCCGGTTTTTCACAGCTCGGAAACCATTCGCAAAGAATTGGATACGGCGTTCGAGGCGGATGTACCCAAGGCGGATGTCCAGCAACTATTCTATTACGGATCGGGCTGTTGGGATGCGAAACGGAAGTCCGTCATTGCAGATGCCCTAAAAGGCGTGTTTGGGAATGCGCAATTGGAAATAGAACACGACCTACTCGGCGCTGCCCGGGCAACCTGCGGCACCAACCCGGGTATTGCCTGCATCATTGGCACCGGTTCCAACAGTTGCCTGTATGATGGCCGCGATGTCATAGACAATGTGGTCAATCTCGGTTACCTGATCGGCGACGAAGGCAGCGGCACCCACTTAGGCAAGCAATTGATTCGCGCCTATTTTTACCGGGAGTTGCCGCACGATTTGATCAAAGCGTTCGAGGCGGCCTATCCTGGCGGAAAAGACGCCATTTTAGAAAAATTATACGGCACGGAGACCCCCAACGTTTTTCTGGCTACTTTCTCCCGCTTTTTATCTGAACACCGCGACCATTTTTTCATCCAGAAATTGCTGTACCGCCGCTTGTCGGAATTTATAGACCGGCATGTACGGAAGTACGAAGGCCACCTTTCCGTTCCGGTGCATTTCATTGGATCGGTTGCCTATTATTTTCAGGATATTCTCAAAATCATTCTGGAAGAACGAGCCATGAAGCCCGGGATTTTCATCAAAAATCCGATTGACCGCTTAGTTGCTTTTCATTCAGAACATCACAACTAACTTTACATCACAATTCCTCATCCTATGGGCAAGGAAATCAAACGAATAGCCGTATTTACCTCAGGCGGCGACGCGCCCGGAATGAATGCCGCACTCCGCGCCGTAGTGCGCACAGCGTCGTTTCACGACCTTCATGTTCATGGTATTTTCAGAGGGTATGAAGGCATGATTGACGGAGAATTCAAGCGCTTGGAAATCAGGGATGTCGGTAACATCATCCATCGGGGTGGCACTGTGCTGAAAACCGCGCGCAGCCTGCGTTTCATGACCCCGGAAGGCCGCAAAGCCGCGCACGAATCGCTGACTGCATTCGACATTGACGGCTGCATTGCCATTGGCGGCAACGGCACGTTTTCCGGTGCCGAAATCTTTTCAAAAGAATGCAATATCCCGTTCATCGGCATCCCGGGCACCATTGACAACGACCTTTACGGCACCGATTATACCATCGGTTTTGACACGGCCATCAATACTGCCGTAGAAGCGGTGGATAAAATCCGCGACACCGCCGATTCGCACAATCGCCTGTTTTTTGTAGAAGTCATGGGCCGAAATTCCGGCTTCATTGCCCTCAGCACCGGTATTGGCAGCGGAGCGGAAAGCGTGTTGATCCCGGAAGTAGACGCTTCTTTGGATGCGCTGATTGACAAACTAAAAAAAGGCGCGCGCCGCAAAAAGCTGTTCAGCATCGTCATTGTCGCAGAAGGCAACAAAGAAGGCGGCGCAACGGCTATTGCACAAAAAGTACAGGAAGCGTTTGACTATTACGACACCAAAGTGGCCATCATCGGACACCTGCAACGCGGCGGTTCGCCCTCCTGCTTCGACCGGGTATTGGCCAGCCGGCTTGGCTTTGCCGCCGTAGAGGGCTTGATCGCCGGCAGAAAAAATGTCATGGCGGGCATTGTGAACAACAAGGTCACCTTTACGCCTTTTCAGGATGCCATCACTAAAGAAAAACCGGTGGAGGATGATTTGGTTAGGATGGCGGAGATTTTGGCGATATAGACGGCCACTTCTTTAAGTCAAGCAGCAAAGTACTTCGTTGGTAACCAACAACTTATCGCGTCAGCACCAGCCCCGGCCTTGCCCCGGTGCAGCGTTCTTTTTCGTACACCAACTCCCCGTTCACCCAAACGCCCAGAATGCCGACCGACAATTCGTGCGGCGAAGCCGTAGTGGCGCGATCTTTCACCGTATCGGGGTCGAACAACACCAGGTCTGCAAAATAACCGGATGCCAGAAGACCGCGCTGTTTAATGCCGGTGTGTTCTGCCGACAGGGCTGTCATTTTGTGGATGGCCGTTTCTAAGCTCAGGGCTTTGCGTTCGCGCACATAGTGCCCCAGTACGCGGGGAAAAGCGCCATAGCCGCGCGGGTGCAGGCTGCCACCGTGGCCGTCGGAACAAATATTGGTGTGCGACCACCCCATGAGGGTTTCGATGTCGGATTCGGTCATGGCCGTTCCGATGACCGCCTCGTCCGCATTTTTGGCGCGGGCGGTAGCGATCAGGCGCAGGTAGGTATCGGCAGGCGCTTCGTTGTTTTGGGTTGCAATTTGAGCAATGGTTTTGCCCACGTAGTCCGGCTGGGCGTCGTAGCGGGCGATGAGCATGCCTTCGGGCGAAGCTAATTCGCTGAGCGCAAACTCGGCGCTGGCGCGGTTGTCAAAATCCCGCTTCGGAAACAACACTTCGAGGGTAGACATCCAGTATTGGTATGGGTAAACATCAGCAGTGACGTCCACGCCTTCGCTGCGGGCAGCCTGCAGATTGGCCAACAGCCTTCGGGCCAGCCCCCATTTGCCTTTCATGCCGATTTTGAAATGGCTGATCTGCACGGGAATCTTGGCTTCCCGGCCAATGTAGAGCAACTCTTCCAACGCGCTTTCGAGGTCAATGTCTTCACTGCGGATGTGGCTGATGTAACGCCCGCCCGAATCTGCCGCCACTTTGGCCAATTCTAATACCTCTTCTGTATTGGAAAAGATGCCCGGGTCGTATTCCAAACCCGTGGAAAGCCCCAGCGCGCCAGCTTCCAGATCGCGGCGGAGCAGGATTTTCATGGAGTCTACTTCCGCTGCCGTGGCCGTGCGTTGAAAATTATCGTTGCCCAGCACGGCAAACCGCAGAGTATTGTGGCCGGAATAGGAAGCGACGTTCACTGCTGCCGGCTCTTTTTTCAGGGTTTGAAAAAAATCGGACAACGGAAAATAGGAACCGCCATCCTGTCCTACCACAATGGTGGTAATGCCCTGGCTCACCGCCGGCAAAACCCCGGCGTCTTTGGTATAATCAGAGCTGTGGTGGCTGTGGGTGTCAATAAATCCGGGTGCCAGCACTTTGCCCTGCCCGTCAATGACCGTTTCGCCCGGAAAAGGCCGGAGGTCGCCAACGTCCAGAATGCTTTTGCCCTGCATCCTCAGGGCACCGGAGTAGGCCGCCGCGCCAGTTCCGTCCACAATGCGCACGTTGCGGATCAGGGTGGTTGCTGGCAATTCAACCGGAAGGTTTTTCAATGCCCCGTTCAGGACACGCCGGTAAGCGGTATTGCCGCTGCTTTCCAGCACAATGATGGTGAAGCCGGATTCGGTATCCAGGTACACAGCGTTGCGGAAACCGGCCCAACTTCCGGTATGCGTGACGACCGGTTTGTTTTGCTCCAATCCCCACCCAAACCCGTAGTAGGACAACTTTCCGTTGTTTAACAGGAATGGTTTCCAGGCTTCGCGCTGGGTGCTTTCTTTCACCAACCTGAATTTCAAAAGCGCCTGCATCCAGGTAAATAAGTCGCGCGCCGAAGCATACATGTTGCCGTCGCCGACTAAGCCGTCGAAATGGGTCAGGTCGTCGCGGTAGGTTTTGCCGCCGCTTTTGGCGATGCCGTACACGCGCCCCGGCGGCGAGTCGGGTTGATTTAGGTGGTAAACGCGGGTATCTTTCATGCCCAAAGGCCCAAAAATGTGCTCCTGCAGGAACACCTCGAATGCTTTCCCGGATACTTTTTCCGCCAGCGAAGCCAGCAGCACGTAATTGGTATTGCAGTATTCAAAGCGCTCGCCGGGTTGGAAATCGGCGGGCAGGTTGGCCTGTCGGTAATGCGCCAGCAAATCCTGGTTAGTGATGATGTGGTTGAGCGGATAATGCCCGCTCATGGGCATAAAATACTCCGGAATGCCCGAAGTATGCGTCATCAGGTGGCGGATGGTGACCCCGGGGTAAGGCAGCCCGGGCAGGTGTTTTTCCAGCGGGTCGTCGAAAGCCAGTTTACCCGTTTCGGCCAGGATCATCACGGCCATGGTGGTGAATTGTTTGCTCACCGAAGCTAAGTTAAAAGCCGCACGCGCATCTAAGGGGTTGCCTGCGCCATTGTCACCGAGGTAGCGCTCCAGCAGGATTTTTTTACCTTGCCCGACGAGGAGGACACCGTTGAACACCTCGCGCTGGTGGAGGGTTTGGAGAGCAGAGTCGAGGGTTTGGACGAGGGTGGAATGCTGGGCAAAACCCGTTAATCTGGCAAGGAACAGGAAGTAGGAAAAAAGAAAAAAACGGATGGGCATAACGGTTACTTTACTGGCGAAACAAATTGTAGAACAGCAAACCGCCGACAAAAACCATCGGCAACAGATAAAACGGCCACAAGGTTTTGGAAAAAGCGACTTTCCAGATGCCGTTTTTGGCTAAGATGAGGTTTTCTTCGTTGTCGTTTACTTTGCGGACAAAGGTATTCAGGTCGTACAAATAAGCATTGGTATCCGGTCGGTGCCGCACCACCCAACGATAGAGTTCCCGGTACAGCTTTTCTGTGCTCAGGAAAAATGCGTCCAAATACCAGAAGCAAAAAATAGGCAAAAACAGAAACAGGTTCATCTGCATGGAAAAAGTGTTTTCGGCGTCTGCTTTCGCAAACAATACTTCGCTTTTTACAACTACCAAAGCCGATAAAATGCCTATGAGCCAGGCTTTTACTTGGAAAGAATTATGCGCCATGCGCTTAATGATGTCCTGAATAAGGTCGAGTTCTTTGTGGATGATGTCGGTGTTAGTATTAGGCATACGATGCTGATTTTATTTTTTCATGATAATTGATCAGTCTTTGCCGGAAGTCTGAAGCGACCTTAAGCCAGGCTTCATCAGGGTCTATCCATTCCTTGACAGGTTTTTTAGGAGTCGGGGTAATCGGAATGCCGGATAAGAAATCTAAATTATCTTTTATTTCATCAATCAGGATTGGAACGATACGGTACTTCCCAAAACTATTTGAGTGATCTAAAAATTCTCGAAATTCATGTATCCACTCTTGGCGTTGGTCAAGTAATGCCTGCGAAAGAAATATGACCAAGAAGTCAACTCCACCGGAACCTATTTTACGCCGAAATCCATCATCCAGTGCTTCTACCGACAAAAAATTGTTGGCGCTTTCTCCTAAAGTAATCACTTTTTGTCTGGCTGCTAAAGGTTCAATACGCAGGAATAAATCTTTGGTCATAGATCGGTCTGCTTCAGCAAACAGGAAAAAGACCTGATAAGGGGAGGTCAAGTCTGCGAAAGGCTCATCTTTCCATATCTCATCGTAGGACAAATAGGTTACAAATCGCCTATAATCCTGGCTAAGGGATTCAATTCCTTCGTTTTCTGATAGTACAGCCAGTTCTTCTCCGAAAGCATAATTAGAATCGTGGCGAACATACACCTTATCAAAATATTCTGTGAGATTGGTTGTAGATGGCAAGGCATATATTTTCCTGGTCATCTTTTCCCAACGTATCCTGTATTGCTCTTGCCAATATAGACGCTTGTCCAATGTTACCCCGTTAAAATCTACCCGTGTAGGCAAAGGATATATACTCAAAGGTCTCAAATCTCCAAACTTCATACGATAATCGGCAGCATTCATTGCCAGCTTGAGTACCCCTTCTAAACTCTGTTCATTTGGCGTAAATACCAATACTAATTTATCAGGCATAGACATTGTGCAAATACCTCCAATATCGGTGTGTCCGGTACGGGAATCAATTAATACGTAATCAAACCTTTTACTTAGAAATTTAGCGAATAATGGAAAAAAATCAGGAATTTTTTTGTAAAAACGGCTCCAACTAAACTTATTAATTCGATCAGAATAAGTATCATTGCTAAGCCCTGCACGAACTAAATAAAGATTAGATTTTTCCCCGGAGATGTTAACTGGAAGTGTCAATTTCTCTATTTCTTCAAAATATGCATCAAGCAACTCCTTATCTTCTTCGCCATAAGGCATTTTCTTCAACGTCTTTTCTGCCTTCGCTACAAAATCGAATATCCCTTTTTGTTTCTCCCAATCTGCCATAGAAGACTTAAAGTACGCTTCCAACCCTGGCGCTTCCAGATCCCAATCAATCATCAGCACACGACCTTTGGCTTGGCGGGCAAGCAATATAGCCGTGTTTGCTAAAGCCATAGTACGTCCGGTTCCCCCTTTGTACGCATAGAATGTTATGATCTCGCCCATTGTTCAGGTTATGAAGTCGGTTGAGGAGGTGTTTTGAGTGTTTTTACAAAATCGACAATTTGTTCCTTACCTTTCGGGGAGCTTACGTCCACCAAACGAAAAGTAACACAATCCTCACAAAGGTTAACATTTTTCTCTAAAACCACAGTCTGAACCCTCCCAATTTTGTCTAAAAGTTCAGTAAGTAAATCAGTAAACTCGTTTTCATCTTCAAATTTTTTTCTCAAAAACAAGCGTCTTAAATCAATGATATGCTTCTTTTGTTTTTGCAAGAAATCGGGCATGTCGGAGATATCTCCGGCTAATAATACAGGAACTACAAAGCCCATGTCAGGATTGCCTTCGAGCTTAATTTTTTCCAATCGCTCTTTTTCCAACCGAGTCATACCTTCCAGTTCACTGGCACACCATAAAGAACCACCTGTATAATCCCTGGTAAACATCACGATCCAGCAAATGCTTTTACATAAACCCTTGCTGAGAGCTTCTATTCGAAAATCGTTGTTCCCAAAAACGTCCTGATCTAAAAAGACAATTCTTCCTTTCGTATCCCTTACATCACTTTCCACCAGAAAGCCTTGTATAGTGCCAGAAATTATTTCAGCAATTTTTTTTGTAAAAGTATTGAGGTGATCCTGTACATTGAATCCGTTACGGTAGCTAATAAAGCAAGTGTATTCAAACTTATTCATAGGCAGTTATATGTTTTTTATTTCTGCAATCTCTCTAATTTTTTCTCCCACCTCCAGCCAGGCCTCATCCGGGTTGCTCCAGGTAGAAATGGCTTTCCCTTTTTGGGGCAAGGCATTGAGCTTGGCGAATGGCGCATCCTTCCAAAGGCTGGGGCGGATGATGACGGGCACAACCACTGCGTCTCCCCGCTCGTGCCGCGCCATCGCTTCTTTCATTTCGATGTTCCAGACATAATCGGTGGCCATCAGGTCAGGGCTGACCAATAGCAGAATAATGTCTGCTGTGTTCAGTTCCCGGCGAATGGAAGCGTCCCATTCTTCGCCGGGCAGCAGTTTCGTATCATCCCAGGGTTGCAGCAAGCCGTTCTTTTCTAACGGAGCGAGCAGCGTTTTGAGCTGTTTCAGGAATGCTGCGTCTTTTTGGGAATAGGAGATGAAGATTTTTTTGGGTCGTTCTGCGAAGAAGGTCGTCACAAACACGTCGTCTATCAGGCACAGCACATTCACATCTTCGTAGCTGTTTTTGCACTCCACTGTTTTTTTACCGCGTTCTTTGCGGCGCATCAGGTCTTCAAATTCGTAAAAATTAGGCTCTTTTAATTTTCGGCAAACCGCGCAATTGCACGGCACGAGTTTTTTTACGCGCAAGCTGTGATAGCCCTTGTTTAAGTGGTCTATTTCGTCGCTGATGAGCGTCACAAGCCCCTTGGCTTCCGCGCCTTTGGCCCGCAAAAACAAGTTGCGCATGCCATAAGTTTCCACCAATTTGGCCTGCGCGCCCTGCCGGTGAAACACAGCACCGGTGCGCCACGCTTCCTTTTCGGGAAAAGGCAGGTAACGATGCAGGCGCACAATCAGGCGGCTGAGCAGGCCTTTGGGCATAAAATCGTAATGGTAGCGCAATTCCAAATTGTCGCGATCCTCCCATTGCAGGTCGGGGGTTTGCGCGGAGAGGAGGTGTGGCGTCAGGTAGCGTTCTGCCTTGCGTTCATCGTCGGGCAGGCGAAAACACAACTCGAACTTGCTCATCAGTTGCAGCAACTCGTCGCTCATGCATTGGTAAGTCGGGGTTTTCCAAATGTTTTTGGCGTCTTCAATGGAGAAATAGCCTTTTGCTTCGATGACTTTCGGGTCGTCGAGTACCGCATAAACGCCTTTCGTCACCCAGTCGTTGTTGAGAAAAACGGTGCGTTTCAACAACACGTCGTCCTGAAAATGCAGGAATACCCCAAAATCGTGCAGGAATTGGCTCAGGCGCAGCGCCCGCTCATCATCTAAGCCCTGTTTTCCACAAAGTTCAAAGTAGCGTTCAACCGGCAAGTAATGCTCCCCCAATTTTTTTTGCGCTTCCAGCTCCCTGCGTACTTCCGCCCAGGTGGTCGGCCATGCTTCGTCTACATGCGGCAGTTCCTGGATTTCTGTTTTGATTTTGCGAAACAGTTTATCAAAATTTGGTCTATCCTCGCTCAGGTCGAGGGAAACGACCGCTTTCAGGTTGCTGAACCGACCGCGCAGGCCCGATTCGTCAATGTCTTTGGTGCGGCCGCCGTGCCGGTTCTGAACGATGATCACCGGGCTGTTGTCGGAGAGCAACTCCACGACTTGCAGCCAGTAATCAAAATTGGTGTCTTCTTTGCGCACATCGGCTACCAGCACGTACAGCGAACGCTTGGTCAGGAAAAACTGGTGGGTGGCGTGATAGATTTCCTGTCCGCCAAAATCCCAAACATGCATGGTGAAGTCTTTGCCGTCCGGACAGCTAAATGGACGGTCGTTGATTTCGATGCCGTGGGTGCTTTCCTGTGGCGTGGGCAGTTTTGTGTCAAAGCCATTCAGGATTTTGCGCGCGAGGGTTGTTTTACCCGCTCCGCCTTCGCCCAGGATGAGCAATTTGGCTTCTTTGATTTTTTCATCGCCCTGTTCGCGCTCCCGGAAATAGTTGAGGATGGCGGCGTTGCCTTGTTTGACGATTTCTACCGGCGGATTGGACAAGGTTTTATTCCCATACAACCACAGATGCTCCAGCTTCCCGCTTCCGGACGGTAAACCAAACTCCTTCAACTGATTCCCGCACAAATCCAAATACCGCAGGTTTTTCATTTCCGCAGGCACGGGCGAAGTTTTGAGTTGGTTGTCGCGCAGGTTCAGCGCTTCGATCCGGGCAGGGTCGAAGTCAGGCAGGGCGCAGATTTTTTGCCATTGGGCGTCGGTCAGTTTGGCACCGGCTAAGTTGAGGCCGGCTAAGGCGTTGTTTTTTAAAGCATAGCGAAACGGCTGGCGCTCGTTGACGGGCATGACGCCAGAGACCGCATCCTCCCCGCGTGCAGGAGCAGGATGCAGGGTTTTTTTGAGGATTTTTTCGATTTCGTTGATGACCAAAGTTTTCATATTTGTGTTTTTTACCACAACTTGTTCCGTGCCACAGGATAGGGCACATAGGTGTTTTCACAATAGGGCACATAGCCCTTCTACTCTTTTTAGTCCACAGTGGGATACGAAACAATCTACTGTAAAGAAAGCGGACTAAAGCCCGCGAAACAAAGAACCGACTAAACCCGGCGCGTGTGCTGCTCTGTTTCGCGGGCTTCAGTCCGCCTAAGTTAATCGTTGTATGCGACTGAGCACATTTTAAAACGCATCGTTGTTTGTTTTAAGGACGCTTTGGGTAAATAGTTACTCATATTCAATAAATTACAGGCGCCCTAAAACATCGTCAGTTGGCTTGATGGCTCAAATTTTCGCATGTATGTTTCCCACCCTTCAAAGGTAATAACCGGATTGAGTTGGTTCAAATCTTGAAAAGTCAGTTCTTTTGCTGCTTTTGCCAGGTCAATTCGGCTTAATAAATCCTTGGTAATGACTCGCTTACTGTCCCAAAAAACGATGGCATTTAAAAAATTCCGGATGCGTGTTGAATTCAGGATAGCCTGGCTGATCAGTGCGTCCTGAAGCTGTTCAAAACCAATAAAATAACACGTATCGTCCAGCATTACAGGTTTGCCGTTTTGGGGCAAAACAACCGAAAAATGCGCTGTTTTGTACATGCCGGAAATGGCAACTTTGTAGGGCGCAAATGAATAATCACCAATTCCAAAAAATCGAAAACATCGGTTTCCCTTTGTAAATACTCGATTTCCTGTTGTTAAAATCTTCTTTGTTTTTCATCAGGTAGACCCAGGTTTTGGGAAAAAAGGATTGAATCGGGGCAGTATCCTGACCAATTTTTCGCTGGGTAATGATGGTGTTTTTACGGGTAGTTTCGATCAGATTTTGCTTCAAATCAGAGCTTTTCAGGAGGCCATAAACCAGATCTGGTTCCAAAACAACTTCCTCTCCTCTACCATTGACAAAGCGGTCGTTTTCCGACTCCAATTCCATCACTTTTGAGCAATCGTGTTTAACGCCTTGCCGCCATTCAAACGGGCAGGTGCCATCTACATCGGCATAAGCCGCATACGTCCCAATATTGGCGATAAACTTGCCCCCCACCCATCCGAATTCCCGAATTGGTTTTCCGGAATAAAAATCCAGTTCCGCACAGGTGACTGCTTTTTCCAACCCTAATTGTGCAAAAAACAACGCCGCATCTACGGCTACATTAAATTCTTTTTGCGCATCAATGGTCTGTTTTTCAATGCCTGTAATTTGGTACTGGTTTCGCTTTTGCTCCAAAAGGATGTTTTTAATAACTGCGTTTTTGACCAAAAAAGCCATGTTCCCTTTTGTGTTTTGGAAAGCTTTAATCAGCATAAGCGAAATGTACTCTCCAATATCAAAATTCCCTTTGCCGGTCAGTGCATCGAAGCCTGAGTGGTTTTTAAAATTAGATTTTGGGGGCAAATTATCCGACCCCAGGGAAGAAAGCATTGAATTGGTCACCCAGGGCGGGTTTCCCAAAATCAGCACGTCTGTTTTTACTGCTAATTTATCAAATTCAAAATCAAATACGCTTTGGTGATGTAATTCAATGATGGGTTTGTTTGCATTTGGATGCGTCAAAAAATATTCAAGCAAGGAAAATTTAGTCTGCCAGACGTAAGGCTTATAAATCTCCACCCCAATAATTTTTTCTATTTGTGGAAAGGTTTTTAGCGCAGCAAGGATAAAATTTCCTTTGCCAAAGGTGGGTTCGATCACAACTTTGGGCTGAATTCCTTTTTCCCTCAATTTATCGCATACCCATTGAGAAAGCTGCACATTGGTCTGAAAATCACCGTATTCACTGCGATCTGGTTCATTTGCCACCGTTTTTTCATCTTCAAAAGCGGCTTTTAGCGCTTGCAGGGCATCTTTTGAATCAAAAAAATCTACTATTCCGGTAATGTTTCTGATCACCTGATTGCAAGCATGAAGGTCACCTTTTAGCAGCAGGATAACTTGTGCCAATGCCTGGTTATTGATGTATGCTTCAAATATCATCATATCCCACCGTCTTTTACTTTGTGGACAATACGGGTAATGCCCTCAACTGCATCTGCCATCGTAACAATACGGCCATATTGCAACCGCCACTGCAAGGCGGGCAGGCATTACAAAACTATAAAAAGCGGCAGAACTTTCGGTTCCAACGCCTACTCATACTGCCGCTTTGACGGCTAAAAGCCGCATTTTTGTCCCAGGTATTCCCCGGGAGCAGGACAATCGCCTGTTCAGTGGATGCTATCCGGCATTCCCGTGAGCTGGAGGACGAGGCGGAAGCCGAGATTATTATCGCGGTTGTCCGGCCTGTTGTTGTTGCGGTAAGCGGCGCGGCAGTTCTGCGGATTGTTGTTCCAGCTGCCGCCGCGAATCACGCGGTTGACGCCCTTACGGCGATTGACCTTGTTCTTTATTCGAAAATCTTCTGCCGGAACCCTTTGGTTTCAGCATGTTGTACAAAAGCCAGCAAAGGCAACAAGTGCCGCTGGTATGTTGCTTCGTCCCACACGCCCGATTGCAAATAATTTCCAGCAAGATCAGCCTTACGGATGAACCGTCGCTTGCTTTGCTGCGTCAGCCGCATGTTGTGCGGAAAAATCCGGTAGCCTAAAAACGGCAAACCCAACGCTGTTCTGTTCAGCATTTCCGGTTTTAATGCGCACAGCAATTCATCATTGACATAACTCCTGATCTGGCATAAAGCCCGCTTCAACGCCGTTTTGTCATCGTGCCACAGCACCATATCGTCCATGTAGCGCACGTAAGCTTTGCAATGAAGCTGCTCTTTGATAAAATGATCCAGATCCGCAAGATAATGATTTGCAAAATATTGGCTGGTCAAATTTCCAATGGGCAAACCTCGTTCCGGATGCGCTTCGTAACTGTCTATAATTTTAGAAAAAATGCCGAGCAAAGCCTGGTCTCGAAACATGCACCCCAGTTGTCTTTTCAAAACCTGATGGTGTACCGTTTCAAAAAACTTGCGCACATCAAGTTTCAAAAACCAATCGTACTGCCTCGTAAAAGTCTTCGCTCTTTCGATGGCCGCATAAGTACCTTTGCCTTTTCGGCATGCGTAACTGTCAAAAATCTGCACGCGTTCGAAATGATTGTGGCAAACATTCATTAGCGCGTGGTGCAACACCTGTTCCCTAAAAGCGCTGGCGCAAATTTGCCGTTCTTTCGGCTCGAAAATCTTGAAATAGTGATAATCGCCAACCTCTACTGCCTCGTTCAAAATCTGCTTTCGCAATTCGATGAGGTTGTCATCCAGATTATTCCGGTACTGTTCCACCTGGTTGGCATGACTTTTCCCTTTGCGCGCTTTCCAAAAGGCAAGGCGCAGATTTTCAGGTTCAGCCACAGCTTCCAGCAAATGATCGTACCGCTTCATAGGTAGGTTTATTCCGGTTTTGAAATAAAATGCATCCCATATTTTTCGATCTTCTTCTCCCCTACGCCTTTTACGCTCTTCATCGAAGCCAAAGTTAATTCTTCGATTTTAGCTAATTCCGATAGTTCTTCGTCTGTAAAAATTGCGTAAGCAGGAATCCCTTCTTTAAAAGACAGGCTTTTTCGGATTTCCCGCATCCGCGAAAAGCGCAGAAAAGTCGCCCCGTCTAAGGTTTCCTTATAATCCGTTTTTTGACGGGCGGAAGTCGTCCCCTCCACATACCGGATGCAAAAACACCAGTAAGCTCCAGTGGCGCTCTGAACTACTTGTTGCTCTACGGACAAGACTCTTTTTGAACGCAGAAATACATTCATTTCCTCATTCATTTCTTCGCCGTCGGGTATCGAGATATTGAATATTTTGATTTGCATAGGTTATGTTTTTAAAAAAAAAATTGGGGCTTCGCCCCATTGGTTTGCTGTCGTCACGCCACGAAGTATGGTTGCTATGCTGCGTTGGCTTCGCGCTGCTCGCTTAGAGCTTGTTCGGATTCCCGTCAATCGGCTACGAACGGCAAATTTTATTTTATACTGCGTTGATTTTTTTCGCCGTAGCTGCCGGCTACGTCTGCAAAAATCCCCTTGCCTAAAATAAAATTTCCTCGCCCTCGCTCGATCACGAAAACCCGAACAAGCTCTTACTTACCATAGCCACTATACTTCGTTTTTATTATTTTTTTTTTATTATTTTTTTTTTTTTTGCTCACGGGAATCCGGAAAAGCTAACCACCTCCCTGGAGGACGAGGCGGAAGCCGAGATTAATAACGCGGTGGCCCGGCCCGTTGAGGCTGCGGGAAGCGGCGCGGCAGTGCCGCGGATAGCTGCCCCAGCTGCCGCCGCGAAACACGCGGAGGACGCCCCCGTCAGGCCGATCTACCCAAGCCTTTCCATCCTCCGGCGCTTTTTTATAATCATCATGCCATTGGTCCTCGCACCACTCCCAAACATTCCCGCTCATATCGTACAAACCCAGGGCATTCGGCAGCAATAGCCCGACTTCATGCGTCTCCTGACCGCTATTTTCGCCGTACCAACCCACCTGATCCAGCAGGTCGCTGCCAGCGTAGCGGTAGCCTTCGCTTTCCCAATACGGGCCGCCGCGCGCCGCATATTCCCATTCCGCTTCGGTGGGCAGGCGGTAGTCGCGGTCGGTCATTTTATTCAACCCGGGCAAAAAAAGGTTTTTGATGTCGTCCCAGGATACCTGCTCAACGGGCCGCCGGGGGCCTTTAAAATTCGAAGGATTTTTTTTCGTCACGGCCTCCCAAAGCTCTTGGGTGACGGCAAATTCGCCCATCCAGAAGTTGCTCAGGCGCACGGGGTGGGCCGGTTTTTCATCTTTTTCAGCCTCTTTTTCCCCGGCTTCGCTGCCCATGCGGAATTCGCCGCCGGGAATATAGACCATGCGGAAGGAGGTGCGGTTCGGGAGTGTTTCGTTGTGGTATTTCATCTGTACCGTGGTTGTGGGGGTGAAAGTAGGGAAAATTTGAGGAAGCGAAATGTGTTCCGTTTGCGACAGAGGGAACACCTTTTTGGAAAGGTGTCACCTCCGGGATAGCGAAATGTGTTCTGCTTGCGACAGAGGGAACACCTTTTTGGAAAGGTGTCACCTCCGGGCTTTGGGTTAATGCCTACGTCTCAATATTCCGCGGCCACTGATAGAACTGCGGGGTTGGCGCGTCGTAGTCGGCGATAAACCCGTGGATGTATTCGCGGAAAGCGATGAGGGCGGCGTTGCGCGGTTCGGATGGGTCATCGCCGAAGATCAGTTCGGTCTTATTCCCGGCAAGGGGCAGGAACGGCACGTAGGGCGCGGAAAAGGCGAACGTAAAATAGAACGTCATCATTTCTCCGATGGTACCGGTTTTGGGCAGGTAGCGGAGGAGCGCTTCGGTGGAGATGTCTGCGTTCGCCGGCGGAATGTCGGTCAGTTGCAGGCAGGGCGGAAAATTGGCAACGAAAGACAGCACCGGGTTGGCGCTGTGGTTGAGGCGCGCCGAGCCGTGGGCCGTGAGCCGGAACACCCAGCTTTGCAGCATCCGGATGAGGTTGGCACGGCTGTCCAAAGCCGGCAAACCGACTACGTTGCCCTCTTCGGGGTTGATAGAAGCGGCCAACCAGGCTTGCAATTGTTTATCGGCAGTGACGGTTGTGTCGTCGGCCCAAGTGTGGTTGACGAAGGCGCTCACGTAGTCGCCGGTTGCCTGCCAGAGTTGCAGCATCTGCCCGGCGATGCGGAACTGATCCCAATCGCTGTCGAGGGTGAAGTCTGATTTCAGGATGCCGAATTTTCCGAGGGTTACATCGGGGTCGTCGTCGAAATAGGCGCGGCCTTTCGCGAACGCGTCGGTCATGGCGATGAATTGGGTGGCCGAACTCACCGAAGTTGGCGGGGCAACACCTTTCCAAAGCAACAGCAGCACATTGTCGAAAGGCAGCAGAAAATTGATTTGTGGTGCCATGAACTGCCGCAGCGGGTGGCTTTCTTCCACCTCGTTGCTCAGCGTCATCACCAAAGCGGCGCTCACGATGTGCCAGTGGTACACGTGTCCCATCCAGATGCCGTAGAGGGTGATGGAGGTTTTGGCGGCCTGGAGGGCGTAGAGCCAGGCACCAGTGGTAGCCACGCCGTAGGTATAGATTTGCTTTTGGGTTCCCTGATGACCCGTTACGATGACTTTGATGGGTTGCAGCGCTTTGGTGGACGGATCTTGCGCCAGCAGGGTGAGCGTGGCAGGCGTGAAGCGCGGGTTGCCTTTTACGGTTTGCGGTTGCAGGATTTCATAAAACCGCAAGTCTATGGCGTAGAGCAGCTGGCGTTCCAGCAGCACCTCGATGTCTGCCGTCCATTCTTCGCCGAACGCGGCTTTGAAATTAGTGGCGCTTTGGGCGTTCACTTTTTGTAAAATGAGCAGGTTATAGGCAAAGCCGTGCTGTGCGATGGTGGGCCAAAACTCGCGGTTGGCCACTTCGGGGTCGGTGAGGGTAGCTGCGCGCAGGGCAAGCTGGGGTTCGCCTTCCTCATAAACGGCGTTAAAGGTGGTCCAGGACAGGGCAAACTGCTCTGGCGTGGTCAGCGAAAGCAGGGTGATCGGGTCTTCTTCGTGGGCAGTCAGTACATGGGCGTTGTCTTCGAGGCGGCTGCGCACTTTTTCGGGCCGCAGTTCATTTTCCTCAATGGCAGTTTCCATGACGGCCTTCAATTGCTGCCGATCCATTTCCTGTTCAGCGGGCACATCTTTTCCACGGCCATAGAGGTACGAATAGCCGTTGGCGTCAAAATCACCAATTTTGTAGGTATTGTTGAGGCCGGATTTGGCTTGGGTGGTCGCGTAAGCGCGTTTGCTCAGTCGAAGCAGGGTGTCGGGAATTTCAGTGAGGACAAAGGGTACACCAGGGATGTTCGGGTAGCCCAGCAAATGCAGGGGCAGGCGGGGAATGCGTTTTCCGTATTTCCGTCGCCGGAAAAGGAAATACGCCGCGATACTCAGCAGCAAAAGTAGGCCAAGCAGCAGAAGGAGATTTTTCCAATCCATAATAGGTAAGGGTTTAGGAGCGTGTCGTAATAACTTCCCTGTTTGTGCGGTGGCTTTTTCCATCAGGCTGCGTTGATCGTCGGTCGCGTAGCTTAGGCTATGCTCCCTTCTCTCGCCTTGCCTGATGAAAAAATCCCCTCACCCAATTCAAGTAACTTATTTACGACACGCTCTTTAGCTTTTACAAAAGTAAGGTTGTTTGGTTAGAATATCAATATGGGGAGTTTGATGATTTGAAAATTTGAGGAGCGCGGGGATGGGGACGGCAGAGCCTGGGAAATAGCGCGCACGGGGCGGAGGCGCTGCGCGAGCGGGCAGAACTTCGGCTTCGCTGAGTTACAGCTCTGGCGCGAGTGGAAAAAGCTACCTTTCATCAACTCCATCAATATGATGTGATCAGGAGATCGGCGGAGTCGCAACTGGAGTGCGTGTTGTCGCAATGCAGACCAAAGCCACCAGCGGCCCCAGCGCATGCGGCAGGCGCAGCACCGTTTCGTGCAGCCATTGCGTCAGGGTATTGTCCCAAAATTCGGGGTTGAAATAAGCCCAGGTGCGCGCGACAGAGGTGGCTGTTCCCCAAAACACAGCATAGGCCAGCGCAATCACGACGGGTTTATGCCAGGGTAAAAAAATGCAGATGCTGAGCAGGAAATCGAAGGCACCGGCGATGTTCAGGAATGCGACGGCCTGCTGTTCGTCGAAATGCAGGATTTTCATGGTCATTTCGACATAATTGCCGGGGCGGGGGTAAAAACCTGTGGCGTAGAGGCCGTGGCAAATGAAGGTGAGCGCGATGGCGATTTTCAACCAGCGGATGAACCCGGGCGTTGGTGCGCCGTGGCGGTTCAACCAGACCAAAAAGAAGGGCGTTCCACATTGCAGGGCGAATTCTAAAAACTCGCCGGCAAAAAAGAACTTTTCTTTGGTATACAAAAACGCCAAAAATACCAACGCTACGCCGCCCGCTGTGACGATCCAGGAAGCCGGGCGTCCCAAGCGGGGCAGCGCGATCGCACAGACGGCGCACAAGACATAAAACCAGCCCATGCCGCGCGTGAAAGCGTCAATCGCCGCATCCACGCGGGGACTTGTCACGTAGTCAGACCAGTCCATGCCGAAAGCGGCTACGATGCTTTTCATCCAGCGTTCGTCCCAAAGCAGGGTGCGGTAAGGCGCATCGAAGCGGAGATGCTGCCAGGCGCGTCCTGTAAAAACGCAGACCGCGGCGATTTGGAGGAGCAATCGGGGTTGGAGTAGCGGATGTTGCAATGAGGTTTGGTTAGTCACAGACTTTGTTTTTTATTTGCTCTACAAAGATACGGTTCAATTCATCAGGTTTTGAATACGAGGTGTCTTATATCAATAATCTAAAATCTGATGTCTAAAATATAACGTCCAATGCCGACCATCCAGTTAATCTACCTCATACACGAGTCTGAAGCAGCGGCGCAGCGCATTTCCAACTTACTGTTGGCAGCGCGTTTGGTGGCTTGCGCCAATATTTTTCCCATTCAAAGCGCTTATTGCTTAACTTTGCAAGGTGAGCGACCCTTCTCCGGATGCGGCATTGTAACAAATATGCTTTGGTTTCGTATCCGAAGAAATAAACCAGTAGTATGCTATGAGAAAACAAACCTGTCTGCTGATTCTCCTCCTCGGCGCGGTTTCGTTGCCCGGGTTTGCCCAACAGGCGAAATTAAAAAAGGCGCAATTCTACATGGAAACGCTCAATTACGGAGCGGCCATTGACCTGTATAAACAGGTGCTGGAAAAGCGCGACCTGCCGGAAGCAAAAGCGGCGATTGCCGAAGCTTACCGCAAACTCAACGATTGCGTAAATGCCGAACTCTGGTACGCACAGGTTGTGCAATTGCCGGATGCCACGCCTTTCCAAAAATACTACTACGGCCTCATGTTGCAACGCAATGGCAAATGCGAAGATGCAACTTATTGGTACGAACAGTTCCTGAAACAGCGCCCTTACGATGTCCGCAAAAAACAGTTGGCGCGGGCTTGCGCCTACCGCGAGGAATTGATGGCACCGCACGCCGATAACTTTGTCTTATCCCGCCCCGGATTCAATGGTGCAGCCAGCGATATTGGCCCTGCGTTTTACCACGACGGGTTGGTTTTTGGCTCTACACGGGTTACCGAAGGCGGCGCTGAAAACGCCAAAGCATTCTTTGATTTGTACTTTGTGCCGGTTTCCATGCGGGCGGATACTTCGGTTTATGGGCAGCCAACCCTTTTTTCCCCGCAACTAAAATCTCGTTTTCACGATGCCATTGCCACCTTCAGCAACGACCAAAAAGAGGTTTATTTTACGCGAAACCGCAAAGTGGAAGGAGTAGAAGACAAATTCGCGGTCAATCGCTTAGAGATCATGTACGCAACGTTAACGGACAGCATCACCTGGGGCAACCTGACGCCGCTTCCTTTCAATAATACCGCTTATTCGGTGGCGCATCCGGCCCTTTCGCCCGACGGCAACCGGCTGTTTTTTTCCTCCGATATGCCGGGTGGCTTCGGCGGCAAAGACATTTATGTATGCGGACGCGAAGGCGGACTTTGGGGCAAACCAGTCAACCTGGGGCCCAATATCAATACCGACAGCGACGAATTGTACCCGTTTTACCACAGCGACCAACGGTTGTATTTTTCTTCCGACGGGCATTTCGGATTGGGCGGCCAGGATGTTTTCGTCAGTCGGGAATTGTCGGGCGGAGAGTGGGAAGCGGTGGAAAATTTAGGCAACCCGGCGAATACAGAATTTGACGATTTTGGTTTTATTTTGAGCGCTGACGGACGCGAAGGCTATTTTGCATCGGACCGAACGGGCAACGACGATATTTACCATTTCAGCCAAAAGAAAGCAGTGCTGCCCGTTGATTATGAAGCGATTGCTGAAGCGATTGCTGAAGTGGTGCCGGTGGTGCAGCTCATCGTGTTGAATGGCAAAGTGGTGCATCACTTAGACGGCTCTCCTTTAGCCGGTGCTTCGGTACAATTGATGTCGGAAGCCGGCGGCCATGCGCTGGCGGGCATCACGAACAACGCGGGGGAGTTTTCGATCGCGCTGACACCGGGTTCCTGTTACAAAGTGCGCGCCGAAAAAGGCGATTTTTTTGCCTACACCCTCGATGAAAATATTTGCGCCGACCATTTAAAAACCAAGCCTTTGGAAATCCAGTTGCTGCCCTTCCGAACGAAAACAGCGACCGAAAAAATTGTTCCGGCGGTGGATAAATCGCGCGAACAAACAGCGCTGTTCAAAACCGGCAATTCTAAAAATACCGACAACAATGGCAGCATCGCCTATATGCTGAATATTTATTACGATTTCCAGCGATCGAGCGTGCGAGCCGACGGCCTGGGCGAGTTGAAAAAATTGTTGAAACTGCTCGAAGACAATCCAGAGCTGAAATTGGAAATCAGTTCGCATACCGACAGCCGCGGTTCGGAAAGCTATAACCTCCAATTGTCGCAACGCCGTGCGGATGCAATCGTAGCCTGGCTGGCTTCAAAAGGCATCCCTGCTGACCGGCTGGTGGCCAAGGGCTACGGTGAAACCAAGCCCGTCAACCAATGCAGCGACGGCACGCCGTGCAGCGAAGAAGCGCATCAGTTGAACCGAAGGACGGAGTTTAAGGTGGTGGGGGATTGAGGATTTGAGGATTTGACGGGAAGCATCGAATCCTCAAATCACCAAATACTCAAAATTTATCATGTTATTTCCAAAATATTCAATCCTAAGCGAATCCGCTGTTTGTGTAACTTTTGGCGAAAAGCCGGAAGAAGGGGTTTGGCAACAAGTACAAACGCTTGATGCCCGCTTGCGGGAACGGCCGTTTCCGGGACTTTTGGCTACCGTGCCTGCTATTGTAACCCTGACCGTGCATTTCGATCCGATGGCCGTGTTCCGGCGACAGCCGATGGGCATTCCGGCAGCAGCGGTGCTTGGGGAGCTTAAAAACCTGGGTGCAACTTTGGCATCTGTACAAGACCTTCCTAAAACGCTTATCAAAATTCCGGTGCGCTACGGCGGCGCATTTGGCACCGATTTACCCGAAGTAGTTGACCGCCTTCAATTGAGTGAAGCCGAGGTGATCCAACTGCACAGCGAAACCTTGTTGCGGGTCTTGATGATCGGTTTTGCACCGGGCTTTCCTTATATGGGTTTGCTTCCTTCGGCGCTGGAATTGCCGCGAAAAAAAACCATCAGCCGGAAAGTGCCAGCCGGGAGCGTTGCCATCGCGGGAAACATGACCTGCATCTACCCCAATGAATCTCCAGCTGGCTGGCACGTCATTGGTCAAACCGAACTAAAATTATTCGATGCCTTTGCGCCTGAACCCTGTTTGTTAAGCCCAGGGATGCAGGTGCGTTTCATCTCCATAAAAACATGAAGCTCCGGCTACTCAGCACCGGGCCGGGGTTGCTGGCCACGATCCAAGACCTGGGAAGGCCGCAGGCGCGCGGTTACGGGGTTCCGCTTTCCGGCGCTATGGACACACATAGCCACGTCCTGGCCAATTTGTTGCTGGGCAATGCCCCCGAAGCAGCTACCCTTGAATGCACGGGGGGAAAGCTCGATGCAATCGTGGAAAAGGGAGGGCGTTTAGCGCTATCCGGTGCGGGAGGCGCTTTGTACATAGATGGCCGGTCGGTTCCTGCTGAACGTGCCATTGGGGTACCGGACGGCGCTTTGCTGACGATTCAGCCGATGCCGGGTGGAAATTTTTCGTATCTGGCTACAGCGGGTGGTTGGAAATTAGCCCCCGTTTTTGGCAGCGCTTCTACGTACTTAGCGGGCGGATTTGGAGGGCATGAAGGCCGGGCTTTGAAAAAAGGGGATGTATTGCGCGCTGCATTGGAGCTTGATTCGCCTTCAAAAATGGAAATAGCGTTCTGGTTTTTCAGGCCGGACGGGCATTTGGTGCCCCGATTGGAAACGCCGCTGGTCATTTCCGTTTTGCAGGGGTCGGAGTGGCCCTGGTGGAAGACAGCGCAGCAAAAAGCATTTTTAAACAACGCAGCGCGGATTTCAAAAGACCGAAGCCGACAGGCTGTTCGCATTGAAGGGCTTGCCGCTTTGGGGCATAACTTTACAGAAATATATTCCACAGGTGTGAGTCCCGGTGCCATTCAGATACCACCTGGCGACGATCCGGCTATTCTGATGGCCGATGCGCAAACGATGGGCGGTTTTCCGCGTATTGCACAGGTTATTGCCGTGGATTTGCCTAAAATTGCACAGGCAAAAACAGGTCAGGTAGTGCGTTTTCAAATGGTGGATTTGGCAGAAGCCAGCCAGCGGTTGATGGATTATGAACTGGAGGTGAAGCGGTTGGGAATGGCGGAGAGGTTTGGATCAGGCAGAGCCTGATGAATAGCAGACACGAGGCCGGAGCCTCGCGCCAGCGGAGAGGTTTGGATCAGGCAGAGCCTGATGAATAGTAGACACGAGGCCGGAGCCTCGCGCCAGCGGAGAATAGTAGACACGAGGCCGGAGTTTCACGGAGTTAAGGAGTCTTGCGGAGTTAAGCCCTCTGTGGGGCTCCTTTACTCCGCGAGACTCCGTAACATACAAGGGATCCCGCAGAAGCTGCCCTCAGACGCTTCGTGTCCTGATATCGGGCTTTTGCGTGCCTTGCTCTCGAACGCTAAAGATCAGGCATTGGCCTCGCGCCAGCAATAAAAAACAAAAGCCTATGCTAACCATAGACCTGAACTGCGACATGGGCGAAGGATTCGGCCCGTGGAAAATGGGCGACGACGCGGCGCTCATGCCGTTGATCTCTTCCGCCAATATTGCCTGTGGCTACCACGGCGGCGACCCGGTGGTTATGCGCGATACCGTCAGGCTGGCATTGCATCACGGCGTAGCAATCGGGGCGCACCCTGGCTATCCGGACTTACAGGGGTTTGGCCGCAGGAACCTGTCTTTATCTCCGGATGAAGTGTACGCGGTGGTTTTGCATCAGATTGGCGCGTTGCAGGCCATTGCCGCTGCGGAAGGCGGCGTTTTGCACCACGTAAAGCCGCACGGCGCGCTGTACAACACAGCAGCCCGGCAACGCGATGTTGCGGAAGCCATCGTACAGGCAGTTTGCAAGATCCAGCAATCGGATTTGATCCTGTATGGACTGAGTGGAAGCGTGTTGCTTAAAATTGCGGAAGTGCATGGATTGCGCGTTTGCCGGGAAGCTTTTTGCGACCGAAGCTATCAAAACGACGGTGCATTGACGCCGCGAAATTTGCCGGGGGCAGTCATTGACAATCCAGAAGCGGCGGCAAAGCGGGCATTGCAATTAGCACAGCAACAAAGCATTGAAACAGTTGATGGCACCCTGATCGCGGTGCCGTGCGGTACAATTTGTATTCATGGAGATGGCGACAATGCCGTTGCTATTGTCCGCGCGGTGAGGGAGTTGTTGGAAAAGGAAGGCTTGCGGGTTGCTACCCCACCCTTTCCATCAACGCCATAAAAAACCCATCAAACCCTTCATCCTGGGGCAGGATACTTTTTTGAGCGATCAACCGGAACGTTTCAGGATTGGCTTCCAGAAAACGGGCCACCTGCGCTTCATTTTCGGACGGCAGGATGCTGCATGTAGCGTACACCAATTTGCCGCCGGGTTTGCAAATGGCGCTGTATTGTTGCAAAATTTGTGCCTGGGTTTGCCGAACGCGGTCGAGGAAAGTGGCGTCTATTTTCCATTTGGCGTCGGGATTGCGGCGCAACACCCCCAGCCCCGTGCAGGGCACATCGAGCAACACGCGATCGGCGGTGCCATAGAGGCGTTTGACGACTTTGTTGTTGCCGATGGGGCGCGTTTCGATGATTGAAGCGCCGGCCCGGGTCGCCCGCTTTCTCAGCGCCTCCAATTTCCAGGCTTCGGTATCCAAAGCGATGATGCTGCCCTTGTTTTGCATTCGGGCGGCGAGATGCAGGGTTTTGCCACCACCGCCGGCGCAGGCATCCACCACGCGCATGCCCGGTTGCACGTCTAAAAACGGGGCAACGAGCTGTGAGGAGCCGTCCTGCACTTCAAACAGGCCGTCGCGGAAGGCGGGGGTGGTAAATAGGTTTTGCCGTTTTTTTACCACTAATGCTTCATCGTCGCCAAAAGGGGCTGTTTCAACGCCTTCCTCCGCTAATTGTTTAGCCAATGCTTCGCGGTTGGTTTTCAACGTATTGGCTCTCAGCACCACCTGCGCGGGCTGATTCAGAGCCTGGAGGGTGGCTTCCCATTGGTCGCCCAATTCTGCGGTGCCCCGTGCATCTAACCAGTCGGGCACTGATTCCCGAATGGCACGCACTTGTTGCAACGCTTCGGTTTTGTCGGCGATTCGGCTTTTTTTTACCCCTTCAAATTCAATCCAGGGCGGCAATTCCTGCTCATTCAACAAGTGGTAAATGCCGAAGATCCGGTACCAATCGGCCAGCGAGGCGGGTTGAGCGCCTTCAATTTCGTATAGCAGGCGGTAGCGGCGCACGATGTCGTACACACTTTCGGCAATAAAAGCCCGGTCGCGCGAACCCCATTTCGGGTTGGATTTAAGGGTTTGCTCGATCACTTTGTCGGCATGACGGCCTTCGGTGAAGATGGTTTGCAGGGCTTCTACAACAGCCTTGACGAGAACAGGATGCAGTTTGGTCATTAGATCAGACGGATACAAGCTATTAGACGAAAGACAATAGACAACAGGTTATTGTCAAAGAAAGGGGCAAAGGTAACGAAAACAGCCGGCAAGCCCGGAAAAATGCGGGATCATTCACAAATAGAGATGCTTGGGCGATGTAGGAAAATTTGTAGCTTTGCAGGTCATTTACAAACAGCACACAACATTCATGTCAGTCATTGTCAGTAATTTAGTCAAATTATACGGCGAACAGCGCGCGGTCGGAGGCATCAGCTTCGAGGTGGGCAAGGGTCAGGTACTCGGTTTTCTTGGTCCGAATGGAGCGGGAAAAACGACGACCATGAAGATCATTACCTGTTTTATTCCCCAAACGGAAGGGCAGGTAGAGGTCTGCGGCTATGACGTGGAAAAAGACCCGATGGAAGTGCGCCGCCGCATTGGCTACCTGCCGGAGCACAATCCGCTCTACAAAGACATGTACGTGAAGGAGTACCTGACCTTTGTGGCGCGCCTGCACCGGACGCCGAACAAGGAAAAACGCATCGCCGAAATGGTTGAAATGACGGGGCTGGGACAGGAGCAACACAAACGCATCGCCGCTTTGTCGAAAGGCTACCGGCAACGCGTGGGGCTGGCACAAGCCATGCTGCACGATCCGGAAGTGCTGATTTTAGACGAGCCAACCTCCGGCCTCGACCCCAACCAGATTGTTGAAATCCGCAATCTGATCCGGCAAATCGGCAAAGAAAAAACGGTTATTTTTTCCACGCACATCATGCAGGAAGTGCAGGCGCTTTGCGATCGCGTCATCATCATCAACCGGGGGCAGTTGGTTGCCGACGATCCCATCGAACGGTTGCGCGAACGCGGCAAAAAAGAAATCGTCGTGACGGTGGAGTTTTTGCAAACCGTTGCGGAAAAGCAACTCAAAGCCCTGCCGAACGTGCGCCGGGTGGAAAATTCGGGCAAAAATCGCTGGAAATTGTACAGCGACGAGAAACACGATATTCGGGAGGAGGTCTCGCGGTTTGCAGCAGCAAATAGCCTGACCCTGCTGGAAATCAAAAAGGAGGAGATTAGTATTGAGGATGTTTTCCGAAATTTAACCCAATAATTTATTTGGATTGGTGCATAGCATGATCAAACAAGCAACCTTGGCGACTTTCTTTTTGTTGACAACGATCGCCCTTTCGGCGCAGTCGGACGATAGTTTGTTGCTCACCAAAAACTTCCTGTTTAAAGATGGCGTCTACCTGTCATTGGAGGCATTGCACCGCAACGCTCCCGATTTTGCATGGGACGACCTGGAAGCCTTGCTGACCACCAGCGCCCGGGCTTTTGTGGCCAAAGTGGCCAGGTTAAAAACCAAGTCGGGTGAAAACATTGATTTGCATTCGGTGTTGGCAATCAGCCTGGAAGGGGTGCCTTATGTAAGAATATCGCAAACACGTAAGGTGGAGCGATCGGGTATGGCAAGCGAGGCGGAGCCATCGCGCGAGCGGGCCGTCGTTTTTGCGGGTTTAAAAGTCAGGGGCAAAATCGCCTATTTTTCCTATGAAACAGATACCACGGAATTAGTGGAAATTTTGGCGTACAACCCATTAACGAAAAGACCTTTCCGGAAAGGCAATGTCCCGGTAAAGTCCACACTGGCGGTTGAGAAAATCTTTTATTTTCCCGACGGACGGATTGCGGATTTCAACCGCGATCGCATGCTGGAGTGGATCGGCGATGACAAACAACTTTGGAATACGGTGAATGAATTGGGTGATGACCCAAACCGGGAAAAGTTGTATAAATGTCTACTCATTTACGACGACCGGAATGGGTTTTATATGGAGGGTGGACGGTAGCGAGCGATCGGGAGTAGACGGTGTTACAAATAACCAGTAACGGGGCTACGTTTACTAAACTTTGAAAGTTTAGTAAACGTCAAAATCAGTAACAGATAACCAGTAACGAATTATGTGGTCAATATACCGGAAGGAAATCAATGCATTTTTTAGTTCTTTAGTGGGCTATCTTGTTATCGGCGTGTTTTTGATTACCCTCTGGTTAGTCATGTTTGTTTTTCCGCAAACCAGTTTGCTGGAAAGCAACTATGCTTCGCTTGACCAGTTGTTTTCCATAGCGCCGAATATTTTTTTATTTTTGATGGCGGCCATTACCATGCGGTCATTTGCCGAAGAGCATCAAAACGGAACCTTTGAATTGCTGGCAACACGCCCGTTGCGCGACTTAGACATCGTGCTGGGCAAATATTTGGCCTGCATGACGCTGGTTGTGTTTGCCCTTATTCCAACGCTGCTGTACTACGCAACGGTTCACGTCCTCGGCTCGCCTCCCGGCAACCTCGATTCCGGTGCCATAGGCGGATCGTACATTGGCTTGTTGTTTTTGGCTGGCGCGTTTGTAGCCATTGGATTGTTTGCTTCTTCATTGGTCAGCAACCAGATTGTGGCGTTCATTCTGTCCATTTTTCTGGGGTTATTGTTGCACTGGGGATTTTATTATTTCAGCGAACTCCCGATTTTCCTGGGCAAAACGGACGACCTGGTTCAAATGATTGGGATGGAATACCACTATGAATCCATCAGCCGGGGCGTTTTGGATACGCGCGATTTGATCTACTTCCTGTCGGTCATTGCGTTGTTTATTGCGCTCACCCTGGTCTCATTAGACCGGAGAAAATGGTAAAAGAAAAAAAATGAGTAAAAGCACAAACAGGCGGGTACAGGTTTTGCTGCAGTTAGGGTTGTTCACCGGCGTTTTGTTGTTTGTGAACATCCTGTCCAATGCGCGTTTCAGCGGAAAACCCCTGTACGTACAGTTCGACCTGACGGAAGAAAAGCGATTCACACTTACGCCGGGGTCGCGCGAGTTGCTGCACAATTTGGATGACGTGGTTTTTGTCAATGTCCTGCTGGAGGGTTCTTTCCCTGCGGGATTCAAGCGGCTTCAAGATGCGACAAGGGAAGTACTCGATGATTTTCGTTCCGAATCGGGTTATCTCGAATACGAATTCGAAGACCCTTCAGACGGCACGATGGAGGAAATCAACGCGCGCCGGGAAGAGTTGAAGAAAGACAATATCCTCCCTATAAACCTGCGCGTCAAAGAAAGCGACGGCAGCAGGGAGCAGTTGATTTATCCTTACGCGATCTGTTATTACAAAGGCCGGAGTATTGCCGTTAACCTGCTAGAGAATGAAATCCCGGGCGTTGCGCCCGAGATCATCCTGAACAATGCGGTTCGCTTGCTGGAGTATAAATTTTCCAGCGCCATTCAAAAGTTGAGAGAAGGCCACAAGCCGGTCGTTGCTTTCACAACTGGCCACGGTGAGTTGACCGGTTTAGAAACCGCCGATTTTGAAAAAACGCTCCGGCAATACTACGATACGGGCCGCATCCATTTAGACAGTTTAGTTGCCATCAGTCAGGATGCCGATCTTTTGGTCGTGGCCAAACCCCGGCTGCCTTTTTCTGAAAAAGACAAATTCAAACTGGATCAATACGTCATGCACGGCGGTAAAATCCTGTGGCTGATTGATAAAATCCGGGTTGACTTAGACAGTCTTCAGGGGCGCAAAGAATATTTTCCGACAGAATACGAACTGAATCTGGAAGACCTCTTTTTCAATTACGGGGTGCGCATCGAACCCAACTTAGTCCTCGACATGCAATGCTCCTCCATCCCTTTGGTGACGGGGACTTTGGGCAATGCGCCGCAATTCGATTTATTCCCCTACCCCTACCACATCACTGCCACGCCGAGAACGGATCACCCGGTATCGAAAAGTCTGAACGCGGTGAACCTGTTCTACCCTTCCACCATCAAATGGGACATTGGAGCCACGATGCAAACTACCAGAACGCCGTTGCTGGAATCTTCGCCCAATTCGCGCTTCCAATACCTCCCTGTGGGGATGAATTTCGAATTTTTGCGCTACAACCTCGACCCGGCGAAATTTGACAAAGGCTCGCAAACCCTCTCTGTTTTGATGGAAGGGGTTTTTCCTTCGATGTACAAAAACCGCGTTTCTGCCGAGATGATGTCGGGGCTGGAACAATTGGGCACGCCGTTCAAACCCGAAAGCGAGTCAACCGCCATGATTGTGGTTTCAGACGGGGATGTTATAAAAAACAAAGTCAATTTCAACCAGGAAGGGCGTCCGTCGTTTTTACCGCTGGGTTTCAATGAGTTTAACAAAGGGTATTATGCCAACAAAGACTTTCTGATCAATGCCGTAGAATACCTGATGGCGAAAAAAGGCTTCATGGAAGCGCGTGGCAAAGAAGTTAAACTTCGCTTGCTTGACACGGTTAAAGCCCGAAAAAATAAAGAATTTTATCAGGCGCAGAACATCCTTGTGCCGCTGATGTTTTTTGGCATTTTTGCAGCCTTTTTCCTTGTGCTGCGCAAACGCAAATTTGCAAAACAGAATATTTAAAAGCTATGAAACGTACTTTATGGATGCTCGTTGCCTTTCTTATACTCGGCGCAGGAGTGCTTTGGTATTTGTATGGGCAGGGTGATGACAAAACAACCTTAGCCGGCTTAGACCGGCAGTTTGCGGTGAAAGATACCGCTTCCATTTACAAAATTTTCATTGCCGATCGAAAGGGGAACCGTACGACCCTGGAGCGCAAAGGCAAGCATTGGCTATACAATGACCAATACAAAGCCAAGCCAAATGCCATAGAAAACCTGCTGCGCGCAATTTACCGGGTGGAGATGAAATACAAGCCGCCAATTAATGCCGAACAAAACATGATCCGGAGCCTTGCCACCGAAGGGCTTAAAGTGGAGTTGTACGATGCAAAAAACCGGTTAATCAAATCCTACTACATCGGTGGTTCAACGGCGGACGAGCGCGGCACCTACATGATGCTCGACGGCGTAGAACAACCTTATGTAACCTATATCCCAAGCTGGTCTGGCAATCTTCGTTTCCGGTTTAACCTGCTGGACGACGAGTGGCGCGACAAAAGTATTTTTTCTTTAGCCCCGGAAGAAATTACTTATGTGGGCATCGAATACCACAAACAACGGGAAAAATCGTTCAAAATCACCAAAGAAGGCGCATCTTACCAGGTGAAACCTTTTCACAGCATCACGCCGGAAATCAAACGCCCTTTGCGCACCGGCGCTGTGGAAAGCTATCTGGTGGGTTATGAAAACCTTCAGTCGGAAGCTTTTGAAAACCTGTACAAAGACCGCGATTCTATCTCGAGCTTAGTGCCGTTTTGCACCATTACGGTGCGGCATGGCGACGGCACCGAACGCGTCGCTAAATTGCATCCGATTTTTAAATTGCAGGAATACGACGAAGAAACGAAAAAATATATTGAGTCGCCGGAAGCAGAGCGTTACTACGTTGATTGTGAAGGCGATTTTATGATGGCTCAACATATCGTGCTTAAAAAAATACTGTGGCCGTACGAATCATTTTTCAAATAAATAGGATGCGAGCGAGGCTGCTCCGCGTGCTAATGCTGGTTTCGCTGATTGCAGCGACACTGGCTTTCGTTTTGCCGGATTGGGGCTTTTTCGGGCACCGACGGATCAACCGCTTAGCAACGTTTACGCTGCCCCCGGAAATGATTCGTTTTTACAAAACCCACCTCGAATACATTACGGAACACTCGGTGGATCCCGACAAAAGGCGCTATGCCACCAAGCATGAGGCGCCCCGGCACTACATTGACTTAGACCAATGGGGGAGTTATCCATTTCCCAATTTGCCCCGATATTGGACGGACGTGCTGCTGTTTTACACCGAAATTGGCCTCGTAACCGCCCAGGGCGACAGCTTGAAGGTGAAAAGGGATACCTTGATGATTGACGGGTACAAGATTCCCCAAATCAGGTTGTACCGGAAAAACAAAGCCATCCTTGAAGCAGCCGATTCGCAAGCGTTCCGGGATTTTTTTGAAGCAAAAGTCTTGTCTCAGTACTACGAAGACGAATGGATCCTGCCTTGCGATACCTTGCTGGCGCTTTTTGGCGATGCCAGGCCACCAAATGTTAACTGCGCCAGCGCTTATGCCGTTGACCACTTTTCGGAACACGGGATCTTGCCTTACCATTTGGTAAAAATGCAGAACAACCTGAAGTATGCTTTTTTATCCGGAAATGTGGATAAAATCCTGCGTACTTCGGCGGAAATGGGTCATTACATTGGCGACGCTTACGTGCCTTTGCATACTACCAAAAATTACAATGGCCAACTTTCCAACCAGACGGGGATTCACGCATTTTGGGAAAGCCGCCTGCCCGAACTGTTTGCCGATGAAACGTACGATTTCTTCGTTGGTGCCGCAGAATACATTGCCAATCCTTCTGAGTATTATTGGAAAATCGTATTGGACAGTCATTTGCTGGTGGACAGCGTGCTGCAGACCGAACGGGAATTAAGCCTTCAATTTCCTTCCGACCGCCAATATTGCTTTGAAGAACGCAACGGCATCACCATCCGTACCCAATGCAGGGAATATTCGGAAGCTTACCACCGCCGCATGTCCGGCATGGTGGAAAGTCGCATGCGAGGCGCGATTCTGTCCATCGGAAGCGCCTGGTATACGGCCTGGGTGGATGCGGGGCAACCGGATCTTATAAAACTATTGGGTAAAACCTTGTCTGTAGAAGAATTGAAAGCATTGGAATCCCTGGAATCGCAATATCAGAAAGGGAATACGAAGGGGAGACCGCATGATTGATTTGAGCGCGGCAGAGTCGCTAGGGTGCGACCCTCGCGGTCGCCCAAACACTCAAAATGATTTGAAGATTTGAGGATTCCTATAAACAAATAAACACAGATTGATGAGGGAACAGTTATACGGCATAATCGGCTATCCGCTGACGCATTCTTTCTCGAAGCGGTATTTTTCAGAGAAATTTGAAAAAGAGGGGCTGCTGCATTGCCGTTATGAATTATTCCCCATTGCGGAAATCGGGATGTTGCCCGAAATCCTGACAAATAATCCTACACTTCGGGGGTTAAACGTGACCATTCCCTACAAACAAGCCGTTTTGCCGTTTTTAGACGGATTTGGAGAAGGCATTGCCAAAATAGGCGCAGTAAATGTCATTGATATTTCGAATGGCAAATTGACCGGCCACAACACGGATATCGCCGGTTTCGAGCAATCGCTCCGGAATGCGTTGGGCACAGAACGCCCGGAAGCGGCACTGGTGCTGGGAACGGGGGGCGCTTCCAAAGCCGTGCAATTTGTGCTTTCCAAAATGCAAATTCCATTCCGGTTGGTGTCCCGAAACCAGGAAGGCGATTTTCACTACGATCAATTGACAAAAGAAATCGTCTTTGCGCACCAGTTGATTGTCAACACAACGCCTTTAGGCATGAGCCCAAATACAGAAACTTGTCCAAAAATTCCTTATGAAGCAATAAGTCAGCGACATTTGCTTTTCGATTTGGTCTACAATCCTGAAGAAACCTCCTTTCTGAAAAAAGGAAGGCTTCAGGGGGCTCGAACACAGAACGGAATGGAGATGTTGCATACGCAGGCCGAAAAAGCCTGGGCAATCTGGAACAAATAAAACCAATCTACACCATGAAAGAAAGCAATCAGCCCGTTCCCAAAAACTTCTCAAAACTTGAAAAAATGGCAAAAACAATACTTGGTGCCCCGGTTGATTTCAACAATACGCAAATCGCTTTTCGCTGGAAAACGGATAAAGAACTCAAAAAAGCAGCCTGGCTATTTGGATTGATGAATAACCACTGGCTGGTGGGCATCGGCTCCAAAGTGGGCATTGCGGCCATCAAACTACACCTCCCGTTTGTGGAATCGGTTGTAAAAAGCACCATATTCGAGCAATTCTGCGGCGGTACTACCCTGCTGGAATCGCTTAAAAACATCAATAAATTAGCGGAACAAAACGTTCAGTCTATTCTCGACTACGGCGCAGAAGCCAAAGAAACAGAAGCGGATTTCAACAAAACTATGGCGGAAAATATCCGCGCCATAGAATTTGCATCCCAGCAGGAGCACATTCCCGTAATCAGCACCAAAATTACCGGCTTAGCTCGTTTTGAATTGCTGGAAGCCATTCAACGCGACGACACCCTGACCCGGGAAATGCGCGCCGAATACCGCACCGTGCTCAAACGATTAGACGCCATCTGCCACGCTGCGAGCCAAAAAGGCGTCGGCGTTTTTATTGACGCCGAAGAAAGCTGGATTCAAAACGCGATTGACCATTTAGCCAATTTGATGATGCGGCGCTACAACCGGGGGAAAGTAGTGGTATTCAACACCTTCCAAATGTATCGAACCGATCGTTTGCAAAACCTCATAGATTCTTATGCCGAAGCTGGCCGCGAAGGCTATTTGCTTGGCGCAAAATTGGTGCGGGGGGCCTACCTGGAAAAAGAGCGGGAAAGGGCAGAAAAAATGGGGTATCCTTCCCCCATTCACACCAGCAAAGAAGCAACAGACGATGCGTTCAATACCGGTATCCGTTTTTGCGTAGACCACTACGAGGACATCGTATCCTGCAATGCTTCGCATAATTTGGCCAGCACCGCGCTTCAGGTAAAACTGATTGATGAAAAAGGCATTCCACGCAACCACCCGCATTTGCGGTTTTGCCAGTTGTATGGCATGAGCGACAACCTGACGTTTAATTTAGCCAATGCGGGCTACAATGCCGCCAAATATGTGATTTATGGGCAGGTACGTGAAGTCGTCCCTTACCTCATTCGTCGTGCGGAAGAAAATTCTTCCATCACCGGCGATATGAGCCGCGAATATCAATTGGTGAATAACGAGCTTAAAAGACGGGAGCTGCTTGCGTCTTAATCCAAATATCTTTTTAAAAGCCCTTCATACGCATCAATCCTCCGGTCGCGGAAAAACGGCCAGATGCGGCGCACTGTTTCGGTCCGCTGTTTGTCTATATCAATAACCACCGCAATTTCTTCCGCTGCCGGTGCCTGAAAGAGTAGTTCTCCCTGGGGGCCAGCCACAAAACTTTGTCCCCAAAACTGGATACCGCCCGTCACACCTGACCAATCCGGCTCGAAGCCCGTGCGATTTACCGCTACCACCGGTAGACCATTGGCGACTGCATGGGCCCGCTGGATGGTTTGCCAGGCGCCAAACTGCCGGTCTTTTTCTTCGGGCGCATCAGAAGATTCCCAGCCAATAGCCGTCGGGTAAATGAGCAAATCCGCACCTGCCAACGCCATGAGCCGCGCGGCTTCGGGGTACCACTGATCCCAACAAACGAGGACGCCTAATTTCCCCACGGAAGTTGAAATGGGTTGAAAACCCAGATCGCCGGGCGTAAAATAAAATTTTTCGTAGTAAGCCGGATCATCCGGAATATGCATTTTTCGGTATTTCCCGGCGATGCTGCCATCTTTTTCAAAAACAACTGCCGTATTGTGGCAAATGCCCGGTGCGCGTTTTTCAAACAGGGACGTAACCAGCACGATGCCTAATTCTTTCGCAATAGCGCCAAAAATTGCCGTTGAAGGTCCCGGGATGGTTTCTGCCTGGTCAAAGCGCGTTGTCTCTTCAACCTGGCAAAAATATACCCCGGTGTGCAACTCCTGCAACACCACCAATTGCGCGCCTTGTGCAGCACAAGCCCGGATGCCGGCGAAGCTTTTCCGAATATTTTCATCCCGATCTTCGGTGCAGGATTGTTGTACGATACCTGTTTTGAGTATGCTCATTTTTTTAAATTCAATTGAATAAAACCCCTTCCGGATATTGCATGGTCACACAATGCAGAGAACCATGCTGTAAAATCAGCGCCCTGCAATCAATGCCGATGATTTCCCTTCCGGGGAAACAGCCGTTGAGGATGGCCAATGCTTCTTCATCCTGTCGAACGCCGTAGGTCGGAACCAGCACCGCGCCATTGATAATCAGGAAATTGGCATAAGTAGCGGGCAGGCGCGTTCCTTCCTCATCATAACACGCATCTGGCATGAGCAGCGGAACTAAGCGATAGGGGTTGCCCGCAGCAGTGCGAAAGGTTTTTAGTTCTGCTTCCATTCGCCCAAGCGCTTCGTAATGCTCGTCTTCCGCGTCGGTGCATTGCACATAAGCAATCGTTTCCAGGTCGCAAAACCGCGCCAGGGTGTCAATATGCGAATCCGTATCGTCCCCGGCTAAGTAACCGTGGTGCAGCCACAACACGCGATCCAATCCAAAAATCTCCTTCAGCTTTGCCTCAATTTCCCGTTTGCTCAAATGTGGATTCCGGTTTGGCGAAAGCAGGCATTCGGCGGTGGTGAGCAACGTGCCCTGTCCGTCGCTTTCAATACCGCCGCCTTCCAGCACTAAGCCGCCATGGCGAATTTCAGCATCAAAAACCGCGTAGTGTTCCTGCACATAGCGCGTGATGAGGTTATCCTGGTTGGCCGGGAATTTGAGTCCCCATCCATTGAACACAAAATCGAGCACTACGGGTTTTCCATTTTCAAAAATGGTAATGCCCCCGTGGTCGCGCGCCCAGGTATCGTTGCTTGGTGCCTGAACAAGTTTGACATTGGAGAGGCTTTTGTTTCCACGAATCAGCTCCCGAACTTCCATTGGGTTGTGACAAACGAGGAGGACTTTTTGAAAACGGGCTATCGTGGTTGCAATTTCGAGGAAACAAGGCATGACCTGATCCAATACGGCTGCCCAATCGGTGTCCTGATGGGGGAAAGTTAGTTGCACGGCGCTTTGGGGCGCCCATTCTGCGGGTAAAAATCGAGTTTTCATGCGGCAAAATTAGCAAAAGAACTAAATTTGTGATCAGAGCTTGTTCGGGATTTCCTGATTGACTACATCGAATCTTCGATTTGAGCGAGGGTGAGGAAATTTTGTTTTAGACGAGGCGGATTTTGCAGACATAGCCAGCAGCTAGGGCGAAAAAATCCAACGAAGTATAAAATAAAATTTGCCACCCACAGCCAATTGAGGAATTCCCGAACAAGCTCTAAACAAAACAACCGACCCAACATGGCAGCATACGGCACAATCCTCAACATCATCGTCCCCATTTTTTTCCTGTTGTATTTCATCGAACAGGGTTTCGAGTGGTACTTAGGCAAAAAGGTCATCCGGGGGCTTGACAGCATTTCCAGTTTCAGTGCCGGCGTCACTAACGTAGTAAAAGATGTATTGGGCATGACCATCAGCATCATCACTTATGGCTGGTTGGTGGACAAAATCGCCCTCACGCAGATTGAAGCGACCTGGGCGGTTTATGTCATCGGATTCATTGCCGTTGATTTTCAGGGATACTGGACGCATCGCTGGCACCATCAGATCAATTTTTTGTGGAATCGCCACGTCATTCACCACAGCAGCGAAGAATTCAACCTGTCCTGTGCCCTGCGGCAATCCATTTCAGCGTTTGTCAATTATTTCACGATCCTGTTGATCCCCGCAGCATTATTAGGGGTGCCGGCTCAAGTCATTGCCATCATCGGCCCGCTGCACCTTTTCCTGCAATACTGGTACCATACCCGCCTGATCGGGAAATTGGGCTGGTTGGAATACGTCATTGTTACCCCATCCCACCACCGGGTACACCACGCCATTAACCCGGAATATATGGATAAAAACCATGGCCAGATTTTCATCATCTGGGACAAGCTGTTCAGCACATTTCAGGAAGAATTGTCGAAGATTCCGCCCGTTTACGGCGTCACCCGCCCCGTGCGCACCTGGAATCCGATCAAAATCAATTTTTTGCACCTCTGGCTCCTGATGCAGGATGCCTGGCACACGCGAAATTGGTGGGATAAAGTGCGCATCTGGTTTATGCCAACGGGGTGGCGACCGGAAGATGTGAAAGACAAATACCCCGTAAACAGCATCCTTGATCCGTACAATTTTGAAAAATACGACACCAAGGCGTCCCGGTTGTTTCTCGTCTGGTCGTGGTTGCAATTGGCGTTCAACTATTTCCTGCTGGTCTACTTTTTCGCCAACTTGGCCGGCATCGGCACGCCGGATATTTTTTACTACGGCGCGTTCATTTTTCTCTCGGTGTTTGCCTATACGGAATTGATGGACCGCCACGCGTATGCCATGTATTTTGAAATGCTGAAATCGGCGGCTGGCCTCTACTTTGTGTATCAATCGGGCGGCGACTGGTTTGGCGCAGGCAATTATTTCGGTGCCTGGTATGTGTATATCGTGGTAAGTTACCTGATTCTTTCGGCTGTGGTCGCCACGCTTTTTGTGCAGTTGGAGATCAGGGAGGAGCAAATTGGCAAATTGGCAAGGGGCAAGTAGGCAAATTTGCCCCTTGCCCACTTCCTTCCTATTCTTCCTTTTTCGCGTTCAAAATCTCCAGCACGCGCTGAGTGATGTCAAGGCTGTCATTTGCGGCAAGCAATTGTCCGCCGGCGGTGTAGCTGAAGATGAAGTCGAATCCTTCTTCTTTTTTGATTTCGCCGAGCCGGTCGAGGATTGCTTTTTGCAACTCGTCCCGTATTTTTTTATCTTCTTCCAGCAGCGTTTTGGTGACCCGCTCCTGTTCGGCCACTAATTTTTGCTGCGCCGCCATCAGGCGTTGCTCTTCCTGTTGCATCGCGCTGGGTGCCAGCAGACCTTTTTGTGCTTTTTCCTGGGTAGCCATGAAGTCCTTTTCAAGGGCACGCCCTTTGGCTTTCAGCGAAGCATCCGCGTCTTTTTCCTTTTTTTGGAAAATTTCGCGTTGCTTTTTGAAAAACTCGTACTTTTCAAGCAAGGTATCTGCGTTGACGTACGCGATTTTTAAGGGTTTTTCCAGCTCGACTGCCGGAGTATCGGCGGTTGCTGGTGCCCCCGGCGACTGGAAAACTTTCACGGCAAGCCCCACAGTTGCGAGCAGTGCCACAATACTCAAAATTAAAGGAAGTTGTTTCATTCTTTAAAGGATAGATGATGTGTAGTAAATCAGCCTTTTTTCAAATCCACGTAGTAGTGGTAGAAATAAGGAATGGTTTCAATGCCTTTGTAATAATTAAACAGCCCGAAATGCTCATTCGGCGAGTGCAACGCATCTGAATCCAAGCCAAAGCCGATCAGAATGCTATCCACGCTCAACACGTCGCGAAACAGGGAAACAATCGGAATATAGCCGCCTTCGCGCTTGGGAATCGGCGATTTGCCAAACGTTTTTTCCATTGCTAAGTGCGCCGCGCGGTATTCGGGCGTGTCAATGGGCGTCACGCCGGGTTCTCCCCCGTGCATGCGCGTTACTTTTACGCTCACATAAGGCGGTGCGATCTTGTTGAAGTGGTCTTCCACCAAATCGTATATTTTCTCATGCCGCTGGTTCGGGACAAGGCGCATCGAAATTTTAGCCGTCGCTTTGGCGGGCAGTACCGTTTTCGTACCTTCCCCGGTGTAGCCACCCCAGATTCCGTTCACATCCAAGGTAGGCCGGATGCTGGTGCGTTCGAGCGTTGAGTACCCTTCCTCGCCAAGCTCCTGGCCAATGCCGAGGTTTTTGTTGTAAGTCGCCTGGTTGAATGGAATGCGCGACATTTCGCTGCGCTCTTCGGGGCCAACCACTTGCACATCGTCGTAAAAACCTGGGATCGTCACCCGACGGTGTTCGTCTAACAGGGACGCGATCAATTCGCAAAGGACATTTGCCGGGTTGGCAACTCCGCCGCCGTAAACGCCGGAATGCAAATCGCGGCTTGGGCCGGTCACTTCCACTTCCAGGTAGGCCAATCCACGGACGCCGGTCGTCAGCGAAGGCACGTCGTTGGCAACGATGGAGGTATCGGAACACAAGACTACATTGCAATCCAAAAGTTCTTTATGCGCCTCAACAAAAGGCCGGAAGTTGGGCGAACCAATTTCTTCTTCCCCTTCGATGATGAATTTGACATTGCAGGGCAGGGCATCGTGCTTCATCATGGCCTCGAAAGCTTTGATGTGCATGTAAACCTGGCCTTTGTCGTCGCTGGAACCCCGGGCAAAAATAGCGCCCTGCGGGTGGGTTTCTGTTTTTTTGACCACTGGTTCAAACGGACCGGATTCCCAAAGATCAAGCGGGTCTGGTGGCTGAACATCGTAGTGGCCGTAAACAAGCACCGTTGGCAAATCCGGGTTGATGAGTTTGTCTCCGTAGACGATGGCGTGGCCCGGCGTCGGATAAATCGTCACGTTTTCGGCACCCGCTTCCCGAAGGCGATCTGCACAAAACTCTGCCGCACGGGCTACATCGCCTTTGTGCTTTGGATCGGCACTGATGGACGGAATGCGCAGCCAGGTAAATAATTCATTTAAATACCGTTCCTTGTTGGATTGGATATATTCCTGAAGGTGTTGCATTATGGTGGTTTTATTTTTTAGTAACGGCAGCGAAGATAAGATTTCTTCATTACCTGACCAAATGCACGCTACCTTTGTAAATAACCACCTCACCATCAACGAATTCTATTTCAGCAAGGTAAACAAAAACCTGTGGACTGAATAGCTGCCCCCTGAACATCCCATTCCAACCATACTGTGGGTCATTAGGTTGGAAATTTTCCTCCTGGTACACCAATTCCCCCCAGCGATCCAGGATTTTAAAGTCATTGATCTTCGCCACATCCCTGTCTGCAAAAATCATAAAGAGGTCGTTAAAGCCGTCATTGTTGGGTGAAAACGCATTGGGAATGAAAACCCGGCGCGTTTTATCCACAAAAACCGTTACGACATCTTCTGCAAGACAGCCGTTTTCATCCCGCACATAAACGGAATACGTGGTGGTATAAAAAGGTGAAACCTGCCATTCAATGCAACCCGGGCAGGTATCCCCTTCGGAAGTCACCCACCGGATGTCGCTTAGTTCGTCAGGAGGAATGTTCAACAACGCTTCCAAATCTATCGTTTCGCCAAGCAAAATATTTAGATCGCGCCCCAATTCCACTCGTAAATCGGTACCTGAATCCAGGAAAATTAACGTATCCAGTGCACATCCCTGCGCATCTTGTATGCTGATCCGGTATTCGCCGGACGCCAGGTTTGAAAAATTGCCGAACGCAATCGGCGCTTCATCATTGATTTGATAGGAATAGGGCGCAATTCCTCCCGAAATGGAAAGAATTTCGATGGTGCCGTTGCGGTCGCGGAAGCACTTCGGATCCGTTACCATAAGCTCCGTAATTTGCGGGCGATCTTCATTTAGCCCGACGACTACTTCATCGTCGCTGGAGCAGCCGTTTTCAGTGTTTGTAACCACTAAAGTATACACTCCGGGTTCGGCTATCACAACCGAAATTCCTTCGGCAACGACGTTCCCGGCTGCATCTTCCCAAGTGTAGCGATGCGTTGCCGACACCGTGGAACCCGTGCCGTCGAGTAGTGCTTCATCCGTACCGCAACCCAGTGTTTGATCTGCGCCTGCATTTGCCGTGGGCAGTTGCGTATTCAGGGAAACGGCAACGGTGTCCGAACTCACACAACCATTTCGGTTGTTTTCCACCATCAGTACATAAATGCCCGCCTGGTTGACAGAAGGCGTCAAAGTCGTGGCACCAGACTGGATATTGCCTTGTATTGCCAGCCAATTGTAACTGTAGTTATTGTTGCCATTGTTTGTAGTCCCGCTGAGCATCAGCGTTGAGCTATTGCAGTTCAACTGGCCATTGGCACCGGCGTTAACAACCGGGTAAACAAAGTCGCTGCGCACAGTCGCAGTAGCTTCTGCAAAGCATCCGGTGAGGGGATCGGTTGCCCGGAAACGATAGGTGCCGGCTATTGTAGCCATCAGCGTTGCTGACACTTCATCGTTGAGTTCTATGCCTGCTATGTCGTACCAGCTGTATTCAAAAGCGTTGCTCCCGTTAGCTTGCCCAATTGCAGCAACCATCCCGGTATTACAATCCAAAGTGTCTGCTACCGAAACCGTAACCACGGGGGTAAAACGCAGGTCGGCGACGGTTACCGAGGCAGTATTCGACCTACATCCCAAAGGTTGTTCGGTAATAACCAATGTGTATAAACCAGGCATATTAACGATCGGGTTCTGCAAATTCTGGTTGCTGTTGCCAATGCCCGGGCCTTGCCATTCATACGTCAGGTTGTTCCCGTTGCCGCTGCCGGCTAAGGCAACCTGCGCTGAATTGCAAGTGATATCTCCTGCCGCTGCGGCATTGGCCACCGGCAGTGCAACCGCAGTGACATTGATGTTGGCGGAGGTTGGGCAGCCGTTCAAATCGAGGGCTGTTACCTCATAAAAACCGCTGGTATTGACCGTAATCGAGGGAGATTGTGCGCCTCCGATCCAACTGTAATTGGATAAACCCGGCGTTGCGCTCAGCGTGGTCGTCTCCCCTTCGCAGAAATTGGAATTCCCGGTAATCGCCATTGAAGTCTGGAGCAACTGGCTCACCCCAACCGATGTGCTTCCGGTGCAGCCATTGACATCCTGAACGGTTACGGAATAATTTCCGGTTTGGCTGGCAAATATGGCAGCCGTTTGGGCGTCCGTTGACCAGAGGTAACTGGCAAAGCTGCCGTTCACCTGCAATTGGGTGCTGTCGCCGGGACAAAACGACGAAGCCCCAACAATAACCGGCACCGGCGCTGGCGATTCTACCACAATGGTCGAAGCTTGTGTGCTGCAATTATTGACATCGGTAACCACGACGGTGTAGGTTCCCGGCGTAGAAACCGTGATGGAAGGCGTCATAAATCCCCCCGTCCATTGATAGGCAACAAACCCCGGGCCTGCATCTAAAGTAAGGCTGCTATTCTCACAAAATCCAGCTTGTGCCGGCAAAATGACGTTTGGGAGTGGAATAGTAGCAACATCAAAAGCTGCACTTGACTGGCAACCATTCGCATCTGTTACCGTCAGGCCATAGGTGCCGGCAGCGCTCACCGTCAGGGTGGGCAAGTCGCTAAAATCACTCCAGGTGTAACTCGTATAGGTATTTCCCGGGTCTACCAATTGTGTTTCCCCTTCGCACACATTGAACAGCGCCGGAATATTGGGCGTCGTCACCAGAAATTCCGTCAGCGAAGTTTGCGTAGTTCCGGTGCAGCCATTTGCATCCGTAACCGTCAGGCCATACGTTCCACCTGCGTTGACGGAAAGCGTAGGATTGGCGCTGCCTCCTGTCCAGGAATAAGTGGCGTAAGTCCCGCCGGCATCCAACAAGGCGTTACCTCCCGGACAAACAGAAGTGGGCGCGTTGATGACCGGCGTCGGGTTATCCCAGGCATCAACGGTAATCTGAGCGCTGCCATTGCAGCCCAAGGCGTCGGTCACCGTCAGGCCATAAACGCCTGGATTGGATATGACCAAGTCTGTATTGGAAGCACCGCCGGTCCAGGTGTAGTTCGACCAGCCTCCCGGCGCGCTCAGGGTCGTATTATTGCCCGCACAAAAACCGGCAGCGCCACTGATCTGGGGCGCTGGCAGCGGGTTTTCCAGTACCTCAACCGAGGCAGAAGCCATACAGCCGTTGGCATCGGTTACATTCAACTGGTACGTTCCTGCTGCGCTGACGGAAATGATTTGGGTAGCCTGACCACCCGGTAACCACTGGTAGTCGCTGAAGCCAGCGCCAGCGTTGAGGGCGACAGCGCTACCCGCACAAAAATTGGCCTCTGCGTTGAGGCTTAAAACTGGTAAAGGGAAAATGGTTGTGGATAAACTTGTAGCCGCTATACAGCCGTTGTTGTCAGTTATGGTTACCCCCTGGTCGCCGGCAGCGTCAACAAGAAGTGTTTGCCCGGTGGAACCATCGGACCACGAGTAGGTTTGGAAACCGGGTGTTGCAGTCAGCAGGGTCGTTTCGTTTTCACAAAAACCAGCATTGCCGCTGATGGCGACGGTAGCATCGGGGAAGGCAGCAACATGGATGGTTGCAGCACCCTGGCATCCAAAAGTATCGGTGACCGTCACTGCAAAAGCGCCTGATGCATTAATAAAAAGGGTGTCAGCAGCACTCATATCCGACCAAAGGTATACCACATAGCTTTCCGACAGGGAGAGCGTGGCCGTGGTTCCTGAGCAAACGCCTGTGGGTCCTCCAATAGCAGGTACCGGTAATGGGCGATCCACAACCGTTACCGAAGATTGGCCGGTACAGCCATTCGCATCCGTTACCGTAAGTCCGTAGGTCCCGGAAGCCGTTACAACAAGGGTTGAATCGGAAGACATATCTGACCAGGTGAATACATCCATGCCTGCTGGCGCTTGCAGGGTCAGGGTATCGCCGGCACAAAGATTGTCGCCTCCGGAGATGGCGGCGTTGACCTGATAGAAAGCGACGATTATACTATCCGTGCCGGTGCATCCGGATCCGTCCGTGGCTTCAACGGAATAAACGCCTTCGTCAAAAACGGTGATGTTTGGTGTAAGGGCGTTGTTCGACCAGGTCAGCGAAGTCCAGGTTCCAGCCACAGAGAGTAAGGTGGTATCGCCCTGACAAATTTGGGTAGTCCCGGTAATCTCCACCTGAAACAAATTGCCCACCTGCACATTCAGGCGGCTTGATTTGGTACAGGCGCCGTCGGTTATGGTCAGGGTGTAAGGTATACTGCCCATAAAACCAGGCGGTAAGGTCAGGGTCGGTTGCAAGGAAGTGGTGTCGCTCAGAAATGCAGTTTCCCCATTGGGTGCCGACCAGGCGTAGATAGCGGCTGCGCTTTGTCTGCTGGCTGAACCTTGTAAAGTCGTTGGCGTTGCGGGCACATCGCAAAAAGAAAGGTCATCGCCTGCTTCAATGCGGATGGCGCTGCAATCCGGATCGGCAAGGCAGTTGAGGAAAGGCGCGGCGGATCCCCCCCAGGTCAATTGAAACCCGGTGGAACTTCCATACCAGTTATCCAACAGCAGGTAAAAGCCTTCTCCGGGCTGCACGACAATAGGCAGCACGAAACCATCTTCATTCATGGCGCCTTCGGAAGCGTCTGTTGCTCCCATGCCCAGACCTGTTTGCGGGCAAAAGGTGCAGAGAATATTGGCAAAAGAGCACCGAATGGGCGATCCAAGGCTATCGCAACCTAAGTAAGGGCCATAAATTGCAAAATCGTAATCTTCATTAATCCCACCGTTCGGATCAATGGTAAATTCAATGACACTGTTGGGCGGCATCAATTCATTGAAAGCAAAATAATACCACGCGCTTTCATTTTCTTCGGTGACCAGACACCCCGGATCGTTGTTCGGATTAAAAAAATCGTTGAACCCTGTTCCAAGCGGCGTAAACTGGATGACACTGTCGCTACAGATCACCTGCGCGCCGGGACAGTTGGTTATTTGCCCCCGCACTGCAATTGACAAGAGCATAGTCAATGACAGCAAAAATAGTTTTTCAAGATGCACACGACACATCGCAAATTGGTTTTGAAATAAGTAAATAGCAAATTGCCATTCCTGAAAGCTGTTGACTTTCAGGGCGATATGTGTTCATGGAATACGAATTGTGGCGCTCTTTAAAGCAGCGTGCGTGTTTTACCTCATAGTAGTTTTAACTGGACGAGTAGCAGAGGTTAAGAAGGTGCAAAAGCCTTTTCTGCGGAATAAGACGGAGCTTTTAGCTTGCCCAAGTTTTCAAAGGCAAACCTTTAATATCAATAGCGGAGGGTAAGTTTTTCCTACCGATGCAAATATAAGCATTATGAAATAATCCTGTTAGGAAAATAGAGAACAAAAAAGTTAAAACCTTTAATTGTACCCTTGCAGCCGATACATTAAACATCCAACCATTTCTTTAATCATTAATTCCCAATAATATAACCCAAATCTATGTGGCAAAATTAGAATTTCAGGATTATACCGGGTGCGTTCGCTGAGATAATCTACGCAATAAGGAGTGGTGGGCTGACCGGCTTTGTCAAAACAGGCTTTCGACCGGCGCATGTGCCAGGCAGAAGTGAGGAGCAGGCAACGCGCTCCGGGGTGGTTGCGGCCAAGGATTTCCTTGCTGAAAAGCGCATTTTCCCAGGTATTTCGCGAGCTGTTCTCCACGATAATATCCGATTCCGGAACGCCAATCCGCATCAGATAAGCCTTCATTTGTCCGGCTTCTCCCGGCACATTTTGGAGCAGGTTGCCGGATCCTCCACTTAGGAGCAATTTTTTTACCTTACCGGTTTGGTAAAGTTCATAAGCCTGAAAAAAGCGATTGCCCCGGTCGCTGAAATTGTGGCGATCGTGATCAGGCAAGGTAAAAACATTGGAGTACCCGCCCAGCAAAATGCCGATCTCGTAAGGTGTCTCGATTTCATTTGCGGTAAGCGATTCCGGTTCCCACAGACGCATTACCTGATTGGCCAAAAAGATGTTGCTGAAAAGCCAATAGCTCGCCAAGGCTAAGTACAGCGCGCGTTTGCGCCAGCGTGGCCCCTTTCCGAAGGCTGCGTAAAGCAAAAACCCGCCAATCCATACGGAAGGTTTTAGCATAAAGTACAGCAACTTGGAGAGAATGAAGAACATGTTTTTAGTTTAAAAAAGGAACTTGCTGATAGCGAATGAGCAGCAGTTGGAACAATTCCGGGCGAACGACGGCCAGAGAAATGACGATAAAAGCGGCTCCGTAAACTGCGCCCCAAAAGTGCTGGTTATGACCGATATTGTCGGTGCCCCGGCGATCCATATAAGAGGAATAAAACAGGTAGAAAACGCCAAACAACACGGCTGGCAAAGGCGGAAAAACAAACATCTGCCAGGGATTGATGACCACGTAGGCAAACACCAGCGCGGAGGTCGCACCGGAAGCACCCAGCGCCGCATAGGCGTGGTTGTTGCGGTGGCGGAGGTAAGAAGGGATACAAGCTGCTACCACAGCACTGAGGTAGAAGACCAGAAAAGCAATACGTCCGGTCACTTCCGAAGCGAAGACCTCGTTTATAAAAAAGCGTTCCACGAATTCACCAAACTGGAACAACACCACCATGTTAATGATCAGGTGACCCCAGTCGGCGTGAATAAAGCCATTGGTGATAAACCGGTACCATTGACCAAATTCGCGGATAGACGCCGGATGAAAAGCCAGTTCATTCAGCATGCGATCCCGGCTGAAAGCCTGGTAAGATATCAGGGCGGTCATGATGACCAGAACAAGCGTAAGAGAGATCATTGGGTTAGTTATTGTGATACGGTTCGCCGCGCAAGATCGTCATTGCCCGGTATAATTGCTCTAAAAAAAACAGCCGAACCATTTGATGTGAAAAAGTCATTGCCGACAAGGCAAGTTTTGCATCTGCCCGTTGGTATACTTCCCCGGAAAAGCCATAAGCTCCGCCTACCAGAAAAATGAGCCGGTGTTTGCTTCCCGACAACTGTTGTTCCACGTAGCGGGCAAAGCCCTCTGAAGTAAAGCTTTGACCTTTTTCGTCCAGCAACACCAGCAGGTCTTCCGGCTTGGTTTTGGAAAGGATGGCTTCGCCTTCTTTCGTTTTGAGCTGTTCGGGAGCGAGATTGCCCGCCTGGCGAACGTCGGGCAAGCACTGCATCTGAAACGGCAGGTATCGCCGCAAACGCTTTTCATAAATACCCATGCCTGCTTCTAAGTAACTTTCGTTGGTTTTGCCAATAAACCAAAATTCTACTTTCATCGCCCGTATAGTTTTAGCTCCTCCATCAAAGACTGCCGTTCGGGGTAAGACGCTTTGAACAAAGTGATCAGGGAAGCCGCCAATTCGGGTGCGCCCACCGCGACTAAGTGATCGAGCAATTCGCGGATGCGCTTGGAAGGGCGATAGCCGATGTGATTTTTGAGGTATTGCAACAACAGAATGCGGTACAACTGCCCCACTTCTTCCTCATAACGGGGCAGCAACAAATGGTCGAATTGCGCCAGTAGTTCAATGGAATTGGCGCGCCTCAAATAATCAATCAGATCTTCATAGCGCTCTTCCGAAGCATAAATCCCTGCAATGGCCTGCCATTTCTGGGGCGAACCTGGCAGTTTGCGCAAGCTTTCGACGATTTGTTCAAAAACCGCTATGCGGTCTTCCGGCGTATGGGTACGCAACAATTGCCAGTACGTATCCTGTAACGTGGCGACGAAACGTTTCCTTGCGTATTGAAAAATAGTCGGGCCATCTTTCTCGTGCAGCGCAATGCGGAGCAGCATTTCGTCTATTTCTCCGGTATTCTCCTGGCTTTTATTGGTTTTGAGGAGGTTTAGGATTACTTTTCGGGCGCGTGCAGGCTGGTCTAATTCCAAGCTTCGCTCGACCACAAACTGCAAGACGGGCGGTAAATAGGCATACCGGCTGGCCATATCAAAAAAAGCCTTTTTACCGGCCACTTTTTCAGCCCACTGCAATTGCAGGATGACCATTTTAGAAGGGTCGCGTTGCTCTTGCGCGTACCGTTCTAAGTGTTCTTCCATCCAATCGAGCAACTGCTTTTGCTGTCGCATACCAACACTCAGCACCATCATAATTTTAAAAAAGCGATCGTCAAACTGGTGCATTCGGTGGGTCACCCGACCGAATTCTTCGATGCAATAGTGCCAAAGCGCTTCCCGAAGGGCGGGAGGCAGGGCTTTTTCAGTCAAATGGTGGATTAAATTCAGTGCTTTTTCCACCATTTTTCGCAAAGCGGCTTCATACCCTTGTGCTTTGTTCATCACCGGCGGTATCTTTTCGACGATGGCCTGTGCAATACTCAGCGCTTCTGCATACAACTCGCGGGCGCAATGATCTTCTGCCTGCGCCAGTAATTCCTGGACAGCGCCGTGGAGTTGATTGCTCCCTTTTTTGTTCAGGGTGCGATCCGGCTTGCGCGCCATGCTGATGGCACTTTCGATGATCTGGACATATTTTTCCTGGCTGCCGATACCGGTGACCATCCCGGCAAACCGAGCTTTGAGGGCTAAAGCAAATGCGCGATCCTGCCGGGCGTATTCCCTTAAAAAAACCAGTAAATCTTCTGTTGGTGCCACGCCCAGGATCATTTCGGCGTTTAGTTTCATGCGCCTTGGGGGAGCATTTTGGCGGGCAGTTTCTTTGCGGGCCTGTTGAAGGTTGCGCACCTGGAGCAAAACCGCAGCAATATGGCCACACATTTCCGTCTCCAAAAACCGTTCGCATTCGCAAGTGGCGGCAGTAACCCTGGATGGGCTGGTTTTTACCTCTATTTCATAGGAACGCCCGGCTTCAACAGTGGCAACCCATAGGTTTTTTTCCTGCTCAGCACAATAGGTGATTCGCTTCCCTTCCAACAGGCGTTCTCCCTGAAGCAAAGAAGTTTCGTTAATGTGTAATTCGAGATGTTGAAGCAAAAAATTCATGCCTTAGTTACAAACCAGAAAATGGTATAAGAGTTCTTATTAAAACGAACAAAGATAAGGAATAGCGCCATTAACACATCATTAACTCGATTTCAACGGACGTCTCTTTTTTGGGCTATGAAATTGGCTTAGCTTTGTGAGCGTTTCCTAAACTAAAAAACATTAGTTGTGATGAAAAAAATTTTGTCCGTATTAGCACTCGTAGCAGCTGTTTGCACTTTTGCGGTTGCACAGGAAGTAACACCGGTTAAGCTTGCACCCAAGCAGACCAGCGGCGCTAAAATCAAGTTCGAGGTTGAAACCGTAGATTATGGTAGCATCGAACAAGGCGCTGATCCATATCGGTTGTTCAAATTCAAAAACACAGGCTCCGAGCCACTCGTGATCAAAAATGCAAAAGGTAGCTGCGGATGTACCGTTCCAACCTATCCGAAAGAACCGATTCTACCTGGCGCAACCAGCGAAATCAAGGTTCGCTACGACACAAACCGCGTTGGTCCTTTTACCAAGGTGGTAACCCTGACGACGAACATCAATGAGGAAGAAATTCGCCTCACGATCAAAGGTGACGTGAAGGCTAAACCGGAACAACCGGCTGGCGTACCTCAGAAAGAAGGCGGCCTGTTCAACGGTAATTAAACAATTAGGGGTTATCCTTCGCACTTCTTCAAATGCGATTTAGCGCTTGTTCCGTGCGGAGAACAATTACTAACCAACACGACTCAAACCAGAGACCTCTGAATCTTGTTCAGGGGTCTTTTTTTTTACACAATTGGCAGCTATTTACCACTTGTCCTAAGTGGTAAATAGTTACACACAATTAATAAACCGCTACAGTTTTGGTAATCACGTCTTTCCCACGATTTAAGGTAAAAAAGTACATCCCTGTAGCCCACCCGGTTACGTCAATCCGGTGTTCTTTAGACCCAAAACGAGCCGGTTCGATGACATCTGTGAAGACCAATTGTCCGAGGGCATTGAACACGCGTACGGCTACCGGGTCGAAATCCGGCACTTCATACTCCAGCGTCAGTTCCAAAGAAACCGGATTGGGAAAAACATTGGTCAGCGCTAACGGGCCACTGGTATTGCCACACGTTTCCTGGATAATTTCCATTGCACGAAAAACATTCAATCGCCCGCCGGTAGCCGTTTCGTTGGCCAATGACGACACCGGATCAACGCCTTGCAGCAATGCCTGACGAATGAATAAGGCGGTTTCAGACGGGCGGCTCAGGGCGTCTTCCGCCAAGCCGGCGCAAGGCAGGCTGTACAACAAGGCGATGGCGCCGCTCAGGTGTGGCGCTGCCGCTGAATTGCCGCCAAAACTACCGTATTCATTGCCAACTTTAATGGTATGCGACTCGTTTCCGGGCGTTCCCAAGTCAATTGAAACCTTGCCAAAGGCAGAACCCTGAAAACGGCGGTCGTTCTGCGTCGTATTGAGTGTGGCGATGATAAAATTGCTGGTGCAGGTCGTTGGCATATCCCCTACTTCGTCCACATCCCAGGCGCTGTTGGCTGTTCCTGCGCCGGTGAGAATCCCCACTTCGCCCATCAGGTCGTACATCGAACCCCAGAGGGTCTGTTCGCTGCAAAACTTTTTCTCTTGTCCGAACGAAGCGTTGGTAGCCACAACAAAAGCGCCCGATGCGCCATTGGTCTGGTTGTAGCGCTCGCGCTGAACGAGGAGGTATTGGTACGCTTCGATGACATCTGCCACATTTCCGGTGGTCAGCAGCATGAGCTTGATGTTCCAGTTTACGCCTGCGATGCCGATGTTGTTGCCGCCGCTCGCGCCGGCAATGCCTGCAACGGAAGTGCCGTGGGCATCCGGAAGGTGAGCAGGCGAGTTGTTGATGAAATTCCAGGCAGTTATATCGTCTATATAGTTATTGCCGTCGTCGTCAAGGCCGTTGCCGGGAATTTCGGAGCGGTTGATCCAGACATTGTCGCGCAAATCTTCATGGTTGATATCGAACCCGCTGTCGAGGATGGCCAGCACGATGGTGTCGCCTCGCGCCGTAACGCCGCCGGTGGTTACATCCCATACTTGCGGAGCGCCGATGCGTTCTACGGTCCATTGCAGGGAAAAGGCAGGATCATTCGGCTCCGTTCGGGGCTTGATCACATAATTGAACTGTGCCGAAACCACCATCGGGTGCTGTCGAACCTGATTGAGCAGGGATTGACCGTCTTCTAAATCCGTATTGAACGTGTACAAATGCATGTTGAACCTGGAACCCAGCGCGCGCTCGTGTACAAGGGCAACGGCAGAACGATATCTGGCATTAAAACTGCGGTCAAAATCAGCAGTTGCGACAGTAGGTTTCAATCGCACCAAAATTTGTCCGGGGATGTGGTCATCGTTGGAAACGGGGACTGCTTGTGCCATTGCGGCAACAGTCGTCCAAAGCATCCATCCGATCAGCGCGTAACGTTTATTCATGGAATGATGATTTTAAAGTACATTCTCGGTGTAAATTACGGAAATAAGTAGCAGAATGGAGCAGTCGGCTGCCGTACCAGGAAAACGATTCGCCGTCTACAAGACAAATTACTGCATTGGGACATTGAATGCGCAATTTTTCAACGTGTTTTTGTTGAAACGGATAAGGTTCTGACGACAACAGGATGACTTCCGGGTTTGCTTCCCGAAGCATCGCATTGTCCACTTCCGGGTATCGGCTGAGGTGGCCAAAAACATTGATAAACCCGGCTCGCTTGAGCATATCGTTGATGAAGGTGTCTGTAGCGGCCACCATATACGGCTTTCGCCAGATAAAATAAGCCGTCCTGCGCTTTTCCGAAACTTTCAGCGCCTCAAATGACTGCCAGATTTTGGAAACCAATGCTGCTGCTTCATTGGCCTTATTCACAATTGCGCCAATGCGCCCGATCATTTCTTCCGCATCCTCTAAATTTTGGACATCGCTCATCCACACCGGATAGCGGGCTTGCAGGGCTTCTATTTGCGAACGTTCGTTTTCTTCCTTGTTGCCAATGATGAGATCGGGTTCTAAGGCTGCAATGGCTTCCAGGTTCAGTTTTTTTGTCCCCCCTACCCTTTTCTTTTGGCGAAACCACACCTCCGGATGCACACAAAATTTGGTGATGCCCACTACTTCTTCCCGCAAACCCAAATCGTACAGCAGCTCCGTTTGAGAGGGTACCAAAGAGACAATCCGCTGCGGCGGAAAGGGAATGTGGACTTCGCGGTTGAGTTGATCTGTTGTGTTCAAGCCTGATGATTTTGTTTATTTGTTTATTTGTTTATTTGAATCCCGGGAATGCTCAAATCCTCGCGCCTCAAATCTTCAAATCATTCTTGTTGTTGGTTCGTTGAGTGTTTGGGCGACCGCGAGGGTCGCACCCTACCGGCTCTGCCCGCGCTCAAATCTTGAAATCCTCAAATCTTCAAAACTTGTCCCGCCCCAGCGGGATCTTCACATCAGATACCTTATCTTTGCCGATTCAACAAATACAGCCCTCCGGGCTTTTCCGGTTTGCCACCTGAAGTTGGCGACCACATAAGGTACAAATATGAAAACAAAAACGCTTCGGCGCGATAAAGTCAATGTGATTACGCTGGGTTGTTCGAAGAACATCGTGGATTCGGAAAACCTGATCACCCAGTTGCGGGGCAACGATTTTGAAGTGGTCCACGACAGCGATCAGGAAGACGCCAACGTCATCATCGTCAACACCTGTGGCTTTATAGATGTTGCCAAAGAAGAATCAATTAACACCATTCTGCAATACGCTGAACTAAAAAAAACGGGCGAGATTGACAAACTTTATGCCACCGGTTGCTTGTCGCAACGCTATCGCGAGGAGCTTACGCTCGAAATTCCGGAAGTAGATGCTTGGTTCGGTACACTTGAGATGCCATCCCTGCTGGCTCGTTTGAACGCCGATTATAAACACGAACTCGTCGGCGAGCGCCTGCTCACTACGCCTGACCACTACGCCTATTTGAAAATTTCGGAAGGCTGCAACCGCACCTGCTCGTTTTGCGCCATCCCGCTTATGCGCGGCGGTCACGTCTCGCGCCCGGTGGAGGAATTGGTGCGCGAAGCGCAGAGCCTGGCACGGCGAGGCGTCAAAGAACTCATGCTCATTGCACAGGAGCTGACCTACTACGGGTTGGATTTGTACAAAAGCCGCGAATTGCCGCGCCTGTTGCACGCCCTTGCCGATGTGGAAGGCATCGAGTGGATTCGCCTGCACTACGCTTATCCGAGCAAGTTTCCGGAAGAAATTTTTGATGCGATGGCTGCCCGATCCGAAATCTGCAACTATTTAGATATGCCGCTGCAACACGCCAGTAATGCCGTATTGGAGCGCATGCGCCGGCAAATCACGCAGGAGGAAACGCGGCGTTTGGTGCAAACCGCAAGGAAAAAAGTGCCGGGTCTGACCCTGCGCACGACCATGCTGGTGGGCTTTCCAGGCGAAACGGAAGCGGAATTTGAAGAACTCTGCGACTTTGTGCGGGAAATGCGCTTTGACCGTTTGGGCGTTTTTCAATATTCCCACGAAGAAGATACCCGCGCTTATGACCTGCCAGATGACGTTCCTGCCGAACTGAAAGCCGATCGCGCCAACCGCCTGATGGAAATCCAGCAGGAAATTTCTTACGAAAAGAACTTAGAAAAAGTCGGCAGCACCTTTAAAGTGCTTTTTGACCGCAAGGAAGGCGAATACTTCGTGGGGCGTACCGAAGGCGACTCGCCGGAAGTGGACAACGAAGTGCTGGTGCGCGCTGATGCGCAATTTGCGCCTCGGTTGGGGGATTTTGCGATGGTGAAGGTGACGGAGGCGACGGAGTTTGATTTGTATGGAGTGGTGGCGGTGGGCTAAGGCTTACTCCTATCCTGTTCACTAATGAAGAAAAGTTTTTAATTATCAACGACTTCTATCTTTCAATTGCGAAAACAGATGAAGTAAAAGCTGCTTTGAATACGGCAAGAGAAAAAGGTTGTACGACTTGTGCGTTCAACCAAAACAGCATCGCAGAATGGGTTCAAATGAACAGAAGCCGCCTTACAGATAAGGAAGCAATCAATCTGCTCGATATAGGAACCCCTCTGGAGTTATACAACAACGGAGGCGCTGCTAAAGTAGGAGAAGCTTTAAAAGCTTTAGATAACAGGATAGCAACTGACTCTGAACAGGCAAACGCCAAGGCCATCCTTGGTACTTCTGCCATCCTGCGGCACAGCATCCAATATTGGGACAGTTCTTATACCGACGCTCAGCATCCTTTTTATCCGGTGATTAATCGCGATATTAATTATAGGACGTGTTGGTACTGCGTATATATAGCGCTCACCGATGCTTTTTCATATCAGGATTGCTTGTATAACTCTGGAATTACAAATCCTAATACAGCCGAAATTGTTTGCCAAAACCAAGCAGCTTATACTTCTTCACTGTATTATTAGTGGCTTGTTTATATGAAGAAGGAATAACAGTTCTAATTTTTTGTATAAAATTAGAACTGTTATTCCTTTAACTAAAATCTCTGCACTTGTTAGGTTTACTTAAATTTTAAAAATGAATATTTTTAAAATATACTGTGCTGCAATAGGTTTTGTGCAACCCAGAGTCCACAACCATGGTCGCTTGTGAAATCATCGTCCGTCCGCTGCCTGATCATGTTTTTAAAGTGCCGTGATGCCCACACAATTATTCCCTAAAGCTTCAACACCCTAACCTTGCCAAAATGCCGTCCATCCTGTACAGCCTGAAGGTAATAGACCCCTGCCGGCAACCCTTCTAAGCTCATTTCCGCTTGCAAGTCTGTACTTTCAAGACTGCGCACCGGCCTGCCCAATGCGTCGTATAGCGTAAGGTGTTTATGGCCTGAAAAATCCATTTCAATCACCGCTATATCCTTAGCCGGGTTGGGATAAAGACGCAATCGAGCCGGTTCTTTGGGCACATCCTCTGCACTGGAAATCAGCAAGGTATCACAGGGAGAGTTGGCTATCGAGCCGAGGTTATAGTTTGGGTAGTGGGGTATGGTGCGCTGTATGCGGCTGGGCATCGCAAACCCTTCGAACTGCACCTGAGCCACATTAGGGACGTTATCGCTAGGTTCAATGACGTGCAGGTAAGGCTCGGAAGCCTGCGGCGCAATAAAGATGCGCCCATAAGGGTCGCGAAACATGTGCACAAAACTGCCGCCATAGCCTGTGGGTGGAGTGAAGGAAGCCCGCAAGGTGTCGGGGGGCGTATCAAAGCGCGCCTTGCTCACCTGATACCACCTGGAGAAATAAACGGATTCTGAATCCGAAGAAAAGGCGCTGCCGCTGCCACCAAAAACACCATTTTCCAGATGGGAAAATCCGGCTTCAGACAAAATTCCGCTACAACGGTCAAACGTGAGAAACTGGGCACCACACTTCGAACTGAACCGTACCAAACGTTCGCCGGAAGGTGAGGCAGACAAAGAACGCTGCCAGCGACATGGCGGAAACGGGAAATTGTATCCTACGCTTTGCACTTCGTGAATAGCCGGGCCATCCGGTGTAAGCAAGATTTTGTGAAAATTGGAAGTACCAAAATCATTGGTCAGCAGCCACCAGTCATTGCCATTGGCGTGCCGCACCAACTCAAAGGGGTCAACTTCTGTATTGATGAGTACCTCGTTTTTAGACAAAACGGTGACTTCCCCGCTAAGGGTATCATAAACAATCCGGGGCAGGTATAAAGGGCCGTAGGAAATAGAATGTGTGGTCGAATTTTCCATTCCGGTGTGAATGAGAAAATACAAATCAGGCCGGATGCGGAAGGTTGCGACCGAAGCACCTTTGGGTGCCAGATAGCCATAGGCGTCACAGGCCATGTCGAAGACTTCTCCGGGATTAAGCCCCTCCCCACCTGAAAGTATCTGGTGATCAGCGCCATAAACATGGCACCCATTGGTGTAAAAAAGCAATTGACCATTGGGGCGATAAGCGCCGGCCATTGTGGCCTCAAATTGTACGGAACTGTTGAAATTTTGAGCCAACACTTCGTCTTCAAATGGCTGTATGAGAATTTGGCCATTCGTTACAACACCTAAGTTTTCGGTATAACCGGCTGCCCAAAAGACCTGCGCGCCAAGCCTTATCGGCGACAGAAAAGTAGCCAGCAAAAAATATTGGAGTAGTTTATTCTTGTTCATGTCAATCACAGTTTATTGCCGCTAAGCGGTAGTTAGGAAAATGGGGAATGGAACTATAATTAAGCACCGGAAAAATGGGGCCTCTCCGCTGCCGAAAACCACAAGCTTGCCCCAATAAATCAGGGCGTTCGATTACGTGATAAAACGGCGCATCAACCGGCGCGATATAGATTTTCCCATCGGGTGCCAGTTCACTGTAGGTAAATTGATTGCCTTCATTGAAAGGCGGCATATCATCAAAATAAGCAATGGTATCTATCGGATTTTCATCGGGATTGGCCCAGGTATCCAATTGCAGAACAGCACGGCTATTGTTGTAATAAAGAAATCGAGAATTGGGCGAAAAAGCGACGCTGGCAGCGAGGTTTCCATCCCCAATCGGAAAATACCGGGCGTTGGATAACTGGCCGGTGCAGCGGTCAAAGTCCATTAATGTAATGCCGTTAAGAGCGTCCGTTCGAACAAATTTAGTACCATCCGGCGAAAAATCGCTAAGGCCGAGCCAATCCTGTAACCCGCTGCCAGCATAAATATTTTGCCCAAGCGTATCTACATGATGTAAACTCACCCCCTGTGCTGTCCACAACATAAGTGTAGTAAATGTTCGATGCAAAAGTACCATGTACCAACCACCACCCCTGGTTGTCGCCCATCTTCGTTAGTCCGGTTCCCGTACTGAAATCCTCGTACAAAGGATTGTTTTTAGAAATAACCCGACCTAATCCGCCATTAGCTTCCATGTCAATATGGGTATAATAAACATCCCGAACCAGGAATTTCCTGCCAATAACTGGCGAAAAGTAAACTGGCGCCGCCCGCTGATGAAAATATAGGTATTCGGAAGGGTGTCCGGGAAAAGGAACAGACAAACCTGAAAGCGGTGTAGGATAGCCTCCAATGACAGTTAAATCCTCCGTCCAGCTTTCGTGCCGGGGGTTGAGCGTATCACCATTCTCCATGATGTTGCCCAATCGGTTATACATAGCAACGCCATCGCTGTGGTAGAGTACCTGAACGCCGGAGTTTATAATAAATATCGAAGTCAATATCCCTGTACTTGCCTTCCGCCCCTTCAATTTCTTCAATGCTGCCATCAATCAAACCCTCTTCAAATGCCGTCAGTTTTTTTGATGGATCCTTCTCTTCTTCCTGTGGCGTAAGACAGTATAATTCGGGATCAATTGTGGCAGGATCATAATAGAACCAGTCTAATGGCCCCGAAGAAGCCTGCGCAGGAATAATAGGGTTAGGCCAAAGGTTGCTGGTGTTATCCTGCACCTTAAATTGGCTAAACTGGAAAAACATGGGATTAATGCCGGACACCAGGAATGCCCCCATAAACGCTTCGGCTGCTGTGCCGCCATTCCAGCGATTATTTTTATAAATCTGTTGCCCGGTAACGCCATCTCCATATAAACTCATAATGGCAAGGCCACGGGCATGGTCGTCCATTTGGTTGCGTCTGACAATAGAACCGTCGCAGTTTTCTAAGAAAAGAAGCCCACTACGGGCACCATCACCATCCGTTGTGTTACAATATACAAATGCCTGTGGAGAATTTCTTAATACAATGCTACCATCTGTTTTTCCGTCTCCATTGGTAGCGACGATGAAATTGCGCGAAATATTGATCCGACTTATGTTGGTCACCTGTATCCCGGCAAAAGGTATATTATTCACATTATCAACAAAGATTTCGTTGTCCATAATGGCTCCTCCTCTCGATAAAATAACTTCAATGGCATGGCTGGTTGTTTCTAATTTATTCTTCGAGATGATCATTTCCTTGTAAGCAGGTTGCCAAAATGGGGCATCTATAATAAAAGCACCACTACCAATTGTATTCTTCATGGTGTTGTTGTGAATTATCATTGAGCATTTCTACAAACCTTTGACCTCTCCGAGGTCGTATGGCAAAAAGCATTTCAAAGCGGCTGGATAGTTACCTTTTAATTGAGTGAGGGCTTTTTTTGTGGTTCTTGTTGCTCGCGTGTAGGCTTCGCCTTGCGTGTGCTGTTCCGCTGGATTTCACCGACCCAATTAGTGGGTCTGCCAGCTAAAGCTGGTGACCACGATTACCCGCTCGTGCCCAAGCTCTATTCCTTTCCAACACCTTCATTTTAAAACGGCGCTGCTTGTTGCGACCTCCGAGGTCGCATACAGACCAAAGTTGCGGGTTCAGCCCGCCGTCAATAATGCGGATATGATTGTTGACAGTTTGCAATCAAAATCCGGTAGAAGTTGGTATCGTAAGCCTGGCAGAACACTACTTGTTAAGCAGCGCTTCCAACAATGTATCGGGTGCCGGTGTCCTGGATGCCTTGCGGCTCGATGATATTTGGAACGATATTGGGTTTGTACCGACAGCCGGGATTTGAAATGGTGTTTTCTGTAGCCGGGCTGGAGCCAGCAGCTTTGATCCGTTCCGACCTCTTGCCGGAACGATCCCAAGATGTTGACGGTGCGGGAAGGTTGGTCGCGAGCGGCGAAATAGATACTAACTTTTGTAATGCTGAACGCCACGTTCCTAAGTTCAGGTAACTTCCACTCCCCGTCTTCAAAACGTTGCTTTTTGTCGTAATAAATCGGCGCATCGGTTTCATAAAAATACCTTGCCCTCTAAACAAAAACACCAACCAGATTATGCAAGCACTAATTGAAGCCCGGGGACTGTCGAAAGATTTCGGCGGCTTATGGGCAGCGCGCGACGTCTCTTTTCAAGTAGAAGCTGGAGAAATTGTCGGAATGCTGGGGCCCAATGGCGCTGGCAAAACAACCACCCTGCGCATATTGTCCGGGTTGCTGACCCCCACGGAAGGGGAAGCTTTTGTCGGCGGGCACTCCATGCAGCATGCCCAACAGGAAGCCCGCAAAGGGTTGGGATTCCTCACCGGCGACATGGATCTCTACCGACGGCTCAAGCCGGCTGAATTGCTGAATTATTTCGGCAGGTTGTATGAAGTACCGGAAACGACGCTCAAAAACCGGGTTGCACAACTCATGAACGCCTTCCACATCCACGAATTCGGCGATCGCTTTTGCGAAAAGCTCTCCACCGGCCAGAAACAACGGGTGTCCATTGCCCGCACCCTGGTACACGACCCCAAAGTTGTGATTCTGGACGAGCCAACCACCGGCTTAGACATCATGGCCAGCGAGTTCATTCTGAAATTTATTCGCAGCATGGCAAAAGAAGAAGGCAAGGCGGTGATTTTTTCCACCCACCATTTAGACGAAGTCGAACGCCTTTGTGACAAGGTGCTGGTCATCCACACCGGTCGTTTGGTTTACGCAGGAACGCCGGCCGACCTGAATGCCCAAACCGGAAAAAACACCTTAGCCGATTCATTCTTTCAACTCGTAAACGCCTGATCGCCATGAGAAGTCATATCATAGGAACCATATTTCGCAAAGAAATGCTCGAAGTACTCCGCGACAAGCGGATGCTTTTCCTCGTCATCCTGATGCCGTTTTTTCTCTATCCGGTGATGTTTACCATGATCGGATATGTTGGAAAAAGCCAAGGCGAAAAACTCGATACCGAAAAAGTAACGGTGCTGCTAAACCCAGAGGCGGAAAGCACGCCGATTTACGACTCGCTCAAAGCCAATGCCACACTTGACGTAAAACTCAAAGCGTTTGAGCAAACGGCGATTGATACGATGAAAAACACCATCGGCGTTTTGGTAGGCGACGGTTATCAAAGCAGTTTGGACAGCAATCGGTCGGCAACCGTGACGATTTTTTACGATTCGTCGAAAGACCTGCTGGAAGAACGCGTCAGCGACATAAAAACCAGTATTGAACAGCTCAGTCAGAATTTGTTGCTGGCCCGTTTGAACGATCAAAAATTGCCGCAAGGCTTTGTGAAACCCATTGACCTGCGCGAACAAAACATCGCGCCACAAGACCGGGTCATTGGCAAAATCATGGGGCGTTTTCTGCCTATGATGCTGCTGCTGTTCATTTTTACGGGCTGCATTTACATTGCCATTGATATAACGGCGGGCGAAAAGGAACGGCGAACCTTACAAACGCTTTTCACCGCGCCTCTGAAAGTGAGCGAAATCATCGCCGGGAAATTCCTCGCGACCTATACCGTCGGGTTAGTATCTGCAACAATGAATGTACTCAGTTTGCTGGTTGCGATGTACATTCAGGTGCAACTCCTGAGTGGCGGTAAGGCGGACGAGGCGTTTTCGCTCCCTATCGGGCCGGAAGGCTGGGCTTGGATGGCGCTCATCATCGTGCTGGCTACCGCATTTATGGCGGCAATCAGCATCGCGGTGGTGTTGTTGGCAAATTCCTATAAAGAGGCGCAAAGCTATGTATCGCCCCTGATGATGATCATCATTATTCCGGCGTTGATGAGTCAGTTGCCCGGCATGGATCTGACCGCTACAACGGCCATGATTCCGATACTGAACATCAGTTTGGCCATCGGCGCTATTTTCCAGGGCATCTTCAATGTAGGTCATATCCTGATCGTGGTGTTCTTTGCCTTGCTATATGCCGGATTGGCCTTGTACCTGGCTTCGCTGACGTTTGGCAACGAGAATGTGGTGACTGGAGACAAAGTGAAGTTTAAGGCGCTGTTTTCGAAAAGGTAATTTGGTGGCAGAGGTGACACGAAACCCAAAGGTAACACCTTTCCTCAAAAGGTTTTACCGGCGAGCCTATGCATATTTTGTCTGCGCATTTGCGTTACTGAATGTTATCCTTATTTTCACGACCTACATGGCTTTGTCATTCCTGTCAGGGAGTCTGCAAAAGCGCGTACAGCCTTGCTTCTGTTGCAGCCTCCCTGAACAGGAGTGACAACCGATGATGTGTTATGCACAGCCTAAGCTCGGCGGCATTCCCTTTTTCGAAGACCCAAAACCCCGAAGTACCCTGTTGAAACGCCCTTGTTCCCGAATGACCTTTCGTTTCGCGAAAAGGTAACACCTTTTTGGAAAGGTGTCACCTTGGGCTACGGCTTCGCCTTCTTCAAGGTAACACCTTTTTGGAAAGGTGTTACCTATGGGCTACAGCTTCGCCTTCTTCAGCGTTTTATCCAACCAATCGAAAAAGACGCGCTGCCAAAGCACGCTATTTTGTGGCTTCACCACCCAATGGCCTTCCTCCGGAAAGTAAAGAAATTTACTCGGAATGCCCTGCACCTGAGCAGCCTGAAAAGCCTGAATGCCTTCGCCGATCGGCACCCGGAAATCTTTTTCGTTGTGAATGACCAAGATGGGGGTATCCCAGTTTTGAACGTAGTTGTGCGGCGAGTCGGTTTTATAACTTTCCGGCGTCTTTTCCTTCCAGTAAGCGCCCTCCATATCGTGGTTTGCAAAAAACAGTTCTTCCGTTGTGCCGTACCAACTCTCTAAGTTGAACGTGCCGCAATGTGAAATAAAGCTCTTGAAGCGCTTGTTGTGGTTGCCGGCTAACCAGTAAACAGAATACCCGCCATAGCTGGCACCCACCGCAGCGAGGCGGTTTTCATCTACAAAAGGTTCGGTTTTTACAGCGTCAACCGCGCTGAGCAAATCCTGCATGGCCTGACCGCCCCAATCGCCGCTGATCTGGTCGTTCCATTCCTGTCCGAACGAAGGCAAACCCCGCCGGTTGGGCGCAATGACGATGTAGTCGTTGGCCGCCATCAACTGGAAGTTCCAACGGTATGAAAAGAACTGACTGACCGCCGATTGCGGGCCGCCCTGACAATAAAGCAGCGCCGGGTATTTTTTAGCCGGATCAAAATCGGGCGGGTAAATTACCCATACGAGCATGTCTTTCCCGTCGGTGGTTTTAACGGTGCGCGATTCCACTTTGCCCATTTTGACATCTGCGAGCAGCGCTTTATTGGTGAACGTGAGCTGGGTCTCCTGGCCGGTTGCAAGGTCTACCCGATAGAGTTCTACCGGTTGCGACATGGACATGCGGCTGCCCACCAAAGTCTGCGGGCCGGCGACGCTGAACCCGGTGTAATCGTGCTGCCCTTTGGTGAGGACGCGGACTTTTTTGGTGGCCACGTCCAAAGCGAATAATTGGTAAGTTGCTTTTGTGCCGCCGAGGAAAAACAAGGTTTTACCGTCCTTTGACCACTGCGGGTGGTTCGCAGACATATCTAAGCCTACGGTGAGTTCTTCTCGTTTTTGGGTTTGTAAATCATAAACAAAAATTCGGTTTCGATCTGCTTCAAACCCGGCGCGTGCCATGCTGTTCCAGGCAATCCAGCGGCCATCCGGCGAAATGACCGGTTCCTGATCGTAACCCGGCATGCCTTCTGATAGGTTCGTGGTGGTTGCATTGGCTAAGTCGTACCAATAAATATCCGAGTTGGTGCTTTGCGCCGCTGCTGTACCCGATTCTTTTTTGCAGGTATAGGCAATGAAGCGCCCATCCCGGCTCCAGTTGATTTGCTCCATCCCGCCGAAGGGCTGCACCGGTGAGTCGAAAGCTTCGTTCATAATGTTGACAGTTTTGCCGGTCAGCTTGCCGTCTTCATAACCCGCGTAGAAGATATTGCTGTATTGAAAATCGTGCCAACTGTCCCAATGCCGGTACATCAGGTTGTCCATGATGCGGGCATCGGCCAAAGGCAGGTCGGGATACAGGTCTTTAACCGTTTTGTCGAGTTTTACATCGCGGATAAACAGGAGGTGTTTGCCGGAAGGCGAATAGCGAAAGCCGCCCATTTCTTCGTTGGATACCTGGCGCTGGTCGGTGCCGTCAGGGTTCATTTCCCACAGTTTCCCTCCGCGCAAAAAACCAATTTTTTTGCCGTCTGGGCGGTAAACTGCATTGGCCTCACTGCCGTCGAAAGCCGTTATTTTGCGAGATTGCCCGCCAGCTACGGGCACGAGGTACAAATCGCGGTTGCCTTTGTTTGCCGCTAAGTCATAAAACGTGACGCCGTACAGGGCATTTTGCCCGTCGGGGGAAACGTCGTCTAAAGATACACGACCCAGTTCCCATAATTTTTCCGGAGTAAGGCGGTCTGTTTGGGCTGTTACAGTGGAACTAATCAGTACCAAAAGGACTAAATGGAAAATTTTACGCATCATTAATTTGAGTTTTTATTGGAAGAATTTTTGGCAGAGAAGGGCTGCACGATACCGGTGTAAAGTTCCGAAAATTTGATCATTAAGCGTTTTATTTAGCCCTCCTTGTACCTATCGTTAAAAAAAATCCTTTTTGGTTATGGAAATTCGCGCTTCATGTGTCTTAGAACTTGAATCAAAACCATTTTGAATATAGAATATGCTAACCTTACTTCTACGATTATTGAAAAAGCCATGGAAGTGCATACGGTGCTTGGCCCTGGTTTGCTTGAGCGCGTTTACGAAACCTGCTTAGAATACGAGCTGAACAAAGCCGGACTTCTGGTAGAACGGCAACTCGGCATCCCCATTCAATACAAAAAAATTCAGCTTGATGAGGGATACCGCATTGATTTATTGGCAGAAAGAACCGTCGTTTTAGAAATTAAGTCTTTGGAAAGACTAAATGAAGTTCATTCCGCACAGATTCTGAGCTATATGAAATTAGGAGGGTTTCCTGTTGGCCTCATTCTAAACTTTAATGTTAAATCGCTAAAAGATGGTATTCGGAGGTTTGTAATAGGTGATAATTTCATCAAATGAGATATCGCTGCACATAGTCCTCCGTGAGACTCCGCGAAATAAAAAAATAACCCGGAGTTTCACAGAGCTACACCCAACGCTCTCCGTGAGACTCCGCGTTACCTCCGCGAGACTCCGCGAAATAAACATCGTTCAATTAATGATAACCCACTGGTAATCAATTCACCATTCTTATTTTCTGACTGTACAGATGCCTTCCAGCTTGGATGCTGTAAACGTAAATACCAGCAGCTAACCGTGCTTGCGGGTTGCGGAAACTAACCTGATGCTCGCCTGGCATTTGGTAGCCATCCGACAAGATCGTGACGGGTTTTCCCAAAATATCAAATATTCGAACGGTCACTGGCATGGCTTCCGGTAACGTGTATTGTATAATCACTTCGCCCTGCCCATAAAGCGCTTTGTGTTGTATGGCAGGCGCAGAGACGTAATTCACTGCCGTTGCATTGCAGGTAAGACCCAATTCCGGTAAACGGTCATAGCTATTGCCCAGAATATCATCAATCAGTGTTGGATCAAGGCACAGCCATTGCTCCAGCACGGTCGCGTAAATGCGCCGGAAGTCCACATCGAATTGCAGGTTGCCATCGTTGTCCAAATTGTCTAAATCGGGCAAAGAACCGGCAAAACCATTGCCGTTAAGGCCCTCACCAAACATCAACATCGGAGCTGCTGCACCATGATCCGTGCCACCGGAAGCGTTTTGTTCCGGGCGGCGACCAAACTCGGAAATGGTCATGCACAGCACGTCTTTTGCAAAATCGCCAACAGCCAAGTCTTCGTAAAAAGCCTTGACATTTGACGCAAGGCTGTTCAAAAGGTTGGGATGATTGTTGCTCTGGGCGGCGTGGGTGTCGAAGCCGTCGAGCGTCACCATATAGAATTTGGTTCCAAGCGAACCTTTGATGAGCCGAGCCACAATGGCCAATTGCCGACCCAGATCATCGGTGTAATCCACCACATTGGTGCTGGCATTATAGGCCACGGAGATTGCTTCTGCATACCGGAATGTATTGTTGGCGACCGCGCGGATGTAACCCAATTGCTCGCCGTAGTAGCAATCGGGCACGTCGTTCACGTCGTAAAGGCTGCCGGTTTGCGCAATTTCGTACAACAAATTCGGGTCGCTAACGGCCAAGCCCATGCTGTCCATGTTTTCGTTGTCGAGCAAGAGGTTGCCGCTGCCTTCGATCTGAATGGCTGGCGGCACCAAAGGCGGATCGTTGATGAAATCAGGATATTGCGCATCTAAGAGCCGTCCCAGCCAACCCGATTGCCAAACCTCATTAGAATCGCTGGCCGAAGCCCAGATGTCGGAAGACCGGAAATGCGAAAGGTTTTGGTCTGGGTACCCGACGTTGTTCACCACTTTCATCTGGCCATCGAGCCACATGTTTTGCAGCGGCTGCATGGTATTTGGCATGGCCAATTCAGCGCTCAACCCGATGAGTTGATTCTGCGGAATGGCAATGGTGGGGCGGTTCGCCTGGTAAGTCCCGTAATCAAAAAGGGGAATAATCATGTTCAGGCCATCGTTGCCGCCTTTGAGCCGGATGAGCACTAAGATGCGGTCGGTGGTTGTATTGCTCAGCGCCCAGGCCAAAGGGGAAGAAGCCATTGCCCTCACGGGCAGGTTGTTGAGAAAAATGGCGGCACCGCCCGCTACGCCGATGTTGCGCAGGAAACTGCGGCGGCTCCAGTTGCGGTGGTCTTTTTCGTGTTCCGCGCCGTGTTCTATGGCGCTGCCTTTCCGCAACTTTGTTTCATGAACAGTTTTATGTTGATCACTCATTGGATGTCTTTTTTTAAATGGTCAATTACAGCAACTGACAGGATTCGCTGAATCGGAGGTCAGCGGTACAAGATCACATCAACTGCATTTCAAGATTCGCTGAATTGGAGTTCAGCGGTACAAGACTACATCAACTGAAATTCAGGCAAACGCGAGAGGTTGCGCAGCAACAAGGCCGTTTGAGCCGGTACGGTAGGCCAGTCTAAATTCCACAACCCATTGTCGTAGTAGTTTTGCGGAACTTCCCACTTAAACGCAGCGACGGCACGTACGTAAGCTTCGTCGGAATACAGGCCGTTGGGTGTGTAAAAGTCGGCAATGGCGCGCGCCACCACTTCCGGATCGGACGAATTCCCGCTCAGCGTTTTGGCTAAATTGACCAGTACCTGCGGGAAATTTTCGTACATTCCATACAGGTATGCATCGCAGGCTAACCAGCGCCCGGTGAGCGAGCTACTGTCTATCCACTCCCGATTGCCCGGCCACCCGGCCACATCGGTGGGATTAAACAGCTCCTGGCCTAAATTATAGATGAGATAAGTGCTCACTTCAATAATTTCATCGTTGAAGGTATTGCCGCTTTCGCGAATCAGGTTGAGCATCAGTTCGGTCGGACTTTTCACTTCCGCACCGATGACGAATTCGTCGAAAAAGTGTTCGCTCCGGAACAACTGACGCAGCACCGGCGCCAACTCCCAGTTGTTGTTTTTGAAGGTGGTTGCCAGTTCGGCAACGATCTCTTCTTTTACTTCCGGATGCACGAACGTGCGATAGAGCTTGGCGCAAATGTGGTGTGCGATTTCATCGTCCCGCTGCGTGAACAGAATATTGTGAACTTCGTCGTAACCCCAGTTGCCGGTTTGACCAAAAATGGTTTTGTTGCCGTTGTCGTGCAGGAAAGGCACGAAAGGAATCGGAGCGCAGGCCACCGTGAAGCCATTCCAGCCGGTCAGTGCGCGGGCGGTGTTGACAATGTCTTCCTGTGTGTAACCATTGCCCTGGCCGAGGGTAAAGAGTTCGTAAAGTTCTCGGGCATAGTTTTCATTTGGACTAAAAAGCGTGTTTTGAACGCCATTTAAAAAAATCAACATGGCGGGCGTTTTGCCCATTTCATAAACGAATGTTTTGTAATTGCCAAGCGCGTGGGTTTGCAGTAAGGTGTGGTATTGGTACAGGTAGGAAGGACACACATAGGTTTCGTAACGGGCAACTAAGTGATTGGACCAAAAAAGCGCCATCTTTTCGCGCAAGCCGTTGGCTATCATGTCTTTTACCCAGTCGGTAACGTAAGCAATCAATTGTTCCTGAGTCTGTTGTCCAAAATCGGTGTAATCGTTGATGTCCCAATCTGCCCAAACGGGCGGTGGTGTTGGTGGCAAAGCAATGGCCGCATTGATGAGGCTGTCTACCAGAGCCACCGGGTTTTGGGCTAATGCGGCGTCCACTTCTTGTGGCGTAGCACCAAAGCCTAAGCGGCGATACAGGTGTAGCACCCGTTGCCGGTTCCAGGGCATTGCTGCCGAGGGCACATAAGGTGCCAGGGTACCGGTTGCACAGTTAACTGTTACCATAATTTTCGGATTTTAGTACGGCAAGTTAACGAATGCGTTTTGACAAATCGGATATTTCCGACGGAGAAAGGATAGTTTTATTTAAAAATTAACATTGGCGCAGGGGGTGAATGTTGATAATCCTTAGTGTCGGTACTGGCAGCACATCAATTATGTTTAAAAATTTAATCCGAAAAATTGACAATTATCCTAAAAAATGCAATATATTTGTTATTACAAGTTTTGCCAAAATAATAATTGAAAAAAATTACTTAGAACCATATTTTTTTACGCTTAAATTGATTACCATTATGAAAAGATGCTCAATGCCTCATTTTGCGGGGGGGGGTTACTATTCTCCCTTTTTCTAATTTATTCCACTAACATTTCCACGCCTTCCGCTGAACCTTATTTTTGGATACAGGTAAAAATAACCTCCGCCGATGGCTTTACACGCACCTTAAACCAACGCATTCGGGTGTTATCCGAAGAAGAGTGCCTTTTTTCTCTGCAAGACATACGTGATTCTGGCTTTCAAAGCAATGAATCACAAATACAGGCCATCACTATATTCCCTAATCCTGCAAATCAGGAACTTAACATAGCTTCAAAGGAAGCCTGGCCAAAACATACCCTCATTACAATATCCGACCAACTGGGTCGGGTTGTAAAAGTGGTACGCCCTGAAGATGATCTTTCCTTGAGCATAGATTTAGGTTTCCTTCAAGCAGGTTTTTATCATGTAGGGATAAAAGCAGGCGGCCTTAATGAAGTGCATAAAATTGCAATTTTTCATCCTTAAAACCGAACATCATGAAAAAGCATATTTTCTCTATAAGTATTCTGATCTGCCTTATTTCCTGTAAAAAAGAAGAACTACTCATTCCTCTGCCAAACTTCCACCCAGGTTCTATGGATACTGGAGAAGTGCAGGCGCTTCGAAACGGCGAACCTTGGCAGGCTACCGCTTATGCCCGTTATCATACTATTGGTCACAATCTAAAAGATAGCAGTTACGTAGGAATTAGCTTTGTAACGTTTTCAAATGAGGGCTTTAATCGAGAAAACTTTAGCCTTGATGAAATTTTTTTACAATCTGGGGGGCGAGTAATTAGAGGCCAATTAGGAAAATGGGGTGAGGTTTACGACGGTTATATTGGTGCCGTATATGGCATAGCCGAAGACGATGGCGATTTACTCAATCCGCCCTATTTTCCGGAAGAAGCCAGCGAAGGTAGTCTGGAATTGACGCGGGTAGATTTGGTCAATAAAGAAATCGAGGGAAGCTTTACCAAGGTTATATTCAGGGCAAGTTCGCCTGATCCGAGGTTTCCTGATCGGGTTGTTTTTCAAGATGGAACGTTCAAAGCGAAAATTGTAGAATAGCGGACGTGAGTAGATTTGCCATGTTCGCGCACAATTGTATAGCTACGACCTCATCCGATGATTTTCCGCTGAATAAAGTGAAGCCGTCCTGCAACTTGAGGTCTAATGTCGTCAATTTAGCAGAAATTGAGGCGACATCTCGCCGCCCTAAAGCAGCAGGTATCGTCTCAATTTTTGCAATTCGCGACCCGGTTTTTTGAGATGTCACCTGCCTCAGCAGATGATACCTAAAAAACCTTAATTAAAACCCAATCCCCACAGTCGCCGTAACCGAACGCCCATCGCTGGACCACACCCCGCCACCGGGATAACCCGTTGGGCGTTTAGTGAAATATTGTTTATCGCCAATGTTGTTCACGCCAAAACGCACTAAGTACCGACCCGAACGCCAGGAAACATAAGCATCCAGAATTCCATAAGAAGGAACAAGACCAACAGCCCCATTGGCCGACGGCTTCACCGTATTCAGGGCATTTGCGAAGCTTTTGTCCACATAACTATACTGTACGGTTGCCATGATGCCTTTCCAGATCATATTCAAACCATTGCGGCTGGTCCAGGCAGGCACCGACTCTAATTTATTGCCGGTCAGATCAACGTTTTCTCCGTTCACCACAACGGTACCTTTCACATAGCGGCCATTCATCCACGAGGAAGCCGTGAAAAGGCCGATATTGGCTACTGCATCATCCGGAAAAAGCCGGCCTTCGAGGTACAATTCAACTCCATCGGTGATGGTATTGCCTACGTTCGTTTTCAGGAAAAACGCCGTTCCGTCCGGGTCTTCCATCGCCTGAACGCCTACCCGGTCGTTATACAGGATACGGAAATAACTCAAGTCAAAATTCAGTTTGCTGCCTAATTTTCCGCTCATGCCTCCTTCTAAATTCCAGCCGGTCGCATCAAGCAGGTTGTCGTCGGTGCGGTTAAGCGCATCCGGCGGAATCACGTCGGCAAAAATGACCGGGCGATAGGCTTGTGAAGCGCCTGCGTAGAAGCGAATGTCCCTGCTGAGCTGGTATTGAAGCGTGCCGCCAAACAGTGGAAACTGGTGCTTGATTTCCAGTGGCACCCTGTTGGCAGGCAAATAGGAAATAGTGCCTTCCATATTCGTGAGGCCGTTTTCATAGCGGAAGCCGGCAGTCACAGAAAATTGCTCGCTAATCTGGAAGAGGTTTTCTGCAAAAACAGCAAAGTTGCTGGTTTTGAAGTGCAAATCACGTCCAAAAACAGCGCCTTCTATCAGCGAATAATCGGGATCGCTACCCGTCGTGCCTTTGCCTATCTGACGTCGGTGCAAATCGTTGTTGATGTAGCGGATGCCGCCGGAAAGGGTGTTTTGCACCCGCCCCAACGACCAGTTTTGTAAAATTTTCAGCTCCGTGCTGTAACTGTGAAAGTTGTCAATATCCACCTGCCGGTTTTTGTAAGCGCCGGTAGCCGGATCAATGGCATCCACCACATTGGCAAAACCGAGGAATTGCACAATGCTGCGATCGCCCAATAGAGCCGAAGTTACCCAGGAAAGCTTCGTTTTGGGAGCAATTTGCCAGTTCATGGTCAATGCCGGAATCACGATATCAGGGCTGAAGTAGTTGCGCGTGCGGGTAGCCTGGCGTGGGTTTTCATAAAACATGCTGTCCGTCAAAGGTCCGGGGACGCGGAACTCATAGGTGCTGCGTCCGACTTCTGCGCGGATGTTAAAGGTAGGGGAAGCCTGGTATTCCACCGCCAAAAACTGGGCGTCGGATCCGCTGCGGGCACCGTCGCGGTAGCCGTCGGAAACGCGGTTTTGGTAATAGCCGAAATACCGCCACTTGCCGCTGGCGCCACCTGCCGAAAGGTAGCTGCTGAAAAGTCCGTAAGAACCTACCGAAGTCAGTAATTCTCCGGAAAGGGTCTGGGTGGTATCAGGTGTTTTGGTCACGTAGTTGACCATGCCGCCAAAACCTGCGCCGTATTGCAGCGAACCAGTGCCCCGCACCAATTCGATGCGGCGGATCGCTTCCATCGGCGGGCTGTAATGGCTGGCCGGGTACCCATAAATATCGGAATTGGTCATGATGCCGTTTTGGCGCACGTTAAATTCCCAGGAACGGTGCGGATCGAGTCCACGGGTAGCAACGTTCACCTGGTTGCCGGAACCGTCCATGTCGTACACAAAAGCGCCGGGAATTTTGCCAAAGATCTGGCGTCCGGTCTTTTCAGCCAGGTTAGCGTTGAGCATCGCCACATCCACGACTTCGTTCTTTTTACCTGAAATAATGTAGTTGCTGTGGACATTTTCTAAGCGGCTTATTTCCGGGATGCGTTGGGCATAGCCCTGAACCGTTACCGTTCCCAGTGTTTTCGCTTCCAGGTCGAGGTGGACGTTCAGGGAGGTCGTTTCACCTGCACGGATCCGAATGTTTTTTTCCTGGGTTGCAAATCCTACAAAAGAAAAAATGGCCGTATAGTTGCCGGGGGTCAGGTTTTCAAAATAGAAACTGCCTTTATCTGAGGCAGACTGGATGATTCCTCCAGGCTGTAGCTGAACGGTTGCATTCGGTAAAAAAAGTTTGTCGGCGTCATAAACCATACCGGTAAATGCGCCTTTGCTGCTGTTTTGTGCAAAAAACAAAACTGGGAGGAATAACAACAGGGCGGTAATTATTTTTTTCATAAAAGATTAATTTTCAATTCAAACCACAGAGGTTTTACGTTTTTATAAATAAAACGAGAAGGATAGGTATGGTCGGGCGAATTTACCACCTTACGAAAAGGAGTGTAAAAAGTTACCTGAAAAATACCTAATGCTTAGGCTTGTGCAGGAGGATGCAGCAATAAGGGTTTGAATAAAAAACTGAAAGGCGTGATAAACTGAAAGGCAGAGGTCAAACGCTTTTGAAAAAGAAGAGAAGGCCATTGAGTCTCCGGCATCTCAAATACTTTGAATAACCCTTTAAGCAGCTTTTCTGAAGGGCCATTGGAGGTTGGAGTTTTTTGACCGGGCGTTTGAGACAAAGCTTCATACACGATTGAGTCTGTTTGGTTTTCAACCGTGTAATAAATCGTTTTGGAGTCATTTTTTTTAGAAAAAACAAAATCGCCGTAAAAATTGCCACGTGGCATCAGTTCGTCTTCCGACAAAACCCGGACGGCGCTTGCTATACCTGTTTTTTGGTGTACGATTTCGGCAAGCGCTTGCTCCTGTGCGCTCATTTGTCGTTGAATTTCAACCCAATAGCTCACCTCAAGGCATACGTGCCCGCCAACCCACTGGGCCGCAGATAGTACGAGCAGAAACCATGCGGAAGCAATCTTCATGTTAAAAACGACTATTAATAATTTGTAACCAAGTACCAGGACAATAGCTGTTTTCACATAAGTCGCATAGGAAACCCCTGCTTTTGAAAGGAGGAATAAACGCTATATGACCTATGTGAAAACCCCTATGTATCTATGTGGTATAAAAACATTTACAAAAAAACCTGAACCGTCTCACCTACTCCAGCGTCACCTTCCCGTAGCGCACTCCGTTTTCGTACTGCACCACAAAAGCCTCCGGGAAGCCGCGATCCTGCATGGCTTTCACCGCGCGCAGGGCTTCTTCTTTGGTAAAAAAGTCGCCAACCATCACGCGGGTCAATTTGTTGGAAACGATTTTTTCCGTATCCACCCGACCCAGATCCTCCAACTTTTTCAGATCTTTCCGATTAGAACTGTATTGCTTTAGCGCACCTGCCTGCACCTTATAATAGAGGCCTTTGTGGCGCGGCGCGGTACTGGCGTATTCCAGATTGTCGTCGGGCGAAGTGCCCCGCAAGGTATAGGTTGTAGCGCCCTGCTGGCCTTTCGGATCGTCGTTGGGCATCACAATCGGGTCGTCTTTGATGATCGGATCCGAGGGTAGCGGAGCGCCTCCATTCAGGAAGACGGGCTGGCCGTAGGTGAAATTATTCGGATCATCGGTCGCAAATTCGTAGGAAGTGGATTCGTAGCCTTCGCTCTGCACTTCCACGCGGAAACGGCGGTTGGCCAACAGTTCAAAGGTATAGTTTCCGGTATTGAAATTTTTGTTCACCAGCAGGTTATCCGTGCCGTCATCAAAAACCTGGTACAACATCACCGTGATGTTGGCCAACTGGTCTCCCGAAGCTTTATCGTAGACATTACCTTTGAGCGCCAGACGTTTGCTGCTGCTGGAAAGCTCAAAAATATCAGCGTTGCGGGTCGTGGTTTTTTCGCCGCCAAAAATGCGGTTCGACACCACAAAGGCGGTATTCTGCGACGGCGATTTCACATAGAAATAGTCATCTGCGCTTGAATTAATGGGAAGCCCGGCATTTTCGGGAACGCTCCAGTTTACTTCCGAACCTTGCGAACGGAAAATATCAAATCCGCCGATGGAAGCATGTCCGTTGGACGCAAAGTACAGGTTGCCGCTCTCTGAATCGTACCAGGGCGTAATTTCATCGCCAAGGGTATTTACGACCGGACCTGCATTTACCGGAAAGGTGAAATCATTGCCCTCCAAACCCAGGTCACGCACCACGTACCAGATGTCCATGCCGCCGCGTCCGCCTTCGCGGTTGGAGGCAAAATAGAGCAATTCCTGGCCGTTCACGTGCGCGGCATTCGGGTGCGTAGCCGTCATGCCTTTTAGATTTACGTAATCAGGCAGGCGTTCCGGTTGCGACCAGCCCGTACCGCTTTTTTTCGTCACGAAAATTTCGCAGCGGGTGCTCAGGTCGTTCCAGGCTTTTTCAGCGTTGCACACCGTGAAGTAAATGCGCTCGCCGTCGGGCGTCATACTGCCGTTACAGAAATGGCTGTTGGAAACCACCGGAAAATTAGCCGGGATGGAAGCCTTCGACCAGCGGTTAGCCTGGCGGGTAGATACGTAGATCCGGGCTTTACCGCCAATGGCCGAAGAGAAATACAACTCATCGTCGGAAATCGGATTGGGGGCAAATTCTGCATCATCGGAATTAATGCCCGAGCCCGGATACTGGACTTCAACGGTGCGATCAGCCAGGACTGGCAGGCGGGTGCCGAGGTCGCATCCCCGGATTTCCGTTTGGATGATGTCTTCGAGGATGGCCTTGTTTTCACCGGTATAGCCCTCCATGAATTTTTTAAACTCATCTTTGGCTTTGTCGTATTGCCCATCCTGCTTGAGGCTGCGGGCGTATTTGAGTCCCACCAGCGGAAATTCGTCGTTTTTGCCACGCACGTGCTGGTAGCTTTCGGCAGCTTTGCGGTAGTCTTTGATCGAGTAGTAAGCCTCTCCGGCTTTAAAGATCAGTTCTGTGTTTTTCTTCTTTTTTTGCCAGGCGGATTCATAAGTTTGTGCAGCTTCTGCAAATTTGCCCTGCTCGTACAACGCGTCCGCCGATTTTTCCAGCTTTTTCGCGCTTTGGGCATTTAATCCCGTTGAAAGCGTGCAGATCGCCAATAGCAGCAAAATGTTTCTGTTCATCATGCCATTTGATTTATGAATGTAGTTTAGGAATGTTGGTGAGTAATTCTTGTAAAACTGGCGCATAGTGCCGGTGTTCCAATTGGAGCACTTTGCGGGCAATATCCGCCGCTGTATCTTCGGGCGCAAGCGGGCAGGTAGCCTGAAAAAGAATGCTGCCGCTGTCGTATTGTTCGTTAACAAAATGTATGGTGATGCCGCTTTGTGCAACCCCGGCTTGTTTCACCGCTTCATGTACGTGGATGCCGTGCATGCCTTTGCCGCCAAACGCCGGAAGCAGCGCCGGATGGATGTTGACCATCCTGCCTTCATAAGCTTTGACCAAATAGGAAGGTGCCAGCCACAGGAACCCGGCTAATGCGATGAGGTCAATGTCGTGTTGTTGAAGTTCGGTCAAAATTTCTTCTGATTCGTAAAACAATTTCCTGCTCGAAACCAGTGTCGCCATGCCATTTTCGGCAGCCATTTCGAGCACCGGCGCATCGGCGCGGTTTGAAACAAGCAATTTAACGCTAAAATTTGGGTTTTCTTTGAAATATTCCACGATTTTACGCGCGTTGCTGCCTGTTCCGGAAGCAAAAATGGCAATATTCTTCACGTTCTTGTATTTGCACAGCAAAGTAACGGCAAAAGTGGGGATTTTTATTTCATTCATGATGGTTCATTGTCCATCCTCTCCTACCCCACCCCGTGAACGCCGCAACCGTTTCGGATCCATTGCAAACACCTGCCGCCGCTCAACGGAATACCCAAAACTGGCCTCCGGCAACAGCCGATTCAGCGTGCGGGAGATGAGCTTGAGTTGCCGGGCTGGAACGCTCAGGTCGAGCGAACGGCCATCGTCCAACTGAAAATAGAACGTGCCCCGGCTGAAAATGTACAGTCCAAACGGCATCAGGTCTTTAGTAACGCTGTAGACCCAGACAATGCGTTGCGGCTGCCGGCGCAACAATTGCAACAAAGGGTGTTGCGTTGCCTGCCAGATTTTTACTGCCGATACGCCAAAACGCACGCCGATGACCGCCAGGAACACCCCCAGTCCCGCCAGCAGCGGTTGCCCGGGATAACAGCGCCACATCAGCCCGCAGCCTGAAACAAACAGCGCCAGAGCGACTGCTTTTTCCAACCAGATTTCCCGGATAACGGCTTTTTCCAGTGCCTGCATGGCCGGGTGATTGGTCAATAACCTTTCTTTTTCTGACACAAAATTGTGTTTTATTTAGTGCCTGTCTTTATAGTCCGGTAGCTGCGTTATGTTTGGCTCCAAATCGGTCATTTACGCAAGTAAACTCCCGTTTTTGGAGCCAAACATGCCTTGCGCCCGAACTCTAAAGGCCAGACACGAGATTATATGGACGGAAACTATTTATACAACAAATTGTTTTTATTGTTGGCAACTTTGCTTATCTTTGTGACAAAATTAAGTTTACTTTGTGGAACGGAAAGAGATTATTGTCCAATCTGGCCATACAAAAACCATCAATCACTTAATATCCATGTCTCTCAATTCCTACACCGAAGATAATATCCGCTCGCTCGACTGGCGCGAACACATCAGAATGCGTCCGGGCATGTACATTGGCAAACTCGGCGACGGCACCACGCCCGACGACGGCATCTACGTACTCATCAAAGAAGTGATTGACAACTCCATTGACGAATACGTGATGGGCCACGGCAAAAACATTGACATCGCCCTACAGGAAGGCACGGTGACGGTGCGCGATTACGGGCGCGGTATTCCGCTGGGCAAAGTGATCGAATGCGTCTCGAAAATCAATACAGGCGGCAAATACGACTCGAAAGCCTTCAAAAAATCGGTGGGGCTGAACGGGGTCGGCACCAAGGCCGTGAACGCGTTGTCGGAGTACTTCAAAGTACAGGCAATCCGCGAAGGCAAAACTAAAATTGCAGAATTCGAGCGGGGGGAACTCACCAAAGACCACAAAGAGCAAAAAACGACGGAAGAAAATGGCACGATGATCATTTTCCGTCCTGACCAGTCCATTTTCAAAAAATATCGCTTTCGCGACGAATACATCGAAAGCCAGTTGTGGAACTACGCCTACCTCAATGCGGGCTTAAAAATCAACTACAACGGCCAGGTTTTTTTATCTAAAAACGGCTTGTTTGACCTGCTTTCGCGCAAAACGGGACATGAAGACCTGCGCTACCCCATCATCCACCTGCGCGGCGAAGACATCGAGGTGGCCATGAGCCACGGCGCACATTACGGCGAACAGTACTATTCGTTCGTCAACGGCCAGCACACCACGCAGGGCGGCACCCACCTGAACGCTTTTAAAGAAGCGGTGGTGGAAACCATCCAGAAACACTTTTCCAACAAGAACTTCGACCGCCGCGACATCCTGTCTTCCATCATCGCTGCGGTGAGCATCAAGGTGGAAGAGCCGGTGTTTGAATCGCAGACGAAAACCAAACTCGGCTCAACAGACATGGGACCGGAAGGCCCATCGGTGCGCACGTTCATCGGCAAATTTATGAAGGAAGCCCTCGACAACTTCCTGCACCGCAACCCCGATACGAAACGCGAATTAGAGAAGCGCATTCTGCAATCGGAACGCGAGCGCAAAGAAATTGCCGACATCAAAAAATTGGCGAACGAACGCGCCAAAAAAGCCAACCTGCACAATAAAAAACTGCGCGACTGCCGCATCCACCTCAACGACGACGCCAAAAAAGTGGCAGAAGAGTTGCGCAAAAGTAGTACGGTCTTTATCACAGAGGGCGACTCGGCCAGCGGTTCCATTACCAAAGCGCGCGATGTGCAGACGCAAGCGGTGTTCAGTTTGCGTGGAAAACCGCTCAACTGTTATGGCCTGACGAAAAAAGTGGTGTACGAAAACGAAGAATTCAACCTGCTGCAGCACGCCCTCGACATCGAAGACGGTATGGACGACCTGCGCTACGGCCGCGTGGTCATCGCCACCGACGCCGACGTAGACGGCATGCACATCCGACTGTTGCTGCTGACGTTTTTCCTGCAATTTTTCCCGGATCTGGTGCGCAACGGCCACCTGTTCATCCTCGAAACGCCACTGTTCCGCGTGCGCGACAAGCAGCAGACGCTCTATTGCTACAGCGAAGAAGAAAAGCAGGCCGCTATCGGAAAGCTGCGCGGCAAACCGGAGATTACGCGGTTCAAAGGTTTGGGCGAAATTTCTCCCAACGAATTTAAGGATTTCATCAACGAAAACATCCGCCTCGAACCGGTCATCCTGAACGAAGAGAGCAATATTGACGATATTTTGGGGTACTATATGGGCAAAAACACACCGGCCCGGCAGGAGTTTATTATTGAAAATTTGAGGGTGGAGAAGGATGATTTGGTGGAGGTTTGAATTTTATGCTGATTCCAGGCTGGAGCCTGAAGAATAGGACACGCGAGGCGGAGCCATCGCGCGAGCGGGCGAAATCCAGGTTGTTTCACCTACATTTCGTCCGGTCAAGTTTTTAATTTCGGCGAAATTTATGTATTTTTGTTGTCATGAGCGGAGATGGTTTGTTTCGTCTTGCAATTACAAAGCTAACCTATCCGCTCAGCTTTTACCACCTAACCGGACTCTTTACACAACCCCAGACAGGGCGCGACGGATTGCAAATCCGCGCGAGCAGCGTATTCTAAACAAGCCATAGTTGGGCGATTTTTATAATTTATCTATTTCATCGTCTGAAAGCCCTGTTAATCGTTTGATTGTTGTGTTATCAAAACCTTCTTTTTTCATTTCTTTGGCTATCTCATGCTTCTCTTTTTTTCTCCCGTCCATTTCTGCTGTATTCACGGCCTCTTTAACTTCTAAGTAACTTATCCTGCTTTGTTCATATTCATCTCTCTATTCTGGTGTCATATTGGCAACTTCGGCAGTTTTAAACGCCTTTTCAAATATAGGTTCTTTCAAAATAGCGGGTATATCATCGAAAGTTTCCAACTTCTTTAAAAAGTAAACCCACTTGTTAAAGTGCGTTTTTAACTCATGCCTTAGATAGTATCCACGAATCAGAGCCAAAAAAGTTCGTATACCCCTGGTTTCGTTTAATGGATAAATCGAGTTTTACTTAAAAGGCACCGCACGAACATCTTGATGACACAGAGTTCCACGGAGTAAAAGGAGTTCCACAGAGCGCCTAACTCCGCGAGACTCCTTTTACTCCGCGAGACTCCGCGCCAAAATCGAGTTTTCGCAGACACCCCAAGCCGCTTTCACCTCCTCCTTTCCACAAATTTTTTCTAACTTGCGCCCGCTTAAAAACAACCTTTTCATGAGCCAACGCAAGCAACAACCGCGTAAGCCTTCGGTGCCCGAGCCAAAGGCACCTGCATCCCCCCCCCAAAAGCCTGCACCGGAAAAAGCGAGTCTGACCACGCCGCACGACGGGCTGCTGCGCAAGGTATTCTACGGCTTGGCCGGCGGGATGCTCCTGCTGTTGCTGGCCTTGGCGCCCGGCAGCGGCATCAACGCCGACGACGAATACCAGGTGGATTATTCCGAAAAATTGGTGCGCTACTACGCCACCATGGGCGCGGATACAGCCGCGTTGAACATCCCCAAAGGCAACATGCACTTGTACGGCGGCCTGTTCGACCTCACGGCGGGCACCATCAATCACGGGTTGGGTTACACTGAATACGACGCGGGCTACCACACGGTGCGGCATTTGCTGATCGCGCTATTCGGCTTTTTAGCTTTGCTGTTTACGGGCTTGCTGGCCAAAGAAATTGGTGGCTGGCGAGCCGGAATTCTGGCGCTGCTGCTCCTGTTTTTGTCGCCGCGGTTCCTGGGGCATTCGCTGATGAACCCCAAAGACATTCCGTTTGCGGCGGGGTTTGCTATATCGTTGTATTACTTGGCACGGTTGCTGCGGGAATTGCCGCAATGGAGTTGGCGCACGGCGGGCGGACTCACCGCGGGCATCGCTATTGCTTTGGCGACGCGCTCCGGCGGTTTGATGCTCATTGGCTACCTCGGGTTGTTTGCGGGATTTGATTTTTTGGCGAAAGCCAATGCAAAAAAACTGCCCAAAACCAGCAATGCGCTGCTTAACTATGCATCTGCCATTGCAGGCATCGCCATCGCCGGGTATTTTCTGGCGGTACTGACCTGGCCTGCGGCTTTGGTGGATCCGCTGCGGCATCCGCTGGCTTCGTTGGCGGAGTTCTCCAAGCTCGGGGTGCGCATCCGCGTACTGTTTATGGGCGACAACGTGTTGTCCGACGGCACGCCCTGGTATTATCCGGTGCTTTGGATTGCAAAAACGATTCCATTGCTGGCGTTGGTAGGTTTTGCGGGTGGCATGGCTGTATTGCCGCTCCTGTGGCGCCGCTACCAGGCCCTTCCGGTTTTGATGGTGGCGTTTGCTGCCGTTTTCCCATTGGCTTACATCATTTACAAAGACTCGCTGCTGCACGACGGCTGGCGACACTTGCTGTTCGTTTACCCGGCAATGGTGGTGCTGGCGGCGCTGTTCTGGACAACTTGCGAACATTGGGTACGCAACAACAAAATCGGGCGGTACGTCGTCATCGGCGTGGTAGCGCTGGGCCTGCTGGAACCGGCGGTTTTCATCTCGCGCAACCGCTCCTACCCTTACGTGTATTTCAACCCCATCGGTGGCGGACTGCACGGCGCGTACGGCAATTACGAAACCGATTATTGGGGCGTGAGCGCCAAACAAGCCATCAACTGGATGAAGCAGGAAGGCATCATCCGCCCGGATATGACCGATACGCTGACCATTGGCACCAGCCTTTATTTCAATGTGAGCCGGCAATTGGGCAGCGAATACAAAGACAAAGTGAAGGTAAAATACGTGCGCTTTAACAACCGCTATTCGGAAGCTTGGGACTACGGCATTTTCCCGTCACGATACATCCGCGGGCCGCACCTGCTCGCCGGAAGCTGGCCGAACGACAAAACGGTACATACCATCAAAGCCAACGGTGTGCCGTTGCTGGCCGTCGAAAAAGAGGATCCGGAACACCACGCCTATAAAGGCGACCAGGCTGTGAAACAGCGCGCCTGGGACGTGGCCATCGCCGAATATCAGCAGGAGACGGCCAAATATCCCAAAAATGAACTGGCCTGGCTGGGCTTGGCCAACAGCTACGTCAACGCCGGCAAAAACGACGAAGCGCTTAAAGCTGCCGATCAGGCCCTGAAACTCGCGCCCGACAACGAAAACGGTTTGTACTACCGGGGCTTGATCCTGATGCAGCAAGGTAATACCCCTGAAGCGGGTGCCGCTTTTGAACGCCTGATCGAAGTCAACGATGAATTCCCGGCGGCCTACTACTACTTGGCCAATATTTACCAGGCGCGCGGGGATGCCCTGCAAGCATTGAAATACCTGGAACAGGCCATCAAACTGAATCCGAGGTTCAAGGAAGCTTATTTGCTGGCGGCGCAAATTTTGGAGCAACAGGGCGATGCGCAGACGGCGGCGCAGTATCGGCAGGCGGCGGCGCAGTTTTGATGTTTGTTGTCGGTTGTTCGTTGTTCGTTAGCGTTTGGATTGATGATATTTGGGGATAAAAAGTTGTTCCTTTCGACTCCGCTCAATGAACAACATGGTTTGCTAAACGAATGTAAAATTGGGCATTAATAGACTAAAAAGGAATGTTTTAAAACAATCCGGCATCCTCTTTGATCCCTTTGCGTCTAAAATTTCCCGCAAAGAGCGCAAAGGTCTCGCACAACGGGAGGACGCTAAGGAGTCGTCCTGCTTTGCGGACTTGGCGTATCCTTTGCGCACCTTTGCGGGAAACAATCTTTCGGAAAACTTGTCCCGTATAATAGGAGGACGCCAACGAAGTGTTTTACATCATTCAAAAATCTCTGTTTTCTTGCCGATCTCACGTTAAATGATAAATCAATACTAGTATCTGACATGAACTATAAACTCCTTTTCCCCACTTACCGAAACCGGTTTCAGTTTATCCGGCGGCATTTGAACCGATTAGATGCCGAGCCGCAACCGGGGAAAGCGCTCAACCTGGGCGCTGGCGAAGGCGATTACGACGCAATGATTGCCAAACATTGCCGCGAATTGGTGTCGTGCGACATCAACGAGCAGGATGTGAACTATGCAAAAGCGCTGAACTATGAAGTACCCAATGTGGAATACCGCGTGGAAAATGCGCTGAATCTGACGTTCCCGGACAATACTTTTGATTTGCTGCTTTCAATGGAAGTGATCGAACACGTGGGGCATCCCGAACGGATGGTTTCAGAAGTGCGTCGCGTGCTCAAGCCCGGCGGATTGGCGCTGATTACTTTTCCTTCGCTCGACTTCCCGTTTACTTACGACCCCATCAACCGCATCCTGAGCTGGTTTTCCAACGAAAAAATATCACAGGGCGCCTACGCATTCGGGCACGAATACCTGATTTCTCCCGCAAAATTCCGGGAATGGGCAGCTGCTTATGGCTTAGAAATCGTAGAAGAAACCAACCTCAGTGGCTATTTGGTCGGCCTGCTGGAAATGTACTGGACGGGCTTGATTCAGCGGATTTTTAAAGCGAACGCCACCAATTTACAGGAAGATCAAACCAAGCGCATGGCTCTGCGCCCTTCGATGAAGGAACCAGCCCTGGCTACAGTTACCGACGGCATTTTGGCCGTAGACCGCGCGCTGTTTGGGAAGGCGGCGCATTCGGTAGGGAAGGGGTTTTTGTTGAGGAAGATTTGAGGATGCGAGGATGCGAGCGCGGGCAGAGCCGGTAGGGTGCAACCCTCGCGGTCGCCCAAACACTCAACGAGCCACCAACAAGAAAGATTTGAAGACTCCGCTTGGGCGGGACAAGTTTTGAAGATGATAGAACAAAACGACGTTTCGACTCCGCTCAACGAACAACAAACAACCACAACCACAACAAACAACCACAACCATGGACGGTCAATTAAAGCAACTTCAGGACAAAATCGCCGAAGCCCAATTGGGCGGCGGCAAAGCGCGTATTGTTTCCCAGCACGAAAAAGGCAAACTCACGGCCCGCGAGCGCATCCATTTTTTATTGGACGAAGGCTCGTTTGAGGAAATCGGGATGCTGGTGACGCACCGGAGCAATGATTTTGGTATGGAAAAACAGCAGGTGCCCGGCGATGGCGTGGTGACCGGTTATGGCACCGTCAATGGTCGGCTCGTTTACGTATTTGCTCAGGATTTTACCGTATTTGGCGGTTCTCTTTCTGAAACCCATGCTGAAAAAATCTGCAAAATCATGGATCTTTCCATGCGTAACGGCGCACCGGTGATCGGGTTAAATGACTCCGGCGGCGCACGCATTCAGGAGGGGGTGAATTCATTGGGCGGCTACGCAGATATTTTCTACCGCAATGTACAGGCTTCCGGCGTGGTGCCTCAAATTTCGGCCATCATGGGCCCTTGTGCAGGTGGCGCAGTCTATTCCCCGGCAATGACCGATTTTACGATTATGGTGGAGCAATCTTCCTACATGTTCGTCACCGGCCCCAACGTGGTAAAAACCGTCACCAACGAAGAAGTCAGCTCGGAAGAACTCGGCGGTGCGCACACCCACGCCACAAAATCGGGCGTCACGCATTTCACAGCCGCCAACGATTTGGATTGCATCAATAAAGTCAAGCGACTCCTCTCCTACCTGCCGCAAAACTGCGAGGGCACCGCTCCAATGCTGCCTTTTGAAGCTGGAGATGAATACCGGGAAGCCCTTCGTCAAATCATCCCGGAGAACGCCAACCAGCCTTACGACATGCGCGAAGTCATCGAAGGCATCGTGGACGAAAGCTCCTTTTTTGAAGTCCACAGAGAATTTGCCGAAAACATCGTGGTCGGGTTTGCCCGGCTCGGCGGCAGAAGCATTGGCATCGTCGGGAATCAGCCGATGAGTCTGGCCGGTGTATTAGACGTGAACAGTTCACGCAAAGCGGCGCGTTTTGTGCAGTTTTGCGATTGCTTCAACATCCCGTTGCTGGTACTGGTGGATGTGCCCGGCTTTTTGCCCGGAACCGACCAGGAATGGAACGGCATCATCACCAACGGCGCGAAATTGTTGTTTGCGTTCAGCGAAGCCACCGTACCCCGCGTCACGCTGATTACCCGCAAAGCTTACGGTGGCGCGTACGACGTGATGAATTCCAAACACATTGGTGCCGACATGAACTTCGCCTGGCCAACTGCACAAATTGCGGTAATGGGTGCCAAAGGGGCTTCGGAAATCATTTTCAAAAAAGAAATCCAGGAAGCTGCCGACCCTGCGGCCATGCTGGTGGAAAAAGAACAGGAATACCAGGAAAAATTTGCCCACCCCTACCGCGCTGCCCAACGCGGCTTTATAGACGAGGTCATTGACCCGAAAGATACGCGTCGCAAACTGATCAAGTCTTTTGCGATGTTAGAAAACAAAGTGGCGCACAGGCCGAAGAAGAAGCATGGGAATATCCCGCTATAATTAGTGTCTGTCTTTATAGTCCGATAACTGCGTTGTGTTTTGCCCCAAAACTAGTCATTTACGCGAGTAAACTCCCATTTTTGGGGCAAAACACGCCTTGTTCTCGAACGCTAAAGAACAGACACGGGACTAAATGGACAGACACTAATTAGATTTTCCATTTGAGATTACACCCCCCACTCGGATACTGAACTTCGCTCACCGCATGCTCTTCCAGCACTGCATCAAGCGCAGCGCGCAAATCGGTGCCGGTCAGTGGGTTCGTGTTTTTGGGTCTGGAATCGTCTAATCTGCCGCGGTAGACCAACCTCAAGGTGCCGTCAAACACATAAAAATCCGGCGTGCAGGCCGCATCGTAGGCACGGGCAACGTCTTGGGTTTCGTCGTAGAGGTACGGAAAGGTATAGCCGGCTGCTTTGGCGTGGGGTCTCATTTTTTCGGGTGCATCGTCGGGATAATTGACGGCGTCGTTAGAGCTGATGCCAATGAAACTGACGCCTTTGGCCTGGTAATCTTTTGTGACGCGCACAATTTCAGGGTTCACGTGGATCACGTAAGGGCAATGGTTGCACAAAAACATCACAACGGTGGCTTTGTCGGAACGCAGTTCGGATAAGCGCATCAATTTTCCCGAAACGGTATCGGGCAATTCAAATTCAGGTGCTGTTGTGCCCAGCGGCAGCATGGTAGATTCTGTAAATGCCATAAGTTTTCGTTGCCTTCTAAAGGCTTTGGTGAAAAAGACCGTCAAAATTCAAGACCTATTGTCGCTCATCAAACAAAGCAACCTGATTTCAGGTTGCCGGTTGTTACGCTATTTTATCCGGAATGGCGTTTTAACCTGACTACATTTTCATGATGAGAAAAACTACCCTGTTTCTAATTGGAATATTTGGTCTGACAACGATCTGCGCTGCGCAGTCGCCCGGGCTGTCCAATCTGAGAAGTAGGGTTGCATTACCAAAGACAGGCGAAGCGATTACCGACACGCGCAGTTGGGTTCCGGAATCGGTCTTTGTAAGCGACAAAATAACGGGAAACCGCCTCGACACCACGTTCTACCGCGTCGAAAACAATCGCCTGTTTTGGCTGAAAAGTCGCCCGGATTCTGTGCTGGTCGCCTACCGCGTGCTGCCGTTCAACCTGGGGCAGCCATTTTTGCGATTGGATACCGCCCGCCTCCTTGCCGATAATGCCCCCGACGCCCCGCCCGGCTTGCGCTACAACCCTTATGACACCCGGGAAAGTGGAGGTCTTTTCGACGCCAAGGGCATAGACTACAACGGCAGTTTTTCGCGGGGTATTTCTTTTGGCAACAGCCAGGATCTTGTGCTCAATTCCAATTTCAACCTCCAGTTATCGGGCAATCTCGGCGACGGCATCGAAATCCTGGCCGCCATTACCGACGAAAATATCCCCCTGCAACCGGAAGGCAATACCCGCCAATTGCGCGAATTTGACCGTATTTTTATTCAACTAAAAAAAGGCACCAACCGCCTTATTGCCGGCGATTACGAATTGCGGCGCCCCGACAGCTATTTTGTCAACTATTTTAAAAAACTCCAGGGCGCCACCTTCAGCACGGCCTTCAAAACCAGCGAAAAAGGCCAGGTGCAAACGACGGCCAGCGTGGCCATCTCGCGGGGACAATTTGCGCGCAATACGATTGCGCAGCAGGAAGGCAACCAGGGCCCTTACAAACTCAACGGCAATTCAGGCGAACGCTTCATCATCGTACTGGCCGGAACGGAAAAAGTTTGGATAGACGGCAAACTGCTCGCGCGTGGCCTCGAAGCGGATTACGTCATTGACTACAACCGGGGCGAGGTGCTATTTACCAACCGGCAACTCATCACCAAAGACAGCCGGATCATTGTGGAATTTGAATATTCCGACCAGGGTTACCTGCGCTCGCTGACTGCCTTTAACGCCGATTACCAACAGGATCGCTGGCACCTGCACCTCAACTGGTTTGCCCAGCAGGACAGTCGCAATTCCACCGGCGACCAAAACCTAAGCGACGCCCAAAAGCGGGCCTTACAAGCCGCCGGCGATAAGCTGGCTTTAGCCTCGGGTATTGATACCCTCGAAGAGTTTTCCGCTTTTCGCGCCACCTATCAATTGCGCGACACCTTGCTGCAATGCGGCAACCGCGACACGCTGGTTCGATATTTACAGCTTTCTTCCGATGCCGAAACCGCCCGCTATACGGCGCGTTTTTCTTTGGTCGGCGATGGCAACGGCGACTACATTCTCGACGATGTCCAGGCGGCCAATGAACGCACTTACCGCTGGGTGGCACCCGACAATACCTGTCGGCCAAGGGGCAACTACGCGCCGGTGGTGCAGTTGGTGGCGCCAAAACAGCAGCAAATTTTAGCCGCCGGTGCGGATTACCGCTTTTCCAAAAACGGAATCATCAAAACAGAAGTGGCGCTGAGCCGCAACGACCTAAACCGGTTTTCGGATCTCGATCAGGAAGACGATGCCGGGATCGCAGCGTTCACCAATATTCAGGAAACTTTCCTTTTAGGATCGGATACTAATGCCTGGAAGCTGGAAACAGCCGTGGCTTATGAATTCGTTCAGCGCAATTTTAAGGCGCTGAACCCTTACCGCGACCCAGAATTTTTGCGCGACTGGAACATCGCGAACCAGCAAGGTGTGGGTGTAGCGCCACCAGCCAATGAACATTTGGCCCGCATGAATTTATCCTTGCTCCGAAAAAATTGGGGGAATCTGCAATACGGATTCAGTACTTTTTTACGCGATTCGCTGTACACCGGTCTCCGCCACAGCGCATCCCTGCAATGGCTGCGCAAAGGCTGGGAAGTGACCGGGGAAGCCAGCCTGCTGACTACGGACGAAACCACCCAGCGTACCCGTTTTTTCCGCCCCCGGGCCACAATTTCCAAAACAATCCCACAGTTAAAAAACTGGCGCTTTGGGCTGAACGGAGAGCGGGAAAAAAGCGATCGCCGGGCAGTGAACAACGATACCTTGCTTGCAACCAGCTTCTTTTACGACCGCCTTAGGATCTTTGCGGAAAGCGTCGCCTCGGAAACCGCCAACCTGAGTCTCTCTGCTACTCGGCGTTGGGATTATACGCCTTTCGGCGAAACCTACCGTTCGTTGAGCGTGGCCACGGAATACCACGCGGCGGGGTCGTGGCAATTGGACAAAGCCGTCCTGTGGAGCGGGAGTCTGGGCTACCGGGAGCTGGAAGTTTCCGCAACCGCGCCGGCGTCGCTGATGCCCACCAGTACCTTTTTGGGGCGTATGGATTTCAACGGTAGTTTTTTCAAAGGCGCGATTCGGGCAGTGACCGTGTACGAACTCAGCGCCGGGCAGGAGCCGAAATTATCATTTACGTATGTGCCCGTAACGCCGGGTTCCGGCACCCATGTTTGGTTGGATTCGCTGTACAACAACGACGGCAAAATTCAGGCTTACGAAATGGAAATTGCGCCGTTTCAGGATCAGGCCGACTACATCCGGGTTAGCAGCGTGACGGACGAGTACGTGCGCACCGATAATGCAAGTTTGAATTACAGCGTGCAAATCGAGCCGCGCGCCGTGTGGTTTGCCGCCAAAGACTACCGCAAAGCGTTCAGCAAATTTTCGATCATTTCATCGCTCCAAATCAACCGCAAAACCCGCGAAGCGCCGGGGGTAGACGCCTGGAATCCCTTCCAGTTGGCCATTCCGGACACGGCTCTCGTTTCGGTCAGCCTCAATGCGCGCAACACTCTGTTTTTTAACCGCGCCGATCCTCGCTATGACATCCAGATAGGGGAATCGGATCTTCGGAGCCGGATTGTACAGATTTCGGGTTTTGAAAGTCGCCGGACGCTCGAATATTTCCTGCGGAGCCGTTGGAATCCGTCTGCACGCTGGAGCATTCAACTTGGACTAACGCAAGGCCGCCGCGAAAGCGATTCGGAATTTTTTGACACCCGCGATTTTCGGATTGAATCCTGGAAAACGGAACCGCAAGTGACCTTTTTGCCATCCAAAACCTTCCGAACCATTGTTCGCTACCGCTTGCAGCGCGACCGAAATACGCTCGGCGACACCGGGGAAACGGCGCTGCAAAATGACCTGAGCATTGAAGCTGCCTACAACCAATCCACCAAATCTTCGCTGCGACTGCGCGCTTCCTACATCGCTATTAATTTTGAAGGGCAGGCCAATTCTCCAGTGGGCTTTGCGCTACTAAATGGCTTACAAAATGGCCAAAACTACCTGTGGAACTTGGGGTTGGATCGCCAGTTGGGCAAAAACCTGCGCCTTTCTTTGAGCTACGAGGGCCGCAAAACGGGGAAGGCGGATATGGTGCATGTTGGACGGGCACAGGTGACGGCGGTTTTTTAAGTAGTGTCTGTCTTTAGAGTCCGATAGCGGTGTTCATCTTCAAAACCAGGGTTATCGAATATGGGATTGATGTCCTGTATTCCAATGGTACCTGGCCTTATCAGATTTATATGTTCCGTATATTCGCCCGGAGAAGAACGGATACCGAACAGCGATGCGCCGGGTGGCTTTTCGAAATGGTATGCGAATGCCGACCGGGTTTGGAACCCTGCCGGTGTTGATAAAAAAACACCACATGATGCCAGCGACAAAGGATACGGAAATTTTAAACGAACCAACCACCGCGCCCGATGCAGTAACCGTGCAGGCACCGGGGCGCATCAACCTCATCGGCGAACATACCGACTACAACGACGGCTTCGTGCTTCCCGCCGCCATTGACCGCAAAATAACCGTGCGGGCACACCGCAACGGTACGCCGTCGGCGGTCAAGCTGACCGACAGCAGTCAACAGCACTCTTTTTCATTTGACCTTCGCGATTTTTCGCCATTGGAAAAAGGCTGGCAGAACTACGTCATGGGCGTGGTCAGCGAGCTGCAAAAGTTGGGCGGTGCAATTGGCGGCTTCGACGCGGAGTTCGAGGGTGACGTGCCCATTGGCAGCGGCATGAGCTCGTCGGCAGCGCTGGAGTGCAGCTTCGCCACTGCCTTGAATGAATTGTTCGGGCTTGGTTTCGGCAAACGGCAACTCATCGAGACCTCACAACGGGCGGAGCACAACTTCGTCGGCATCAAATGCGGCATCATGGACCAGTTCGCCAGCGTGATGGGCAAGAAAGACCACGTGATCTTATTAGACTGCCGCAGCCTCGAATTCCAATACTTCCCGCTTGAATTGGGAACTTACCATCTGCTGCTGCTGAATACCAATGTATCCCACTCGCTCGCCTCCTCGGAGTACAACACCCGTCGGGCGGAATGCGAGGAGGGGGTGTCGGTTTTACAAAAGGAATATCCCGGCATTGAGAACCTGCGGGATGTAAGTCTGGAACAAGTAGTGGCCAACAAGGTAAAAATGCCGGAGCATATTTTCCGCCGTTGCCACCACGTAGTCTCCGAAAACCAGCGGGTGCTGGATGCCACGAAAGCCTTGCTGGCAAGCGACTTCAAAGCACTGGGCAAATTGATGTATCAGTCGCATTTCAGCTTGCAAAACGACTACGAAGTGAGCTGCCCGGAACTCGATTTCCTTGTGCGGCAAACCCTCGATAAAGATTACATCCCAGGCAGCCGGATGATGGGCGGCGGCTTTGGCGGCTGCACCATCAACATGATTGAAAAAGGCCGGGTAGCGGAGTTTGTGGAACAGGTTTCAAAAATCTATCGAGACCGTTTCGGCATTGACCTGACGCCCATTGAAGTCGCCATCGGCGATGGTGCAACAGTTATCCAATAACTAAAGTAAATGCTCGATTTTTCTAACGACGATTATTGTTCGGGTTATCGAAATGCCCCAGGATGAAATCCAGTCGGGATACCGGTCTGGGTCATACGGGATAAGAGACTTTAAATAATTACCTATATTGCGCCTTATTAAAATTTACAACCTGATATCTGATATCTTAAATCTAACGTCTAACGTCTTTCAAAATGAGTTTCTGGAACCGCCTTTTTGGAAATCACGATTCGGAAGTCCCACAACCGGACATCAAATTTGGGCGGTACAGCGATGCCTACAAGACAGAAGCGCAACACGAAGCCTGGGATCGGGCGCTCACGCAATTTGAAACGCAGGACTATCTGGGCGCTTACCTCGCTTTTCTGGAATACCTCAAAGACCCCGAAGAAGGCAACGTATACTGGCAATTAGATGGCGACCAACTGTGTTTTGAATTGTATCAGGGTTCCAAAAAAATAAACGGATACGCCGACGCGAATAAAGTAAAAATCGAAGCCAAAATCGTCAAAACGCAAAGCCTGAGCACGGCGGTTCTACGGCGTCTGATGGAGCAAAACTTCAGTTTACAATACAGCCGTTTCGCACTCGACCCCAACAACAACCTCACCATCGTATTCGACACATATACCCTCGACGGCTCGCCGTACAAACTGTATTATGCCTTAAAAGAACTCGCCACCAACGCCGACAAGCAGGACGATTTGCTGATGGACGAATTTGCCAACCTTGAACCTGTTGAAGTAGCACACCTGAAATCGGTGCCGGAAGCAGAAAAAGAGGTAAAATACGCCTGGTTGGAAAAAGAAATCCGGGAAACGCTGGAAGAAATTGAACGGGGCAAATTGGACAAAAACCAATACCCGGGCGGTATCTCCTATCTGTTGCTCAATTTGGTTTACAAATTGGACTACCTCATCAAGCCGGAAGGTTTCACCATGGAAACCCTGGAACGGGTACACCGGCTGTATTTTGCGAAGGATGAACGCACGGTAGCGCAGAAAAATCTGCTGTTTTTCAAAGAGTTACAAAAATTGGCAACCCGACCCAAAGCGGCTTTTTTTAAAGAAATGTACCGCGTGCCGGCCACTTTCGGCATCACCACCTCTGTTGGGCACGAACAGGTTGTGCAGGTGCTCTCCAGCGAATTGCCAAAAATGGACTGGTACCAAGAGAACGGCTACGACAAAGTCGCTTTAGCCATACCCACCTATATTGTGGGCAAATGCCTGTTCAATTTTGCCATCCCAAAATACGACCGGTTGCTGTTCCATCTTTATTTCCGCATCACGGAAGCTGGCTACTTCAAAGCCTTAGGTTTCCAGGAAAACTTTCGGGAAAACAACGGTGCTGCTTTCCAGAAAAAAGCCATCAAAAGGGCCATCGAGCAGATCACAGAACCGTACCGCAATGTTACGCCCGATCCTGATTTGCTGGTTTTCGATTCTCCTGCAACCTTTGCACGATCCTATCTGGTGATGATGATGGAGATGAAGATCAGATAACCATCCTTATATAAGTCAGAAATTATTAACTTTGCGCGCCGTTGAAAAAGAGGCTAAAACTATGTTTGTAATCCATCCTTATTTGAAATTTGCCCTGATCGCTGCGCTGACTGCGGGCGGAGTTGCTTTGTGGGCATTGTTTGGTTTTTGGTATGGAATCTGGTTCCTGCTGGTGGCTATCGTACTCCTTGTAGGGTACTTAATTCTGGGTACCATCGGACCGGCTGCGAAAGCCATCCAGGTATCCGACTTTGACAAAGCGGAAAAACTGCTCAACCTGACGCTCAAACCAAACTGGCTCTATTCTGCCAACAAAGCGTACTACTATATCCTGAAAGGTACCATTGCATTGGCTCGTAAGGACACCGATGAAGGTGAAAAGTGGCTGAAAATTGCAGAACAGATCAAACTGCCCAGCGACAATGAACGCGCTATGATTCAGTTGCAATTGGCAACTATCTCCGCCAACAAGCAAAAATGGAATCAGGCGCAGATCCACTACAAAAACCTAAAAATGTTGAAGATCACTGATCCCAACATCAAGGAACAAATGAAGCAGTTTGAAGTGGCTTTTGAGAACCGGGGCCAAGCCAAAGCCGCCATGCGCATGGGGGGGCAAAGCGGGATTTTCCAGCCCGGCGGCAAGCGGAGGCGGCCCAAGATGCGGTAGTTTATGGATGTTAAAATCCTTTCCTATGCTCGTATCAAAACACCGCTACTTCCTGGCGTTTCTGTTTTCCGCCATTACCATCAGTATGCTCTTCATTTTAGTCGCGGTGGAACTATACCCGGTGCTAATTCTGTCAACCCTTGGCGAGCAATACAACATAACGGTCTACAATGCTGCTTCCTCCGAACGATCCCTGCGCATCATGCTGATCATGGCCGCCATCGGCACTCCCTTGGTCATCAGCTACACCGTTTTTATTTTCTGAACCTTTAGGGGAAGGTGAAAATGGATGAGACGAGTTACTAAATTTAAAACATTAAGAAAACCTTAACCCCCTTTCCGGGAATATCGTCTTAAACTCGCCACATTAAGTGTGGTCTTAGTCCCACAAAAAGCAGACAAGGATGAATTTCAAACACTTTTGCAGGATTGCCCTTTTTCTTGGCCTGTCTTTCAGCGCAGCCGCGCAGGTGCAAACACTGAGGGGTATGATCATTGGTGCAACTGACCAGTTGCCTTTGCCCGGCGCCCACGTGAGTTTAATCCACCTGCCAGATTCTGTAAAAACCATTACGACTTCGGATCCGGAAGGGCGATTCAGTTTCGCAGACGTGGCTCAGGGCAATTACACCGTGCATGTCACCTATCTCGGCTTCCAGGACGTTTATAAAAGCATAGAAGTGGGTGCCCAACCAACCCGCATGGGCCGGATTGCCTTGGAAGAAGCCGCTACCCAACTCGGCGTTGTTCAAGTCACCGAACAAGCGTTGCCCAGCATGCAGAAAGGCGATACAACTCAGTTCAATGCCAATGCGTTTAAAACCAACCCGGACGCAACCGCTGAGGATCTCGTGCAAAAAATGCCCGGAGTAGCCGTGGTGGATGGCAAAGTCCAAACCCAGGGCGAGGACGTCAAACAGGTGCTGGTAGACGGCAAACCGTTTTTCGGAAACGACCCCAGCGCTGTGCTGCGCAATATGCCGGCAGAAATCATTGATAAAATTCAGGTCTTCGATCAGCAAAGCGAGCAGGCTCGCTTCTCCGGCGTAGACGACGGCAATACCACCAAAACCATCAACATCATAACGCGCGGCGGCGGCATCCAAAACGGTACTTTTGGCCGTGTTTATGCCGGTTATGGCGATCAGGAACGCTACAAAGCCGGCGGCACCATCAACTTTTTCAACGGCGACCGGCGCTTTTCTATCGTCGCACAATCGAACAACGTCAACGAACAGAATTTTTCTGCTGAAGACTTGGTTGGGATTTCCTCTGGCAGTGGCGGCGGAGGTGGCGGACCCCGTGGTGGTGGCGGACCACCCCGCAGCGGCGGCGGCGGACGACCGGGTGGTGGTGGAGGCGGTGGCAATACCGGCGATTTCCTCGTGCCCCAAAGCGGCGGCATCTCCATAACGCATGCCATCGGACTCAACTACTCCGATAAATGGGGTAAAAAAACCGAAGTCAGCGGCAGTTATTTCTTTAACCGGAGCGACAACAGCGCCGACCAATCGCTTTTTCGCCAATATGCTTTTCCGGCAGACGGCGGCCAGACGTACACGGAAACCAACCTGAGTTCCAGCATCAATACGAACCACCGGCTCAACTTTCGGCTGGAGTACAAAATAGACAGCGCCAATTCGATCATCTTCACCCCACGGGTATCTTTGCAAGAGAATAACGGACTGAAAAATACATCGGGCGAAACCCTGCTGAGCAGCACCCTGCTGAACAGCACCGGCAGCCTCTTCAATTCTGACCTGAATGGCTTGTCCGCTTCCGGCGATCTGCTTTATCGGCATCGGTTTGCCAAAGCAGGCCGTACCATTTCGTTGAATGTAGGAACCAATTACAGCGAAAATACCGGTGCCAGCAGTCTGTTTTCGGGTAATAACTTTTTCACGGATCCGGTCAGTTTCGATTCGCTCAACCAGCTTTCCGATCTGGACAGAACCGGGCTTACCCTCTCCACAAACGTTACTTACACCGAACCATTGAGCAAAAAAAGCTCGCTTCAATTCGGCTATCAGGCTTCTTTGGCAGACAGCGACTCGGACAAACAAACCTTCAATTATTCTGAAGTAACCGACGATTACGACCTCCGCGACACCCTGCTTTCTAATGTTTTCAAAAGCAGCTACCTGACGCAATCTTTGGAAGGAGGCTATCGCTACAATTCAGAAAAATCGAATTTTAATATCCGGTTAGCGTACCAACGGGCAGATTTGCAAAACGATCAAACCTTCCCGTTTGAAAGCAAAGTGGAACGCACGTTCTACAACCTCGTTCCTTCTGCATCGTATCGCTACAACTTTACGAAATCCAAAAACCTGCGCGTTTTTTACAACGCCCGCTCGAATGCGCCCAGCGTGAGCCAGCTCCAGGACGTGCTCGACAATACCAATCCGCTTCAACTCAGCAGCGGCAATCCCAATCTGGTGCAGGATTTTCGGCATTCGCTTTCGGCGCGCTATTCAGCTACGAATACCGAAAAATCGTCTTCGTTTTTTGTCCTGATGTCTGGCACTTTAACCCAGGCTTATATTGGAAAAAGCACGTTTATTGCAGCCCGCGACACGGTGATCGGCAATGGCATAACGTTGCAGCAAGGCGCCCAGTTTTCACAGCCCGTCAATTTGGAGGGGTACTACAACCTGCGTTCTTTTATTACGTATAGTGTGCCGATGAAAGCCATCAAATCGAACATCAACATGAACCTTTTCGGCAATTATTCCACAACGCCCGGTTTGATCAACGGTGAAGAAAACATTTCCAGCACGCCCTCTTTCGGATTCGGCCTGGTGGTCAGCAGCAACATCAGCGAAAATTTTGATTTTACCGTATCTACCAATTCTAACTATAACATCGTGCGCAACAGCCTGCGCGAAGACCTGAATAGCGAATATTTCAGCCAGAATTCGCGCCTGCGTTTCAACTGGATTTTCCTGAAAGGATTCGTGTACCAAACCGAGCTCAGCCACCAGGTGAACAGCGGTTTGTCGGCAGGTTTCAACCAAAATTACCTGCTCTGGAATATGAGCATCGGCAAAAAATTATTTAAAAAACAAGAAGGGGAAATCCGCTTGTCGGTTTTCGATGCCCTGAGCGAAAACATCAGCGTACAGCGGAATATTACCGAAGTGTACTTTGAAGACGTGCAAACCGAGGTTTTACAACGGTATTTTATGCTTTCGTTTATTTATAATTTGAGGAAGTTCTAATCAGGAAGTTAGGCAACGTTTACTAAACTTTGAAAGTTTAGTAAACGTGGTCAAGCAAACCCAAACAGCGTTTCACAGAGTTTTCTGTGATGTAATCGAACTCCGTGAAACTCCTTTTAACCCCCCGAGAATCCGTGTCATCTTATCGTATTTCCTTTAAATTACCATTACCTTGAAAAGATCACAGGGAAGGGATAATAATTTATCTTTGAGGAGCGCGCTGTTGAAAGCGCTCCTATTGCTTTACTCAATGCCTGTCCTATGCGGTTATTGCTATTTGCTATGCTGTTTTTCGCTTTTGCCCCCTTCTCCGGCGCACAAAAAAACCTGACCGTCCTCACCTACAACATCCGTTTCGACAACCCCGGCGACGGCGAAGATGCCTGGCCGAAACGCCGCGACCACGTGGCTGCCCAGTTGCGCTTTTTTGCGCCCGATGTGTTCGGCATCCAAGAAGGCCTTTTGCCGCAATTGGAATACCTGAATGAACAATTGCCCGACTACCACCGCATCGGTGTCGGGCGCGACGACGGCAAAGCCAGCGGCGAATTTTCGGCCCTGTTTTTCAAAAAAGACCGCTTCAAATTGCTGGATTCCGGCACTTTCTGGTTGTCTGAAACACCAGATATAGTCTCCAAAGGCTGGGACGCCGCACTGCCCCGCGTTTGCACGTACGTGTGCCTGCGCGACAAGCAGGCCAAGAAAAATCTTTGGGTCTTCAATACCCATTTTGACCACGTCGGCAAAACCGCGCGTAAAGAATCCGCCGAACTGATCCTGAAAAAAATCCGCGAAAAAAATACCGCCAACGAGCCGGTTATCGTGATGGGCGATTTCAACG
>JBBQGV010000007.1:0-99692 GCA_038323375.1 Chitinophagales bacterium
GTAGCTTTGGCTACGCTCCCTTCTTGCGCCTTGTCCGCTGGAAAAATCCCCACGCCGAAAACGCGAACTTATTATTGCGATGTTCCTTAGCCATAGCTAAGGGAGGCGGTTCCCCAACGAAGGGTAGGAGCAAAAGGCCTCCTGGAAAAGTAGACAGTTATTATTGCGACGTTCCTTAGTGAATCATTCGGATCATGCGTAAATGAAGTCGGATTGTGACCGTCAAACAGGTATAAACCGGGGAGGCTGCCAATCTATATAAAACCTCGACTATCTTCATAAAGGCAAGTAATCGTCGCGAGGGGAGGGGCATCCGGGATGATTAACTCCTCCAGATGAATGGCGGGCGACTGAGCGGGGAGCCTGCTAAATGGCATCATTACCCCGGCTAAGAGCAGTAAGATTTTGTGGTGTACTTTCATTGGAATAGGCTAAAGTTAAATATCAACCGGATTAGGCGCAAGATACAGAGAGGATTTGAGTATTTGACCCTAACGAATCAAATCCTCAAATCCTCAAATCATTCTTGTTGGTGGTTCGTTGAGTGTTTGGGCGACGGCGAGGGTCGCACCCTACCGGCTCTGCCCGCGCTCAAATCCTCAGCAATTATTCACGGATTCATTTTCGCATAAATCAACCCGACAATTGCGGCCTGTGCCATGCTATATGCAAACCAGGAAGCAACCAACTGAAACGACAACGCCAGCGAGCTGAACGTGATCCACATAGCCGGCAAGCTGGCCACAATGGCGTAAACTAATCCAAGCTCCAGTCCGCGCAGCAGCCAGGAACCTTCAAACTGACCTTTAAAGCGCTCCCAGAACCAGGCTAAGGCAAAACTCAGCACGAAGGGGTGCAGAAAGTACAGGATGGTTTTTTCGCCTTCCTGACTAAAAACCGGGTTGTAGTATTGTTCAGCCAAGCTGGGCATCAAGGTTACCAACAGGTATAATGCTACGTAACTGAACGCAAGCAGGACAAATCCGGCAATGATACCGGGGAGAATTACTTTTTTCATAATGATGTGGTTGTGAATTGATCGTTATTTAAGCAAGGTTAAAGGTTAAAGTAGAAAGGTTAAAGTAGGGTTTACGTTCCATGATCAAATTTCGTACCCTACTTTCTACTTTCTACTTTAACCTTGACACCTACATTACCTCACTCACCCTGACATACAAATCGAAATGAAAATCAATCTGGTTGTTCACCTGAATCATTCCGAAGAGTGCAGTAGGCGGTTCAATACCAAAATCGGTCATCAAAATAGATTGGTAGCCAGTGAGTCGGAAGTACCCGTCCGATAAGACCTGCGCTTTGGCGGTGACCTGGTGCGTTCGGGTTACGCCACATATAGTAAGTTTTGCTTTGGCGTGTACCTCAAACGAGGTGCGGCTGCCCGGTTTCACGTGGCTCGCATCTTGTTTCGTTTCCAATAGCTCTATCTTGATATGCGGATATTTGTCAGCTTTGAGCGCCTTTTGCATGTCGTGATCCATCTTGCCGTTGTGGCAGTTGAATTTCCGGGTAGCGATGGCTAAGCTGGTATTTTGAAACTTTACCTGCGAACCCGTATTTTCCACCTCGAAGGTCTGAGCCGGGTAGCGATCTTCGCAATCGCAGGTGAATTTATTGACGTTCGAAGTGCCTTTTAAAAACAAGCGGCTGTTGTCTTCGATGACGAACTGCTTTTTCACAGACCCGTCAGGCAGAAACGACCAGCCGCCTGTCAAAACCATCAACCCTGCCAAAAGGAAACCGGTGGGGCGGAACCATTGCGGAAGGATTTGCATATCAGATTGCTTAAGTGGATGAGAAAAAGACCCCATGGGCTTCGTTTAAGGAGCGCCATGGGGTCAAACTTAGTTTGAACTAATTAACCATGAATCGGTTGTCGTTCGTTTTATGTAACTTAGAACCCAACAACTGCCTGAACCATAAAGCCGCTGAACTTGCCTTTGTAGCGGTAGTCTGTGGTCGGGAAGTCTGTATCTTTTTGGAAGTCATTGCTACCCGGGTCGCCGTAGTTCTGAATCACATATTCGCCTTTCAACAACAGGTTTTTGGTTGGGAACCAGCCGGCAGCTACTGCAAGGCGGTTGATGTTCACCTTGATGCGTGTGCCATCGGTGTTTGCGAAGGCTGTACCGTCGGGCTCACCTGTAACGGTGGTGTAGCGGGCACCGATGTAAGCTTGTTCGTTGGACAGGAAGCGGTAAATAACTTCCCCACTAATCTGGTCAAAGCTGCGTTTTTCCCAACTTAATTTGCCATCCGTATTCAGGACGTCGCCGTATACGCCGCCCGTAACCATTTCATAAGCGCCGAACAATTCCAAACCTTTGAATTTAATGAACGGGTTGATCATGATGGCCATTACCCGGTTAGACATCTGCGGGTTGAAACGACCGGAAGTGAACTGTGATCCTGCCGTAGTTGCTGCGCCGTTGGTCAGCGCTGGTTCCATGGCACCGAAGTAGTGCGATCCTGTACGGTCACCGGCATACAGCGTGTTACGCTGGATGTTCGGGTTGTTGTAGACGGAAGCCGACAAACGGAAGCGCAGGTCATTGAACGTTTTATCGTAAGCTGCTTTGGCAAAAATGGACGGCGTTTTTTTCGTCACTACCACCCCCGCGCTGTTAATGGCATCCGGATAGTTTTCTATGTTACCGTTGATGAAGCCGGAAGTCATCCCCCCCATCAGCATGAGGCCGTCGGTTGGGAAAATGTAAACTTCACCGCCGATTTCAGTAGAAAATGCATCTAAGATGTAGTTTTCCACGAATGGGTTGTAGATCGCGTTACCGCCGTCGGTGCGCCGGAAATGCATGTCACCGTAGTTGGGCTGGAAGTGCCCGATTTTCACCCGTACATACTTAGAAAACCATTCCGGATTGTTGAACATCGGAAGTTTATCAATCTGGATATATCCGCCTTTTACCCAAAATTCAGAGTGGTGGCGGGAAGACATGTAGTTTTCCAAAGTGACCCGGATGCCGTCGGCGATCTGGAAGTCGAGGTTCAAGTTGGCCATCGCTAAATTGAAACCTGTCAATTTGGAAGACAGCGAGTCCTGAGCTTTTATTACACCGTACAACAGGTTTTTATTGGTAGCGTTTGTAGCGGAAACGGGTACGTAATTTGCTTTATTTTCATTCGTCAGTGACTGGAAATCCTGAGTGAAAGCACCACCAATCCGAACTTTAAGCCCTGTGTATTCAGGTTGTTCAGCCGATTTGGAAGGCTCGAAAGTGTTGATGCCATCTTTGTCCCACGGACGGAAGTACTGGATTTCCGGTTGTTGTGCAAAGAGTGCGGATGTGCCGCAAACGAACAGTGCGACAAGTGCCAGAACGATTGATCTATTTTTCATAATTTGAAAGATTAAGCAGGAAAAGTGAGTGAATAAGGTTTATGCGATTTTAAATTAGCTTTTTTTCATTGTAACAGAGAAGACGACTTCTACTTCATTGCCCACTTTCATGGTGCCCATCAGGGCAGTAGGGGGCTTGATGCCAAAGTCAGTCATTTTTATTTTCTGCGAACCACTGAAGGTGATGGTACCATCTCCGTTGGACTTTCCCTTTGCGGTCAGCTCCACTTTTTTGGTGGAACCGGCAAAGGTCAGGTTGCCACTGGCAGTGACGGTGTAGCCATCTGTTTGTGCCTTAATCGGTGTCACGCCTTCTAATTTAAAGTTGATGTTGGGGTGGCTATCAGCCTTCAAAGCATCGTAGGTTTTGTTATCCATGATCGAGCCTTTCGTACTCTTGATGGATTTTACCGGAACCTCTACACTCAGTGCATTGAGGGCTGTGAACTTATCTTGCTGAAGGCTGAAGTCGCCTTTGGCGCGCAGTTCTTTTACAGTGGATTCCCAGTCGTGCAGGTTAGAAGTACCCTTGATCGTCATCTTATAAGCGCTTACAGAAAAGGCGGTTTGCCCGAACAACTGGCCTATCGCGAGGAAGAGTATCAATGTGAGATTAACTTTCATGGTTGATTAATTTTTAACAAAGGTAGTTGGGAGAAAAGCTCCTGTAATTGACTTCCGTTCCTGCTTAATGTGATCTTTGTCACATGACCTATGGTGTAAAGTCATTGGTCACGCATCGGTTGTAAAGTGACACTACCCCCGCAAAAATTGTTTCCCGCAAAGGGCGCTAAGGTCTCACAAAACTTGTCCCGCACAACGGGAGGACGCTAAGGATGGCGTCCAACTTGGCGTATCCTTTGCGCCCTTTGCGGGAAATTTTAGCAGTGCCGCCAACCAGCAAAGGCGCGCTCATCGGGTTGTACCTCGACATCAAATTACTGGAACTTTCCGCCGACAAATACGACCTGCAACGGCTGATGCGCGATTTGTCTAAATTTTACGGCACAGAAAAACCATTCCGCGACGACGAGTTGTTTCCCAAAATTGCGAAATTGACCTACCGGAAATCGGCGCTTTTCTGAAACGCTACGTGGCGGGCAGGGAAAAACTGCCGCCTTCGGAAATACTGGCCGCAATGGGCGTGCAATTCGAGGCGGTGCAGCGGGTTCAAAATTTCAGCATGGTTAAAAGCCTGACGGAGTTGTTACTAAAGCGCACCTTTGCGTTATGATCTCATTTGTTGATTTCGGATGCTAAGATTATCAATCGTCAATTATCAATCATCATCATGTCTAAGAACGTTCACTCATCAATGACCTGGGTCGTTGCGCTGCTGTTGCTGGCATCGCAGGCTTCTTTTGCACAAAATGCAGGCTGGAAAACTAATACTTCCGGTAAATACCAATACAGCTATGTGCCGGGAGACCCGCTCCAGTCGCGATTCTACACGCTGCCGAATGGCCTGAAGGTCATCACCACCGTCAACAAAAAAGAACCGCGCATTCAAACGCTGATTGCCGTGCGGGCAGGCAGCAATACCGATCCGAAAAACCACACCGGGTTGGCGCATTATTTAGAACACATGCTTTTCAAAGGCACGAATACTTTCGGATCATTGGACTGGGCAAAAGAAAAACCGTTGCTGGATCAGGTGGAAGCCTTGTATGAAAAATACAACAAAACTACCGACCCGGAGCAACGCACCGCCATTTACAAAGAAATTGATCGCGTTTCGGGCGAGGCGGCCAAATTTGCCATCCCGAACGAATACGACAAAATGATGAGCGCTATGGGTGCCCAGGGCACTAACGCCCATACCTGGGTGGAAGAAACGGTGTACGAAGAAGACGTTCCGTCCAATGCATTGGAGCGCTTCTTTACCGCACAGGCAGAGCGGTTTCGCCAGCCCGTCCTGCGGCTTTTCCACACCGAACTCGAAGCGGTGTATGAAGAGAAAAACCGCACGTTGGACAACGATGGCCGCAAGGTTTTCTACAGCATGATGGACGCCATGTTTCCGACCCACAACTACGGCCAGCAGAGTACCATCGGCACCATCGAGCACCTGAAAAATCCTTCGCTGACGGAAATCCAGAAGTTTTACAACACCTACTATGTGCCCAACAACATGGCCGTCATCTTAGCCGGTGACTTCGATCCCGACTACGTGGTGGGGCTGGTTGAAAAACACCTCGGGTTTATGAAAAAGACCGACGTGAAGGAATACACTGCCGCACCGGAAGCGCCCATTACGATGCCCATCGTTCGGGAAGCGTATGGGCCGACGCCGGAAAACATCTCCATCGGATTCCGCCTGCCCGGGGCATTAGATGAAAAATCGGCCATGCTGGCAAACTTAGTGGACGAAATCTTGTCCAACGGCAAAGCGGGGTTGATTGACCTGAATTTGAACAAACAACAAAAACTGCTCGGTGGCAGCTCGAATATTTCCATTTATAAAGATTACAGCGTCGCGCGCCTCAACGGTAGCCCGAAAGCGGGTCAGTCTCTCGAAGAAGTGAAGCAATTGTTGCTGTCGCAATTGGATCTGCTGCGCAAAGGCCAGTTTGAGGAAAACCTCATCAAGGCGACGGCGGCCAATTACAAACTCGGCGCCCTCCAGGGAGCGGAAAGCAACAACTACCGAGCGAATGTACTCATGAGCAATTATATTCAGACCAAAGGCGACGCATGGCCGGGCACGGTGGGCTTTATTGACGCCATGAGCAAGGTGACCAAAAAGGAATTGGTAGATTTTGCCAACAAATACTACGGCGACAACTACGTAATCGTGTATAAGCGCCAGGGCGAAGACAAATCCATTGTGAAAGTGGATAAGCCCACCATCACGCCCATCACGCTCAACCGCGACGTGGAATCCGATTTTGCCAAAAAGGTCAACAACATGCCTTTGGCTGCGACCAAGCCGGAATGGATTGATTTCAAAAAAGCTTTCCAGCAGGGCAAAATGGGCGTTTGCGAAACGTTCTACGTGCAAAACACAGAGAACGACCTTTTCCGCCTGTCCTACCGCTTCGACATGGGCAACTGGAACGACCGCCGTCTTGGCATGGCTGCGCAGTATTTGCAATTCCTCAGCACAGATAAATATACGGCGGAGCAGATCAGCCAGGCTTTTTATGACATTGCCTGCAACTACAACTTTTCGGTGCAAGACGAAACCGCTACGATTAGCATCAGCGGCTTACGCGAAAATTTCAGCAAAGCTGTGGAAATGGTGGAACACCTCTTCCTGAATTGCAAACCCGACGAAACGGCACTCGAATCGCTGAAAGGCCGCCTGATGAAGGCCCGCGCCGATGCGAAGCTGAACCGCAACGCCATCCGCTCGGCACTGAGCAGCTACGGCATGTACGGCCCAAAAAACCCGTTCAACAGCGGGTTGACCGACGAGCAACTGAAAAACCTGACCGCCTCTGATCTGGTGAGCGTGCTGAACGGCATTTTTCAATTTCCGCACCAGATCATCTACTACGGCCCGGAAACGCAGGAGAGCCTTCAGAAACAACTCAAAATACAGCACCGCATTCCGGAAAAAGCAATGGCTTACCCGGCCGCAGCTACCTTCAAGCACATTTCGCAGGATAAAAACCAGATCTTGTTTGCCCACTACGACATGGTGCAGGCGGAACTGAACTGGGTGCGCAACACCACCAACTACGATCCGGCCATGGCACCGGTAATTGACCTGTTCAACAGCTATTTCGGCGGGGGCATGGGTACCATCGTGTTCCAGACCATCCGCGAATCGAAAGCCCTGGCCTACTCCACCTTCGCTTTTTACCAAACGCCTTACCGCAAGGAGCAACCCTACAGCTTTAATGCGTACGTGGGCACGCAGGCCGATAAATTGGAAGACGCCATTAACGGCATGAACGAACTGATCGCCGATATGCCGGAAGTGCCCATCGTGTTGGATCAGTCGAAACAGAACATGAAAAAAACCTACGAAAGCGAACGCATCAGCCAGGATGGCCCAATTTATTCCTACCTGGATGCGCGCCGCAAAGGTTTGGATTACGATCTCCGCAAGTCTATCTACGGCAAATTGGATCAACTAACGATGGCCGATGTGAAGGCTTTTCATAAAAACAACATCGCCGGCAAGCCTTATACGTATTGCTTAGTGGCGTCAAAGGACAACGTGAACTTAGAGATGCTGAAAAAATACGGCGAAGTGAAAGAGCTCTCCCTGACAGAGCTGTTCGGCTACTGATCAGAATTCCGCTCGACGTAATTACGTATGCATCATAGTTTACAACCGCAGCGCTGTCGGAAGTGCTGCGGTTTTTTTTTGTGGGGATGGGGTACGTTTACTAAACTTTCAAAGTTTAGTAAACGTTGGGCGAGCCGAAAATCCCCGGAAATATATACTCAACGGCAATAGGTTTTCCTGTCGGACGGACAGGTTGTGCATATACGTTTCGCTGAAATCGTCGTGGTTTAAAACCTATAAGGTTTTCAAAACCTTATAGGTTTGCCCGCCGCTACCGATCTAACCCAAGCCACTTTTCTTCGAGTTTGGCCAAGCGGGTGATGGCTTCACTGTTTTTGTCGCTGAGGAAGAGTGGGTCGGGCCATTCGCCGGTGACGGTTTTGACGTGGAATTCGAGGTATCTAACATAACGTGTTTGGTAAGTAGGTGCCAAATTTGCGATGGCATCATGAATTATACTTCGAGTTAATTTGTCTCTAATCAAACGCCTGTATTTTGAAATTTTAATACTTTCATTTATCTTGTAGTAAATAAAAGCGACAATAAATATAACAAGAAACAACAGGATCAATAATGCAAAAGCACCACTGATTATTGAAGGAGAAGAGGAAGTTGGCTTGGGTTGACTGAGCAACATGTAAATCAAAGCAGCAAATATAGCAAACCATATAGCTAAAATTTTTGTATTACGAATTATGTATCTTTTTTGCTTTGTAAAAAAGAGAACTACCTCATTCCGTACCCCCATCCCAGTTTTTTCAACAACAATCAAGTACTCCAAATTTATAATAAATGCTATTGAAAAAATCAATAAGCTTGGATTTAAAGACCATTTTCCTAACACATTATCTACTTCTTCAAGAGCTTTATACGTTGATTGTTCGCTAAAGTACGGGTGAATTAAGATACAACATACTGCACCTGTCAATAAATAAGTGTGAAAAATAGTATAAATAATAGTTTCTAAAAATCCATTTTGAAGATAAGATTTTTTGGGACTGGTTTTGGCTTTTGGGAAAATATATTTATCCCACGCTTCGTCAGAACCCTTGAAAATAAAATTGAAAGGATAAAAACAAACAAACAGAACCGAAGCCAGAATCAGGCCAGGCGATTTTATCAAAAACGAAAAATAGCAAAAAAACAAAATAAAAATCCTTATTATTCTAATTTTATAGTATTGATAAAAAGGCAAAAAAGAATTTGATAATTTTAAAAAAAAACGATAATCAAAAAAACGTTTAATGGTGGAAATAATGTTTGCTTCCCTGAAGTGATTAAAGAGTGTTCTTTTGGTTTCTATTTCGAGATCATCAAGATGCCAGCAAGATTTTACAGCAAATTCACTGATCCAGGTATTCCTCAATTCCAGGCTCCTTACCAAAAGTTCCTCCATCCCCTCCTTCTCCATCAACCCAATCGCCTCAGTCGCCAATTTTGCCGAAACGAGATTACTCTCCTCCGTCAATTGTTCCCCAATATAAGCCTTCAACGCATCCTGAAACTCGGCGATGCACTCCTTCCTCCCCCGAAAAGCATCCCTCAAAAACCGCAAACAATGAATGCTCCGCAAATCCATCGGGTTGTTCACCTCTGCGATCACGCTCCAGCAATAATCCGCAATAGATTTCGCTTTTTCAAACTCGGCTACTTCGCAATAGAGCACCAGGGCATCCCGCTGTTGGGAATCTGTGGGAATGGAATCCGGCTGAATATTGACCTCGCCGATAAGCATGCTTTGCACAAAAAAATACTCGGCAAAACGGCGGTGTACAAAGCTGAATTTAGAAACATCATTGGAAACGCCTCGACCCAATCGGGCAAAGCGGAGAATATCCGTCACTTCATCCAAAGGAAGTTCCGGATATTTTTTTCGAATTTTATCTATCGGCGCTTCGAGGCCATAAACCTCGAACATTTCCAGCGCCAACATGTCGCAGCAGGTGTAAACGGTTGCTTTGTCAATGTTCTTCCGTCCATTTTTCTTCTTCGTACCACTCTTTCAGATTGATGTAAACCGGAATTTTGTCCGTTTTTTCAGCTTCAGCTGCCATGTCCCGGGCTAATTTTCTGAGCGCCACGCTTTTCCCAGAGCCAGGGTCGCCCAGCACCATAAACAACCGTTCTTTCGATCTTTTGATGGCTGAGAGCAGCTCCGTGATGCTTTTTCCGCGCCCGCGTCCGGTGTTTACTTCCACTTCCGCATCCCAATGGCGTGAAGTAAGACATGCTCCAGTTGGTTTTGTTGTCTATACTTTTCAGGTCGTCCACCAAAGCTTCCACCACGCCGCGCATCCTTTCTTTAAAGGTCGGGTCGGGAATGTCTTTGTCAATGGCGGTTTCGTGTTTTCCCATCGCGGTGGTGTCGCGCGAGAAGTAGTTGACGAGGAAAATGGCGATCAATATAAAACCAGTACCGGAATAGATGTCGCACTGGCAAGGGTAGTTGCCAATCGCGTTGCAGCTTCCGGTGAAAAATAACGAATGATTTCAACTAAAAGGTTGGGTCAGATGCTGGTAGCCAGTACGGCTGCTCCAGCCAATGCCAACGAAGCCAATCGAATAGGGGTTTTGCTTTCCGGCATCCATACACGATGGCTAATTAAAAGAATAAAACCAATAACCGCGCCTACGATTACAGCATTGACTTGACTGGAAAACAGTAAAAAAACGGAGATGGAGGTAACGGAAATAACCAATACCGCAATCAACAGTTTAGCCCGGTCTGAAAGATTGGATAGGAAAGAAAACATCTGGCGTCTCAGTTTGGATATCAGAGGAATACGCGGGGGAACCCGCATTTATGTACAAATTTAATAAACTATTTGTGTAATGCGTATTGGAATGATAAAATGTTATTTAAACATATTCTGAACATCAATCTTCAAATCTTCGCTCGAATAGTGCAAATGCACGCCTTTGGACTTTTAAGTCTTCTGGAATTGCAGGCGGGTTTGATCACACAGCCGTGCGGCTTGTGCCAGGGTTAATGCTTCCCGTTCATATAGCCATACTGCGAAGTCTGCTTTAAGGGCTTCGGGGGTAGCATACTGAGGCGTTTGTTTCAACACCGCATCGGAAAACTCAATAATCATCTGCTTCTTTTTTATAAAGATAGGGGTTTTACTGCAAACTACAACTGATGCCAACACCCCGGATAATCTCCAAGCCAAAAGTTAAAGCAAATACCTGATTAAAATAGATCGGTAAGTAATCGTTTTACCTTGCGAATAGCTTTACAAAACTAAAACGACCTCCTCATGCGTCACTTACACCTCATTTACACACTATGTCTGTGTGCCCTGATTCTTCCTTTTACCTCAACCACCCAATGCTCCTGGTCGGGCGGCTTAGTAACCGGACTTAACGTAGCCAATATCCGTCACGACAACGAAGCACTGAGCAGCAACCCTAAGCTGGGGTTTTTGCTTGGCATCCGCGTGGCCTGCCACCCGAGCGACCGGCTGGTCATTCAGGCAGAAGCCCTGATCGAACGCAAAGGCAGTCAGGTGGAGACTACGCTGACAGACATTGAAGGGAATCCGATTTCTGAAATGACCACGGCAAAAGACCATTTTGAATACTTAGTTTTTCCATTGACAGTGCAATGGCGCTTCGGCAGTGGTAATTTCCGATACGGCCCTTACGCCGGTGCCTATGTCGCTAAGTTGATCCGGCAAACGTTCGTTTTCACATTGGAAGATGAAAGTTTTAGACAGGATCGCACAGACTTTTTCCAGAAATCTGACGCAGGCATGGTCATAGGGCTTGGTGCCGGGTGGGCATTAGACGACATGCTTTCGCTCAACCTCGAAGCGCGCTATAACCATGGGTTGACTTATTTCCAGCCGGCAGTGCTTTCGTCTGACCGGACCCGACACCAATCTCTGGCGCTAATGGCTGCTCTACAGTTTACATTTTAGCTATCTTTTTCAGGTCGTTTTTGTACTTCCATTCCCATTCCCTCACCCGCCCAGCAAGCTTTCATCCGCAAAACTAAAATACCCCTTATCCCCCAAAATGAGGTGATCCAGCACTCCAATGTCCAGCGTTTCTCCGGCGCGAACCAATTTTTTCGTCAGGTCGAGGTCGGCCTGGCTGGGTTGCAGGTTGCCGGAGGGGTGGTTATGCCCTAGTATGATGGACACCGCATTGCCTTCAATGGCGCGGCGAAAAAGGATTTTAGCATCCACCACCGTCCCGCTGATGCCACCCGAGCTGACCTGTGTCTTGCCGATGATGCGGTTGGAGCGATTGAGCAGAAGGATCCAAAACTCCTCGTGTTCGAGGTCAGACAGCACTGAATAAAAAGCAGTGTATGCGTTTTGGCTACAGGCGACCTGGGGTTTGGCTGCAACTTCAGAAACTTGTCGCCGGCGCCCAAGTTCCAGCGTGGCAACGACAGAAGTCGCCTTGGCTTCGCCCACGCCTTTAAATTTTTTCAATTCCCCGATGCTGCATTTGCCCAGCTCGTTGAGGTTGTTGCCGGCTGCTGCCAGGATGCGTTGGGCCAGTGCAACTGCTGTCTCATTTCGGGAGCCGGAACCCAGTACAATGGCCAATAACTCAGCATCGGTGAGGTTTTGCCGCCCTTTCAGCAGCAATTTTTCGCGGGGGCGATCTTCTTCAGCCCAGGCTTTGATCGAAAGTGTACTTTCGCTCGGATAGGTGTGCATGTGCATTGGATCTTAATGATCAGATAACTTTATCAGGATTAAGACACAGGACTTGAAAAATTCCATAACTTTCAGCCGGATTTTTTTTTCGGTAATGGATGGATGGTTAGCAGTAGAAGAAACCTTCTACTTTCTACCCTCTATTTTCTACCCGCTACCTCAAACATGCCTGATTATTCTTTTACCAAAGCGGAAAGACTGTGCAGCCGGAAAGCCATTGAGCGGCTTTTTTCGGAGGGGCATTCTTTTGCCAAGTACCCGCTTCGCTTAGTGTGGTTGCCGCTGGAGGTTGTTCCCAACGCTGCGTACCCGGTTCAGGTGGCCATGAGTGTGCCAAAGAAAAAATTTAAAAAAGCAGTGAGCCGCAACCGGATTCGCCGGCTGATGCGGGAAGCCTATCGGGTAAACAAACACCGGCTCTATCAGGAGTTGCATGTTGGAGAAGAACAATATGCGATTATGCTGATTTACACCGCAGTAGAAGAACTTCCACTCAAGCAGATAGAGGATTCTATTCAAAACATCATCCGCAGGTTTTTGCACCAGCGGCACGAAATGCCCATACGTTAAAAAAAACCTAAAATTTTTTCCTCCATTTATGGTGCAGCATACAATTTTTCCTCATCTTAGCACCCGCCCTCATGAACATATCGAGAAACCCATTTATTCACTCAAAAACGTATGGTCATGTTAATTCTTTACATCGCAACGGGGGCATTTATCGTAGGTGGAGGCCTTATTATGGTTTCCAATATTTTTGCACCACGCAGCAGAAGTCGCTACTATTGAGCGTTTGCTGTTTTTTTAAACAAACAACAACCGGCACAAAACGCACCATTTATCCAGGCAACACGCTTTTTAACTCCAGCCTTTTTCCGAATTGCCCTTCCCTATGACGCATTTTTGCCGGTAATCCCAAAACGCTCCGCACCTTTTTTTCCGGTTTATTATTCAAAAAAAGTCTGTGAAGAGATGTTCTCTTCCCGGCAAGTAGCTTATTGTGTTTGTCTCAAAGGTGTACGTCACGCTTGAGATAGGGACGACTTTGGGCTGTCACCGCCAGTTTGCTGGTGTGCAGCGAGCCAAGCTTATTGGTTACGGGTAAATTTGACCGTTTTGGAGGGAATTGCCGACCTGTTTCAAGGTCAGTCTTCTTCGCTTTTCCAGATGGCACCATATTGTTCCACTAATATGTTGTCGTACTCGTCTGCCTTTTCAAAAAGGTAGCTGAAGAGTTTTGTTCCGGTTTCGATGTTGAAATACCGGTCGTAGATCAGCAGGGAAATAATCACATCCTGGCCGCGTACGCTGAAGGTCAGGCTTTCGGTTTGATGGTTCTGGCGCAGCAAAAATTCGTACAAAGGCTGTATGTTTTCTTTGGGAAGCATACAGAGGTAGGCGTCGCCGGTAATAAGCCCGGTTTCTTCGTAGTACAACACGTTGACGCGGGCGCTGCCTTCTTGGATTTCCCAGTTGTTGGGGCCTCGCCGGGAAAGCTCTACGTCGTGGCCAGCGTTGGCCAACATATCTTCTATGGTTTTGGCAATCCCAGTAGCTTCGTATGCCTCCACCTGGTTTGGCAGCACGACTTTTGCGCCGCAATGCGCGCAATAGCCCTGCTGTGTAGTGTCTTCAAACACAAGATTCGAGCAGGAATGGCAACGCACGCCGACACGACGCCCCGAAGCGGCAAACTCGTCTAACGCCGTTTGAAGATATAGGACGGGCAGGGAAAAGCCCACATTGTCGCCATTTTCAATGATGAAGGTATTCACACCGATGACTTCGCCGGCCATGTTGACCAAAGGTCCCCCGCTGTTGCCGGGGTTGAGCGCGGCATCGTGCTGGTAGTAATTCAGGTTGCCGCTTTGATACATGACATTGGAAATAATGCCCTGCGTTGCTGCATACTTGAGCCCGAACGGATGCCCGATGGCCACGACCGACTCTCCTGGGTGAACTTCCTTGCCTGCTGCTAAGTTGATCGAAGTGATGATTTCTTTACTATGGGCGGGCATTTCCAAAAAAGCAAGGTCATGGGTGGGATCCAGGTACAACACCCGGCTCAATTGTTTTTTCAGACCGTTGACTTTCACAATAACATTGCGGTTATCGCGCACAACGTGTTCATTGGTCACAATAAGGTTGTATTTTTTTAGATAGAACCCGGTTCCGGTGCTGTAAGGCGTTGCAATCTGTACAACGACCTCGCTATAAGAATTGATGATCTTTTTCATGTAAAAAAATACCCTGTATTAAACCGTCTGGCTTAAGGACGCATGACTACTAAGCGTTTGGTCGCCAAAGTTTTACCGCGGTCGTTGACCAAACTATAAAGGTAGGCGCCCTTCCTGAGTTGGGAAATATCTACTTTTTCAGTTCGGCTGCCATTCACATAATAGCGTTTTTTCATCACCTCTTCCCCCAAGACGTTAAAGATCCGCAGGGTGTATTCGCCTTTCGGCAAATTGGAAAATTCAAAACGCACATTGACAATGGCCGGATTGGGAAACGCGTAAACGCTGGGTTTCAGACCACTGGTGTTCTGGACGTTGGAAACGATTTCTTTGGCCTTGTATTCCACCATTTCCGGCGCGGTTTCGCTATTGTTCATTGTCACAACCGCAATGAGTTCTTTGGCCTCATTGCTAAAGAAATTATAAGTCACCGTGGTATCCTTGCCCAACTCGGCGATTCCTTCTATGCCTGCTAACTGGAGGACGATGTCCGTGATGTCCTGCCAGGGAAAAAATCCAACTTTTATGTCCAAACGCACATCCCGGTATTGGGTGCGCTTTTCGCGCAATACATCGTAGATGCCGCCGGGAATGGTGAGCGTACCCCAGGCATCAACAATATCCACGCGATTGTTACTCAGCCTGACCCGCAGCGAATCTGGCGTAATGGGCAGCAGGTCGAGGATAACGGAGGGCAGGTCGTCAGCCGAAAAAGCGACTAACAGCGCACTTTGGGTTTGATTGACATCGAAAATATTCATCGGTGCCCGCCGGTATACCTCCGCCGGGTTGTAGCGCGACTGCACCTGCACACCCTGACCGATCGGATCCGTGCCGCTGAAGCCGACCAACTCGAAGCGGGTGCTGGTGACGTTGAAATAGCCCTCGCTGTTGTTGCCCAGAGACAACAAGACATCGGCAGACGGGAAAACACCCGCCGCTGATCCGGTAGACGCTGCCCGGATAACGTTCTGGCGGGTAAACGGAGACTGAAGGCTTACGAAGTTCCAGCTCTGCGGACCGCCCGGTGCCGTGATGGCGATACCGCTGGGCATGTTGTCAATAGCGGTGTATAAGGTATCACCTACCTCCGGGAACATGGCATTGGTCACCGTAATCTGCGCCTGTAAGATAAGGCCACAGCAAAGCACTGCGATGGAGAGTACAAGTTTTTTCATTAGCATTGGTATGAGGTGGTAAAGTTAGTCTTTTTTGGGTTATAAAGCGGACAGAATGATAATGTTGCAGGATTAAGTTTTAATTGTATGAGCCGGGGGATTTATGTCAAGAAACTGTTAAATGTGGCCCGGATTTCAACCTTTCTGTACCCAACCGATTAATAGGTTGTCTTTGCAACTATTCCTTATCAAAAACCCGACTTCGTTGGTTATGAAAAAACTTTCACTCTTCTTTGCTTTCAACCTGCTGGCTTCGTTTGTATTTGCACAACAACCGCCTTTTTCGATGGGCAATATGCAGCGTGTTCCTTCCACGGTTGGTAAAATCAGTGGCTTGCTGCTGGATTCAATCACCCAGGCACCCCTCGAATTTGCCACCGTCGTCCTCACCGATGCCAAAGGCAAAGAATTGGACGGGGTTATCACCGATGAAAAAGGCGTTTTCCGCTTTCAGGAAGTCAAAACCGGTGCCTATCAATTGCAGGTTTCCTACCTCGGGTACCTGTCAAAAACCATTTCCCCGGTGACAACTTCATTGGAAAAACCCGACCTTGACCTTGGCAAACTTTATTTGATTGGGGAAGGGATCCGGTTGGAGGAAGTGGAGGTTGTTGGCCAGGCAGCAACCGTGGAAAATAAAATTGACAAGTTGGTTTACAATGCAGAAAAAGACATTACGATTGGCGGCGACGCCGGGGATGTGCTGCGCCGGGTGCCACTGCTGTCGGTTGACCTCGAAGGCAATGTGACGCTGCGCGGGTCTTCCAATATTCAGATTTTGATCAACGGCAAGCCCTCTACGCTGTTCTCCAGCAATGTTGCGGATGCGCTCAAATCCATTCCTGCCGAACAAATTAAAAACGTGGAAGTCGTGACCACGCCAACCGCCAAATACGACGGAGAAGGCACGGCGGGCATCATCAATATCATTACCAAAAAGAAATCGGTGGAAGGATTCACCGGTTCCACGAACGTATCTATTGGCACGCGCCAGAACAACACAAACCTCAACCTGAACCTGACCCGCGGGCGCTTTTCGCTGAATGGCGGCTTGGGTGCCTGGTTTTCCTGGCCCAGGGATGGTTCTTTTGAATTCCTTCGCCGCGACGACATCAACAATGTCGTGCTCCTGGAACAACGGGGCGCGTCCACCAATGCGACCTACGGGCCAAACGGCAATATTGGCGCCTCTTATGACATCAATGCTTACAACAGCATTTCCACTTCGGTATCACTTCGGGGCTTTGGCAATACCCGCGACAACACCATCAGCGTATTCCCGCTCGGGGTCACGGCCTACGACCGCATCAACGACAGCGAAAGCTTCCGGGGCGGCTTCGACTGGTCTACCGACTACCGCAAAACCTTTAAACAACCCGAACGCGAATTTTCGATGGCGGTGCAGGTCAGCGCCAACAAAAACTATCAGGATGATGTCATCTTTGAGGAAGACGTCAATGGACTTATTCTCCGGGACGCGTTGAACGCAAACGACGGCGATAACGTGGAAACTACCCTGCAACTGGATTATGTCCACCCCTTCACGCCTTCCATCAAATTGGAAACCGGCACCAAAGGGGTCATGCGCAAAATTGACAGTGATTTCAGCTTTTTCGACAACCTTGCGGATGCTTTTGATCCAAACCAAACGGATATTTTCCACTACGACCAGGATGTCTACGCCGGGTATGCTTCGTTCAACCTGAAATTGGGCAAAAATTACGGTTTGGTGGCAGGCGCGCGCTACGAACACACGCGCATTGCCGGAAATTTTGAAATAGATGGCAACCCCTTCGAAAATGATTATGATAATGTGTTGCCGAGTATCATCTTTAGCCGCATACTGAAAAATTTTCAATCCCTTAAAGCGAGCTATACGCGCCGCATCCAGCGCCCGAGTCTGCGCTATGTGAATCCGTTCACCGACGTGAACGACAGCCGCAGCGTTTCAACGGGCAACCCTTACCTGCTGCCCGAACTCACTGACCAGTTTGAGCTGACGTACGGCGGTTTTGTGAAAGGCATCGTACTCAATACTTCTGTATTCTACCGCATCACCACCGACATCATCGAAGGTTTTACGGTGCTGGATCCAAACACCAACGTCTCGACCACTACTTTCCAGAATATTGGCAAAAACAACTCAATCGGTTTAAATTTCTTCTTTTCCGCGACCATCAAAAAGTTTTGGACCCTGCGCGGCAATTTCAACGTCTATACCTACGACGCAGAAAGTACCACGCCGGGCCTGACTCTGAGCAACAGCGCGCTCTTATACGGTGGCAACATCAACTCTACTTTTGCCTTCAAAAAAGGCTGGAAGGTAGAAATGTTCGGATTTTTTCGCGCCAATGAGCAGTCGCTCCAAGGCAGCAACACCAGCTTTTCGATGTTCAACATGGGCGTTATGAAGGATTTTGGCAAGAAGCTGAGCGTTGGCGTCCGCGTTGTGGAGCCGCTGTTCCGCGACAAAGAGTTCATCAACGAACTACAGGGCGACGGTTTCTACCAGCGCACCGTGTCTACCATCGCTTTCCGTTCTTTCGGCATCAGCGTGAACTACCGCTTTGGCAAGCTCGATTTCAAAGAGCCTGCGCCGCGCCGGAGAGGGGTTAGGAATGATGACTTGAAGAGTGAGGGGGAGAATAATTTTTAGGAAATCTAGTTGAAAAACAGGGACGCCCCTTCCGGCAGTAGCTCAGGAGGGGGCGTTTTTATTAGACCCAACGGGATTTACTTAAAAGTTCATCCGGATTAATGACCGGAAGAATGAACCCTTGAAAGGCTGTATCCTGAAGTCGGGTCATCAAAATTCCTCTGGAAGTAGAGTAGGTGATCGAGGCCAAAGCATTTTTTCCGGCAGAAAACCGGGCAGAGCTATCAACCTGATTTTTGACGACCCTGAAGTCAACCAGCTGAATTTTTTCAGGCAGCAGGATGGCATTATCAGCTGACATTAGCTACAGGAGTTTTTGAGTCGAGTGGTGCAGGATTCAATGGGATAAACTCAGTGTCTGTGTTGACGATTACATTTTTCAAAATGGTGAAATTGCGCTTTCTGTCATCGCCCGAAGTCACAACTGTTTTCCTTTGAGGCACATACAGGATCGTTTCTCCCAGTTCCGCTTCAAGCTTGGCAATCGAACGAAGGGTGAAATTGTGTTCTCCTTTCAGCCACTTGCTGATTTCAGATGGGGCTTTGTCCATTTTTTCGGCAAGGTCTTTTTGAGAAAGTCCTTTTTCTGCTAAAAGCTGGTTGACCCTTACTACGATGTCAGCGTAAAGCCGCACAAAGATTTTGACATCTTCCGGCGTCTTGGCTAATATCCGGTCTGCTACTTTACTTCTCATGGGTTCATATTTAATTAAATGTTTTGAAATACAATGCACCTATTAAATTGGACAACCACCTTTACTTGAAACTCAAAGAATGATTTCGTCTGAGTCATCATACGATGTTAATTTCCTCCCGACTTCATCTACCAGGATCATTTCATCTCTTATTGCTTCATGAATATACTTGGCAAATTGTCAGGCTTCCCGCCATTTCATAACCAGGCTGCTGGTTTGATTTTTTAGCCCATCTTTCACCCCTCCGTTAAAAAGGATAACAATATTTCGCGTAATTATTAACGCATACAGCCTAAGTGGAAAATTAGGGTATTCATAAACGAAGGTGCCTAAACGTACGCTTCCTTTGACCGGTAGGCCTTTGACTTCATTTTTATCTCTGTTGAAAAGTTCGTTTTTGGCACCATGATCATCTCCTATGGCAAAAATTATGAAGTTCAATAGTGCCATAGATGCTTCTGTGTATTCCGGCATATTGTCATAGGTGTCAAAGAATCGGTTCGTTTCGTTCTCTTCCGCATCTAACCACCGAACCGTATAAAAAGTGCAAAGCGTTCGTTCATCATCCCATAGCTCCAATACAAAGTTGTTTATTTAAAAGTTTAATTTTAAAATTTTTATTCACTTTTAAGATATTTTTATTGCACGTTATATTTTTCACTACAGCTGAGTCATTACAAATTTAGCAAAGTTCCAGGTTACTTCAACACTTGATGCTCCACCAACAAACCTGTTGATGTATGTAATAGGGGAGCCTCGAAATTTCATCAGTTACTGCAGCACTTGATACACCACCAAACTCGCCAAATAAGCCGTACCCGTCATGAACGCAAACTGAATGATTGGCCATTTCCAGCTTTTGGTTTCGCGCTTCACGACGGCAAGTGTGCTCATGCACATCATGGCGAAAACGTAAAAAATGAGGAGGGAAGCGGAGGTAGCCCGGTTGTAGACCATTTCGCCGTTGCGCGTTTCGGCTTGCAGGCGCTCGCGCAGGTAGGGATAATCTTCGGCCTCCGCGTCGGCTTCGGATTTGCTTTTTAGGCCGTAAATGATGGACATCGTGCCTACGAAAACCTCCCGTGCCGCAAAAGAAGACAGGATGCCGAGGCTCATTTTCCAGTCGAACCCTAAGGGGCGGAACACAGGCTCAATAACTTTGCCCAACTGGCCGGCGAAGGAAGCTTCCAACTGTCGTTCCGCGACAAGGTCTTCGGTAACCAGGCTGTCGGCAGCGCTGCTCACTGCTTCGGCGCGTGCCTGCATTTCTGCCGCTTTCATTTTTCCCGGAAAACTGTAACTGGCCAATGCCCAGAGTATGATGGAAAGGATCAGAATGACCTTGCCTGCTTCAAGCAGGAAGGTTTTGACTTTTTCCCAAACCGTGAAACCCACATTGCGCAGCACCGGCAGGCGGTAAGGCGGCAATTCCAGCATAAGGAAACTACTTTCTCCGGTTTTCAGGACGAGTTTGAACACAAACGCAGCAACCAAAGCGCCGACAATGCCCAGCAGGTACAAGCCCATAAAAGCCAGAGCCTGGGCTCCCGGGTCAGCAACTACAAAACCGACCAGCACAATATAAACGGGCAGGCGCGCCGAGCAACTGATGAACGGCGTGACCATGATCGTAATGAGGCGCTCCTTCCAGTTGCCAATGGTACGCGTGCTCATGATGGCTGGAATGGCGCATGCACCGCCCGAAATAAGCGCCACCACGCTGCGCCCGTTGAGGCCAAAAAACTGCATGAGCCGGTCAAACAAAAAAGCCGCCCGGGCCATATAGCCGACTTCTTCAAGGATGGAAATCAATAAAAACAGGATGGCAATTTGCGGCACAAAAACGACGATGCCCGCCAACCCGGCCAGAATACCGTCGGTGAGCAAGTCGGTCAACCAGCCTGCGGGCAGGGCCGATTTCAGGGCTTCGCTCAGCGCGCCGATGCCCGATTCGATCCAACCCATCGGCGTTTCGGCCCAATTGAAAATAGACCAAAAGACCAGCAGCATGACGCTCAAAAAGATGATTGGCCCCACGAAGCGGTTGGTGAGCACCCGATCCAAATTTGCCGTAAGGCCATCGGTTTTTGTTTCCGGTGCGCGCAGGTTGTTGCGTACGATGGGCGTGAAATGGTCGTAGCGGCGCATCGTTTCCTGTACCTGGAGTTGCAGCGATTGAAAACCAGATTCGACAACAGCGTTTCCAACCACAAATCGCTGATGGTCTGTCAAAAAAGGCAGCCACTGGTAATGATGCGCCACGAGCAGCGCCTGGTAATCGTTCACGCCGGTCAATACCGATTTCACCACGCCCGCAACTTTTAATTCTACGCTTTGCAGGGTGTGGAATGGTTTTGTACCCGGGAAAGGGTTGGGTTGGGTCAATAGTTCGGACAACTTCGTGCGCAGGGTTTCCAATCCTTCCGCACTTCGCCCGCTGATCAGCACCACCGGTGCGCCAAGTTGCCGCTCCAACTGTGCGGTGTTGATTTCTATGCCCTCTTCCGCTACCACGTCAGCCATATTCAGGGCCAGCAATAGGGGAAGTCCAAGGTCTTTGAGTTGGGAAAACAGCAGCAGGTGTTTTTCCAACTTGGTCGTATCTGCTACATAGATGGCAACGTCAGGGTAGTTTTTGCTGTGGATATCAAGCAGGGTTTGCACCACAATGCGCTCATCCTGCGCATTTGGATAGAGGCTGTAGGCGCCGGGAAAGTCAATGAGGAGCGCCTGTTTGCCTGCGTCTAATTGCAGGGCGCCGATTTTTTTATCCACAGTAACGCCGGGGAAATTACCGGTTTTTTGGCGCAGCCCGGTAAGCAGGTTGAACAGGGAAGATTTGCCACTGTTGGGATTTCCAAGCAAGGCAATATTGTAAAGGACAGACTTTTCCGGAGATTCCTTCATTCGATCACGATGCAAGTCGCTTCTGCCTGTCGCAGGGCAAAGGTTTGGCCATCTACTTTCACATACCAGCCGCCACCGAGCGGGGCTTTGCGCACCAATTCCACAAAACTGCCGGGCAGGATACCAACGGACACGAGCTTGCTGCCTGCGGAGTCATCACAAAATGCCTTAATAATACCTTTTTCGCCTGCGGGCAGATTGACGAGTCGCTTATCTGATAAGAATACTGCTGTCACTGGTTTGGCTTTATTTTAAATTATTCTAAATAAGAACGCGGTGCTAAAGTAATAGTTTCCGGTAAATCTGAGTAGGAGGAAAGTCATATTGTCCTGAAAATACCTAATAACAACAATTTATACCTAATGTTAGGTAGCGTTTTGAGCATCGCCCGAATTGCCGTAGCTTTCGGGCAATAAATCCTTGCTTTGATGAAACGGTATTTCAGAATATTTCCTTTTCTGGTTTTATCTGCCTGCGGGCCTCAACAACCTGCTGATCAAGCGACACCCGACGCCCCTGTTGCTCCAGCACGACCCCTTTCAGAAGACGACCTGATGCTGCGGCTTGCTTCAGAACTGGAAGCCAATGTCGGAACGCAGTCCAAAGTTGACCAAAATATCATCGTTAACTATGCGATGGAAAATTTTCTGGACATCCAGAAAACGCCTTCTGGACTGTACTATCAGATCCTGGCGGAAGGGCAGGGCAACTTGCTGCATTTGGGCGACCACTTATTGGTGCACTACCACGGCACTTTTCACAACGGCGTTTCATTTGACAGTTCCTACAGCCGCAACAAACCCATCGAATGCTATATCGGCAAAATGATTCCCGGCTGGAATGAGGGGTTGCAGTTGACGCGGCTTGGGGGCAAAATCCGCCTGTTCATTCCTTCCGAACTCGGCTATGGAACAAGTGGCCTGAAAAACGGCGACAAAACCATCGTGCCCCCTAATGCGGTGCTTGTTTTTGAAGTGGAAGTGCTGGAGATGTTGTAAAACCCTGAAAATTCCCCCCATCAGCGTGATTGCAGCAGGTGGTGGAAATCGGCAATTTGCCGGTCTTAACGCATGCATGCGAGATTTTCCGTAAATTGCACAGAAACAAGCAATCACCTTTGATGCTACTCAACCATCATCTTACCCGAAGCCATCTTTTGGCACCAAGCCATCAAAAGGCAATGCGGTCTATTCTGTGCCGGCAGCTATTGTCCTTGTGCGCAGCGCTGTTTCTGTGCCTGCCCGTTTTTGCGCAGCAGCATTATTTCCAGAACTTTACGGTGGAAGAAGGGCTTCCGCAAATGCAGGTGAATGACATTTGTCAGGATGCGCTCGGGCGTATGTGGTTTACTACGCTCAGCGGCATTTCCTGCTTTGATGGCCGCACCTTCCAGAATTACAGTCAAAAAGACGGCTTGGCCAGCAACATCACCACAGCGATACTGTCTGACCAACGCGGACGAATTTGGGCCGGCACCAATCGGGGGTTGTCGGTATTCGACGGGAAACAATTTCAAACTTATGCAGCGGACACCATAAACCAGGTCAATGCCCTTGTTGAAGACCATGAGGGAAAAATCTGGGCCGCCCTCAACAAAAAATTGTACCACATCAATGCCGGGAAGCTGGAAGAATACGAAGCCGATCAATTTAAAAAACTCCTTGTGCAGTCCCTTTTTTGTGATAAAAAAGGCCGGTTGTGGGTAGGAGGATTGAAAGTCAACGAGGTGCTTCAGAAAAATGGCGACACCTGGACCCGCATCCCTGTGCACCATCCAAACCCGGTTAAAAAACTGGGAATACTCCGGATTTATGTAGACAGCAAACAACGTGCCTGGCTGCTCACCAACAAAGGCGTTTTTCGCTTGGAAGCAGATGGATTCCGGCCTTTTCAGGAATTTCAGGCCGATCAGATCATCGGGAAAAATGCTTTTTCGATGTGCGAAGATTTTAAAGGCCACTTGTGGTTTGTCGGATTGCAAGGCGTTTTTGTGCTGGATGAAAAAGGAGTACATCAGTTTTCTGCCACGAACGGTTTTTCCAATGCTTTCGCTACCCAGGCTTTCCCCGACCGGGAAGGCAATTTGTGGTTTTCAACCGACGGCCAGGGCGTTTTTAAATACAAAGGCGGCGCTTTTGTCCATTTCGACGAATCGAGCGGGCTGGGGCATCCTATCGTCATGTCTTTGCTGCGCGACAAAGCGGGATTGCTGTGGATTGGCACCTATGGCGGCGGCTTGCAGGTGTACGACGGTAAACGCATCACCACGCGGTTGTTGCCCTCCGAAGTAGGAGTCGCCCGTCGCATTGTACCCATGATTCAGGATGCCGGGGGGATCATCTGGATCGGCACCTACGGGGGAGGACTGTGGCAATACAATGGCCGGCAATTCAGCCAGGTCGCAAAAAATGACAGCCTGTTGGGCAGCAGCATTTCCAGTTTATACGAAGACCGCCGCGGACGGATATGGATCAGCACCAGCAAAGGCATTTCCATTGCTGAAAATGGCGTGCTGAAGTATTGGGAACCCGGGAAGCCATTGAAAAATACGACCCTTACCGGGGTTCTTGGACTCGAAAAAGACTCTATGGTCATTGCGTCTGATCAGGGTTTGTGGCTTTGGGATGGAAAAAAACTGAATCACCTGTTCGACGGCGAAGTACTGGGCAATTCCGCAGTGTTGTGCCTGACCCATGATAAGGATCGCAGGCGGATCTGGCTTGGCACCAATGGGAGCGGGTTGGTGTGCTGGAACCGGGGCGCCGCCGGTAAAGACTCGCTCCAGTATTTTTCCAAAAAAGAAGGACTTTCTTCCGAAATCATATACAGTTTAGCTTTTGACAGCAAAGGGCAATTGTGGGCCGGAACCGGTAAAGGCATCAACCGGATTCAATACACAGGGAATGCGATTCGCGTCAGAACGTACGGCAAAACCGACGGAGTGCTGGGCATTGAAGCGAACCAGAACGCCATCTTGGTGGAACCCAACGGCAACATCTGGTTTGGCACCACCAAAGGACTTTGCCGCTACAACCCCGAATCAGAAACCCGCGAACCAGTTGCTTTCAAAGCCCTGCTCACGAGCGTGGAATTGTTTTCGGATACCTTCCCGGCTAATAAAATGACCGACAGCCTTACTGCCTGGTACAATATCCCGGTAGGGTTGCGTTTGGGGCATCGCCAGAATCACCTCACGTTTGAGTTTACCTGCGTGCCGATTGCCGACCCGGGAACCGTAAAATTCCGCTACCAGTTGATGGGCTTAGACGAACATGTTTCTGCCACAACGGCCAACGGGTATGTGGTGTATCCGGACCTGCCGCCAGGCAAATATGAATTCAAAGTATGGGCCGGCGACGACGATACCGGCTTTATGACCGAACCGGCTACGATGGCTTTTGAGATCATTCCGCCGTTCTACCAGATGGCTTGGTTTCAGTTGCTGGTGGTGGGCGTCCTCATTGGCATCGGTGCCCTCATTCAGTATGTTCGGGCGCGCTGGAAAACCCAACGGGAACTGGAATTAGAGCGCTTGCGCAAAGAAGAACAGGACAAAGTGCGCCGCCGGGTTGCTGAAGATTTTCACGATGAACTGGGCAACAAACTAACGCGCATTTCGGTGCTTACGGAGGTTTTGCAGTCGAAACTGAATGGTACAACGCCCGAAATCAAAAAAATAATTGGTCAGATGCGCGAAAATTCTGCCGCGCTCTACAGCGGCACCAAAGATATTTTGTGGTCGCTGCATCCGGACAGCGATAACCTCTACGAAATCCTGAAGCGCCTGAGCGACTTTGGTACAGAACTTTTTGAGGATACGGAAACGGAATTTGCCGCAAGGGGTTTGGATGAAGAAACCCTCAGCCGCTACCGCCTGCCAATGGACTACAGCCGAAACCTGATGATGATTTTTAAAGAAGCCCTGCACAATGCCCTGAAACATGCGCACGCCCGTCAGGTCTGCATGACGATCGAATTGACGGGGGAACAAATGACGATTGCGCTGCAAGACAATGGGGAAGGGTTTGACCAAGTGGCACCGACCCGAAAAGGCCAGGGTCTCGGGAACATGCAGATCCGCGCCAGACGCATCCATGCGCAACTGGACGTGCAGTCGGCGCCCCTTAACGGAACGAAGGTTGAACTACGCTTTGATATTCCGGAAGCACCGGCGAACGGCCATGCATTTTTGCAGGCAAGAACCAAATCATAAAAATACCTGATCAAAGCGCTTTTTGTAAAAGCGGCAGGCAAATACACAGCTACTATGAATACAGCTTATCATCACCTGAATTCAGGACGCACGCAAGTCGTCCGGGTCGTCATCATCGAAGACGACGAAACCATTCGCAATGGCTATGAATACCTGATTGGCAATACGGAAGGTTACGAGGTTGTGAATGCCTACCCTTCTTACGAAGATGCCGTCAAAAAGCTGGAAGGCGACGCGCCCAATATCATTTTATTAGACATTGAATTGCCAGGCATCAACGGCGTGGAAGCCATCCCGCGCATCAAAAACCTGATACCGAGCGCTTCGATTCTCATCCTCACGGTTTATGAAGACGAAGAGCTGATTTTCCGCGCCCTGAGCAATGGCGCTTCAGGCTACCTTACGAAAAATACCGCGCCGACTAAGATTGTTGAAGCCATCGAAGAAGTTATGCAGGGCGGCGGCCCGATGAGCGCCAATGTGGCCCGCATTGTCATCCAGTCGTTCCGCAAAAACCCCCATTCGCCGCTCACCAAGCGCGAGACGCAGATTCTGGAAATGATCGCAGAGGGCAAAAGCCGGAATAAAATTGCCCGCGAATTGTACATTGATCTGGAAACGGTCAAGACGCACATTAAAAACATCTACCTCAAATTGGATGTACATTCCAAAGAGGATGCGATTAAACTGGCCCGGGAGAACCGGTTTATTTAAGTAGGCAAATTTGCCCACTCGCCTACTTATACTAAAGCAGCAAGTCTATTGAATTTTACACGCGTGCCGGCTCACCAACTTCCAGCGCTTTTTATGCCGCACGTATACTTCCGTGTAGAGCAGGTTGATTTCGAGGGGTTTACCGTCGAGGGCAACCTGGAATTTACCTTTGCCAACCACCACGACCGATTTTTCGTAGGCGCGGGCTTGCGCTTCTTCTACGGTGACAGCCTGGTAGCTGAGTTTTTTTGACCGCAGGTTTTCGAGCACCTCTGTCCGCGATTCTACCCAGCCATTGGAATGGATATAGCGTACCCGATCATCCAGCACGAGTCCTAATGAATCGAGTTGGGCCATCGTCATCCACCTGAATTTATCGTGGTGCAATTGCAAAACGCGGGCTTCTGCCGCTGCGTCGGCCTGGGCAAAATGAACCTGTGGCAAACTCAACAGCAACAGGATCGGGAATAGTTTTTTCATTATTTGATAGTTGAATTGGTGTCGGTCTATACTACTGGACATTTTTGTCCACATGACGTTTACTAAAACTTTAAAAGTTTAGTAAACGTTGCTCCGTTTCCCTCTTATTCTTGAAAAGGTTCAGTAGTATGGTGTCGGTTACTTTTTTGTTGTCTAATTTAGCGTCTACAAATGCTGGCGGCAAGGGTGTTGCCATTAAAATATTTATTCAGCGACCCTTAGCTCCCATCCAAGCTGTCTACAAGGCTGACCTCTAACCTCTAACATCTCGACATGTATAGCAAAGAAGCGCAAATCACCCTCTACGAACGCTCGAAATACTATTTGCTGAACGACGCAACCGTACAACAACGCCCGCCCGCCGAACGCGCCAAAGACCTGCGCGAACTCATCGCTTACCACGAATGGCGGTATTACGTGCTCGATGATCCAACCATCAGCGATTTCGAGTACGACATGCTGTACAAACAATTGGAGGCCATCGAAAGTGAATTTCCGGATCTCATCACGCCCGATTCACCCACACAGCGCGTCTCGCCCGACATCACGGAAACGACGGCCACTGTGCCCCACTTAATTCCGATGCTGTCGCTGGCAAACTCCTATAACGCCGAAGACCTGACGGAATTTGACGAGCAAATCAAACGCCTGCTCAATTTTCCGGCGGATGCAGACATTGACTATGTGGTGGAGCCGAAATTCGACGGCGGCAGCATTGCGCTGGTGTACGAAGCTGACCAATTGACGCGCGCCGCCACCCGCGGCAACGGCGTGGAAGGGGAAGAAATGACGGCTAACGCCCGCGTGTTGAAGTCCATCCCCCTCAAAGCCGCATTTTCTCAACACGGCATCAACAAAGTGGAACTGCGCGGCGAAGTGCTGATCCGGAAAGACGTTTTCAAAAAAATGAACGAAGCCCGCGCCAAAGAAGGGTTGCCCCTGTATGCCAATGCACGCAATACTGCTTCCGGCGGCCTGCGCATCAAAGACCCCAAAGAGGTCGTACACCGTGGACTGGAAGCCTTCATGTACACGCTCGGTTATGCGGTGGACGGAACGGGCAAAAATGTGCTGAATCAGTTCAGCACCCACGACGAGAGCATTGAGTTGCTGGGCAGGCTGGGCTTTAAAGTGCCCGTTGAGGAACGCAAAGTCTGCCACAACATCCGGGAAGTAGCCGATTTTTGTATGCTGTGGCAGGAACGCCGCGAAGCCTATCCGTATGAGATTGACGGTATGGTGGTAAAGGTGAACAGCCGCGAATTGCAGGAGCGTTGCGGCTATACGAGCCACCACCCGCGCTGGGCCATCGCCTTCAAATTCAAGGCACGCCAGGCCACTTCCAAGCTCCTGAACGTGGAATACCAGGTTGGGAAAATCGGCTCCATTACTCCGGTGGCTAAATTAGACCCGGTGCAATTGGCCGGCGTAACGGTGGCGTCGGTGTCCCTGCACAACGAAGATTTCATCACCGGCAAAGACCTGCGCATCGGCGATACGGTGCTGGTGGAGCGCGCCGGCGACGTAATTCCCTACATCGTAAAAGCCATGCCCGAACTGCGAAACGGCACGGAACAACCCATCGTTTTTCCGCGCTTTTGCCCCATCAACGACACCGATCAGCCCGTGGAATTGGTGCGCGAAGCAGATGAAGCGGCCTGGCGTTGTCCCAATTGTGTGTGCAGCGCCCAAAACCTGCAGCGGATGATTTTTCATACGTCCAAAGACGCGATGGACATCGAAGGTATGGGCGAATCCATTATCCGTCGCTTTCACCAGGCAGGCTGGTTGCGCAACATCGCTGATATTTACCGCCTCAACTACGAAAAAATCGCCCAGTTGGAGGGCTTCGGCGAAAAATCAGCCGCCAACCTGCGCGCCGCCATCGAAAAAGCAAAACGCAACCCCATCCAGCGCCTCCTGCACAGCCTCAGCGTACACCACCTTGGCAAAAAAGCTTCCAAGCTGATTTCTGCGGAAATTGCGCATGTGCTCGATTTGAAAAACTGGACGGCAGAAGATTTTACCAACATCAAAGACATCGGCCCGGTGGTGGCGGAAAACGTGGCGGCCTTTTTTTACAATCCGCAAAACATTGCGCTTCTGGAAGATATGGAAGCCCTTGGGGTGAACCTGACTCAAACGGAGGAAGACAAACCCCGAGCCGTTGCTGACGATGCGCCGTTGGCTGGCAAAACCGTGCTTTTTACAGGGACTTTGTCGAAAATGGGCCGCAAGGAAGCGCAGGAAAAAGCCGAAGTCGCTGGCGCTCGCCTGATCAGCGCGGTCAGTTCCAAACTTGACATCCTCGTCGTGGGCGAAGATGCAGGTTCTAAACTGAAAAAGGCGCGGGAGTTGGGCACAGTGCAGATTTTGACCGAGGATGAGTTTCTGGCCCTATGTGGTCACCAGCTTTAGCTGGTAGCCCCCCCAAAAAAAGGCCGCAGCAAGATGTCCAACGTGACCACCAGCTTTAGCTGGCAGACCCCAAAAGATAATAGAAAATCGAACCCGAATACCCCAAATCAAACCAGATATTTACAATTATCATAATTTTTGCCACTTCCCGGGCGTTGAAAAAGAATATTGTTTTTGATAACCACAAATAAATTTTGTCACCTATGAATGTGAATACGAAAATCTTTCTCTTGCTGTTCCTCAGCCTCAGTCTGGGGGCTTGCGTCAGCAAAAAGCAATTTATGCTCAAACAAACCGAATTGGACGCCGCCAATGCGGATATTGGAAAACTCGGCGTGGAGCTAAGCGACAATATCAACCGCCTGAGAGCCTGTGAAGAAGAACAGGCACGCCAGCGCAACGAATCAAAAACGGCCCAGAGCAACCTGCAACTGCGGGAAGAACAAATCAAAGACCTGCGCGAGCAAATTGCCGACATCCGGTCGCAGCGCGACAAACAACTCAACCAGGTGGACGACCTGACCACCCTGTCAAAATCGGCCAGCGACAACATCAAAGAAACCTTGTCGCAATTGCAGCAAAAAGATAAATACATCCGCTTGTTGCAAGCTGCCAAAACCCGCGCGGACTCTATCAACTTAGCCTTGGCCGTTAACCTGAAGGGCGTGCTCAGCGAGGGTATAGACGACAAAGATGTGGAAGTAAAAGTGGACAAAACGGTGGTCTTCATCAACCTGTCCGACAAAATGCTGTTCCAGTCCGGCAGCGCCACCATCACCTCCAAAGCGAGCGAGGTATTGGGCAAAATTGCCAAAATCATAGAATCTCGCCCAGGCCTGGAAGTAATGGTGGAAGGGTATACAGACAACCAGCCGATCAACAAACCTTGCTTTGAAGACAACTGGGATCTGAGCACAAAAAGATCCACTGCGGTGATTCGCGTATTGCAGAAAAACTACAAAATTGACCCCAATCGCATGATCGCCGCCGGTCGCGGGGAGTACAATACTTTAGCGACCAATGCTACGGCTGAAGGGCGATCTACCAACCGCCGCACCCGGATCATCATCATGCCGAAGCTGGATCAGTTTTATGACTTGCTGAACCCGGATATGGCACCGAAATAGGGTCTGTCCATTTAGCCAGTGTCTGTTCTTTAGCGTTCGAGAACAAGGCATGCGAAGGCTCAAAAACGGGAGTCCCACTCGGGCAGGATGACCGATTTTGAGCCTTCGCATAACGCAGCTATTGGACTATAAAAACAGACACTAATGCGTATCCAAATAAACCGCTATTGAAGCCACGGCAGAAACCAACGGCCCACCCAATTCCAGTCCGATGATATCGGCCCATACCCAATCCGGGATGCTTGCCTGTTCCATGCCGCCATTGCCGGGTGTTGGCGATGAAATAGATTTCCAGAACCAGAAGTAGCGGCTGTATTTCAGCACAGAAGCCATAGAAAGTACCATCTTCGGGTTGTTCAACTTCGTGTCGCGCGCCAACTGGTTTTCCTGTGCCATCATAAATTCCACAAATACACTCAGTTCTTCCGGCGAACGGACGGGGAAAGAAGCCGCGTTGTTGAAGAGCGCGAGCAGGGTTTGTTTGTCGTAGGCGCTCAGGCGGGTTTCCTCCAGGCGCTCGGCGTAGTTGGCGTAGTCGCGATGCAGGTTGAGGGCCACCGAACGTTGTTGTTCCGTCGCACTCACGGGCAGTTCAGCTTCTGCTAAGAACTGGCTCGTTTTTTCTGTGAGCAATTGCTGGATGGCAGCGCGGTTACCGTTCAGTGCGTTGATGGCGTCGCGGTTATCGTTCAGGACGACCTGAACCGCGAGGTTATGGAGCTGACCGATATTGTCCTGCGGGTTGTTGGGGTTCACCAATCCCTTCACGGCAAGGCCGGAAGCGGGGTTGAAGGAGACGGTGCGTTTTCCGGTGTCTTGTCCGTCTACGGACTCGCGCAGCGGGTAAAAACCGGCAGGAATCACCTGCGGTTCGATGCCCAGCGATTGGGCGGCAGCGCTATCTACCGTAAAGTCGGAAGTGAGCGGAAAATATTGGCCGAAGTACTGGCTGGCTTCATCGCCCTGGTTGAATTGTAGGGCGAATTGCCCGTTGCGATTCGTTGCCTGTGTGCCCCAGCCGATCCAGATGCAATCGGTGAAACTGTAGATGCAGCCCATCTGGGTAGAAGTACCGAAGTGGATGATGATCCGGTCGCCGAAAGGGGTAGAGGCGTATCTTTCGTCGTCCGGCGGTTGGATGGTTACTTCTTCTTTAGCACAGGAAAACAAGCTTGCGCAAAGGGCAAGGGCGATGAGTGCGAAAAAAATGGTGCGGATAGTCATGGCGTTAAAATTGAATAGGTAAAAACAAAGCGCCTACTCTTTTCTGCGGATTTTCGGCGTGCTCCGATGTTATTCGACCGCTGTTTTGTGCGGCTTTGAATAGTTATCGGAGATTGTCGGAAATCTTACGCCCGTGGTGGGAAAATTTTTTTTGAATTGTTTTGCGGGAGGATCGGGCGGGAGCCCGAATAATAGAAGGTACGAGGCGGAGCCTCGGTGCCAGCGGGGTGCAAGCAAAATGCTATACTGTCTGAAAGTCGCTGACTTGCTCATCGTTCGTCCGGCATCGCGGCCTTGTTTCGTGGTTATTTTCCTGAAAAAACGTGCCTCAGCTTTGCATTGCTTGCGTGTAGGGGCGCTGTGTTTATTGCAGGTCGTCCAGCCGTTCCTTTGTCGTCTTAGTGAGGTGGTGTTCCGGTCTAAAGGCATTTAAATAGACTCGATACGCTTCCTCGAATTGCTTCTTTGCCCGGTCGTTTTCATTGATTTTTGCAAAAGTAATTCCAAGATTGACCCGGGAAACAGCGACGTTTAAATCGTCTGTTTCATAGTTTTTTACTGCTAAAGCCAGGGCTGCTTCATACAAATCGCATGCACGGGCGTACTCCCCGATTTCGGTAGAAAAACCACCAAGATTATTTTGGATTCTGAACAAGAGCCATTCTGACATCTGAGCAGCCTCTTCAAGCAAGGATTCTAGCAAATTTATTGCACTTAGATACTCGATACCACGTCTCTTATAAAGAGCGGCTAAGTCAAGTTTCGCCTCGATGATTTCCTCACGATTCAGGTGCTGTTCGGTCAAACGCAAATGCTTTTGGCGACAGCGCAGTTCAAGCCCGTACTGAATGGTATCTTCGTAAAAACTTATCAGTTTAGAGAGGATCGCAAGGTAGTCCTCGTTAGCTTGCTCGTCCCAAAAATCGAGGATGCTCAACAGGTGAGTGACCTTCATAAAACAGATTGTCTTTCAACCTGCTGTGTTGTTTAGTGAAATAGTTGATTGAGAGGCAGTTGGCGAGTTCGGGGAACCATTGAGGCTGGTTGAGCTGGCTGCGTTTCAGCACCTCAGTGCTTGTGGCATGGATGGCATATTCGCCACACAAGTCGTCCAGCCAACCCAAATCGCACAGTTCGGAAATAACTTCATTTAGATACGTAGTTTTGCTTTTTTGCTCGTATTCCTCCTCGAAACAACTAAAACCGAACAAACAGTCTATGTCAAAATCTGGTAACTATCCAGCCGCTTTGAAATGCTACATTTCTCTCAAAAATCCCTCATCCACACCTCCTGTCTAAGCCCTCCAAAGCCCAATGGCAAACCCAAAATTTCCAATAAATAGTCCAATAACGGCTCAATACACCAATTTCATCAACTTCAACCGATTCCTCCGCTCACTCGGCACCACTACCGCATTCGCATCCACCTGCACCGCGTCTTTGAAGCGCAATTTCAGGTCTAAGTGTTCGGTGCTGAGCAGGCCCTTGCGGTTGTATTCGCCGAGTGCGTTGAGCACGTATTCGCTCACCGTGTTTTCCTGGCGAATTTCGTCATTGAACAGGAAGCGCAGGTTGCCAGGGGTTTTGAAAAGGAAATAGGAAGAATAAATCCCGTTGTCGTCCTGGGAATATTGCTTTTTGTGGAGGATGCTTTTCCAGTGGGTTTCGCCGGTGGGGTGTACGGAGATGACGATCAGTTCATCGAAGTAGTAGTCAATCACTGCGCGGGCCCCGTTGTCATAGAAAGCGTGGTTGGATGTTCCGGATCGCCGTTCCATTTGCCGGTTGCGCTCGATGATGATCAGCACGCCCCCGTCTCGGCGCAACACCACTTCCTGCACATTGACCTCCGAAACGCCTTTATTTTTCACGTTTTCTTTACCCAGCAGCGTCGCGATGAAGGTGTCGTCGAAAGGCTCAAAGCGCAACAAATGGCCATCTTTCTGCTGTGGATCAATGCTGAGGTAAAAATACCCCTCGGCGCGTTCCAGGTTCTTTTCGTAGTACAAACCGGCACCAACTAAGCGCTTGTTCAGGTTGTCGTACGAAAAATAGACGTCGTAAGTAAGCTTGTCTTCCAGCATCACCTGGTAGCGACCATCGGCTTGCATCGGGTCGCCGGAGCACTCGACTACCTCGTAGTAATGCTGTTTTCTTTTCGATTTGTAATTGTTGCGCTCGATGATGAGGAACATGCGCCCATCGTTGTCCACCGTGACCTCAAATTCATCCATGCCATAGTAAAAATCGCTGAGCGAAAAGCTTTTTTCCCAAAGGCGGTCCAACGTACCAAGGTCAAGGGCGCAAGCGCGGATGATGTTTTGTTTTTCAATATAAAAAACAATGGCTTTGGTTTTGTCGTCCGAGCGCACCACCTCGAAACCTGGGGTAGAAAAAAGGTAGCCGTAATCCATGATCGTAGCGGAGTCTATCAGGTTGGCCGCAGGATCGTAGCGGTGGGCTTTCAGCACGGTATGGCCTTTTTGCCGGAAGTGGTACAGCACGGTAAAATCGGTTTTGCCACCAATGACCTTGATGACTTTCGGGAATTTTTTGTCTAACTCCAGTGTCTTGCTCCAACTGGGTTGCAGGCGCTCGTCGAACGACTGGACTTCGTATTCCGTGTTGCGGTCGCGGAACAGGAGCATGTTCCCCCGCAAGTCGCCAATGAGCTCGTAGCCGGCGTCGTTGCGCAGCGAAATTTCTTCTGAAACGGTAATGGTTTGCCCCAACAAGGTGGCGCTCCAGCAAAACAGAATGGCAATAGTTGTAATCCCTTTCATAGCTTAGTTATAGTTTGATGCCTGCAAATGCCCTTCGTTTTCTTTCACACAACGGTGCGAATAAAGTTACGGCATTGCACCGTAATTAAGGAACAAAAAAAAACAGAGCAGGTTCGCAAACCAACATAAGCACCTACTGCACAAACCGCCAGGCCGCATAAAATTCATACCCAACCCCTCTGGCCCGCCCAAACGTACCAATATTATACGACCCCATCGCGCCAATGCGAAGTGCGGCATCGCGGGGGAGTCCATTGATGAGGATATAGCCGAGTTGTACCGACAAAGTCTGATTGGTGTTGTAAGTCAGTCCGGCCCAGAAAGCATCCTGCCGCTCCATTTTGATGGAAAGGTTGGCGTCGAGGATGTTTTCGGCGCTGTAATTGATCCAGACAGAAGGTTCAATAAACATATTCTCCTTAATTGCGCGATAACCCAGCGTCGCATTGGCGTGTATGGCGCGTTTGAAATTGGCGGTGGTTCCACTGGCTTTGAACCTCAAATCAAAGGGAAACAACTGATTGGCGGCAAGCCCGGCAAAAAAGAAACTTTTATCAAAATCGCTGCCTCCGCGGGAGGTGTAAAAAACGCCGACCCCGGCATTGGGAACAATGGTTGTGATTTCGCCGCGCGGCAGGGTTAAATCGTCGTCGTCGTTGACCACAATGTCCAACCCGTCCACCGTAAATTGTTGCAGGGTGGTGGTCAGCCCGAACGACAACTGGCCGCTCCCCCGGCGCTGCGCCTTCATTTTGTAGGCGTAGTTAAACCCTACGACATTGCTCTGCAAAGGCCGGGTTTCGTCGTGAAAAAAGAAGCCACCGATGCTGGTATTGAATTTTGGGAAAGGGTATTGAACAGCCAAAGAGGCGGTAAGCGGCGCGTCCTCAAAACCTACCCATTGCTGCCTGTAATTAGCGGCCAGTTCCCAATAATCCCAGACTGCGGTCATGGCAGGGTTCCAGACAAAGCTGATGTCGGTGAAAGGGCTGCGGTCAGGCAATTGCTGGGCATTCGCGCCAAGCGGCAATAAAAAAAGCGCAAAGCCGAAAGAATGGTAAAATGATGGTTTCATGTTGTCGTGATTAGCTCAATCTTCAAATCATTCTTGTTGTTGGTTCGTTGAGTGTTTGGGCGACCGCAAGGGTCGCACCCTACCGGCTCTGCCCCGCGCTCAAATTTTTAAATTAAATCCGCGTCCTCAATCCCGTACAATCGTGAGGGTTTGTTTGATTTCTCCGGAGCGGAAAGACAAGACGTAGTAGTAGTTGGCAGCGGGCAGCGGGGAGCCATTGCGGGTGCCGTCGAAGCGCTCATTGTCGAGTTGGTAGTTGAGCTTTTGATACACCAGATCGCCCCACCGATTGTAGATTCTCAGGGTGTTTTCGCCGAACTTGTTGGCGCCCTGAAATTCCAGCACGTCGTTTTTGCCGTCGCCGTTGGGCGTAATCATATTGATGGCTCGAATGCTGGAAGCCGGGTCGTCGCTGATCATTACCAACACCGAATCGAGGGTAAAACAGCCGTTCTGGTCCATGATTTCCACCACATAGGTCGTGCTTTCCAAAGGTGCCACTACCGGGTCGGGAATGGAACGATCGCTCACGGGGAAGAGCGCGTCCTGCCAATTGTAGAGGACGCCGCCGGAAGCTGCCAGCCGGCCTTCCGTCTGGTAAATCAGGCAGGTATCGGGTCCTGCCGTAGCCGTCACGGGATAGAGCAAAGCCCGGATGGATACCGTATCAGCCCCGCAGGCATTCGACACAATGACGAAGTAGCGCCCGGTGTATTTCGGCGCAGCCAAAGGATTGGGGATATCGAGCGCGCTCAGGGTACCGGAAGTGTCAATCCACTGGTACGTACCGCCGCCGGAAACCAGCAATTGAACCGTATCGCCTGGGCAGGACTGGAAAAAATCGAGGGGAATCTGGGCTTGCGGCGCTTGACCGGCCAATACTTGCACCGTATCGGCGGCGGTACAGCCCTCGTTGTTGCTCACCGTCACGCTGTAAGACCCCGTCTGGCTCACGGTTATGCTTGCTGAAGTTGCGCCCGTTGACCAGGCATACGCGTCGTGCGTGCCGGCGTCAATATTCAGCGGTTCCGAACCGCAGATGGACAACGTGTCCGGCAAAGCTAATTGCGGCGCATCCGGCGAAGCCAAAACAAATTCGAGGGTGTCGCGGCAGGAATTGGCATCTACAACGATGGCGGTATAGGCTCCGGCACCCAGCGGTTCAAAAAAACCGTCATCATTTTGGCCTTGGCCAACCAACTGAAAAGAATAAGGCGACGTTCCACCTGTTGCCGCTAAGGTAGCGCTCCCGGTAGGGGTGTCGCACGCTGATTCCACGATTGCTAAGACGCTTGCGGTCATTACCTGCGGCTCAGTGATCAGGATGGTCGTATCCAAAAAAAGTGCGCCGGTTAAATCGAAAACCTGCAAGGAATAACTACCGGGAAGCAAGTCCGAAACATTTGCTTCATCCGAAGTAAAACTGTTCGGGCCAGTCCAGTTGAAGGTGTAATTCGATGTTTCGCCCTGCAACACTAAGTTGACCGCGCCGTCTCCAGTGCCGTTGCAGCGCACTTGTTTCACGCCGAAGGTAATGGCGCCGGGTGTGCCGACCAGCACGGAACCTGCATCCTGATCCAGCAGCACGGGGTCATAAAGTCCGGGGACGATGGTTGCGCGAAAAACCTGGATGGCCAGCGGCGTGCCGGTGATGGTGATGGGCGTCTCATCGCCCGGCTGGCCAACCACTTTAAACAGCAGAATGACTAAGATGCTGCCATCGGGTAGCGTCCGGCCTTCCCCTTCCACATCGAACCAGGAAAAACGCAGTTCTCCGTTATCGGATTGAAAATCGCCGATCGCGACGTTTTCCAGATCAGCCAGTTCATGGGAAACATATTCGATAACCGCAACATCCCATTGAATGGAAAACTGCGCACTCACAATTTCATCGAACTGCTGTGCGCGCAGGGTGATGACCACGGTGTCGCCGGTGAAGGAAACCGTATCGGTTAATGACAATTGCAGGGATTGGGCAAGCGTCGGTGCAGCAAGCCAAACGGCCAGTGCAATGCTCAAAATCGGTTTAAAACCTCTCATAGTTTACTCAAGACGTTAGGTTTGGGATATTGGTAACCAGATTAGAGCTTGTTCGGGTTTTCGTGATCGAGCGAGGGCGAGGAAATTTTACTTTAGACAAGGCGATTTTTGCAGACGTAGCCAGCAGCTACGGCGAAAAAAATCAACGCAGTATAAAATGAAATTTGCCGTCCGTAGCCGATTGACGGAAATCCGAACAAGCTCTCAATCAAACGAAGGAACGTTTATAATCTGCATGCTGAGCGCAACAATCTAAAGTAGTTTTATTGAAAAAAGCCCGGAGGCGTATAATCCTCCGGGCTTAGGGTATGTTTCAGGTGTTTTTCTTACTTATTCAGTACCACCATCGTCTTCGTAGCGACAAACGAACCTGCTTTCAGCGTATAGAAATATACGCCGCTTTCTAAGTTCAATTGCGTCAGGCTGATTTGGTTCATGCCTTTTGCATAATCGCCGAAAATGTGTTTGATCGCCCTGCCCACTTCATCGTAAAGGGTCAGATCGGCAGCCATTTCCTCCGGCAATTCAAAGCGGATCATCGTTTCATCGCTGAACGGGTTCGGCGTATTCTGATACAGTGCGTAGGTGCTGTTTTGAGCGGTGCCATCTTCCCAGCGCAACACGATGTTCAATCGTTCTGAGCGGGCGTTGTGCGCCTCTGTGCGGATACCTGAGTTTTCGATGCGCAGGACATCCGACAAATCAGCGATGGATTTTTTCGCGCGGAAGCGGATCGTGAAGATGTCTTCAGCGGCAAGCGCCGAAACGCCGCGACCAGCCGTATTGAACCAACTGAGGCGGATGCTGCCGGTTCTTTCACCTGCTACGACATTCGACAAGGCTGAGGACTGTCCGCCCGCTATCGTCAGGAATTCCAGCGATTCAACATCAAAGCCCAATGCAGTCTGGTAACTGACGATGTCGTTGAAGTTGTCACTGCGGAAAGTCAGTTCGACTTCCTCGCCTGCCAGTACCCCGCGTCGGTTGCTAACTAGCACCAAATCATCCTGGTAGCGGTCATCTATCTGGGTTCCACCGTGGAAAAGATCAGGATCTGCATGGCCGAGAATATCGCCTACTTTCACCCCGACGAAATCGGACGTCAGGTTGGTCATCAGCATCATCGTATCGCTGTTGCTGTACGGGAACACATTGTACGCGTTGAAATCATCCGGCATATCCCCGGCAGCAACAAATACCCACGACGGGCAGTTGAGGAACCTGTCCCTTGCGCCAATGATCAATTGTTGAATCAGGAAAAGGTCTAAGGTGGTGAATGCATCGTTGCAGTTCGCATCACCCGCGATCACCTGATACGGCGAATAAATCTGCGGCGGATCGAGGCCAAGAATAAAGCGTTGTCCGATAAACAAAGCGTAGGTAGAAAGGCCGTTCGCATGCAGGGTATCCTTCTCCGCCCGCAGGATGTATTCCTCGTTGAGCGGCAGGCCAGGCAACATGTAATGACCCAGTTGGTCGGTCATTTCCATCGCAACCAAACCACCATCTAAAGCGCTGACAGCAACTTCCGGAATACCCTCGCCCCAGAAAGTCGTCACTTCGCCAGTCGCCATACCAACCGTGGCAACCGATGCCCGGCCCAGTACAGTCATGTGCGGTAAAACGATGCCGTTACCGCCTGACATACTTCCCACTTCAACCGCTAAAGGCGTATTGACTAAGAAAATATTCGTAGCGCTACCAGCCGGTCCCGTCAATTGAACATTCAGGTAGAACAGGATGGCGTTCTGATTGACCGACAAAGCCTGTCCGTTGTTGCTGAAGTAATTGAAGGTTTTGTTGATGGCGCTGTATTGTGGCGAGATCAAAGCCGGCGTTACTCCGGTAATGTTGGCCACTGCCGGGTTTTCGAGGTTCACCGAGCCTGCTAAAGATACCAGCGACTGGCAGTTCTGTATCCTCACCGGAATCTGAATCAGAGCCCCCTGCGACCCCGTACCTTCGCCTACATCAAGGATAACTAAGTTAGAAGGCAGAACGATGTTCACCGTTTTGCAAATGTTATTTATCCCGCAGGCGTTCGTTACCGACAAGCAAACCTGATAGTTTCCGGCGCCATAGTATTGGTGAACCGGGTTAGTTGCCGTCGAATTCGTGCCATCGCCGAATGACCAGAGGTAGGTTCCGGGTGTGGACGTATTCGTAAAGGTCGTTATCAGCGATGACGAACTGTGCGTAAAGTTTGCCACAGGTTGCGGAATCTGACCGTCAATCCAGATGGCTTCGCTTTCGTAAACACAACCATTGCCATCCGTGATGGTAATGATGTAGTCCCCGCTGATCAGTCCGGCAATCTTGTACTGGTAATCCTGCCAGACAACGGTACCTGAACTGGTGCCGTTCCAATTGATCGTGTACGGCGGCGCAGCATGCTGGATGATGATGCCAATAGCGCCCGCCATAAAACAGTTGCCATTGATGACCGAGAAGATGGCATCAATATTATCTGGCGAATTGGTCACCTGTGTAGAGAGGTTTTCTGTACAGCCATTCAAATCGGTTACCGTGATGAAATACACCCCGGTAGGCAGGTTGTTGATCGTGTAGCTCTGCGCCGAAGTAATGGCAGACCCCGAACTGTTCTGGCCACTCCAGGTGATGGTGAACGGCGGGTGCGAGCCGTTAACATGGATCGTAATGGCACCAGGGCCATCGCATGCGCCGTTTTGTACCGTCAGGGATGCCGACAGGTTATCCGGCGCGTTGGTTAAGACCACGGTTTGTTGCCCCATGCAGTTGTACAGATCGGTCACTTTCACTACATAAGTACCACCCGGCAGATTCGGAATATCGAAGAAGTTGCCGCTCGTTGTAGTTGAACCCGTAACCGGGCCGGTCCACATGATGGTGAACGGCGGCGTGCCGTTGAACATGTCAATCCAGATGGAACCTAAGTTTCCGCAAATGCCATTCACTGCGGTCACAGCAATACTCAGACCGTTGTTCGTATTGATCACCGTCACCGTTTGCGCATCGGTACAACCGCTGGCATCGGTAACATTGATGGTGTAAGTGCCATTCGGCGTATTGGAAATATTGTAGCTGCTGCCAAATGTGGAAATACTGCCGGAAATCGGGCCATTCCAGGTAATCGTATAACCGGGCATACCGCCGGAAATATTCACCGTAATGAAACCATTTTGGCCGCAAAGACCATTGTGCGGTGTCGCTACAAGGTTGAGGTTAAAGGCAGGGGAGGTCAGGACAACCGTCTTCGTAGCCACACAACCATTCGCGCTCAATACCGTCACGACATACGTGCCGCCCGGTAAACTCGGAATATTGTACAGCGTGTTCGCCGTTGTTGTCGAGCCGCTAACCGGGCCAGTCCAACTGATGGTGTAGTTGGGCAAACCACCGGTAATGACTACGCTGATGGAAGCCAAAGACACACACGTTGCGTTTGTGCCAGTCGTGGTCAGGTTGACGGCACCACTGTTGCTGATGCTCACCACCTGCGTGTCGAAACAACCATTGACATCGGTGATGCCGACGGTGTAGGAACCGGTTTGCAGGTTAGGAATGGTGAAGGTGCTGTTGTTCGTCGTTGCAGAACCGCTTGTTGGGCCACCCCAGGTAATGGTATACGGAGCGTTGCCGCCGCTGGTATTCACGGTGATTGACCCAGCCTGGCCGCAAATGCCATTGTTGCCCTGTGCGATCAGATCCAAATCACTTTCCGTATTAATCAGCGAGGTCGTTTCCGTTGCCGCACAGCCATTGGCGTCGGTAACAGAAATGTTGTAATTGCCGCTCTGCAAACCTGAAATGGTGTAGAGGCCATTGGCACTCGTTGCAGAGCCACTTTCCGGCCCGCTCCATACAATGGTGTAAGTACCGGCACCTCCGCTGATAATCAATCCAACAGAACCTTCCTGACCGCAAAGGCCGGTGTTTGCTGTATCGGTAATGTCTATATTGTTTTCAGTAACAGCTACCGTTGCCGTCAGTTGTTGCGAACAACCGTTGCTGCCCGTCACCATCAGCGTATAATTGCCTGCCGGCAGGTTCGGAATGTTGTAAGTATTGGCAGCGGTAGTCGCAGAACCGGATACCGGTCCGGCCCAGGTAATGGTATAGGCCGGAGTACCGCTGACAATGTTGATCAAAATCGAGCCATTCTGGCCGCAAATCCCGTTGGTCACCGTGCGGGTGAAACTGAGGTTGTTGATCGTATTGATCAGCGTCACCGTCACGTTGTCGTTACAGCCATTGGCGTCGGTCACCACAATGGAATAAGCGCCACTTGGCAGGTTAACAATGTTATAGGTCGAATTGGCGGTGGACGCAGCTCCGTTTACCGGGCCAGTCCAGGTCACCGCGAAAGGCGCTGTGCCGCCAGCTATATTCACCAGAATTGAGCCGTTCAAGCCGCAAAGCCCCGGCGTTGCAACAGCGGTCACATTCAGCGTATTTGCGCCGTTGGTCAGCGTCACCACCACCGTGCGGGTACAGCCGTTGGCATCCGTCACCACAATGGTATACGTGCCGCTCGGCAGGTTGAGGATGTTGTAGAAGTTATTGCTCGTCGTGGCGTTGCCGTTTACCGGCCCCGTCCAAACAATCGCATAAGCCGCCGTGCCGCCGGTGATGCCGAGGTGAATCTGGCCGTTTTGGCCGCATACCCCCGGTACCGCTACGCCGGTGACATTCAGCGTATTTGCGCCGTTGGTCAGCGTCACCACCACCGTGCGGGTACAGCCGTTGGCACCTGTCACCACGATGGTGTACGTGCCGCTCGGCAGGTTCAGGATATTGTAGAAGTTGTTGCTCGTTGTGGCATTGCCGTTTACCGGCCCCGTCCATACAATGGTATAAGGTATCGTACTGCCGGTGATGCCGAGGTGGATCTGGCCGTTCTGGCCGCAGACGCCCGGAATTGGCACGCCAATCACATCTAAGTTATTGGGTGCATTGACCAGCGTGATGACCACTGTATCCGTACAGCCGCTGGCATCCGTTACGACAATCGTGTACGTGCCGCTGGGCAAGTTCAGGATGTTAAAGAAATTATTGCTCGTCGTGGTCGTGCCGTTAACAGGCCCCGTCCAGACAATACTATAAGGTGTTGTGCCGCCTACAATTCCGAGGTGGATCTGGCCATTCTGGCCGCAAACCCCCGGAATCGCTATGCCGGTGACATCTACGAGGTTTTGGTTGTTGTTCAGAACGACAACCTCCACATCCGTACAACCGTTGGCATCCAATAACGTAATCGTGTACGTGCCGCTTGGCAGGTTCTGGATGTTGTAGCCATTCCCTGTAAGGAGTATTGAACCGCTTACCGGACCGCTCCAGGCCAGTAGATATGGTGCCTGAGAATTCACAATATCCACCCAAATGGCACCTAACTGGCCGCATACGCCCGAAATGGGGGTCAGTATCAGGCGATTGTTCGGGTTCGGGTAAATGATGACGGTTTTGATCACCATACAACCCGTAGCATCGGTCACTTTGATGACGTAGGTGCCCGGAGGCAGATCCATGATCTCAAAAGCGCCGTTGGTAGAAGTTCCAGAACCCGAAGACGGGCCAGTCCAGATGATGGTATAGGTCGGCGAACCACCTATGATGTCAATCCATATCCAGTTATACTGGCCACAGCCATTGTTTATCAGGGCAGTATTGACGACATAAGTAGCCGACGTTGTAATCAGCACAACCACTTCCGAATCGGTACAGCCGTTTGCGCTGGTAACGGTTACGAGGTAGGTGCCGGCTGGCAGGTTCGGGATGTTGTACCCGTTGCCCTGGATCGTAATTGAGCCGTTGGCGGGTCCCGTCCAGGTAATCGTGAAAGGCCCGACTCCGTTGTTGATGTCTAACCAGATGGCTCCGTTCATTCCGCAAAGGCCGGGAAGCGGAGTGGCAACGATATTAATGTTGCCGGAAGAATTGATGGTCACCGTTTTGTACCCACTGCAACCATTGGCAGCAGTGACGGTCACCGCATACATACCGGCAGGAAGTTGCGTAATCTGATAATTGGTATTGCTCGTGGTTGCAGAACCATTCACCGGGCCAGTCCAGACAATCGTGTAAGGCCCCGGCGCGCCGCTGGTGATGACGTTGATGGCACCGTATTGCTGCGCGCAGTTGGCATTATTGGCAACCAGCGTGACGATGATGTTCCCGCCCTGGTTGAGGATCGTAAAGGTTTTGGTTCCCGTACAGCCATTCGCCGCGACAACCGTAACCACATAAGTACCCGCAGGTAAATTAAAGATGTTGTAGCCGTTCCCCTGGATCGTCGTAGAACCGCTGACCGGGCCGACCCAACTGACCGTAAACGGTCCGGAACCGCCCAGGATGTCTAACCAGATCGCGCCAAATTGCAGACAGGTCGCATGGGTAACAATGCCCTGAAGGTTCAGGCCGCCGCCCGTATTGGTGACCGTCACGTTTTTATTTCGGGTACACCCCTGTGCGTCGGTGACCTGAATGACGTAATTCCCCGGAGGCAGGTTATTGATGGTGAAATTGGAAGCTGCGGTCGTCGTGGAACCGCTCACAGGGCCGTTCCAGGTAATCAGGTAGTTCGGCGTGCCGCCGACCATAGTGACCAAAACAGAGCCCGTCTGGCCACAGACGCCGCCGGATCCGGTCGCGTTGATGACGAAGTTACCGCCGGAAATGACGTAAACCGTATGCGTGCTGCTGCACCCGTTGGAGGAAGTAATGTGTACCGTGTAAGAGCCGCCGGGCAGGTTGGCAATGCTGTACCAGTTGTTGTTGGTCGTAGCCGAGCCGCTCACCGGCCCCGTCCAGTTGATGGTATAGGGTCCTGTTCCGTTATTGATGTCAACCCAGATAGAACCGGCCTGACCGCAATTTCCGTTGTTGGCTGTCACATAAGTGGAGAGGGATCCCCCGGCATTGTTGATATAGACTGTTTTGTACCCGGAGCACCAGTTTCCGTCTTCTACAAAAATGGAGTAGGTGCCGGAAGGTAAATTCTGAATGACATAGTTGGGGTTGGACGTTGTGGTGCTGCCGTTAACCGGGCCGTTCCAGTTGATGATGTATGGTGCCGAGCCGTTGGAAACATTCACGGTAATAGAACCCGAACTTCCACAAATGCCATTATTGGCGGTTGCGGTGATGTTCAGGTAACTACTTTGAAGCGTGACAACCCGCGTTACTGTACACCAGTTGCCATCTTCTATCGTGATGGTATAAGTGCCACCCGGCAGGTTAATGATGTTAAAATTGGAAGCATTGCTGGTGGCATATCCGCTCACCGGCCCCGAAACACTAATGTTGTAAGGTGGAACGCCTCCGGTCGTATTAATCTGAATATAACCAGGCTGTCCGCAGGCACCAGGGTGGGGCGTGGCTGTGAAATTAAAATTGCTGTTGCCCTGCGTAATGGTCGCGTATTTAACAATAGAACAACCGTTTGCGGAAGTAATGTATATGGTGTAAAAGCCCGCCGGGAGGTTGGTGATGTTAAAACTCGAGTTGTTGGTGGTTAGCGAAGCATTGACTGGCCCGGTCACGTAGACCTGATAAGGCCCTTGTCCATTGAGGACAACGACCGATAAATAACCCGACATGCCGCAGGTAGCGCCATGGGGCGTTACGTAGGCATTTAGGTTACCGCCGGAAGCCACCGTGACAACTTCTGTGTCGTAGCAGCCGTAGCAATCCGTTTTGGTAATGGTATAGGTACCTGCCGGCAGGTTGGAAATCGTATTGGTATTGGCGTAAGTGCCAAAAGAGCCGGAGACTGGTCCGGTGAAGGAAACAATATACCCCGGGTGGCCGCCTGAAGAAGAAATGGTGATGGAACCATTGTTCTGGCTGCATCCCGCAGGGGTTGAATAAGCATTGACGATGTTGAAATTGCAGCCGGAACTACAATTCACCGTAAGACTATAAGGAGAAGTCGCACCGTTGTACCCGTCAACGACTACATAATACTGACCGGGTTGCAGGAATGCCGTGATGCTTTCACTGGCATTCCCCGCATTCTGGCTGTAATTGAGACAGTTGCCGCGGTCGCAGGAACTGAGCAGGAACAGCTCCAGGTTGTTCGTCAAACCACTCAGGTTGATCGTCACCTGGCCGGCTTGGGTTACGGAAAAATAATGCACCATTTCGGGGCCGTTATTTTCCACATTCAGCACGTTGCCACAGCCATAAAGCGACACATTGTCGTCGCCATAGATGTTGTTTCCGTTGTAAGGCTGGCCGCAAACCAACGGAATTGCGTCGCCGCAATACAGGTAGCCGCAGCTTACCTCTAAGCGGTAAGCCCCCATTGCGGCAGCCGACTTCGCATCCACAACGAGATAGTAAATACCAATGGGCGCATCTTCGAAGATGATGCCTTCGTTATTGGTTTGGGTATTGTTGGTGGTACTGGATCGGAGACAAGTAAACTGACTACAACTGCCGCTGAGCAGGAAGAGATCCAGATCCAGGTTATTCGTTAAGATTTCTATCCCGATTTGAAGGTCGCCCGCAGTGGTTTTGTTCAGCACGTAAACCCGGTCATTCCCCGAGTAGCTGCCGCCCGAACATCCCGGGTAAGCTGAGATTTGGTTGCCCGCGCCCACCGTAGTTTCATAGGGGAAATAATCTCCGCACTGGATCGCCACAGCCTCAGCGCACCAGGGCGAACTGCTTCCGCAAACGCCAGGCGTGAAAGACATCACACCGGCCGCAGCAGCAACGCAGGAGTTGCTGTAAGTGACCCCGTTGCAGCCGCATACCGGTTCATAAATCGTCGGGCAGACCGCGTTGGGGTTCATGTTTTGAGGATTCACGCAAAGCGTATTGCACGATCCTGCCGTATAAAAGGTAATTCCCGAAGCTTCTGCTACACAGGCGTTTTGGTACGTAATTCCGTTGCAACCGCAAACCGGCTGGTAGGTGCCGGGGCAGTTCAGGCTGATGACCCCGGTGGCAGGGTTTTCTGTCGTTCCGGAGCTCGTTACGACGTAAATCGGGTCATAGCAGGTATAATTTGGGTTACAGGGGCCCTGCGTATAGGAAGTGACCCCTTCTGCGCTTGCTACGCACTCGTTCGGATAGGTGATTCCGTTACAGCCGCATACCGGCTGGAAGATAAAGTTGCAATTGGCGTTGGGATTCATTTGCGCCGGGTTGATGCAGGATCCAAAACAAACCCCTTCCGTGTAATCGGTTATTCCTGCTGCTTGTGCATAACAAATGTTAATATAAGTCACCCCATTCGAGCCGCAAACGGGGCTGATGATGTTGGGGCAGGAGTTGGCGGTCAACCCTTGCACAATCTCAACGCTAAATTCGGTGCGCGCTATAGGATAGGAATTCATATTTGCGTCAATCATCTTGACGTTTTCCACCTGCAGTTTTAAAATACCGGGTAGCATATTGGCCGGTAAATTATCCTCTATGATCAGCGAGATGATGCCAAGGTTGCCATATCCATTGACATTGGTTTGGTTCAGACGCGTAATCGTCACCTCGGCAAGACCGGTGTTGTCGTTCACCTTGAAGAAGTAAGTAGAATTGGCCCCGTCAGGATCATACCAGGCATCCTGAGCCGGCTGGAAAACTACGCCGTTGGCTTTCACGAACTCCTCATTGAAGCGCATTGTAAAAGAGATGCCGTGAAAAAGGTTGGCGGGTAGTACCCCGCTGCCGAGGTTGATTTTGAAGTCTACACGCATTCCCGGTGTAGCAGAAGACATCGGGCTTTCCAACAGCAACGGGGCATTCAGGCCCGTTTGCCCGTTGTTGTAGCCATCCGGAGTTACAAATCCGTGGGTTTGGGCATAATTGGCTCCGATGGCGGCATTCAGGTCGGCCATTCCGACAGCGCCGTTGCCGTCTCCGTCTGCAAAAGCAAAGTTGACATTGCCGGGAAAATAATTGAGCCACATGTCCGTTACCGGCTGTGCTTGCCAATTAGTGGTCGCATTTGGGCGGGGAGCACCGCCGTTGTTGTAAGCAGCACCCCAAAAGAGGACGTCTACACCGTTGACTATGCCATTGTTATTTACGTCGCCTGGCCAGAGCATTTGTGCATAGGAATGCTGGAAAAGTCCTAGCGTTAAACACAAGAAAAGTGTGCAGCGTGTAGTAGTTTTGTTCATTGCCTTTTTATTAACGTTCGTGGAATCGGAATTAGGAAATTAGGACTGTCAATCCGTTAATAGTAACAGCCCAGTTTATCAATATTGATTGAGTCAACCTACAAAACCCGCATCAACGCCTGAGCAGTGAGTGTTGCTATTGCCAGCCTCCGGCGATAGAAATATCACAAGCGCAGATATAGGTGAACCGTAGATAACTGCTTTAGTTACTCTTAAACAACAAGGAAATACATACAAATCACAGCAAGACCTCCATTTTTTAAGTGGGGTAGAAGAACTAATGGAGGATATTCGATTGGAAGGGAACCATCGTATGATCCTGACTGCGGCGTAAAGATAGGGAAATTATCTGTCTTACTAAATTTTTAAACTTATTTTTTCTGCAATTTGAGGGGAAGTAAACCGCTTTTTTTTTACGTATGAAGAATTGTTATCATCAGGCGTTCAGTGGATTGCTTGCCGCAAATGGATTGCCCTGTAACTGCTGGCGGGAACGCCCCCATGCGGGTAAAGACCTGCCGCGCCGGCGAAAGCCCTGGTAGCTAAAAATCTGATACTAACGATCTGTGAGCCAGGCTTGGTTTTGTGTAAATCGCTTTTATCTAAAATCTCTGAGCGATAAAAAAGGTTCTGCAAGCCCTGAAATGATAAATTTGCATCCGTATCAAATCAACACTGCCAAATGCTGCTGCACATCACCTGGAATGTTTCGCCGGAAATCCTTGAAATCGGTTCTTTTTCTCTGCGTTGGTACGGACTGCTTTTCGCAGCGGGTTTCCTTGCTGGCTTGTTCATCGTGCGGCGCATGATGCTTGCGGAAGGCGCCCCGGAAGCCTGGTTGGATAAGGCTTTCATCTACATCGTTATTGGCGCGGTGGTTGGCGCGCGCCTTGGCCATGTCTTTTTTTACGATTGGGAATACTATTCTCAGGATCCTCTTAAAATTCTGAAGGTGTGGGAAGGCGGTTTAGCCAGCCACGGCGGCGCCATCGGCATCATCCTGATGTTGTGGCTGTTTTCGGTGCGGGTATCGAAAAAATCCATCCTCTGGATTCTCGACAAAGTAGTGGTCCCCACTGCATTAGCCGGTTGCTTCATCCGCTTGGGCAACCTGATGAATTCTGAAATTTATGGAAAAGCTACCGATGTATCCTGGGCCTTCATCTTCGTACGCAGCGACCCCGCTGCCTTGCCGCGCCACCCGGTGCAGTTGTATGAATCGCTTTCTTACTTAGTCTCCTTTTTCATTCTTTACTATGTGTATTGGAACACGGGCAAAAAAGACAAACCGGGCTTCGTCTTTGGCTTGTTTTTGTTGCTGATCTGGGGATTCCGCTTTATTTGGGAATACCTGAAGGAAAGCCAGGGCGGGTTTGAAAGCGCTTTTGGAAACGCCTTGAGTACCGGACAATTGCTGAGCATTCCGTTTCTGTTGATCGGGGCCTATTTTGTGTTCCGGAAAACACCGGAGGTGACGGCTTAACGGATTGACTCTTGCCAGGAGGGGGGGCATTTGTATCAAACCTGACATTTGCGGAAAAATGGTTTTGTATGGCTTAGAAAAAGGATTGTCTTCAAGTCGGTATTTTATTTTTCTTATCCAAAACCACACCACAATGAAAAGTACTTACTTGTCAAAAGTCCAAACTTTGTTTGCTTGTTTGAATAAAAAACGGGGGGGAGGAACATCTTGTTATCCTTTTGTTACTCCTATTGATGCCCGTCAAGGGCTTTAGCCAGCCACAGGCACCGCCGACGTTTCAGGGAACCATCGTTCCTATTCCTAATCAAAGCGTACAAGCAACGCTGGATCAGCAACTCCAGACAGATAGTTCTAATTACCGGTTGTTTACGATTAACCTGGAAGCAATGGAGGATTATTTTCAAAGCGAGGACTTGTGGTAGGCAATGAAAGCGAGGGGGCGGAAAGAAACCGGTTCAGGAATCTGTGCAGCGGTATTAATAACGAATTGAATATTAATGATGATACGGGCGGTTCTCCCGGCATGCTTGTCACTGAAAACCCGATCGCTTTATTTAACCACGCAGCCAACCACATCGCCAACAACACCATCAACCTCTACAAAGGCCGGGCGGGCATCCTGAGCTTTTCCGGACGTTACCTCGAGTTTTACAAAAACACCATCAATATGGAGCTTGATGACAAACAAACCGCCATTCAGATCGAAGGTCTGGCCGATGGCTTAGTGCGCTGCAACAAGGTTTTCGGCATGGGCGGCACGGTTTTGAACTCCAAAGGAATTACCGCCAAAGGCGCTTTCAGCACAATTTTTTCCTGCAACCACCTGAACGACACCAAAACCGGCCTGAGCTTCGACGGCATGGGCGACCAAAGCGTCGTGCGCGGCAATGAATTCACCGGGCAGGCAGTCGGGCTGCAGCTAGAAATGAACGGGCATGTTGGCCCGCAAAGCCACCAGGGAAATCGGTGGTTTGGGAGTTTTGAGGAAGTGGGGGCGAAGCATTTGGGGACAACAGAAGCAAGTGTTTTATTATCCCAATTTATTGTTGATCCAGCCGCTTCATCAGGCCAAGCTTACTCATATTTACCCTCATGGAGTGCACTTGGACAATGGTTTGTGCCGGAAGAGGTAGAAGATGAAAATATATTCAAATGCGCTACTTCCAATGCCTGTGCTACCGCTTCACCACCCGTCAACATCAAAGATGGCATAGAAGGGTTAGAAGAAAAATTTGCCCGGGGCAGTTTCTCTTCCCCACAATTTGCCACCGAACTGACCTGGACGGGCCTCCGCCACCTCTACAGCCGCATTGCAGAAAACAATATCCCTCTGCAAAATTATGCTCAGGTAAATAGCTTTTACACGAACGCCGCCAATACCAGCATTGAACAACTTCACGAAGCCGGGCAGAGTATCAAAGAGGCACTAACCTTACCGGGCGCCGACTTGGTTGTTTTGGAAGATTACGCTGCCGACATAGAGAATTACTTAAATGATCTACTCCAAAACAGCGAAGCCTTAGTTACTGATACCAGCGTTTCCAGTATCAGCTCATTGTTCGCTGATCGGACAGATATTTTAGCTGACCTTGCCGAAACAATAGGAATGGCGGATAGTTTATCTGCTGATTTGTACGGGGAACTTCTTGGCAACATCGCCTCCGCCAAAACTGTAAACAACTCGGTAACTGCTACTGTAGGTTACGAACTCAATGAAAAAGCTCAGTGTCTTACTACCGTCCATGATCTATTGGGGCTAGAAATTCAGCGTTCACTTTCGACAGGTAGTGAAGAATTTGTCTTGAACACCAGCGATATTCCTTCAGGAATTATATGGATTACTCTTTTTGTGGACGGGGTGTCTATAGGCACACGTACAGTCGTAATTAAAAAGTAGTTTCCCTTTCACGATTTGCAGAGATGCTTTTAAAGCAAAAGCATCTCTGCATTTTAATTTTCTGAAAAATGAAATTATTATATACCTTGATTATTACCATGCTTTATTTTCCCATAGCCTCTCAAAACCATGATTACGTATGGTTATTTGGATGCAATTACACAAGCTCCTTGCCGGGTATTGAAGGATCAATCGGAGATTTTAAACAGCAGCCTTTTGGCTTTGAATACATAAATATTGGAATACCTCTTTTTGTATCAAATGCAATTGTTTCTGATAGTACAGGGCACCTGAAATTTTATACCAATGCCTGTTCAATAGCTAATTCAAATCATGAAATCATGGAAAATGGTGAAGGAATTAATCCGGGGCAAATACATGAAACTTATTGTGATAATGGTTATATAGCAGGCACACAGGGCTGTTTAATATTGCCTAAACCTGGCAATCCTGATTTATACTATGTATTCCATAAACACATAATAACTACAAGTTCAGAGATAATTACAGATGCTCTATTGTATTCAATGGTTGATATTTCATTAAACAATGGCATGGGCAAGGTAATTCAAAAAAATCAACCCTTAGTTGAAACTGCCATTACTTATAGCCAGCTCACTGCCGTTAAACACGCGAATGGAAAGGATTGGTGGATTCTTACAGGAGGGGATCAAAATAATTTGTACTATACTTTTTTACTTGATTCCAATGGGCTTGACCCTTATTTTACTCAAAGCATCGGATCACCATCCAGCTATAACGGGTCAAGAGGAGGTCAGGCTGTATTTTCTCCTGATGGTTCAAAATACGCCAGATATAGTGCTACAGATGGGGTGTTTTTATTTGATTTTGATCGCGCCAATGGTCTGTTAAGCAACTTTAGGCATATTCCTATTGGAGATCCCTGGGTTTCAGGAGGGGTTGCGATTTCTCCTCATTCACGTTTTTTATACGTGTCATCAACCTTATTTGTCTATCAATACGACCTTTGGGCACAAGAGATCATAGTCACAAAAGATACAGTCGCTATATATGACAATTTCCAAGCTCCATTTCCTACAACTTTTTATACGCAACAATTGGCGCCAGATTGTAAAATCTATATAAATAGTCAGAATGGTTCATTCTTCCTGCATGTCATCCATAATCCCGACGAACCAGGTCTATCATGTAATCTTGAACAGCATGGAGTTCCGTTACCGTACCCACATCAACTATCCATGCCCAATTTCCCCAACTACCGCCTCGGCCCCCTCATCCCCGGCGAAACGCCTGCTCCGCCCTGCTCGCCTATTGTGAGCACTGAAGAACCACTACCCGCGCCGGAACCTGCTATAAAAGTCTTCCCCAACCCCGCTTCCGGGCAGTTCACCATCAGGCTAACAGCCCCTGCCGCCGGTGAGTGGCAGTTGTTCCACGCCGACGGGCGGCTGGCGCTGCGGCAGTTTTTGTCGGCTGGCGTAGCGCAGTATGAAATAGCGGTGTCGCAACTGCCGCCGGGGATGTATTTTTACCGGGTGTTTTTGGAAGGGCAGCCGGGCGGGGGCGGGAAGGTGAGTGTGGTGCGGTAGCGCTGTACCGCCGAACTCCGATTCGGCGACGTAATAAGCAGACAGACACAACCGAACGGCGTTCAGCGGTTTCTGTAACTGACCGATTGTATTCTTGAAGGTCTGTCAGCTCAAGCTGGCGACCACAAGCTACTTGCGTACCAGCAAGGCCCCGCCAACCAGCACGCAAACGCCTGCAAGCACGTACAAAATGGTGGTTTCCTGCGAGGCGCCTTTGTCTTCAGCCGATAACTTGAAGCTGCCAATTTCGATTTCGGCTTTGTCTTCTTTGCTGTTGGCAAATGCATAAATGCCAACGCCGATTCCGAGAACCAGCAACACGAGTGCGATGTTTTTGCTCATATTAGGTTTGTTGATTTGATAATTTGATCTAATCTTCAAAAAAGCCGACGCTGCCGCCGACCCAATCCTTATCCTTGTTGTAACGCACGCCGACCATTTCGCCTTTGCTGAGCCGAATCAGGTTGTTCACCAATTGTGGCCGGGCGGCACCGTCTTCCCACAGAAACATCATGCGCATTTCGCACTTGGCGGGCGCATTGGGCGTCGGGATCACCGGCGCGTATTCCATTTTGCGTTGAAGGATATAGTTTGAACGGTCTTCCACCGAATCAAAATCGGACTTAGTCGGGTTGATGATAACCCCCTGGCCGGAGAACGAAAACAGGGGCTTGAGCACGTAGCGATCCAAATCGTCAGGCGCGGCGTCTAAGTCGCTTAGGAAATAGGATTTCGGTACATAAGGGCTGTCCAACAGCGGCAAAGTATGTTTGCTGATGCGGAAAAACCAATTGGGGTGACCCACCCAGTGTGCGTTGATTTCGTCTGTAATCTCAAAACCTCTTGGCAGGTCGTTGCGCTTGTGCAACTCGTCAAAAATGACGCGGTTGTAGATGCGTTCAATGCCGATTTTTCGCCCGTCTTTTACATAATAAAGGTCTTTGCCTTCTTTGATGACATCGCTGATGCAGACAAACTCCAGGCCAATATCGCGGCGCGAGATGTAAAAATCAATGGCTGTATTCTGATTGGGCGGATCTACTTCCAACAGCACCACGTTTTCTGGGCGACTGTCGCCAAACATGATTTTGCGAAGCTGGGCGATGTAATCCTCAGAGGTCATGCCGTCAAAAAGGTGCGTAAAATGGTCCGGGATATTGAAAAATTCCCGGTAGGCCCTCGCGACGGTATCCTGCCAAAAATACAGCGACGGAAAGCCTTGCAACTCCACCAATTGCGGAAAATAATCCCCGTTTTCATCCTGGCAAATTCCAAAGTCTAACTGAATAAAAGTGGTGTGGGGCGTTTCGTTGGGCACGTGCAGGTGCGGCGGAATGGCGCTTTCCGACAAGGTTTTAAAATCAGGCCGCATCAGGGTTTTTAGGATATCCTCCGATGCTGTGATGAGTTTTTCTTTCAGCGCATGGGGCACAAAAACCGGCGTTTCCGCTACCCGGAAATTCGGGCGGTGACCGTAAGTTTCGGTAATGTGATCCAGCATGTCTTCGTAGCGCTCGATACGGAATTGCTCGTTGTAGGCTTGGCGATACCTGGCGATCATGCTAATGTAGGTTTTAGTCTATAAAGTTGGCAATCTTTTTCAGTTGGTAGGTTTGGGCGTACTTCTGATGAAATTCCGTTGTCAGTCAATTTGTGTGCTGTTAGCGCAAAAAATCAATCGTTTATTCATCAACATCTTGATCCCCGTAAACTCTTGCCTACTGCTGAATGTCAACGCTAAGATTATTTTGTAACCAACGCCTTAATATCCGTAAACTCCTGCCAACTGCGCACTGCTGGCTGTCAACTTTCCCGATAATGCACCCAACGCCCGGCGCAAAAACAGCGGCAGGATGATGTCGTGGGTCAGACCGATTTTTCCGGGATCTTTTAAATGCTCAATCATTTCAAGGTACTTTTCTTCGCTGTGTTCCAGGGTGATTTTGCGGGAGCGTTCCGGATCGAGAAAATGTTTCAGCATGCCTTCCGAATCGGCTTCTGGGTGAAATTGCACCCCGAAAATTTCTTCTGAAAAGCGAACCGCCATCAGTGCGCGTTCCAACGCAATGTGCGGACGCTGTTTTTCCAACGCTATAATTTTTGCGCCCATGTCTTCAAACCGAGCCTCATCCGGCTGCGTTACCTGGAAATCCCGGAAGTCCGCCACATAAAACGGATTTTCTAACCCGTCAAACAGCGGTTCGTCGTGTCCTTCTTCTGTGATGTGACAGATAAACGTACCAAAAGACACCGATTTGCGGCGGCTTATTGATGCCAGACCAAAATGCAGGCATGCCATCTGAAAGGAGTGACAAATCAGGAAAACGTGCTTGCGCGAATTTTCCGGATTCTGGTTCCATTGCCAGACGGCATCCAACCATTTATAATATTTTACATCCCAGACGCCGTCGCCATCGGTTGGATTGCCCGGGCCGCCTGTGGATATGTAAATGTCGAAACTCAGATCGGGTACTTCCGCCAAACTTCTTACGTCAAATACTTCCCATTCTACTACGTCGCCAAACTGGCTGAGAATCTCCTTGATACATCGCATTCCCTGATTGGGGAGACCTTCGTACATATCGAGAATGGCTAATCGTGCCGTTTCCATCGTGTGTGTGTTCGTTTATATTCGTGGATATAGTGTGTGTTCAACACGAAAAAGTGCCCCGAAGTTTAGGTCGGGGCGCCTTTCCATATATGCTTACTTGTGCTTTAGACTCAAAAGTACAGTTTTGTAACACCCTGATTCTGAAAATGAAAGCCGAAAGGGCGCCCGATTATTTCGTTTTCTTTGCCGCAGCGGTTTTCGGACTTGCAGCTTTGGCTTCCGCTTTCGGAGCCGCAGCTTTTTTAGCTACTGCTTTTTTTTCCGGTGTCGTGACTGCATTCCCCTGAGCCGACTGCTGAATGTACGTACCCCAGGTTAAATTGTTTCCACCCGGAACTTGCTCCAGTGCGCGCTCGATGGCGTATTTGGCAGCGTGTTCCACCACCCAGTCGAAATTCTCCTGCCCCACCGAATTCACATCGGCGTCGGGCGCGGGGTTGCAAAAATCAATGGCGTAGGGAATGCCGTCGCGGATCGCAAATTCAACGGTATTGAAATCATAACCCAGCGCGTTGTTCAGGCGCAGCACGTAATCCTCCATCGTTTTGATGAGGGAAGCCGGCACGTCGAAGTTTGCTGCATAGCGCAGGTGGTGTGGGTTGCGCGGCTCGTAGTGCATGATGCGGATGTATTTCCGGCCAATCGAATAGCACCGGAAATAGGCATCAAACTTGATTTCTTCCTGCAACATCATCACCAACTGCTCTGTTTCGGCAAATTTGTCGAACAGCTCGTCGGCATTGTTCAGTTTGTAAACGCTTTTCCAGCCCCCGCCGGAGTGTGGTTTCATGTAGGCCGGGAAACCGATGTAATCGAAAATGGCTTTCCAGTCGAGCGGAAAAGAGAGGTTGGAAAACGACTCTGCGCTCGTGTCGGTCGGATGATCCCGCGAAGGGAGCAGCACCGTATTGGGCACCGGCACACCGACCTGCAAGGCCAGGCAGTTGTTGAAAAACTTTTCATCAGCGCTCCACCAGAACGGGTTGTTGATCACCGCTGTTCCGGTCAGCGCAGCATTTTTTAGGAAAGCGCGGTAGAACGGCACGTCCTGCGAGATGCGGTCAATGATCACTGCATAGTCGGTTGCCACGCCCTGGGCAACCATGTTGATGCTTACGGGTTCTGCGATCACCCCGCTCACTTTCATCGCGTTTACCCGATCCACAAAGGCTTTCGGAAAACTGCGTTCTTGTCCGAATAGGATACCGATCTTCTTCATAGAGGCTTGCAAGTTTGGTTCTGAAAAGTTTTTTTGTGGCGCAATATCTCAAAAACTTTGGAAAAGAAATTGGAAAATGAAAAAATCCTTGCCAAAAGGGCTTCATTTGCAAAGCAGCGCCCAATCAACTATCTTTGTGAAAACTTAAATTTCTATGCAAAATCCGCTTTTGACCAGGATTACGCTCAATCCGGAAGTCTGCAAAGGCAAACCTACGATCCGCAACATGCGGTTCACCGTTGCCCAATTGCTGGAATTATTGGCAGGAGGCATGTCCCAGGAAGAAATTCTGGAAGATTACCCGTTTTTAGAGGTGGAAGATATTTATGCATGTCTATGGTATGCCGCCCAAATCGCCAATACCAAAGATATTACGGAAGTAGCCGCCGCTTGAAAGCATGCTTAAATTCATTGTAGATACCCAGTTGCCGCCCCGCTTAGCCCGCTTTCTTTCAGGCAAGGGATATGATGCCATTCATACGTCATTTTCTCCTGACGGACACCTTTTTAACGATCAGTATATTGTCCAAATCGCATTGCAGGAAGCCCGCATCATCATTACCAAAGACAGTGACTTTCTCGATCACATTCTCACCAAAGGGGCTCCGCCTTAAGTTCTGCTTCTTAAATTCGGCAACATTGGCAATGCTGAATTATTGGCTTATATCGAGCGTGAACTTTCAAGAATCATGGCTTACTTCGATCAATCAGCCGGATTGGTTGTCTTCAGCAGAACAAACCTAATCCATTATTGATCGAACTTTTTTTATCAAAACAAGTTTCCACAGCAAGATCATTTTCTCAGATGGGTATTAAAACGGTTTCTTACTTTTGCCAACAGATTTTCCTAACCAAAGATCAGGGTTCACAACATGGATAAGACAGCTTTTTACGACCGGTTTTCAAGCCGGCACATCGGCATCGGGTCGGAAGAACTTCAAGAGATGCTGGCGCTCATTGGCGTGTCGTCTCTCGACCAATTGATTTACGAAACCGTGCCGGATGCCATCCGGCTGCAAGGAGCGCTGAACATCCCGGAAGCCGTTTCGGAATTTCAATACCTCCAGGAACTGAAACAAACGGCTGCTAAAAACCGCGTCTTCAAATCTTATATCGGCATGGGTTACCACGGTACGATTACGCCGTCGGTCATCCTGCGCAATATCTTCCAGAATCCGGGCTGGTATACCCAATATACCCCTTACCAGGCTGAAATCGCCCAGGGTCGTCTGGAAGCGCTGCTCAATTTCCAGACCATGGTCAGCGACCTTACGGGGCTGCCCATCGCCAACGCCTCACTGCTCGATGAAGGCACCGCCGCCGCCGAAGCGATGCACATGTTCTACGCGCTAAAAAACAAAAAAGCCAAAGGCGATGCCGCCAATGAGTTTTTGGTATCCGACAAAACGCTGCCGCAAACCATAGAAATCCTGCAAACCCGCGCCGAACCATTAGCCATCAAAGTTGTGGTTGGCGACTGGCGCGCGTTCGAGTTTACCGATAAAACTTTCGGTATCCTGCTGCAATACCCCGACCGGGAAGGCGCTGTGGAAGACTACCGTGCGTTGGCCGAAAAAGCGGCGGCGCAGGAAATTTACGTCACGGTGGCTGCCGATCTGCTCGGTTTGGCCCTGTTGACGCCTCCGGGCGAATGGGGTGCCGACGCCGTGGTGGGCAATACGCAGCGCTTTGGCGTTCCGATGGGCTATGGCGGGCCGCATGCTGCCTATTTTGCAACAAAAGACGATTTCAAACGCCAGATTCCCGGGCGCATCATCGGCGTGTCGGTGGATGTTCATGGCAAACCGGCTCTCCGTATGGCCCTGCAAACCCGCGAACAACATATCCGCCGCGAAAAAGCGACCTCCAATATTTGTACGGCCCAGGCCCTGTTGTCCATCATGGCAGGCATGTATGCCGCCTGGCATGGCCCGAAAGGCATCCGCGCCATTGCGACCCGGGTGCATACGCTGGCGCAGATACTCGACGCCAACCTGAAAAAATTGGGCTATACGCAACGCAACTCCTACTTTTTCGATACGCTTTCCGTGGAAGCCGATGCAGACCTGCGTAGCAAATTGCACCAATTGGCGGAAGCGGCTGAAATCAACTTTTACTACGGTGCCGAAGGTGTGCAGATCAGTTTGCACGAGGCGACGACGCTGGCCGACGTGGAACAGCTTGTTGCTGTTTTTGCGGAAGCAAAAGGCGGCGCGCTGCCCTTCAACAGCAAAGAACCGGGCGCACTTCAACTCCCAGATACCCTGATCCGGCAAAGCCCTTACCTGACCCACCCGGTGTTCAACGAAAACCACACCGAAACCAAAATGATGCGCTACATCAAGCGCTTGGAACAACGCGACCTTTCGCTGACGCACTCGATGATCCCGCTCGGCTCCTGCACGATGAAACTGAATGCAGCAACCGAACTCCTACCCGTGAGCTGGCCGGAATTTGCTGACATCCACCCCTTTGCGCCGCTGAACCAGACCGAAGGCTATCAGCAGGTTTTCCGCGAACTGGAAGCCTGGCTTTCTGAAATTACCGGATTTGCCGCCTGTTCGCTGCAACCCAATTCTGGCGCACAGGGCGAATACAGCGGGTTGCTCGTGATTCGCGCTTATCACGAATCGAGGGGCGAAACGCACCGCAACGTAGCGCTCATTCCCTCTTCCGCGCACGGCACCAACCCCGCAAGCGCCGTCATGGCCGGTTTTGACGTGGTGGTGGTACAATGCGACGACCACGGCAATATTGACCTGGCCGACCTTCAGGCGAAAGCCGAACAATACCGCGATCGCCTCGCTGCACTGATGGTGACTTACCCTTCCACGCACGGCGTTTTTGAGGTAAAAATCCGGGAAATCTGCGACATCATTCATCAATACGGCGGCAAGGTGTATATGGACGGCGCCAATATGAACGCCCAGGTGGGCCTGACCAGTCCGGGCATCATCGGCGCGGACGTCTGCCACCTGAATTTGCACAAAACTTTCGCCATCCCGCACGGCGGCGGCGGCCCGGGCATGGGGCCTATCTGCGTCAACGAAAGCCTGAAACCGTTCCTGCCGGGTCACCCATTAGTGAAAACCGGCGGTGAACAAGCTTCCGGCGCTGTTTCTGCGGCACCCTGGGGATCGGCCAGCATCCTGCTCATTTCTTATGCTTACATCAAAATGTTGGGTAGCGCAGGCGTTACAGATGCGACAAAATATGCCATCCTGAGTGCCAACTACATCAAAGCGCGCTTAGAAACGGCTTTTCAGGTGCTGTACGTGGGCGACCTCGGCCGCTCGGCGCACGAACTGATCATTGACCTGAATCCGTTCAAATCTTTAGCCAGCGCGGAAGATGTGGCCAAGCGCCTCATGGACTATGGTTTCCACGCCCCGACGTTGTCTTTCCCCGTTGCCGGCACCATCATGATCGAACCGACGGAAAGCGAAAGCAAGGATGAATTGGACCGCTTTTGCGATGCGTTGCTGCAAATCCGCAAGGAAATAGACGAAATAGCACGCGGCGAATACCCTGCCGACTCGAATGTATTGGTGAATGCACCGCACCCGGTGGAATTGGTGAGCGCCAATGACTGGACGATGCCGTACTCGCGCGAAAAAGCAGCCTACCCGCTGCCTTACCTGCGTCGCGGCCATAAGTTTTGGGCATCTGTGGGTCGCATCAACAGCGCGCAAGGCGATCGCAACCTGATCTGCACCTGTCCACCCATCGAACTCTACGCCATGACCGACGACATTGCCACCGGATAAAACAACAAATAAGCATGACAAACGAATCAGGTTATACCCTCAGCGTGGATGAACGCTTCGAGTTTCAGGAATTGCCCTCCGAGCAGATGGATATTCTTGCCATCGGTGAAAAAGGGCAATTCCATATTCTGAAAGACCACCGTTCCTACCACGCCGAAATTGTGGAGTTGGATCTCGCTGCAAAACGCTGTGTGGTGAAGGTGAACGGCAAAACCCATGAAGTAACCATCGCCGACGCCTACGACCGCCTCGTGAAAGACATGGGGCTTTCGACGGTCGTTCAGCACAAAATCAACGCCATCCATGCGCCGATGCCGGGGCTGGTGTTTGAAATCGTGGTGCAACCTGGCGACGAAGTCCAAAAAGGCGATCCGTTGCTCATTCTGGAGGCCATGAAAATGGAAAACGTGCTGAAATCGCCGAGCGACGGGGTGATTAAAAATATATGCGTGGAGAAAGGTGCCCCCGTGGAAAAAGGGCAGTTGTTGGTTGAATTGGCGTAGGGGGCGACCCTCGCGGTCACCCAACCCGGCGTAGGGGCGACCCTCGCGGTCGCCCAACTAAAAACAGGCAGCTGGCTGGGTGGCGAATGCGAGGGTTTTGTGGTGCGGAACGCCCGAAGCTTCCACGTGGACGATTTTGCAAATAACGTCTTGGAATACGTCAGACAAAATCAGGTACAAACCGATGAGCACTGGACAAAAAAACTGGCAGCGCGTACATTAAGGGTTGCATATCCTGAGCATACCGCTTTGGAAAGACCAAAAAGCAAAAGGCAAAACAAGGTTAAAGATTAAAGCAGGTAACAAAATCCCATTCCTTCCGTAAAACCGATCAATATGCGACAACACCTAAAATTGCTCTTTGCGGCAAGCAGCATTTTCATCCATGCAACCCTGTGGTCGCAGGAAACGATGATTGCGTCGGGTCGAACGGATGTGGAACCGCCGCCGAAGCGCGAATTCCGCGCCGTGTGGGTGGCAACGGTGGCGAATATTGACTATCCGAAACGGGCGACGCCCGACCGCGTTGCCCACAAAGAGCAGTGGAAGACCCTGCTGGATGAGTACAAAAAAATGGGCATCAACGCCGTCATTTTTCAGGTGCGACCCGCCGGCGATGCCTTTTACCCGACCGACCTGGCACCCTGGTCGAAATACCTCACCGGCCAACAGGGCTTGGCGCCGCAGCCAGAATACGACCCGCTGGAATTTCTGATCGAGGAGACCCACAACCGCAGCATGGAATTCCACGCCTGGGTGAATCCTTACCGCGCCACGATGGATTTGGACACCGCTGCACTTTCGACTTCCAAACACCAGTTTTACCGCCACCGCAATTGGTTGGTGCAGTACGGACGCCGCCTATATTTCAACCCCGGCTTGCCCGAAGTGCGGCAACACGTGGTGGATGTAGTGGCCGAAATCGTAGAAAAATACGATGTGGACGGCATTCATTTCGACGATTATTTCTATCCTTATAAAGAAAGAGGCGTCGAATTCCCGGATACGACCGAATTCATCCTTTATGGTGCGCGCTTTGACAGCATCGCAGACTGGCGCCGCAGCAACAACGACGCATTGGTGGAAAGTGTTTATTTGAAAATCAAGGAGTTGAAACCGCATGTCAAATTCGGAATCAGCCCGTTTGGTGTTTGGCGCAACCGCGATAAAGACCGCATGGGGTCAAATACCCGCGCAAGCATCGCCTGCTATGACGACCTCTACGCCGACGTCCTGAAATGGGTGCGCAACGGCTGGCTCGACTACGTTTTGCCGCAGATCTACTGGAATATCGGCTTTGCTCCCGCAGATTATGCAGAATTATTGGGCTGGTGGAGTACCCATGTGCGGGATCAACACCTGTACATCGGCCATGCAGCCTATAAAGTAGGAGAAAATAAAGAATTGGCCTGGCAGCAGTCGGGCGAAATTCCTCGCCAGATCGAAATGAACCGCCGCAATCCGATTATTCAGGGGAGCGCTTTCTTTAGTTCCAAATCTTTGTTGGCGAACCCTTTGCGACTGCGCGATTCTTTGCAACAATACTATTATGCCGCGCCTGCCCTCCCGCCGGTGATGGAGTATTTGCAACTGCGCAAGCCCCAGGCGCCGAATTTTTTGCGCCCCAGAATCCGCCAAGAAGACATCCGCCTGCGCTGGAAACCTTCAAAGGCGGATAAAATCAGCCCCCCGGCCTATTACGCCATTTACCGGGTAGAAGGCAGCGGACGCAGCATAGATTACAACGATCCACGCAATATTTTGACCCTGACCTCCATGCACAAAAAAGGAAAACGTTTTCAATACATAGATACGGCAGTAGAGCCGGGCAAAAGCTATACGTATGCCGTGTCGGCGCTGAACCGCGTGCACAACGAGAGTTCGCTGAGCACATCCCGGCGGGCAGTGATGAAGCGGAGGTGAGGGGTGAAGATTTGAAGATTTGAGGATGCCGAAACAGCTCGGTAACCTTTAGCCTTTAACCTTATTCATCCTTATAACCATTGGCAAACCACGAACCAAATGTCGGGCAGAAGTCTTAATTTTTGGAAGGGGGAGATGAAATTTTGCAAAAAAGCCTATCTTTCGCCTTCATGCAACCCGTCTGTGTCTAAATTAGGCAAGGCCGGTACTATGAAACTTGCTTTTCAACCTCAAACAGTAAAAAACACGATATGAAGCTGTTTAGACTTTTACTTCTCATTGTCATCGTAAATGCTACGGGAACACTATCGGCACAAGACATTCATTACTCACTTTACAACATGTCGCCGCTAACGCTCAACCCTGCACTTACAGGCGCCTTTTCAGGCACAGCGCGCATCGGTGGGATCTATCGCGACCAATGGGCCAGCGTGATCAGCGGCAAACAATTCGTCACGCCGTCTTTTTACATTGATGCACCGATTTTCCGGGGCTTCGGAAAAAAAGACTGGGTAGGCGTTGGTTTTACCATGTTCACCGACAAGGCGGGCAGCCTGAGCTTACAAACAGCCGCCAGCCTGCTGTCTGCTTCCTATCACCTGGCTTTGAACAAAAAAGGCACCAGTATTCTGACGCTTGGGTTGCAGGGTGGAAGTGTGCAGCGCCGCGCCAAAGGCGTAACCGATTTCGTTTTTGAAGACGAGTTTGAAACCAGTGTCGGTGGCGGCGGTCTTGGCGTCAACGGCAGTATGGACAAAGCTGAAGGCAGCGCCAGTTACTTAGACTTTACCGCCGGTTTGATGCTGCGCGCTAAATTAGACGACATCTCTGCAATGGAACTCGGCGTTTCTTACGGCCACCTGACCGAACCTGATTACACGTTGGGCGCAGCGATGGCTGGAGACGAGGATGCCGGCAAACGCCCGGCACGCATCACCGCACATGGCCGCTACGACCGGGAAATCAACGAAAAGTGGAGCGTTTCTCCAACATTCCTGTACCAAACCACGGCAAGCGCCAATGAATTTGCGCTCCAGGGCTGGGCGAGCAACCAGATCAACAAGGATTTCAGGCTCAACATGGGATTGGGTTATCGCTTCGGAGACGCCGCGCAGGTGCTGTTTGGCGGCGATTACAAAGACCTTCGTGTGGCTCTGAGCTACGATGTAAACGTATCTTCACTGAGTGCCGCGAGCAATTATCAGGGTGGGTTCGAGCTGGCAGCCTGGTACATCATTAAGATTTACAGGAAACCGGTCATCAAGGAAAGGTTACTGTGTCCACGATTCTGATGCTCAATCTTTAACAATCTGTTAAGCAACATTTTTCAATGATTTCGTTCAATAAAGTATCCATACAAATAAACAAGCGAACCTCTATGAGAAGCATTCGGATACTCGCTGCCTTCACCGGCGTTTTGAGTTTTTTTGCCGCAACGGCGCAGCCAATCGGAAAGTCCTCTTATGAGATGAAGCTCCAGGCTGGCGCTGAAAAATTAGCTGAGAAAGATTATTACAATGCGCTGGATCAGTACGAACTGGCTTACGAAGAAAGCCAGGACAAGACATTGACGCCCATCATCGCCGAGATTCACTACCTGTTGCGCGATTACGAAAAGGCAGAACGCTGGTACAGCCGCCTGTTTCAGCGCGATAAAAAAGATGAATTTGGTGCGAAGCGCTTCGAATATGGCCGCATGCTCAAAATGAACGGCAAATACGACCTCGCCATCGCAGAGTTTAAAACGTTCATCGCTTCCACCACCGACGAGAAGCTGAAAGAATTGGCCAATAACGAAATCGCAGGCTGTGAAATGGCTGCGATAATGCCCGAAAATGCCAAAGGCGTGAAAGTGGAAAGTCTGGGCAAAAACATCAATACCGGCTTTTCAGAATACAGTCCGGCACTTTTTCCTGATGGCAATACCCTTTATCTTTCGGCTTTTGAGGAAACCAAAGAAGCCATCGAAATTGATGATGAGAATAAGGATACCCACCAGGCAAAAATTTACAAAGCCGGAAAGGAAAAAGAAGGCTGGGCCAAACCAACGGCTCTGGATGTAAAAATCAACCGTCCCGGTTTCCATAACGTGAACATCAGCTTCGCGCCAGACGGCAAACGCATGTATTTCACGCGCGCCATATTGACGGGCACTGAAATTACGGGCGGCACTATCTTCATGAGCGAAGGCGGCGACGGCAACTGGGCCGCACCCAATGAAGTGCAGGGGGTCAACGGCGCTTCTTTTATTTCCAAAGACCCGGCTGTTGGCGAGTTGTTTGGTAAAGAAGTCCTGTTTTTTGTTTCCAATATGGAAGGCGGACAGGGCGGCTACGATCTCTACTATGCAACCCACAAAGGCGGCGGCGTTTACGCGGATCCGGTGAACCTGGGACCAAAAGTTAACACCGTTGGCGATGAAATTACACCGCATTACTTAGACGGTACGCTGTATTTCAGCTCAACCGGCCACCCGGGCATCGGCGGGCTTGATGTGTTTTTCAGCGTTTGGGACGGCTCCACCTGGAGCGAGCCTAAAAACATGGGCAAGCCCTACAACACCAGTGTGGACGACTTCGATTTTTACATTGACCAGGAAGGTTATACCGGATTTCTGACGTCTAACCGTCCGGGGGGCAGTCGTTCCATTCATGGCAAAACCTGCTGCGACGACATCTATAGCTTCAATATCGCTCGGTTGTACGCAGATCTGGTGGTAGGGATTTTTGACGAAGGCAAAAAAGCGCTCACCGGCGCTACCGTGCAGTTGGTGGAAATGACCAATGAAATGCGCGGCACAACCGAGTCTAAAACCGCAGGAGAAAAAGGCAACCGCCTCGATTTCGGTCTGGGCTTGGACAAACCCTACATGATTGTTGCCAGCAAAGAAGGCTACTACCCGGATTCTACCCGGATCAATACAGCGGGACTGAAAGATTCCAAAACCTTCGAACACCGCTTCTTCCTGAAAGCAAAACCGGTGCCGCCGGAATACGATACCATCACCAACGAAACCCCGATTTTGTTGGAGAACATCCTTTACGATTACGATAAAGACGTGATCAAAAAAGAAGCGGAAAGCGATCTCACGGTCGTTCAGGAGCTGATGACGCAGTACCCGGACATGAAAATTGAACTGGGTTCGCATACGGACAATCGGGGGCTTGATACCTACAACGTGGATCTTTCCCAACGCCGTGCAGAATCTGCCCGCCGCTGGTTGGTGCGCAATGGCGTTGCCCGCGACCGCATCGAAGCGAAAGGCTACGGCGAAACCGTGCCCAAAACCGTAACTGCCAAATTTGCGGCGCAGTTTCCATACCTTAAAGCTGGGGATGTGCTGACCGAAGAATACATCAACAAGTTGACCAACGACGAGCAGAAAGAAGCTGCACACGCCATCAACCGCCGCACGGAGTTCAAGATCACTGCCGGCCCAACCAGCATTACGATCAAGAGCACCCGCCTGCGCAAGCAACCCGAGGTGAAGCAACAGCCGAAAGGTAAAAATGCGCTGGTGAAAGCGCCGGCCATCACCGTAGCCCCGGTGGCTGCGGATACCGTCAAAATTTCGGATTGGTCTTCGCTGGCGCGCCGCAAAAACAAAAGCATTAAAGGCGTTCCGGTGATGCAGTTCACCAAGCGCTATGTGGATTTTGGCAAAGTAAAAAAAGGCGAAAAGCGGTATCATACTTACGAATTCGTCAACCGGGGTACCGTGGATCTGGTGATCGAAACCGTAACGGCCTGCGAATGCACAACAGTGGATTACTCGACCAAACCGGTTAAACCCGGTCTAAAAGGATCCATCAAAATCGTATTCGACAGCACGGAAAAAGAGGTAAACGAAACGATTGACATTGACATTTTGCTCCAGAACAACGAACCGGAAACCGGCAATCCCATCATGGAAATGCTGCGGTTTACGTACGATCTGGTGAAAAAATAAGGACGCGGTTTGCGATCTGAATGCATGAGCCATCTCTGATTTTTGGAGATGGCTCATGTTATTTAGTGTCTGTATTTGGCATTCGGGAGCAAGGCACGCGAGAGTCCATTGGGGTATTCTCCGTGGACTCCAATATCGCGCGGAGTCTCGCGGAGTAAAGGGAGTCTCACGGAGTTAAGCCCCCTCCGTGAGACTCCCTCATACTCTGTGAAACTCCGTGTCATCCGCTTATGCGGTAAACTAAAACCACTAAAACCACCAACGCTATCTTCATGCGCCTGTTCGGATTTTTGTTTATCCTGACCTTTTTGGGCATGTCTTGCCAGTCGCCCGTAGTCGAAGAAACGCACTCCGACTGCGAACTCCTGTTCATGGACAGCCTGCAGGCGGCCAAAGCCATTGTCAAAGACGATACAGAGCATTTTTTTGAGGCGATCAGCATGTTGGATATTGCGATCCAGTTGAAGTTCATTTCAGCGCATCAGCGCACCCGGGAGACCTTTCTGCAGGAATACCGATTTTATTTGCAGGACGACGTGCGGGCGTTCACTGAAACCGAAAAAGCGCTGCTAAAAGACGTGTTGGCCGAAGCGTTCCGGCTTTGCAGCCAATTATCACCGGACTTGATTCCGGATACGCTGGGCTTGATCAAGACGCCTGGAAAACACTACGGGCCTTCCGTTTTTTATACGCGGGAACGCAACATCATTATCCCCCAAAGCGATTTACTGGAACCGAACCGCGCGGAACTCCTGCGCGTCATGCTGCACGAATTGTTCCACATCTATTCGCGCTACCATCCCAAACAACGACGGGATTTGTATGCGCTCATTGGTTTTCGACCCTTGCCAGGCGGACGTGCAGCCTTGCGGTTCCCACCTAAATTAGAAGCATTGCTGCTCACCAATCCCGACGGCATCAACGTGGCGTACGCCATCCGCCTGCCACACCCCACTCGAAGCGACGTGCAGGCCATCCCCCTGATCCGGTCGCGCTATCCGGCGTTCAACCCTGGCATCCGCGCGTTTTTTCCTTACCTGCAATTCGATTTATACGCCATCCGCCAAAAGTCGGACGGGACTTTTGTGGTGCTCAGTCGTTCGGATGGCAGCAGCACGTTGCTGGAAGGGGAGAAAAAAGGATTTTATGCGCAAATTGGCGACAATACCAATTACATTATCCATCCGGATGAGATTTTGGCGGATAATTTTGCGCTGCTGTTGTTGGAAGGGGTGGGGGGAGATGGGTTGCTGAAAGGAATGAGGCGGGTGATGGAAGCAGCAAAATAGATTCAAATGGGTCAAATTGCCTTTTGTGTTTACTGGTATGATTTCGAGAGTGATTTGAATTATTGAACCATATTATTTGGAATGATTTTTACCGCGCTGGAATGTTCAACAACTGTATAGTGCGTGATTCCAAAAAGTTTAGCATAAGATTTAAATTTGCTTTTAAACTTTTCATTGATTAGCTGAACGTCAGCTTTTTGTGATACGTCACAATGAACAATTATAATAAATTTGAATTGCGTTGTGTTGTTGGGAGGAGGAGCATTAAAGCAAGGATTTAGATTTGCTGCATACAGATAGGCATGTTTACTTGAAAGAAACATACATAAACTATCCACTGCTTTTTTGACCATATCCCATGATTTATTTTCAATGTTTTCAGGTGTAGTTAAAGTTGCCAGTGAAAAATCTTTTAACTCAATCAGCCAATATAAATTAGCGCTTGCATCAAACCAACAAGCATCCATTTCTTTAAAATGATTTCCTGATAGGACAGTATATCCGCCACAATCTGAGAAGCGGAAAAAATTTGTATCAGGAAAATTAAGGGTAATACTACTTTCAGTGAATCCCGGCATAACCATAAGATTAAATTCCTAAATCTAATTTTACTTCTTCATCGGACATTTCTATTGCTTCATCAGAAATTGGATTTTCAGGAAACTCTTCTTTCAAATCATGGACGGTGAATTCAACAGACCTGCCTTTTTCTCGGGTTAGTGAGTAGCAGTTGGTAGCAACGTCATCTCGTCTGGCTGACAGGTGCATTTGTTTAAGAACAAAGTAATTATGTGTAGCTACAAAAATCTGTATGCCTGCTTTTGCCATTAGCATTAGCATTTCAACCAACTCTCTTGTTGCCTCTGGATGAAGCGTTGTTTCTGGTTCATTTAAAAACAAAACAGAATTTGCGTTTAACTGGCGGTTCCGAATTAATGTGGTAAGTATGCCTATTTTTTTTACCCCTTCAGCTGTCAGTTGCATTGGGAATTCAGTATTTCCTTTTTTGAAAAGAAAATCATCGTCTGTTTGTTGTTCTATTTGTCCTTCAAAAAGTGTCTCTAATCTTCTGTTGACATCTTTCAGTTCTTCTGTGATATTCCCCTTTTGAGTAGGAATTACCAATGCCCTTATTAAATCAATATAGGTATCATCAAAGCCAGGCATATGCAAATTGTCTCTTGTGGCTCGGATTGCTTTTAAGGAAGTAAGGACTTCCTTAGCAGGAATAAAAAGGCAGCGAAAATTTTCTGAAATGGTATTTATGTTTTCTTGGCAATCCACAATTGTGTTCGTAGTGGATTCACCAAAAGAAAAATGTAGTCTGTCTTCATAATTCAATCTTACATGTTTGAACTCAATATCAACAGAAAGCTTCTCTTTGGTGATTTTGCTAACTAATTCCCCCAACCCTTTTTTGCCAGGTTGATAAGTATCTGAAAGTTTTTCGGCAATCAGCTTTTTTAAGTTTACATCCTCATTTTGTTTTCGCTTGCTATAAACATCAATAGTTTTTGCAGATGCATAAAGCAGTTTAAGCAAGCCCGTTTTTCCAGTATCATTTTTGCCAATAATAACATTTACTGCTGCAAATTCACCACTTCTGAATTCGCTATAGCTCATGAAATTTTTAAGTATTACGGATTTTATCATGTTGCTGATAATTACTGAGTGCTGCGAAGCATACTACTGGACATTTTTAAGAATCAGAAGGAAACGGAGCAACGTTTACTAAACTTTTAAAGTTTAGTAAACGTCATGTTGAAAAAAATGTCCAGTAGTATGGCTGCGAAGTTACTAGTAATTTTTCAGTTGTAGGCCTTTTGTTCATACATAGAAACGGATTTACGCTGTTTTGCGATTCCCCCTGCACCGTTCACTACAATACTTCACCTGCTCCCAGTTCTTTTCCCATTTCTTCCGCCAGGAAAAAGGGCGTTGGCAGGCCGGGCAAATTTTCTGCGGCAAGTTTTGCTTTTTTATAGCCGGTGTTTTGGGCATACCCCTCAATTTTTGATCGTCCCCATTCCGCCATCCACTGCCATAATCTGCCCGCTGATCCACGCCGATTTTTCAGACAATAAAAAAGCAACCGCCTGCGCTACATCCGCAGGTTCGCCTACTTTGCGCATCGGGTTTCTTTTCTGCATTTGCTCGATTTTTTCCGGCGTATTGATGAATTTTTCCCCCAGCGGCGTATTGACTAAAGATGGCGCGATACAATTGACCCGGATGGTTGGTGCCAGTTCCGCTGCCAAGGCTTTGGTCAGGCCTTCGAGTGCCCCTTTTGCCATGGAAACGGAAGCGTGGAAGGGCAAGCCTACCTGCACGGCAACGGTGCTGATGAAAACGATAGAAGCATTAACGGATTGCTTCAGGTTGCCCAAATAAGCCTGTGCAAAAGCCACAGCGCCCAAAGTGTTGATGGATAAATCCCGATTAAAATCAGCAGCCGTGAGGCGCGCAAACGGTTTCAAATTAATGGTTCCGGGGAAATAGACCAACCCGTCAATGGCGGGCACAACCGCCGGGAAGTTCCCAAAATCATAAGCCTCGATTTGGTGCCAATCGTCGTAAATTGAATGATCGGGTTTGGTACTCACGCCAATGACGGTGTGCCCTTCCGCTTGCAGCAACTTTGCGGTTTCAACGGCGATGGCACTGGACGCGCCGGCAAACAGATACGTTTTACTCATTATCTTTTGGATATTTTGTTCTGCGAGATGGCCCGCTGAGCCTTGCTTTTAAAGCGGCTGATGTGGTCGTTCCGCGTGGCGGTGTGTTTGGTTTTGCAGTGCTCTACGCGCTTTCGCCACCGGACATAACTGGCGGGCTTCAAAGTCTGCTTCATCAGCGCTTTCACGGCGGATTCCTTCAACCCGAACTGGGCTTCAATGGCGTCAAAAGGCGTCCGATCTTCCCACGCCATTTCGATGATGCGGTCCGTGTCAATGGCCGATAATTCCCCCGCGCCTTGTCCGGTAAATTTTTCCATGCAGCGTGATTTCGGCCTTTTTAACAAGGAGAGAAAGGGATTGTTGTGAAGAAGGAAGGTAGATTTGACAAATCTTTAAGATTGGTCAAATCTTAGCGTTTGTTCGGGGCGGGCAGACCGCCCGAAATATGCACAGAGCCATTTTTTGCGCTTCATAACTATCGGGACACCGAAAATAATGATAAATGTTACCTATTAACAAGACATTGCCTGAACAAATGCAAGGAAAACGCCGTTGGCCAAGCGGTCGCCAAAAGCATCCGTCCCGTCCTATACGAAGGCAAGCCCCCCGGATTACCCAAATTAAAACCCACGAATTCTCGCCAAAAAATAAGCCATTTTTTGGCGGAAACGCATTTTTTTTGTACATTTACGCCAGATTAAAGCACGAATCATGGCGAAAATCACTGGAAGAAAGGAAGAAACCGCCTTGCTGAAGTCAATGGAATCATTCGATCGGTCCGTCTTTGTGGCGGTTTATGGCAGGCGCAGGGTAGGCAAAACCTTCCTGATCCGTTCTGTCTTCGAAGGCCGGTTCGCGTTCCAACTAACCGGTATAGCCAACTTGGAAACCGCTCATCAATTGGTCAATTTCCATGCGGCATTGGTTCGGCATTTTCCCCAGTTTGAAGACAAGCCAGTAGCAAAAGACTGGTTTTATGCACTTCAGCAGTTGACCACCGCCCTCGAAACCTTACCGGCGTCGGGTAAAAAAATCCTGTTTTTGGATGAATTGCCCTGGTTAGACACCCCAAATTCCCTGTTCATTTCAGCATTAGAACATTTTTGGAACAGTTGGGCGAGTGCCCGAACAGATATTATTTTGGTTGTCTGCGGGTCTGCGGCTTCCTGGATGATCAATCAACTCATCAACAACACCGGCGGGTTGTACAACCGCGTCACACACCGCATCGCGCTTGAACCTTTCACGCTGGCCGAGTGCGAAGCTTTTTTTCAGGCAAAATTACCGGGGTTTGACCGCTACCAATTGCTTCAATTGTATATGGTATTCGGGGGCATTCCTTTCTATCTGGAGGCCATTGATCCGCGTAAAAGTGCTACCCAAAACATTAATGACCTTTGTTTTACACAACGGGGCAGCCTGCGCTCGGAGTTTGAAAAGCTTTACAATTCTTTGTTTAATAAAGCAGATCGCCATATTGCTGTTATTGAAGCCCTTGCTAAAAAAGCTCAGGGACTCGATCGGAAAGCCTTACTCAAAGCAGCAAAATTACCCGATGGCGGCAATACAAGCCTGGTTTTGAAGGAATTGGAAGAAAGCAATTTCATCAGGCGGTATAATAGTTTTGGCAAGCTAAAAAACAACGCCCTGTACCAGCTCTCCGACTTTTACTCCTTGTTTTATTTGAAATTCATTCAAGAAAATAGCCGCGATGAAAATTTTTGGCTTAAAGGCTCAGACACGCCGGAAATACGCGCCTGGAGTGGCTATGCTTTTGAACAGGTTTGCCTGTGCCATCTCCGGCAAATTAAACATGCCCTGGGCATCAGCAGTGTACAAACGCAGTCGTCCGCATGGTCGGGCAGCAATGGCGACGAAAAAGCGCAGATTGACCTCGTTATTGACCGAAGAGATCAGGTTGTGAACCTCTGCGAGATGAAATTTTCCATCAAGTCCTTTACCATTGATAAGGAATATGCGGAAAACCTGCAACGAAAAATCGGCCTGTTTAGAGAAGTCACAAAAACGAAAAAAGCAACCTGGCTTACCTTCATCTCCACTTTCGGGATCATCCCAAATGCGTACGCGCAATCGCTGGTGCACCAATCTTTGGGGATGAATGCGTTGTTTGAGGAGAAGTGAACACCCCCTACCTCAAAATCACCAACTTCCCCACCCCTTTCCTTAAAATACCCATCCGTTCCATTGTCATACTTTTCATAATCTTTGCCCTGTGCATCCCGTGCGAAAACCGGGTAGAGGTAAACGCCATTGGCGAGGCGGTCGCTGAAAGCATCCGTGCCGTCCCAAACGAAGTCGGTGCGGTGGGTGCCGATTTTCATCGGCCCCTAATTCGGCTTGCGAGATTTCGCACACCACGCGCCCCGATACCGTCATGATGCGGATGCTGAATTGCGCAGGCGGCTCTTCGCCGGTGAGGCAGTGAACCGGGTGGTAAATAGATGAATTTTATCAATCTTGTCTCCCGTATAAAGACAAAATTTACTATTTTTGTCTTTATACTAAAGGCAAAACATGGATAAAAAAATCGTTTTTAAAAGAATTATAGCCGATTTCATCGAAAAGCCTCTGATGGATGTGAAGCCCCGCGCATTGAAGATACCGATTGATGTGCCTAAGATTGTATCGCTGCTGGGCGCTCGCCGTACCGGGAAAACGCATATTTTGTTCGGTATCATCCGTGCGTTGCGCAAACAAGTAGCTGCAAACAGGCTGGTCTATCTGAATTTTGAGGATGATCGTCTTTTCCCGCTACGATTAGAGGAGCTGGATGGGCTGGTTCAGGCTTACTTCGAACTGTATCCGGAAAATCGGGATAAACAAATCTGGTTTTTTTTTGATGAAATCCAGGAAGTGCCCAATTGGGAAAAATTCGTCCGACGCTTATTTGATAACGAAAACTGCCGGATTTACCTAACCGGGTCATCGTCAAAACTTTTGAGCCGGGAATTAGCAACGGCATTGCGCGGACGCACCCTGCCTTTTGAAGTATTTCCTTTAAACTTCGGCGAGTTCCTGCAATTCAGCAACATTGCCGTCAACACAGAAACATCGAAGGGGCAGGCTATGATTTTGCATTGGTTCGACCGCTGGTTGAATCAGGGGGGATTCCCAGAACTAATATTTCTGCCTGAAAACCTCCATCGTCAGACGATCAATGAATACCTTGATCTGATGCTTTACCGGGATTTGACGGAACGGTTTGCCGTGAAACAGCCCGCTTTGTTGAAATACCTGCTGAAGTTTTTTCTGCAAAATCTGGCAAACCCCATCAGCATCAATAAGGTGTTTAATGACCTCAAATCGCAGGGGTATGCTATTGGAAAAAATACGGTTTTCGATTACGTATCGCATTTAGAGGAAGCCTTTGTGCTATTCAGGGCGAACATCTGGAACCGTTCGGCAAGAGTTCAGGCAGTCAATCCGAGTAAATTTTACACGATTGATCCAGCATTCAAATATGCCATGAGCATCAGCGAAGACAAAGGCGGGGTACTTGAAAACGCTGCTTTCCTGCACCTGCGTCGGCAAGGCCTAAGCCCCCATTATTTTTTTGAAAAACAGGAGGTGGATTTTTACTGGGAAAATGGGCAACCAACCAACGTTTGTCTTGATTTCCACGAGCCTGCTACCCGGACGCGGGAGATAAAAGGATTGGCAGCCGCCCTGCAATTCCTTGATTTGCCGGAAGGACAAATTTTGACCTGGGACAAATCAGAGGAAATACGAGTGGAGGGTAAGACGGTACAGGTAATGCCTGCGTGGCGGTATTTCTTAAATAGCGAAAATCATGCAGTTATATGACAGTTTCCATGTGTCTATGTGGCAAATAGGTAGAATAAATTAGTGTTTAGGGTCGCTGAAATAATAACTGTCCACTTTTCCAGGAGGTCTTTTGCTCCTACTCTGCCCTGGGGAACCACCTCCCTTAGCTATGGCTAAGGTCGGGAAACCCCCGCCTTGATTAGAATCAAAATGCCTTGCCCGGAGAAAGCGACACTTATTAATTCAGCGACCCTTAGACAAGCTTGTTAACGAACAGGAGGGAACGGGCAAAGCCCGTTTAATAGGAGGCCGGAGCCGGAGCCTCGCGGCAGTATGGAGCCTTGGTAAAAATCCCCCCTACCTCAAAATCACCAACTTCCCCACCCCATTCCTAAAATACCCATCCGTTCCATTGTAATACTTTTCATAATCTTTGCCCTGTGCATCCCGTGCGAAAACCTGGTAGAGGTAAACGCCATTGGCGAGGCGGTCGCCGAAAGCGTCGGTGCCGTCCCAAACGAAGTCGGTGCGGTGGGTGCCGATTTTCATCGGCCCTAATTCGGTCTGGCTGATTTCGCGCACCACCCGGCCCGATACCGTCATGATGCGGATGCTGAACTGCGCGGGCGGCTCTTCCCCGGTAAGGGTGTAGACGAATTGCGTGGACGTGGAAAACGGGTTCGGATAGTTGAATACATTGGAGATTTTCGCCGCCGTTTCCACTTCAAAAGCAACGCGGTAATCCAAATTCCCGCTGGCATTTCCGGTGGCGTCGCGGCCCTGCACGGTGAGTTCGTACGTGCCGGATTGCAGGAAATGCGGCATAAATTCTACTGAAGCGCGGTTTTGGCGCGTCAGATCCGAAGCGTCTGCGGGGATAAAGCGTACCCGGGGATCGCTGAACGGGATTTCCGTCACGTCGGTCGCGTCGGGGTAGCGCAGCAGCAGCTTCAGCACCGAAGTATCGGCTAAGGCCAAGAACGGGTTTTCATCGCGCAGCGAAATAGCGATAAAGGGTTTGGCAGAAACGAGGTCGCCATCCATGATCGGCGTGCCGTCGAAGGTGACTTCCACCAGCGGGTTGCGTTTGTCGCGTTCCACAAAAAATTCGTAAAATCCAATATTATTATGGTGGGATAATTCTGGCTGGTCGTTGTCCGGATTGATTTCGATGCTGAGTTTTTGGCGGCCACGCAAATTCCGGCTGTCAATATGCAGGCTGATCACCAGCGTATCTTTCCCCGGCAAGGGTCTCACCCGAATGCTGCGGGAGAGCAGGTTGTTGGCATCGTCGGTGAGTACGTAGCGCACCAACAGGCTGTCCATATTGTAATCGCTGAGGTTGCGCGCAGCAATTTGCAGGGTGATGGGTTCGCCTTGCTGCACGGTGTCACGCTGAAATCGGAAATAAGCCGTTGGGTCGAGGGCCGCTTCGGGCAGACCTTCGTAGGTGGTGCGCCAGCGGAGGAGCTGCGGGGAGGAGCGCGATAAGGTATCCGCAGCCTTAAATTCAAGGCGCAGGTAGGGATACTCGGCTGCATTAATCCAGGCAAGGCTGGTATCCCGAACCCTAAGCCCTTCCGCAAGCAATTGCTGCGTGGTATCTGTCCGAATGCCGTAGAGGCCAAGTGAATATTCGTCTTCGGGTTCAACTTTGTCAAGTGCCCAGTGCAGGTCATTCCACTGGCGTGCAGGGCCTATCTGGCGGGAGCGAACCCCGCCGTTGTTCCAGATTCCTTCAATCGGTAATACTTCCTCAATCGTTTCGCCATTGGACACCATTTTTTCAAAAGGGGCGAAGTCGGGGTCGTCTTTTTTATAGAAAAACACATACGGCCTCGCGCCCACGCCGGGGGTTGCAGTTGTCCTGATTTGCGTGGCACCCTGTTGTTCTAATAGCTGGAAAAGATTGGTGCCCAGCGTTAGGGAATCGGCGGCCCAATCTTCTGGCTTGTAACTGCTGTTGGCACCGTTCTGGATGGAATAAATCAGCACGTAATTGCCGCTTGGCACCACATTGTTCAGGAAATTCAGCACCAGCTCCCGCCCTGCCTGAGTTCGGGTAGAAAAAGGGTAAGAAGCCCAGTTGTTGGCCCAGGGTGATATGCTGCTCCCGTATTCCCCCGGCGGATTATTGCGCCAATGGTCAGCACTCAGAGAATCAAGTACGGTAATGCTCAACCCTCCGCTAATGTAGTTGTCCCAGGGCAAATAGATGTATGGATCGTTGTTGATGTTGATGGTTGGCCAAACGCCGGGATAAACGCCGTTGATCACCCGGATGGTTTTTACATCGTCTAAGAACTTAAACGCCCGGGTAGTTTCCGGCAATTCCATATTTTCAAAGGCATTGTCGTTGAACTGGAAGAAGTGCGACTGGTTCCAGCCTTCCGGGCTGCCATTAAGGTAGATAAACGAAGCCGTACTCCAGATATAGCCCGGCACACCGGAGGTATCTGGGCTGACGCGCCAGTAATAGACGGTGCTGTCCTGCCAGTTCACGCCAGGCGTCCATTGCAGCAGGCCGCCTTTTTGGCGGATGGTGGTGCGGCGCACCTGGGGGCTGTTGAAAAATTCCGTGGTGTCTATTTCCATCAAATAATTGCGTTCGGAGGCAAAAACATCAGCGGTGGAGGCGTACAACTGCACGGGGGTCTGCCCGACGATCGCAAAATCTGGCGGCCAGGCGATGCTGACGCCGTTGTCGAAAATGTATTTGGCAATGCCTGTTTCTCCAAAATTGTTCCGCAATTCGTTGTTCTGTTCGGCTTCCGGAGCGGGCGTCTCGGCAATGGCATTGTCGGGATCCACGGTGATGCGGAAGCGGTTTTCGCCGATGGCCAATTTGCCCAGAACCGGCATCCGGAGCACAACGCTGTTTTCGTATTTCGGTGCGGGCACTTTTATTTTGGCCACATCAAATTCAATATTCCCGGGCAGGGTGCGCCGGAGCAGCACCTGCACACTATCCACAGAAGCCCTGCCCGCGTTGAGCAGGTTGAAGTGAAAATCGAAGCTGTCCATTTGTGCGTTGATGGCTTCCGGCTCGAATTTCGGGCTGTCGCTGTTGACAAAAAAATCGGGTTTTTCTGATGGCGACAACACCAGTGCGGGGTCGCCGTTCAGGGTGTATTGCTGCACGAGGGCGCGGGTAAAAATACCGCCGGTATTGTCAAAAGACTGAAGGGTGCGTTGGAGGGCGTCGCCGATGCCTTTTCCGTAAGTTTCGTGGCCAATTTCGGCGTAAAATTGATTCGTCACAGCATACAGGGAAGAGACCGCCCCCAAACCCACCGAGGCAATGAAAGCCAACGCGCCTTTATTTTCCTGAAATATAAAACTTTCGCCCACGCTTTTGCCAGGCAGGTGAATGGCACCCGACAAACACCCGAGCGAGATGATCAGGGGATAGCGGTTCTGGTTTTGGTAAACAGCCGGGTTATCAATGCTGAAATCAAAGCCACCAGAACTGGAATGCCCGAAAAAGGTGACGATGGAAGCGCCTGCATTGATGCGGTTGGAGATGGCCTCCGACTGCGAATACTGGATGGGGTCAGGACTGGTTTTGAAAAATGAAGAGACGCTCGCGCCATAATCGCTGTTTTCCAAGGCAGTCTTCAAGTTGTTCAATTTGTTGCGAATGTCGGTTTGTTCTGCCACGCTGCCCCCGCCGCCAAGGTGGATGACCTGCTTGCGCCACAGGCGGTCTTCCGCAGGCGTTTGGCCCAACGGTGCTTCGTGGGCGCGCACTTTGTCTAAGTAAAGGCGTATTTCCGCAGGCGTTTCTACAGGAATGCGCCCGACCGGGAGCGCCGGAACCATGCTGTAATTGCTGGCTACAAGGAGGTTGTCCGAGCCGGGGACACCAAATGTAGGGATTAAAAAACTGCTGTTTCCTGCCGATGCCAAAGCGCCTGCACTGCGCACGGCAGCGTATTCCCGGCCTTTGCCGATCAGCAATACGTAGCGCGGATCGCTCCATGTTTTTTTAGCAAAATGGACAAAATTGCGGATGGACAACGGGTGGCGGGGAACGCCATAAGCAAACTGGTCGTAGAGCTGCGCAATGTCTGCCACCACCGTGCGGTAGTCGCCACCAACTGAGGAACTGCGGTATTCGGCGTATTCGGCCACCAAGTCGCCGCCCTGGCCGTCGTTGAACAAGCGGGCGTTGGAGATGATGATGAACTGCGCGTCGGCAGCGGAATAATTTGTGAACGTCACGGGGCGCAGGGTCGTTATGGTACGGTATCCGGAAACAGCGTTGATCAACACTAAGTTACGGGTGCCGGAAGCAGCTGGCAGTTTGAATTTCATGATGCCGTTTTCTGCATTGCCGACAAGGCGCAGGCGGTTGCTCATATCGTAAAGCACTGGATCTGATGTACCCGCATTGAAGTTCTCAATTTCTAAATATTGCTCAGCGCCGTTGCCTTGAATTTCAAAAACAAAAGCGGTTTTGTTGTCGAAGTTGAACGCACGGGGGTAGCGCAGGCTCACGACGGAATAGGAATACCGGTCGTCGGTAGAAGCCGCGCCGTTGATGACAATTTGTTCCGTTGCAGCCAAATTGGCGGCAGGTTTGGCGATAACCGGGGCGACTAACCGGAAGCCGTTGAAAGCATTGGTATAAACCTCGGTGCCGTTGATGGTGATTTTGAGGTTGTGGGTATTGTTGCCAGCAAAAAGTCGCAAATCATAGCGGGCGTCCACTCCGGCGTTAGGGACAAAATATTTAGGTTGGATGGAAACGGTATGCGTATTGGCGGAAGCCGAACCGAAGCCTTCCCCGGCAAGGAAAGCCGACTCAGCCAACCCCTGTGAAAAGGTTTGTTTCTGGAGAGCTGCCGCACCCACCAACTTTTCTTCGTGCCAAAACCAGGCCTCTTTGACGGGCAGGTTGTTCAGGTCGTTGGGGGCATTCTGGTAGCGCAGGGGCGTTTGTGGGGCAGCAATATCCCAGGTTAGGAAATAGAAAGCCGTGTCGGTAATGAGGCTGAATTCAGGGTTGAACAACTCGGTGTCCGGATTTTTATAGAGGTGCCGATCGAGTTCGGCGCGGTTTTTTTTACCAAAAAATTCCAGGTAATCGCCGGCAGCAAGCGTGCCGGAAGGGTTGCTGAGGTACAGCGGCACTTCGCGGCCCAAGGCATACAAGCGGAAGGTCGCATCCGCTGGAATGCCCTGTGTAGTCAGCGTTTCATAAGGAATGCGCAGCAGACCGTCTTCGGCTGCGGCAATTTTGAAATAAGGCCGGTCGTAGCGGATCCATTCGTTGCCATAGAGCGTGTCTGTGCCGTTCCACATTTGCGCCTTAGCGGCAAACCAAGACAGGGCTAAGAGCAGAGCTGTGTATAAGTATCTCATTTTCATAGGGTGGTTGCGTTTTTTCTCAAGTTGCAAAGTTAATGGAATTTTGCGTTAGATGCCTGCCGGGGATAGTGTCTGCTTGAAGACAAGAAAGCATTGCGAATTGTTGCGGTGCTCCAAACCGCTTTTGAACTGGTCTCTTTGTTATTTGCCCTTGAATTTGACATCATTACCACACAGGAAGTCTTCGATGAACTTATCCCTGAACAGCAGGCGGCATTATTGCCTTATGTTTCGACAGAACGGTTGACCATCAAGCACCTGAATGCGCCTAATTTTACGAAAATATCGCTGCTTCAAACCAGCAGGCGTTTGTCATTTGCCGATCAAACGGTCTTATATTGGATGGAAAAATTACCAGCGATGGTTTTAACCAACGACAAACTACTCCGCAAAGCATGTGAACATCAAAAACTGGAAGTACACGGCATCCTTTGGCTGTTTGATCGTTTTCTTGAAGCTGGATTTTTTGACAGACTTGCTGCGAGAAACTTACTCACAGAACAAATGCAATTCAACCCCTGGCTCCCAAAGGAAGCCTGCATAAAAAAACTAAAAGAGTGGGAATAAAAGTTGTACGTATCCCTGAAACCTACAAGAATGCACTGCAACGTTCAAAGTTGAAAATATTTTTAATGCAATTGTCGGCGTATCCCCATTTTTTTACGTTGCAATCCTGTTGAAATCCCTTACCTTTGAATACCACATTTGGCTGTTTTGACCGGGATGAAAAAATTACTCTTCTCCATCACCTGCGTATGTTACTGGATTGCTCCGGCACTGGCTCAAAATCCGCTGGAGCAAAAGGTCAACCTCGTGCTCAAAAATGCGACACTGGAAGAGGCGTTGTATCAGCTCTCCGGCCAGCCCGGCGTTAACCTGTCCTTTAGCAACGATATCCTTCCCAAAAAGAACATTACCCTGCGCCTGCGCCGCTACCGGCTCAGCGAGGCGCTGAATATTTTACTGCGCGAAACGCCTTTGCGCTACCGGGTCATCAACTCCAGCATCGTCGCTTTATACAAAGTGGATCCACCCAAAACGCCCGTCAATATTCGGTTTACGCTAAGCGGTTTTTTGGAAGATGCCGAAAGCGGCGAACCGCTCATTGGCGGCAACGTCTATGTGGTGGGGAGTAACCGCGGTGCCACCACCAACGAATATGGCTTTTATAGCCTGACCCTGCCCGTCGGCGAAACGGAAATCCTGTTTTCCTACACCGGCTACGAATCGCAGGCACAGCGCATTGCCTTGCAATCGGATCAGCAGGTCAATATTGCACTGAGAGGCTTGGTTGCCCTGCCCGAAGTGGTGGTTGTCGCCAACGATTCCTCCGAAAAGGCTCGGCGCCTAGCGTGGAGTGACGAAATCCTGAGCATTGCCGAGGTGCAAACCCTGCCAGCCCTGGGCGGCGAATCGGACTTGATCCGCACCACCCACCTGCTGCCCGGCGTGCAAACCGGGACGGACGGCGTCGGCGGCATTCATGTGCGCGGCGGTAATCCCGGTCAAAACCTCGTCCTGATTGACGGGGTTCCGGTCTACAATATCTCGCACGCGGCAGGCGTGTTTTCCATCTTCAACACCAACGCCGTGCGCAGCGCCCGTTTTGTGAAAGGCGGTTTCCCCGCGCGATACGGTGGCATGTTGTCTTCTGTTTTGGATGTGCGCACCAAGGAGGGCAACAGGAAACAATTCGCCGGTAGCGCCGAATTAGGCGCGCTGAGTGGCCGGCTCTCCCTTGAAGGGCCGATCCAGAAAGACAAAAGTTCGTTTTTCATCTCCGGGCGCTGGTCTTTTTTAGATTGGTACATAAGACCCATTACCGAACAGCAAAAGCGCGCGCGCCGCGAACAAGGCTCCAATGGATACAATTTTTATGACCTGAATGCCAAGCTGAATTTTACATTATCAGAGGCAGACCGCGTTTATCTGAGCTATTATCAGGGCAGCGACGAATACGACAACTTCGGACGGCGCTCCGACCGTCTGACGCTGCTTTCACAAGGCGGCGAAGCGGTGGATTACCTGTTTGATCAGTCGTATTCCGAAGGATTGGACTGGGGAAACAAAGTCGCAGCCTTGCGCTGGAACCACGTTTTCAGCAGCCGGCTTTTCGCCAATACGACCCTTACGTACAGCAACCTGAGCGTTGGCGTAAATTATTCGACTTCTGACTCGCTCCGCATTGCTGCCAACAATCAAACCCTGTTCCGCTCTTTCGATTTTGGAAGGTATCGCTCCGGCATTGAAGACTTCGGCGCTAAAATTGACTTCGACCTGATCCCCTCTACCCGGCATTATTTCCGCTTCGGCATGGGGATTACGCAGCATCAGTTTCGCCCCGGCATTTTGTTTTACAACGATTCATCAACCGGGATTCCGGATGATTCCGAAACAACCGGTAACGCCCCGATTGACGCCATCGAATACGCTTTTTATGTGGAAGACGAGTACAACATCAGCGACCGTTTTATGCTGAACGCCGGACTCCGCTTCACCGGATTTAGTGTGCGGAGCCGCAATTACCATTCGGCAGAACCCCGCCTATCGGCCTATTGGCAAGCATTGCCTACCGTGAATTTCAAATCGTCTTTTAGCTTTTCTAAACAATATTTGCACCTGCTTTCCAACTCAGACATCGGTTTGCCTACCGACCTCTGGGCACCAGCCACTGCCCGCGTGAAACCCCAAAGCGCTTGGCAAACGGAATTGGGTTTCGATTACGTGCCAACCGGCAATCTCAGCCTGAGCGTGGAAGGCTACTATAAAAAAATGGAAAACCTGCTCAGTTTTTCCGAAGGCGCTTTATTCCTGAACGATTGGGAGCGCAATGTGACCGTCGGGGAAGGACAGTCTTATGGTTTGGAAACGTTACTCAACTGGCGGCACGGCAAAACCAAAGGCTGGATCGCTTACAGCTTGTCCTGGACAGACCGGCAGTTTGAAAAAGTCAACCTCGGGCGCACCTACCCATTCAAATTTGACCGGCGGCACGACCTTAAAATTGCGTTGACCCACCGGCTCAAATCCTGGTGCGAATTGTCGGCCAATTGGGTATTCAGTTCTGGTTTCGCCTTCAGTTTGCCATTGTTGCAATACCGGATTGAAATCCCGGGTGTGATTCCGCCGCCGCCAGTAGAAGTGCTCGACTACGGTTCTAAAAACCAATACCGCATGCCCTATTACCACCGCTTAGATGTCGGGGTGAATTTTTATTATCGCACGGGTAAGCTTGAACATATCGCCAATGTAGGTGTCTACAATGTATATGATCGGAGAAATCCGCTTTATTACAACCTCAGAACCAAATACATCAATGAAAACAACGATCTTCGTCCGGTGAAGGAGTTTGTACAGGTGTGGCTGATTCCGATTTTGCCCTCGGTTAACTATTCGATCAAATTTTAACCCGATGCTACGAAATCTACTCTTCGCGATTTTTTGTTATTGCGCATTGGTGGCCGCAACTTGCGAACGTCCGGTTGAGTTGCCGTTTGACATCCCCGATCCACGGCTGGTGGTGGTTTGTAATTTTACGGGAGACGCGTTTTTTATCGTGCAGGTTTCCAAAAGTCGTTCCGCACTCGACCAGTCTCCGGAAGAGTACATCGCCAACGCGAAGGTGGACATTTATCAGGGCGATGCCTTCATCGAAACCCTCGAACTGGTGCCGAGAGGAGGGGGGATCCGCACGCCTCATTACATTACCCGTGAATTGAAACCGAAGCAGGACGTCATTTATACCATCCGGGTGGAAGCCCCCGGGTTCGAAACCGTCATGGCGCAGAGTAGCATACCGAAAGCGACCGAAATTCTCTCTTTCAATCTCTCAGATATTATGGTGGGGCTGACCGAAAACGGCGATTTGCGTTATGATTATAATGCGGAATTAAGCTTTGCAGATTTCCCGGAAGAAGTGAACTATTACCACCTCAACCTCTATCAGCAATTTCTTGCTTTTCAACTGGTTGAAGGCGATACTACCTTGATTGACTCTACTATTCAGGCCGTTGTTTTCAGCAATTCCATCAACAATAATTTTGTGCTGGCTTATTTTAAAGGCGGCATTTTATTTGAAGACAAAGCTTTTCAATCCAACCGCATCGTTATTCCGGTGGCGGTTCAGATCGACCCGGAATCCCAACTTATTGGTAAGGTCTACGCCGAGTTGCGCACCGTTTCAGAAGAATACTACAAATTCCACCAAACCCTGAATCAGCAGCAGAGCAACTCCGGCGGCGCGTTCACCGAACCGGTGATCGTCTACAACAACATCGAAAATGGCCATGGCATTTTTGCGGGGTACAATGCTTCCACAGATTCAGTTTCTGTACGCCGCTAATTCGTGTCTGTCTTTATAGTCCGATAACTGCGTTGTGTTTCGCCCCAAAATCGGTCATCCCGCCCGGTGGGACTCCCGTTTTTGGGGCGAAACACGCCTTGTTCTCGAACTCTAAAGAACAGACACAGGTGTGAATGGCTGCGTTATGCGAACATAAGACATCCCAAATTTTCATCAGGTCGGTCCGTCCTGTAGGAACCAAATGTCGGTAGACACTAATTTACCGCCACATTAAACGTCGCCTCAACATCGGTATCCCCCGTACTGCAAGGCGTAGCAGCATTTTTATCCGGCTGGTGCTTCAAACTCACGGTGATTTTGCCCGCGCCCGCAGTTGTCGTGACGACTTTGCTCAACAGGCCGAGTGGTTTGCCGTTGCCGTCGGTATCATCTATCGTAGGTTGTGGTACGCCGCCCTCTACACCGAAGCAAACAAGGTGCTCGTTCGACTCCTCCGCTACTTCAACCGTAATGTCTTCCACATTCGCCGGGTTGGATTCATCCAAGAATTGGACGGTTAAACTGTAATTCGTCGCAGCAGCCAGCGTGATGTTCTGGACTACCGGATTGGCGCCGCCGTCGCCGTCGGTATCTTTAAAAGAAAAGGCCGTGCTGGTTCCGCCGGGCGTCGTAAACGTGAGGATTACGGAGGTAATCAGTTCCTCTTCGTTTGGATTGTTATCGTCGTCGTCGCGGTTGCAGGCGCTGGAAAGCAAAATTGTCGTTGTGAACAAAGACAACACCAACATCATCGGGAGCGAAAAAAGCTTATACTGAATCATGATAAAATTGTTTTTTAATTGATTTAGAAAATGATTTTTGCGCGCAGCAGAATATTCCGCCCCACCTCGTCGGTGAAATACCGGAAGCGGTTCTGGTAATCGCGGAAGCGTGCATTAAAAAGGTTAAAAACGGAAAGTCCGATTTCTATCGGGGTTTTGCCCCAGTGCAGCGTCATACCGGCTTCGGCGTCGAAACGGGTGTAGCCGGGGGGCGGGGGCGCTAAATCGCCTTGCGGCACGCGGGTCTGGCGCAGCACGTTCGTCATGCCAAACCTGGCAAAAGGTCGTTCTTTGGCTTCATCTACAGCTTGACCAAAAGTGTATTTGAACCCATGCGTAAGGCGGTCGGCGGGCATAAAAATAAGGTAACCCCCGGCGTCGAGGTTCCGGGCGCGTAAGATGGCACCTTGTGATTCGAAGGCCAGTTGCGGCAGTAAAAACACTGCGGCAGTCCAGTCGAACCCGGTCAGTGTGGCATCGGCCTGGCGGTAGAGGAAAGCCGGAAAAGCGCCGCGGATGGTCAGCTTGGGCACAGACTGCGGTTCGAGGTAAATGAAATCCGAAATCCGGTTGTGGTAGAAGGAAAATGTGGCGTCAAATTGCTTTGGCTTGGTCCAATTCGCGCTAAGCGAAAAATTGAGCGCACGTTCTGCCTGAAGGTTTGGATCGCCCAATTCGTAGGCCGCTGCGCCGTGGTGTACTCCATCGCTGTACAATTCGTTCGGATGCGGCGCGCGCCAGGCTGTCCCCGCATTAAAGCGCAATTCCACTTCGGCTAAGTGGTAAATGACACCTGCCGTTCCTGAAACATTGCTGAACTGAAGGTCTTGTCCTATGGTGTCTGTTCCCTGCGTTCCAATAGACAATAACTTAGCGTCGTACCGGATGCCTGCTTCCACTTCCCACGGCGAGGGGTATTTCCGCCAGCGTTCTAACCAGTAAATCCCAACGCTTTGCGTGGTGTAGTTGGGAATGAGGGCACCAAAATCGGTCGTATTGCGCTGGTGCAGGCCCTGCGCGCCGATGCTGCCTTTGGTATTCGGCAGCCAGCGGTGTTCCCAGTTCAGGTCAAGCGTATAGGTCGTAATTTCGAATTCAAACTGCGGGCGCATCAATTCATCCGGCAGGTTGCCGAAAGGCCGGTGGGCGTCGAATTCCTGACGGCGGTTGAACTGGCGCGCAGCTTCGATCTGGAGCTTGCTTGTTTCGCCGGTTTCCACTGAAAACTGCCACTTGAACAGTTCGTGCAGCACCTGCTGCTTCGGGCGGCCTATTTCGTAAGAAAAAGCCCCGCCGCTGAGCGGTCGTCCCCGTTCGATGGCCAAGGCCAGGTCGGTGAGGTTGCCGATGTGTGCGTCGCGCAAGATGCCGAGTTGGGTAGAAAAAACCGAAAAATAAAGCCCGGTATTGAATTTTTCCTTTTTCAGCCCCAGCGCCCAAGAGTAATTTAGTTCTTCCAACCCCGTGTTTCGTTGGAAATAATCTGGCGTTTGAACATTGCCGCCTCGTTTGAAAGTCCCCTGCAAGCGCCCCGACAACGGTATTTTGCCCCCCAGGGCACCTTCTACGGAAGCCGAAACCACCCCGGTACGGCCATTGCTGAATGCGCCCATTGCCAACTGCCCGCCAATGCCCGGTTTTTCCCGTAAGGGTTCCGGCTCTACCAGCACCACGCCGCCAATAGCATCAGCGCCATACCGAACCCCGGCCGCGCCCTTGATCACCGAAACCTTGCCGGCAACAAAAGGGTCTATCTCCGGCGCGTGCTCGTCTCCCCATTGCTGTGCTTCTAAGCGCACGCCGTTGTTGAGGATGACAATGCGATTGCCGTTAAGGCCCTGAATGACCGGCTTGGAAATGGAATGTCCGGTGTTCAGCGTCGTAACTCCGGGCAGGCGTTTGAGCGCTTCTCCGAGTCCCAGCGCTTTGCCCGCTTCGAGCGATGCGCCCTGTAATTCCTGGCGTGGTTGGGTACTGGCAGGGGCTATGGCTTTTCCGGTGACTTCGATGTGACCGAGTTCGATCGCAATTTCTATCAGGAAAAAATCCCGGCTGATATTTTGTTCGATGTGAACCTGGTGTTCGGCAGGGTCGCAGCCAACCATGGAACAAACGACGGTGTAATCCCCCGGGCACAGGCCCCGGATGGAAAACCGCCCGCTTTCGTCGGCCACTGTGCCTTTGTTGATTTCTGTGATGGAAATCGTGGCAAAAGGAAGGGGTTCACGGGTTTGGGCATCCAGAATCCGCCCGCTTAGTTGCAAGGTACAGGGTTGGGCATATGCCCAGATGCCGGCTAAGCCCTGCGACAGCATTACCATCGTGGAAATAATTTGCCGAAATTGCATAACGCGCTAATTAATAAAGCGTTGAGCTGGATTGCCGGTGTGTTCTGCAATACAGAAAACGATGAGCAAACTCAATAATAAAATAAAATACGACCAGAAATAATTGGATTAGAAGGAAGAAACAGCAGGCGGGCCGCGCGGGCGCGTGGTATGGATGGCCGTGGGCGAATGCGTTTGGGAGTAACCCGCTTCAGCGCCTGCTGCGAACAAATCCGCTATGGGTAGCGCAGGCGAAACGGCATCGTTGAAAAACTGGGCGTAGACCACCCCGCAAAAGGAACAATTTTCAGGCGTATAATGCTCGGGGTCGTGTATATGGACGCCCGTAGCATCGCAGTGGTGGATGTGGTGATCGTGGTGCCTGTGGGCAAAAAGGTAATGCACATCCTTTGCCAGCAAGGGCAAAAGAAACACAGCCAGTAGAAACAGGCTGCTTTTCCAAGGAGGATATGCAGGATTTTTTGTCATAAACACTTCTACTGTACTATAAACTTTGTTTTATGCAACATTGTTTCATTTGGTAAAAGTAATTACTTTTGCAAGATCAAACTAAATATTTCTATGACAGCTTCTGCTTTGGACATTTTGGCACAGCACAAACTTCGAAAAACTGCGGTGAGAGCGCAGGTACTCGACATCTTCCTCAATTCGCGGGAAGCCTTGTCCCAGAACGACATCGAAGCACATTTCAATCAGGTTGACCGGATCACTTTGTACCGAACGCTGAAGACTTTTGAAGAAAAAGGCGTCATCCACAAAGCGATTGACGGCGGCGAAAAACTGAAATACGCCCTTTGTTTAGGACACTGTTCGGAGCACGCACACGATGATCATCATGCTCATTTCCACTGTGACCAGTGCGGAAAAACCTTTTGCATCGAAAATATGCATACGCCCGTTGTCCAGGCACCCTCCGGCTATTTGCTTTCAGAAGCCTATCTGGTGTTGAAGGGCACTTGCGCAACCTGTGTATAGGGGCTGAGCTTTAGAATCCGACAAATCATTACTAAATCTACACCCAGCGTTTGTTATGAAATACCAAATTGTAGTTTTTGTTGCCGCTTTGCTTTGTTCCTGCCAGTCGCCACAGCCTGCGGGCAACGATGACGACGCGGAAAAAATCCACCTCGAAATCATTGCGATCGAAGCAGCATTGGCCGGGAAAGTGGATTCCCTGATCCAGCTCAGAAACCAGCTGGCCATTCAGGGCAGGGCTTTGACGCCGGAAGAAATTGCCTTCAACAACCAAGTTACCGGTATAGAAGCCAGCATCACCTATTGGCGTGACAATTTGCCGGAACCGCCGGGCCTCGAACACGACCATTCCGGTCATGATCACCACCACCACCACGGCCCGACTTTGGACGTAACACCCGAGCAAATGCTGGCCATACAAAAAGAATTTCGCGACAGCATCTTCTCCATTCAACAGCGGATAACCGGGCTCCTTCAAAAATAATTCATCATTTTTTTCGCAGGTGTTTGAGAAACCAAAATAAATCTCTACATTTGCAACAATGTTGCATTTATGAAATCAAGATTTGTTAGTCTTAATGCCGATTTTGCAGGGTTCATGGCTTCCATGATTTGTGCAGTTCACTGCGCTGCGCTGCCCTTTGTGTTGACCATTGGCGCATTGAGCAACTTAGCCTGGCTCGAACACGGGTTGTTTGAAGTCATCTTCATCACGCTGAGCATCATCATTGCTTCGTGGTCTTTGGTGCGCAGTTATTTCCAGCGCCACCACTCTTTGCGTGCAATTTTCATTGCTGCTGCGGGTTTTTCGGTCATCATTGCCAGCCGTTTTGTGGAAGGCGACTGGGAGCACTGGCTGACGATGATCGGCGGTATCATTATTGCCACTGGGCATATTGTCAACTGGCGCTTGGTGGTGGAATGCCAGGTTTGTCACAGCACCTCCTGTGCGCATACAGAGGAAGACGAAGAAATGGTTCTCAACCAGAAGGTATTGCAGCCAGGAGCTGAGAAGATTTCGGCTTGAATCTCAAGTGTATAAGTTTTTTTCATAATTACTGCAAAATTAGTCGCAGTCCCTGGAGAAGCATTATTTTTACCAGTGGGCTGCGACCTTTTTTTGTAGCGGCTCACCGTCAACTGATCAACTACACCTATCTATTCTATGCAGCTTACGTCCAAACTCCCCAATGTCGGCACGACCATTTTCACGGTGATGTCGGCGTTGGCGCAAGAACACAAAGCAATCAACCTGGCTCAGGGTTTTCCTGATTTCGAAGCGTCTTCCAGACTGACTGATTTAGTTTACCAATACATGCGCAGTGGCCACAACCAGTACGCGCCTATGCCGGGGTTGCCTGCCCTGCGCACGCGTATTGCGGAAAAAATCGCCCTGCTCTATGGCATTCAGGTTGACCCAGGGTCGGAAATCACCATCACTGCCGGCGCTACCCAAGCGCTTTTCACCGCCATCGCTGCTTTTATCAGTCCGGGCGACGAGGTCATCCTGCTGGAACCGGCCTACGATTCCTACCGGCCTTCGGTGGAAGTATGCGGCGGTAAAGCGGTTGTATGCGAATTGTCGTTTCCGGATTACCGGGTAGATTGGGCTGCTTTGGAACAACGGATCAGCCCCAAAACCCGGATGATCATCATCAATACGCCGCACAATCCCGCCGGGTCGCTGTTCAGGGACACCGACATGCAGACATTGGCGCAACTTACCGCCGGTACAGACATTCTGGTGCTGAGCGATGAAGTATACGAACACTTGGTTTTCGATGGTTTGCAGCACGAAAGCGTCCTGCGCTACCCGGAGCTGCGGGAGCGGAGTCTGGCGGTCTATTCTTTTGGCAAAACCTTCCACAATACCGGCTGGAAAATTGGATATTGTGTGGCGCCACCCGCTTTGACCGCCGAGTTCAGGAAAGTACATCAGTTCAATGTTTTTTCGGTCAATACCCCGATCCAGTATGCATTAGCCGACTTCCTTGCCGATCCTTCGGAATACCTTGGCCTGTCTGCCTTTTATCAGCAAAAGCGCGACTTTTTTCTGGAAGTCACTGCCGGCAGCCGCCTGCTTCCGCTGCTTTGCTGCGGTTCTTATTTCCAGGTGTTTGATTACAGCGCCATCAGCGATGAACCGGATGAGGCGTTTGCCCGCCGCCTGACCATTGAACACGGGGTAGCTGCCATTCCGGTGTCGGTTTTTTACAGCAGCAAAAGGGATGACCGGGTGATCCGGCTTTGTTTTGCGAAGAAGGAGGAAACGCTGGAAGCGGCGGGGGCGAAATTGAGGATGGTTTAGCCAGCCGGGCAAAGCCCGACAAATAGGAGACACGAGGCGGAGCAACTCGCCAGCGAAGATGTCTGACAACCGACCTAATTTGCTTACTTTCTATTATGCCCCGCATTTTTTAACACAATTCAAGTATCTTTTTTAGATTTGTTTCGTTGACTGATAACTATGGAACGCTTTCTATGCTTCGGGGTAATTGTTTTGTGCCTCTGTTCGTGCGAACGGGAGACTGTTCGTATGAGTGGATACGAGGTGCAGGGCATAGACATTTCTCACTATCAGTCTATTGTCAATTGGGATACCGTTGCGGCACAAGACATCACTTTTGCTTTTGTGAAAGCAACCGAAGGCTTTTCCTACCGCGATTCCATATTTTGCCTGAACTGGTCAGAAATGCAACGCGTGGGCATCAAACGTGGGGCTTATCACTTTTTTCGGCCTTCTGTGCCTGCTGAATTGCAGGCGCGCAATTTTATGCAAGCTGTGGAAATGGGACTCGGCGATCTGCCGCCCGTGCTCGATGTTGAGGTGTTGGAAGCAGGCGTTTCTAAAGTAGAGCTTTTATCTTCCATGCGGCACTGGCTCTATTTGGTTGAGATTAAATACAACATCAAACCCATCATTTATACCAACCTTGTTTTCTACAACAAATATTTAGCCGGCCATTTCAAGGACTATCCGCTCTGGATTGCGCGCTATGGCCGCCGCCAACCTACCTTAGCCTGCGGGCGCGACTGGTCGTTCTGGCAATACGGCAGCGCCGGCCAACTCCGCGGCGTGCAGGGGGACGTAGATTTCAATGTCTTCAAAGGGGATCTGGTTCAGTTAGAGGGGATGTGCATTAATAGCGGCGTAATGGTGAGTGAAGCGGGGCTTGCTGATTCCAGGGAGGATCTGGTGGATGAGGAGCAAGCGTCTGAAGTTTCGCGATAACTGGCGCCGAGCAAAGCCCGGCAAATAGTGGACACGAGGCTGGAGCCACGCGCCGGCGAGTCATAAATCACCTAAAACAAAACAACGATGCTCACCGCCATCCATCCCAAGCTCCCCATGCGCGATAAAGCCATTACGAGGGATTTTTATCTAAATAAATTGGGATTTCAGGAATTTGGCAGCGCCGACTACGAGGGTTACCTGATGGTACAAAAAGACCAGATTCAAATTCACTTTTTTGAGTTTAAAGAACTTGACCCAAAAGAAAATTACGGGCAGGTCTACATCCGGACGGATGATATAGAAACATGGTATCAGTTGGCTGTTGACAAAAAGTTAAGCATCCCTCAAGCCGGGCATTTGCAACTCAAACCCTGGCAACAAAAGGAATTTTCTTTGCTTGATCCGGATAATAATTTATTGACTTTCGGGCAGCAGATGTAGTGAAAAGCCTGTAAATGCATATCAAAATCAGCGTTTATTACCGACGATGTTGCCATTGGACTCACTCTACCGCCAAGCCGACAGCCTAAGCATCCGAAAAAGTTTGAAAGCAGCACGGGACTCGATTTCGGAGCAGCGCAAAAAGAAGAAGCATTTGTTTTGGTAACGGGCAGAGCCCGTTGAATAGTAGACACGAGGCCGGAGTCTCTCGCCAGCACACGCTTATAATCGCGGATCCACGTCCTCGCTTTCCAGCGCCAGCACGCCAAAAACGCTTTCGTGAATGCGCCTCAGCGGCTCTTTCCTCACAAACCGTTCCAGCCCTTCCACGCCCAGCGCGAATTCCCTCAAGGCCAAAGATTGCTTACGCGAAAGGTTTCTATTTTTCAGGCGTTCAAGGTTTCCGGGCAGGTCGTATTCGGGGCCGTAAATAATCCTCAGGTATTCGCTGCCCCTGCATTTTACGGCGGGTTGCAGCAGGCCTTCCTTTCCGTAGGCAATAAAATCATACGGTTTCACCACCATGCCTTCCCCGCCGGTTGCAGTGCGTTGTTCCCACCAGCTTACGGCGTCTGCATAACTTGCTTCGTCCTGAAAATCCACAATTTTATAGGGCGTCGGCAGGAGGAGTTTTGGGTCGAAGTTGCAGATAGCTGCGATGTTTTCCATGTGCCATTCGTGGTGTTTGTCGGTGTGAACCTGTCCCTCGGTCGCCAAAATGTGGAAAGGCGCGAGCTTATAGTCGTCAACGCTGTTCACCGGCCAACAGTAATGCTGGTAGGCGTTAATGTATTTTGAAATGGATTCATTTTTTCGGTGGAAATGCTGAAGTGCAGGCATCGCGTCTTCAATGCCCCGTTCCAGGGCTTGTTTCAGGGCTTTTTCAACTTCAGGAAGAGCCGCCCGCGCCGCAGCGCCAACGGCTGCGTACTGGTCTTTTAACAATGCCTGGGCCTTAGCCGACCACGGCATCAGTTCTGCATCCAGACATACCCAATCGGTTTGGAAGGTATCCCAAAAATCACTTGCTGTCAGGGCGCTGGTCACCCGGGCAAGGAATTGCTGCTCAAGCGCGGCGTCATTGAAAAAATTTCTGCCGGTACGGGTGTAGCAAACGCCCGCTCCCTCATTGGCAACGCCAAAGCGGTTGACGGCGGTCGCTTCATCCCTGCACAAGACCAAAATGGCCCGCGAGCCCATGTGCTTTTCTTCGCAAATGACTTTTTCAACGCCCCGTTTTTTATAATAATTCAGCGCTTGAAAAGGGTGTTCCAAATATTCCGGCAGCTCGCTCGTAGCGCAAGGCGACATCGTGGGCGGCAAATAAATCAGCCACTTGGGGTTGATGGCGAAGCGGCTCATGACCTCCAGTGCAGCAATCGAATTTTCTTCCTGGATGGTGATGTTGTTGCGCAGCCGGGTCTGAACGATTCGTTTGCCGATGACGTCTTCGATGTTTAGTAAATCGTCGTATTCCTGCTGCGAACTCAATGGCGTTGTACCACCCCGGTATCCGATGGGTCTTGCCGGTTCGCAGTACACCTGCTTCGCTTTCACCGCCACCAATTCCTCTTCCGGGTAGCGCAGAGCCGTCAATTTCCCACCAAATACGCAGCCCGTGTCAATGTCTATGGTGCGATTCAGCCACTCCGGTTCCGGAATCGGCGTATGGCCATAAACGACCTTCGCTTTTCCGCGGTAGTCTTTGGCCCAATTGTACCGCACAGGCAGGCCGAATTCGTCAATTTCTCCGGAGGTTTCGCCGTACAAACAGAAGTTTCTAACGGCTGCGGATCCCCTTCCCTGCATGTCTTCTTTGATCCCGGCGTGCGCAACAACTAAGCGGCCTCTGTCAAAAACGTAGTGGCTGATCAGGCCGTAGAGGAAGGTTTTGACCAAACCTTTGAATTCAGCGGATTCGTTTTCCAACTGCTGTACGGTTACCTCCAGCCCGTGCTTTAGCTGGACTTCTTTTCCGCTGAGGTATTTTTCTAATTTCAAATCGTGGTTACCGGGAACGCAATAGGCCGCGCCGGAATGCACCATACTCATCACTAAGCGCAAGACGCCGGGGGAGTCAGGACCCCGGTCTATCAAATCCCCCACAAAAACAGCTTTTCTGCCCTGCGGAGGGGTCACGTTGAAACCGAAATTGCGGTCATCCGCTTCTGCCTTGTTGATCCCGTAACCCAGCGCAGTAAGCAGTTCGCACAGTTCTTCAAAACATCCGTGTACATCGCCAATAATGTCGAACGGCCCCGATTCGTTCTTTTTGTCGTTGTACAGCTTTTCACGCGCAATAGCGGTCACGGCGTCTACTTCCTCAGGGGTGTTGAGTACCGCAACGCTTCTGAAGCCTTCTTTTTTTAATCCGCGCAAAGCCTTTCTCAACTGTTGCTGTTGCAGCCGGATCACGTGGCCTTTGAACTTCCGGTCGGGTCTCAACTCGTTTCGAGCTTTACAAATTTCTTCGGGTAAATCCAGCACAATCGCAACAGGCAAACAATGGTAGGTTTTGGCCAATTGAATCAGCGCGTTGCGCGATGGTTTCTGGGTGTTGGTTGCGTCAATGACGGTCAATAACCCATTTTTCAGCCGTTTACCGGCAATGTAAAACAGCACCCCGAAGGCGTCGTCGGTAGCCGACTGATTGTTCTCGTCGTCCGAAACCAATGCCCTGCATTCGTCGGAAGAAAGGATCTCCGTTTTTTTGAAATGTTTTTTGGCGAAACTGCTCTTGCCCGAGCCCGAAGCACCAATCAAAACAACGAGGGAAAATTCGGGGATTTTAAGTTCCATAAGTAAAAATTGCCATTTGTGAAGGGGCGCCTATGTTTTCAACTTCGTCTCCAATGGGCAGCAACTCCAAGGTGTAATTGTATTTTTTTCCAATGCTTTCGGCCCAGCTTGCAAACTCCGGACGCGTCCATTCAAAGCGGTGGTCGTCGTGCCGCATGGCTTCGGCGTCCAATTTTTCCCACACGACATTGTATGCTTTGTTCGGGGTCGTCAGCACGATGGTTTTGGGTTTTGCAAACTCAAAAAGCACCCGCTCGAACGCTTTCAGCCGGTTCAGATCCAGATGCTCAATCACTTCAACAACGGCGGCAGCGTCGTAGCCTTCCAGCCGTTGATCGCGGTAGGTGAGCGACCCTTGGAACAATTTGATCCTTTCCTTTTGTTTGGGCGCCATTTCATCAAAGTGCAGGCGTTCTTTGGCTTTGATCAATTCGCTGTAAGCAACGTCCATGCCTGCAATTTCGGTGAACTGCTTGTTTTTGAGCAACTGCCGGATCAATTTGCCTTCGCCGCAGCCCAAGTCCAACACCCGCGCTGCGCCGGATTCCGCTAATTTTTCAGCAGCTAATTTTATCCTTTTGTTGTGGAGGGTTTCCTTTTTGACATTTGTTTCCGAGCCTTCTGCAACATCCGCTACAGGGTCTTCCACGGGTTCTCCTTCGCTGATGGTTTCAAGAGCCTGCCGCGAAAGCGAATGCAGGTTGATGAGGTACCTCCGGATGATTTGTTCCCGCTCCGGATGGTCTTTTAACCAGCCTTCGCCTTTTTCCAAGAGCTTGTCTATTTCGGATCGGCTGACAAAATAGTGCTTGTCGTTATCGAGCGCAGGGATCAGCACATACAAATGCGACAACAGCGCTTTGGTGGGGATGGTATGGCGGAGTTTCAGCGCGTAGTATTTGCTGGGACCCCATTCCGGAAACAGGGGGTCAAGTTCGTGTCTTGTTAATTCAACGTCGTACCCGAGGGGTTCAAAAAACTTTCGGATGATGATTTCTCCGCCTTGTGGAGCCGGCAGGACGGGGATGCTGACTTCAAAAGGGAAAGGAACCTCCACCAATTCCGGCTTGTCTTTGCATTTGCCGTTCAGGGCAGAAGAAAAGGCTTTCGCCAAAGCCACGCTCAGGAAAGAAGAAGCTACATAAGGCCGGTCGTTCACGTAGTGACCCAGTGAAAAATTTTCGTTGCCCAAGTTTCGCGCGCCCCGCACCAGCGCAATCGGGTCAATGTCGAGCAGCAGGCTGACCGTTGTTTTTTCTATACTGTTTTCAGGATAAAAGACATGGGCTTTCCCTACGGATAATTCCACCGACTGGAATTTGTCGGGGTGCTTGTGCAGCAAATAGCCCAGATCGGTGGCTGGTTGCCGGGTTGTTGTGATGTTTAAAATCATGGAACTGGTTTCGGTATTGTTGAAAAGTTTTGAACCGGGCAGGGCCCGTTGAATAGTAGGCACGAGGCCGAAGCCCCGCGCCAGCGGTGTTATTTTTCCTCCCCGTCCTTTTCAACCTGCAAAATGTGCAACAGCCGGTGAATGATCGGTGCAAAAAATACGGCGGTAATGCTTAAAAACGCAACGCCGCTGTACAAGGCGTAAAAGGACGAAAAGAGCTTTGCTCCGGTCGTGGTCATCTCTGCAACCGGCCCCATCCCGGTTAGAATCATGGACGACATATGGAAACTGTCAAGCCAACTAATTCGCCCGATAAAATGATACCCCAATACTCCGATTCCCAGGGAAATAGCAATCAGCAATACGGCAAATAATCCATAGCGACCAAGCCGCATGAAAAAATGGGACAATGGCACGACTTTTTGGCTGCGGTGTTCTAATTTCATACCGATAGATTTTATGGTTTATGCACTTCGGCAGGCATTAAAGGCTCAGTAAGAAGAGAAGGTTCCCACTGACTACAGTGGTAGGCCTGGCTTCCTTTCAGGACTTTTTACGGCGCCGAATCCCTCTGATCACAAAAAACAAGCCCAACCCCAGCACGAAAAAAGGCCATAAGCTGGTGAGGCCGATGGCCACCCAGCCCAGATTGGTCCAGCCGTTTTGGAGGGCTTGGCCGAATTTTGAACCGAAGCCGAAAGAAGCCGTCGTTTTTTGATAGTACGTCACCGTCAGGGTGCTGAAGGAAACCTTGTCTGTCAAATATTTCAGCCGCCCTTCGATGGATTCAATGTCGCTCCGCAGGGTTCCGATTTCCCGTTCGATGTTCAGGATTTCGTCCACTTTTTTTGCCTGTTTTAGCAATTCCAGGTACCGGGTTTCGAGTTCTTTTTTGGTTTTCAGGCGCGCTTGAACGTCAATGAACTCCTCGGTCACATCCTGAGCGCTGATGTTTTTGCTGTCGAGCTTTTTAGCGCTGGCAGAAATTTTGTTGAGGAGCGTATCGAATTGACCAGCCGGAATGCGGAGGATGAGTTGGTGCTGGATTCGGTCGTATTCGTTGTAGGCGTTGTCCTGCGCCAGGTACCCGCCGCTTTCGGCCACTGCGGTGGTGATGAGCTGTCGGGTCGCTTGGAGGTCTTCGGTTTCAAAGGTGATGGATCCTTCTTTGATGATTTTGCGCTCGATCGGCTGCGGTGAATTTTGTGGTTCTGCTTCTGGGGGCTGCGGTGGTAGATCCTGTGATTCCCTTTCAGCGCCTGCCTGATCCATTTCTGCTGACATGTCGGTTGTAAAGCTTGCATTGTCTTGTTTTGCGCTGCACGCAAACGCCATCGCCAAAGAGAGGATGGCCAAAAACCGGAGGAGCTTTTTCATAGTGAATGAGGATATAGGATGATGGCAAGATTGCCTTGAAAGCATGATGGGGTTTTGGGGTTTTTGGGTGTGAGAGACCGGCATTACAGCTTAATCCGTTTCCCACTCCTTGCACTTCGCTTCGCCGCATCCAAAATCTCCATGATCGTCATGCGCCGACAGATCATTGTCGTCAAGCAAGATCTCTTTCCGAACCACCGCTTTGAAAAATGAAAACGGATCCTGAAACGGCGCGGGGCGCTCAGGAAGGTTGATGGCTGTTTCTTTGTTTTTCTCCTGAAATCGGTAGCTTAGGTTGTTCCGGTCTTTGGCAGTGATGAGGCCGCTGCGGCAGTAGATTTCGAGGTCTTTTTTGGAAAAAGGCCAGTTCCCGATTGGGTTCTGCAATGCCTGCGATTTCAATGTCCCCGTTTTTGACACTGCTAAAAATCCAGTGAACGTGGGTGTGAGTGAGGCCGGCTACGCCAATGCGCAGGGGTTGTTTGTTTTGGTCGAGCAGGGAAGTGCTCAGCATGGCTAAGATTAGAAAAGCAACTAAACGCAGTCTCATATTACTCAATTTTAATTCCATAAACATGGGTATCCAGTTCCGTTCCCGGCAGCATCAAATATCGTAACTTGCCGCCACACGAGAGCGTTTTTGTTCCATTTTCAGTGTGATATTTTCCATTCAACAAAGATTAAATGAATTGCCGAACTGAAGTTGTTGAAAGAATCGGTGAAAAAGAGGACGCTTGACTTCTTAGACTTGATTGCGGCAAAACCCTATCTTGGCCTCAAATAAATTTTCTGCTCATGCCGCCAAAGCTTTCCGTCGTTGTCACGGTTTATAACGAAGCACCTAATATCCAGCCGCTGATAGAACGCATCACCCAGGCGCTGGAAGGAATAGACTATGAAATCCTGTACGTAGACGACGGCTCTACCGACGACACACTCAAGGAGTTGTACAGCATCACACATCCCCGGCTCCGCGTGGTAGAATTTCGCAAAAATTACGGACAGAGCTTAGCCCTGATGGCCGGAATTGACTATGCCCGGGGGGAATACATCGCCACCCTCGACGGCGACCTTCAAAACGACCCTTCCGATATTCCAGCCATGATGGCCTTAGCGGAAAGCGGCGGATGGGATCTGGTTGCCGGGGAGCGCGTCAACCGCCAGGATGGGTTTGTGCTGCGCAAAATTCCCAGCCGCATTGCCAATTTCATCATCCGGAACGCCGCCGGCGTGAACCTGCGCGACTACGGCTGCGCGCTGCGCGTTTTTCGCGGCGACCTGGCCAAAGAAATGGGCCTTTACGGCGAATTGCACCGCTTCATTCCCGTGCTGGCACACCTCGAAGGCGCCCGCATTACCCAGGTGCCCGTGAAGCACCACGCCCGGCAGTTTGGAACCTCCAAGTATGGCCTCGGGCGCACCTTCAAGGTCATGAGCGACCTGCTGCTGATGCTGTTTTTAAAGCGCTACATGCAAAAACCCATGCACTTGTTCGGGAATGTGGGCATGCTGCTGTTCGGCATTGGCGCGCTGATCAATTTGTACCTCATCATTTTGAAAATACTGGGGCACGACATTTGGGGCAAACCCCTCATGATTCTGGGACTGATGCTGATCCTCGCGGGCATTCAGTTGGTCACCGTCGGCATCGTGATCGAAATTCAAATGCGCACCTACTTTGAATCGCAGCAGAAACGACCGTATAAGGTTCGGAAAGTGACGGAAGGATAGGATTGGGCGGGTGACGGTTCGGGCACCACCCAAGGGGTGCGACACGGGAACCCCCCACACCCGGTACCCACGACGTTA
>JBBQGV010000008.1:0-96403 GCA_038323375.1 Chitinophagales bacterium
GCATTCAGGCGGTTAAAGGTTACAACACGGTAAACTTGAACAGCAACGAACTGGGTGCAGTTGGCGTACTTTCCTACACGGTTACTACTGCTGATTTCACTGCAACCAAGCAGATGATCATCGTTGAGTAATCACGATAAACACTACTGCTGATCTTCGGATTAGCGCGTATAAAAAGAAGAGCGTGGCTCCCGAAAGGGAGCCACGCTTTTTTTGTGCGCTTTTTAAACCAATATCGAATATTTTTCTAATCGGGCAATACCGGCATTGCGTCCCGATGGGACGAGCGGTCGTGACGCCCCGTTTAGGGCTACCGGCATTGCGTCGCGATGGTTTACGGTGTGGACACAAGTCGGCACCACACTTTGTAAAAAAATTGATTTTCAACGAGTTGTGGTTTTGTATTGCAATCTACAAACCATTGAAAGTCAATAAATTGCCAAGATATGTACACATCTTTGGTGCCAACTTATTTCATGAGACGGCAGGGAGGGAGGGGGAGAGGGGGAGAGGGGGAGAGGGAGGGAGGGGGAGAGGGGGAGAGGGGAATAAAAAAAGCGAACCTGAAAAGATTCGCTTTAAAAAAGGTAGTAGCCCGTACGGGAATCGAACCCGTGTTACAGGAATGAAAATCCTGCGTCCTAACCCCTAGACGAACGGGCCATTGGTAAAATTTTTAGTGCCTTTCTTCAAAAGCGATGCAAAGATAGAATTGCTAAAGAAAAATGCAAAAAAGCATCGAAAAAAAATTGCATTTCTTTTTCACTTAGTTTACAATAGGGGCTTTAAGCTGGAATTGGGGGGCTTTTTTCATAAAAAGAGCTACAATTGTATCGCTTGGCTTCCCATTTTAAAAAACAATCAGACAAAACTTCCTACTTTTGCGGTGCCTTAACCTGCAACTTTTATCAATGCCAGTTGCTACAGACCACAAGTAACATAGCCATTGGAAAAAATGTTTCCACGTGGTGCCTGTTTTCTCGATTCTATTGCCAAACACATCAAATAGTTGAGACCTATGTCCAAAAGAATTGCAATCAACGGTTTTGGCCGTATCGGAAGGTTAAGCTTCCGCAACCTCCTCAATATGCCGGGGGTAGAAGTTGTTGCCATCAACGACCTGACAGACAACCCCACCTTAGCGCACTTGCTTAAGTACGATACGGTACACGGCAAATTTAACGGAACGGTGAGTGCGGACGAGCACAACCTGCACGTTAATGGCAAAGCGATCAAAGCGCTGGCTGAAAAAGACCCTGCGAAATTACCCTGGGGCGAATTGGGTGTTGACATCGTGCTTGAATGCACGGGACGCTTTACAGATGAACCTATGGCTGCCCTGCACCTACAGGCAGGCGCTAAAAAAGTCATTATTTCTGCGCCTGCAAAAGGCAATATTCCTACCGTTGTGTTAGGTGTCAACAATGAGGTGATCAAACCGGAGATCAATATTTACTCCAATGCTTCCTGCACGACCAATTGCTTAGCGCCGATGGTTAAGGTACTGGATGACCTGTTGGGGATTGAGAGTGGGTTTATGACGACCATTCACGCGTACACGGCGGATCAGAATATTCAGGATGCGCCGCACCGCGATCTCAGAAGGGCCCGGGCTGCTGCAGCATCCATTGTGCCTACTTCTACGGGCGCTGCAAAAGCAGTGGGTGAAGTATTGCCCCATCTGAAAGGCAAATTGAACGGCAATGCGATGCGTGTACCGGTGCCGGATGGTTCGGTTACTGATTTTACCGTTCTTGTGAAAAAAACGGCTACAATTGCAGAAATCAACGCAGCGTTCAAGCAGGCGTCTGAAACCACTATGAAAGGAGTGCTTGAGTACTGTACAGATTTGATCGTTTCTGCGGACATCCTCGGCAATCAGCACTCTTGCATCTTTGACAGCGACCTGACGATGGTCATTGGCAACATGGTGAAAGTTGTGGGCTGGTATGATAACGAAGCAGGATATTCTGCTCGGTTGACCGATTTGGCAGACCTAGTGTAAGTGAACGCTTCAATTGTTGTCCTATGGATTTGAATTTCAACCAAAAGAAAGTGCTGGTTCGGGTGGATTTTAACGTGCCGCTTGACAAGCAATACAACATCACGGACGATACCCGCATCCGGGCTGCTGTTCCAACCATTCGCCACATCCTTGATCACGGAGGGGCTGCCATTCTGATGTCGCACCTTGGGCGACCGGAGGATAAGCTAAACCCGGACGGCAGCATCAATAAAGAGAAGTTTACGCTGCACCACTTAGTCGGGCATTTGTCGGACTTGCTGGGCGTTAAGGTTCAATTTTGTGAAGAGTTGGTGGGTGAAAAAGCTACGGCTGCAGTGGCTCAACTGAAAAGTGGTGAGGTACTGTTGCTGGAAAACACGCGTTTTTACCCGGGTGAAACCAAAGGCGACAAGGCGCTGGCACAGCAATTAGCGGTATTGGGCGATATGTATGTAAATGATGCGTTTGGTACTGCGCACCGCGCGCATGCTTCTACAACCACCGTTGCGCAGTTTTTTGGAAAAGACGCTAAATCTTTTGGCTTTTTGATGCGCGATGAGATCGAAAATGCCAACCGGGTGTTGAAAACGCCGCAACGGCCACTGACGGCCATCATTGGCGGCGCAAAAGTTTCCGATAAAATTTTATTGCTGGAACGCCTGATTGCTTTTGTGGATAACCTCATCATTGGCGGCGGTATGGCGTATACTTTTTTGAAAGCGCAGGGTGGGAGCATTGGCAATTCGTTGGTTGAAGAGGACCGACTCGACTTGGCGCTACAATTGCTTGATCAGGCCAAACGCAAAGGCATCCAGTTGTTATTGCCTGAAGACTCCGTCATCGCTGATGCTTTTTCCAATGACGCCATAAGTGATGTGGTCAACAGCAAAGCCATTCCGGACGGCTGGATGGGGCTCGATATTGGTCCGGAAGCTCGAAAAGCCTTTTCGCGTGCTATTTTGGAATCTAAAACCCTGCTTTGGAACGGTCCAATGGGGGTTTTTGAGATGTCGAAATTTGCCGCGGGCACCAAAACGATCGCTGAGGCTGTAGCCGAAGCAACCAGTAAAGGAAGTTTTTCGCTCGTTGGAGGCGGCGACTCGGTGGCTGCGGTTAACCTGATGGGATTGACCGATAAGGTCAGTTACGTTTCTACCGGTGGCGGGGCAATGCTGGAGTTTTTGGAAGGCAAAGAACTACCGGGAATTAAGGCGATCACGGATTAGTTCGAGCGATAAAAGGATAAGGGTCGCTGAAATAATAACTGTCCACTTTTCCAGGAGGCCTTTTGCTCCTACCCCGCGTTGGGGAACTACCTCCCTTAGCTATGGCTAAGGTCGGGAACCCCCGCCTTGGTTAGAATCAAAATGCCTTGCCCAGAGAAAGCGACACTTATTAATTCAGCGACCCTAAAGTAGATAAAAGGTTAAAATGGGATTTCGTTTCTTTCGATGAATACGTATCCCCCTTTAGCCTTCTTACTTTATCCTTTAATCTTCATATTATAGTTTCCCCCAACTCCAGAATTTTGTTGAATGCTGCGTGCTCCAACGGCATGACGGAGAGTCTGCCAATGCGGATGAGGCCGATATTTTGCAATTCCGGAATTCCTTTGATGGTTTGCAGGGATACGGGTTTTTGAAATGCCTTAACCGGAGTAAAGTCCACGACGGACCAATCTCCTGATTCCGCTGTTGGGTCGGGGTAGTATTCCTTTTCTACCTGACAAACTCCAACTACTTCCAAGCCTTCCCGACTGTGGTAAAACAAAACCAGGTCGCCGGTTTTCATGGCGCGCAGGTTGTTTCGGGCTGCGTAATTGCGCACGCCATCCCACATGATTTTTCCTTCCCGTTGCAAATCATCAAAGCTGTAGACAAAAGGTTCTGATTTGATGAGCCAGTATTTCATTGGACGTTAGATATTAGATTATAGATAGCACCGGGTTGTGATTAAAAGGGGGAACTGAAATTGGGGTTTGAGATAAAAGTCGGATCGGTCAGGGTTTTCAAAAATGTGATTAAATCCTGTTTTTGCTGGGCATTGAGGTTAAAGGGCAGGATGTTCGGGTCTTCGTTGGAAACGCCGTGTCCGCCGGTAGCGTAGTGATCCAGCACTTGCTCCAGCGTGGCAAACCGACCGTCATGCATATAAGGCGCGGTCAATTCGACGTTCCGCAAGGTGGGGACGCGGAATTTACCACTGTCGTTGGCGATGCCCGATATAGCGCCCCGGCCCGGGTCGGGAAACGAAAGCAGGTCGGGGACGTTTTCCAGTCCGTTCTGGCGGAAATTATTGTCGGTAAAAAGTGGATTAAAATGGCAATGGGAGCAACCCGGGTGCTGAACCGTGCCTGCAAATTCGATAAAAAACAATTCTAATCCGCGCTGCTCTTCATCGGTGAGCCAGCCTTGTTGTCCCCAGATGATCTGGTCGTAGCGGGAATTGCCGCTGATCAGGGTGCGCTGGAACTGGGCGAGCGCTTTGGCCGCTAATTCTTTGGTGATCTGGCTTTTGAGTTCAATTCCAAATGCTTTTCGGAACTGAGCCGGGTAAGTGGCATGGTTGCGAAATTTTTGCAGCACATTGTCCCAATTTTCATTCATTTCGATATGATCCTCAACCGGAATTAGTGCCTGAGTTTCTAAAGAACCGGAGCGTCCATCCCAGAAAAACCCCCGGGTATTGTAAGCTAAGTTAGCCAGCGACATGGCGCTTCGTTTGCCGGGTATGCCCAATACGCCTGTACTCAAGGCAAGCCCGTCCGTAAAAGCGCGCTCTTGTTTGTGACAAGAAGCGCAGGATAAGGTGCTATCAGAAGAAAGGATGGGGTCATAAAAAAGCATGCGCCCCAATGCAACGCCGTCTGTGGTGAGGAGGTTATCCGGTGGTATCGGAACCGGCGGTAGCCAGGTTGGTACGTTGAGCGTATAAGGCTGCGGATTGTAGTCACCTGCGATCACGTCATTATTCGGACAGGTTGTGCAGGTATCGTCATCGTCGCGACAGCTTTCGGCGGCTAATGAAATGGAGGCTAAAAAGAGGATGAAGTACAGCGATTTCATAGTTGGATATTTTTTACTGCTTAGGATTCGCAGCGTTATTCATTAAACGGATTTGCGAAAGCAGGGTTGTGGACAAAGTTGGTATCCGTCAAAGTTTTTAAAAAAGCAATCAAATCGGTTTTATCGCGCTCAGAAAAATTCAACTGGCGCACATTGGGGTTCAGGTTATCGGCTAAGTGACCGCCGGAAATGTAGTGATCCAGCACTTCCTCCAGGGTATTGAACCGGCCATCGTGCATGTATGGAGCGGTCAGTTCGATGTTGCGAAGCGTAGGCACCCGAAATTTGCCGTTGTTGTAGATGATTTTTGTGACCTTGCCGCGGCCCTTGTCGGGAAAGCCTTCCAAGCTGTTGACTTGCTGGATACCGTTGTTGAAAAAATCCAGATTCGTGAACAGGGGATCTATATGGCAATGGCCGCATTCTGATTTGGGTAATTCGTCGGAAGCGTCGAAAAAGATTTTTCGCCCGCGTTCTTCCGACTCAGTGTAGCTTGCTTTGCCTTCCAGCACCTGGTCGTATTTGGCGTTGGCGCTGATGAGGGTCCGCTCAAATTGGGCAATGGCTTTGGCCACCAGAAATCGCGTGATTTCCTTGTGATCCCTGATGGAGAAGGCTTTTTGGAAAAGGTCCGGGTATTTGGGGTGGGTGCGCAATTTTAACTCCACTAAGCTCCAATCGCTATTCATTTCGTGGGGCTCGCGTACGGGCACCAGCGCCTGATCTTCCAGCGATTTTGAGCGGCCATCCCAAAAAAGTCCTTTGTAGTAATACCCCACATTGGCCAGCGACATAGAACTCCGGGGCCCCTCCTGGCCATTGACACCCACACTGAAGGCCAGGCCGTCGCTGAATGCGTTTTGAGGCAGGTGGCAAGTTGCGCAGGAAACGGAACCGTTCATGGAAAGCAAGGGGTCATAAAACAGTTGCCGACCCAGGGCAATGCCTTCTTCGGTGAGCGGGTTATCGGCAGGCAGCAACATTTTTACGAAATGCGCAGGTTGTTTTAAGGTATAAGGGGTAGGAGAGGAGTGACCCCCTCCCGGTTTGTCCGAATCATCAGACTTGCAGGTTGCAGAAACCATAAATAAGCCCCCGCAAAAAAATAAAAGAAGCAAGCTGCATGCCTCAAACAGATTGAGTTTGAATGCTTTTGAGATACCGGTATTATTCCAGAACGAGCGCATCGAACAAATTATCTGCGATGAAAGTATACACTGCCGGATTATTGCTGTGGTCTTGTGTGATTTGCCTAAAATCTAAGAAATTGTCAGGACCTTTGGACAGCACTTTTTTCAAATCCATACTAAAATTAAGTTGTAGCGGCTCACCTTCTTTGAGTTCAATATGCTTCTGGAAGGTTTTTTCTTTGTAAATATCATTGGCACCGGTATGGAAAGTTAATTTCGCAGGAAACTGCCCATTACCGGTGGTATCGGCATTGCCTTCGATTTTAATGAAGACGTAGCCGGTAGCAGCCGACCAGTAATTGTCGTCGAGCGGATGCGGCGGGGTGTAGTTTGCCGGGTTGGTACTGTTGAGATTAGGCGCTACGCCAATCCCCATACGGATGCCTTTATAATGCCCGGCAGCAAGTCCTTCCGTGTTCAATGTGATGCCTTCGGCGGCGGCGGCAGGGGTCAGGATGTCTTTGAAACTGATCAGTGCGACGTCCTTTAAAAGCACAAAGCTGTTGTCTTCCCGCTGTAAGGAGATGTTGGACAGGTAGAATTGGAAAAGTTGGAGTTTAACGGCCATACCTGCCTCGTAGGGATAGGCGCTTTCGTACATAACCAGTGGGGCATTGCCGAAACTGCTTTTGAAATTCATTTCTATGGACTCAATCGAGGATCCCTCGTCGTCTCTACAGGTTGCGGCAAGCAGCAATGCGGCGCTTGCAGCTAAGAAGAAAATTTTTTTCATCATCAGCGCTGTTTAAATTTCGGACATTGATGTCTGAAATACTGTTGTACAAAATAAGCGTTATTTTTTCTCTATTGCAATAACAGAAAACGAGTTGGCAAGGTTCTGGACAATTTTTTCGATCATTTGTGCAGGGCTATCCTGGCGGACGTTCAGGCTTTGAAACCAATCCACATAATTGACGCGCAAGGTGACCAGCGTATTGAAACCATCAGTTGGGGTGTATCCGCCTGAAGGCAGCGACAATTCCACCGTACGCAGGTAAGGCGTAGTGCCGATGCGCAGGACAACCGGAATCGTATCGGCGGCAGTGGTGTCCCGAAACAGTTCGATATGGCTGAACACGTAGCCCGAATCCGGATTGAAATGCAGATCCAGCGCTTCTTCGATGCGGCCTAGGGGATAATCGTCCGGCAGGGAATCCGGGATCGCTTCGTTGGCGATGCCTTCGATGCCTACCGAAAAACGGATTTTTTCAAAACTGCTGCCGCTTTCGCGAAAAGCGCCGATGGTATAGGTTTGTTCAAATAGCGGATTGGCTAAAAGGAAATTATCTTCTACCGTTGCTTTGCGCGGGGCTCCGGCAGGATCGTAGAGGTCAAGTTCAATGGTATCGCTCACCATTGCCACGCTGCCGTCGGATCGGACGAGGCGCACGTTAGACAAATAGAACCGGATGTTGTTGAACTGAAAAGGCTGTCCGCTGCCGTCGTAGTAAACGGAATCCGTTGAAAAGCGGCCTTCTTCCTGTCCGATCAACACAATGCGGTGTCGCAATGCCAGTTGTAAGGACGGGTACTCACAGCAATCGGGGCAAGCTTCGTCTGCGTTCAGGTCAAAATTGGTGGCCTGGGCGTCAAGGCAACCTTCCTGAGGTTCATAGCAGGCGGGAAGCAGCAGGGTGCAGCACAGCATTAGGCTCAGGAGGAGGCCGTTACGATTTTTCCTGCTGCGCTTTTTCATAGTCTTTTACCAACTTTTTGACGGCTTGCTTGACTTGGGAAGTAAATTCCTTGTTCAAAATCCAGTTGTAGTATTGTTTGTCCTTTGACAGGATGGGGGCGGCCGGCTGGCCCATGTATTTCCCGAAATTAAATACAACTGTGCCATTGCCGTCGTATTTGAGTTTTTGGGTCACATCCAAAAAGCGATGGTCGTTGGTGAATTCGTGGAGTGCCTGCACGTCATTGCGCACCGGTGCTTCAGCGATATTGCCGTCTTCATCGCGGTAATCCACGCTTTTATAGCGGCTCAGTTGTCCCACAAAAACTTCGATGGTCGCTTTCACATCCGCAAGGGCGTCGTGTGCGTCTTCAAAATCGCGTTCGCAGTAAAATCGCACGGCTGCTTTCAGCGTACGGGGTTCCATTTTATAAAAGATGCGCTGCACGTCAATGGTACGGCGGCGCTCCATATCGAATTCGATGCCAACGCGGGCAAATTCTTCCATCAACATGGGGATATCGAAGCGACCTGAGTTGTAACCGGCTAAATCTGCATTGCCTATAAAGTCGTGAATTTTTTGAGCAACCTGCTGGAAACCAGGTTTTTTGGCAACATCTTTGGCGTGGATGCCATGCACCTGAAAAGCTTCCTCCGAAATCGGAATGCCCGGGTTGATGAGCATAGATAATTCCTGGGGATCTCCGCCTTTTGCCAGGTATTTGATGATGGCGATCTGAATAATCCGGTCGCGCACGACGTTTAGTCCGGTGGCTTCTATATCAAAAAAACAAATATCTCTTTCGAGTTTCAGGTTAAGCATCAGTTGTGGCTTTGTTTTTGCTTCATTTCGATGATTTTATTCATCAATTCTTCCAACTGCTCCGCTCCGATTTTTTTGGACAGAATCTCCTTTTTGCGATCCAGCACAAAAATCTGTGGGGTGGATTTTAAATCGTAAATCGTTGAAAATCTGGAACGGTGGTAGGGGTCAACGGCTTGTATCCAGTTTTCCAAGTGGTTTTCATCCACATATTCCCAGCACTTGGGGATCTCATCCGTGAATTTGGCGCAAACCGCCACAAGTTTTACGCCTTTGTCTTTGAATTTTTCGTAAAACTCTTTCATAATGGGTGTTGATTTTTTACAATGCCCGCAATCGTGCCGCCAAAAGTAGAGGATGGTGTATTCCGAATCTACTTCGTGCAGAGAAAACGGCGTGCCATCGCGCTTTTGCAACTTGATGTCCGGCGCGATTTTACCGATCAGGATCGGGCGCAGCGTATTGGCGTTGTCAATGATCTTTTTCAACTGTTCTTCTTCCGTCCAGGGTGCCTGGCCTGTGGCGTAGTATTTATCTACCATGTGTACGTAGACTGCGTCCATGCCGACAATGTTGGAACGGGCGTAATAATTTAGGAAGTGGATCAGGTAAAATTTGAATGTTTCAGGGGAGGGGCGCAATTTTTCCAGCACCTCATCAACAGCAATGGAAATGCTGTCGGGGTGTTGCACGTGCAGTTTTTGTATAAAATATTCGATCCGCTGGAACAAAAAAGGCGTACGCAACATGCAAGGATCGGTGACATCCAAGTTGTCAAAATAGTGATCCCGGGTGTAGCGCCATTTTTTGATTTGTTTTTCTTCTTCTGTGGTGCCGTCAAATTCCGGTGTTACAAAAGGCAGGTTGGCTTTGATAATTGCGGACGTGAGCGTACCGGCGTGTTTGGTGACCATTTCCGCCTGGTACTTTTCTACGTCTATGTTGAGCTTGTCTAATTTGTCCTGCAGGATTTTTTTCTTAGCCTCATCGGTCGTCCGGTCTACCTGCGCGCGCAGGGTATCGGCAAGCGGTCGTTTGTCGCCGAGGTAATTCAGGTATTCATAAAACAGCTTGTTATCAGGCGCACCGGTGAATTTGATGCTTTCCGTAGGGTTGTCCTGATGGGCTTCCAAAGCAAAACGCTGTTCATTGTCGGAGACCAAAACCTGAAAATAATTGTTGTTGGGACGCATGACTACCAGATAGACCCCGCATTCTAATTTTTCGGCTCCTTTAAACACAAAAATCCCGTCGGGCTGGCGAACCAGGGTGTCTTTGATGTATTGCTTGTCGCCAAAATGATAGGCTATAAAAAGCGTGTCTTTTGTATAGCCGTCCAATTTGATTTTTATGTTATAGCCGCTTTCAAGGCCATTGTCTGCGAACAGAGCGGCGGTGGCGACAAAACACAACACAAGTGGGAGAATGATCTTTTTCATGAATCGCGAATAAATTTACTCAGAGAGCTGGAACTGGTAATCCCTGAATTCCAGGATATTGACGTATCGGTTTTCAAATCGGTCTATTACAGGAACCCGGGAACGCTGCATGGCCGTCCCTTCAATCGGAAGGAACTGAAAACGCGTATGCAAGGCATTCGATAATTCTGAATCAATGAAGTATTGAAACTTCGTGCCGTGCTTTTGCAGCATGCGGCCAAAGTACAACATCAGGTCGTAGCCGATAAACGCGTCTTCCGTTGGCACCGTACCATAACGGTCGTAGTAACGCTGACGGAACAATTGTGTTTGCGGCTCCAGCGCATTGATGTAACTGCTGCTGCTGACATGCACGTTCAGCTTTTCGTAATACTCATAATCCACGCGCTCGTATTGCATCCACTGGGGCATACCGTAAACGACAACGTGGTTGTATGGATTGCGAACCAGGTCAATTTTTCGCAACAGGGAATAGATGAACGTTTCATCGGACCAGGAAGGCACAATAAAAACGGTGGTATCGTCCTGGCGCACATAAGAAAGCATGTTCACCCGGGCTAAGTCTGCCGATTTGTCGCTGATGATGAGTTCGCGCAGGCGGGTGGTGTCGCGCCTGTTTGGCCTGTTGGCGTACTCGGCTTGGAAGTATTGCAATCGGGAAGCTTCTGCCGGTTCATCGCGGCTCACGAGTACAATTTTATTCGGGCTGTAGTGTTTCAAGGCGTGTTGGGCGATGGAAGCACAATGCGATTCCAGGGTTGGATTTGCCTGGATATAGTTGGGATTGCTGGAAGTCAGCCCGGATGCTGCGCTGGCCGGCGATACGAGGGTGATGTCGGAGGATTTGGCAAAATCGGCCATCACCTTAACGTTGTCGCGGCGGTAAGGGCCGATGATGAGGTGTGCCTTCTTAAGATCAGGGTTGATGCGTACGAGCGATTGTACGGCTGTTTCGTTTGACTCTTTTGTGTCTATAACGCTGACATTGAGTCGAATATCTTCGGCTGTCAAGTCGTCGAGCGCCATTTTTAAACCGCTGTAAAACTGAATAGCCCAATACGAGTGGTCGTGTATGGCTCCGGTTCGGGCATCGAACTTATCGGTCAGAAAAGGCAGCGCAACGGCCACATTGTAGGAGGCAAAAAACTGAGTACCGAATTGGCCTTCCTCTTTGGGGTCGCCGGGATCGAAAATATCGGTGTTTTCACCGGTGTCTTCGCCTGTTATGACGTTCACACTACCCGCAGGGATGTCCTTCCAAACGATGGTGTCCATTTTTTCCGTTGGCGCATACGCTACATAGACCCACCTTTTAGTTTCGGGGTCGTAACGTTTACGCCCCTGAATTTCTTCTAGGGCCGGATCCTTTTTGACGTCCGTCATTTTGTCCTTTTTAGGATCCGTTTTGGTGGTATCCGGACTGCCCTGAATTGGCTTCAGCGCTTCACAGGAGTAAAAAGCCGGTAACAGGAACAACCATAGCACCCAGGCTATCTTATTCCCATTCAATCGTTGCAGGAGGTTTGGTGCTGATATCATAAACGACGCGGTTAATTCCTTTAATTTGGTTAATGATTTCGCTGGAAACGGTAGCCAGAAAGTCGTGCGGTAGCCTGCTCCATTCGGCAGTCATACCATCTATAGAATCTACTGCGCGTAGCGCAATGGCTTGTTCGTAGGTGCGTTCGTCGCCCATAACGCCAACGGAATAGACCGGTAGCAGGATGGCACCGGCTTGCCATACTTTGTCATACAAGCCGAATTTTTTCAAATTGTTGGTATAAATAGCATCGGCTTCCTGTAGCAAGGTTACTTTTTCCGGGGTCACTGCGCCCAGGATGCGAATGCCAAGGCCGGGGCCGGGAAAGGGGTGGCGTCCCAGAATGGCTTGCGGAATGCCCAGTGCAGTACCTACTTTGCGCACTTCGTCTTTGAACAGCATACGCAACGGTTCTACAATCTTCAACTTCAGATGGTCGGGCAGACCGCCAACATTGTGGTGCGATTTGATGGTGACGGACGGGCCATGAACGGAAACAGATTCGATGACATCCGGATAAATGGTGCCCTGTCCCAGCCAAGCCATATCGGGGTGGCGTTCGGCTTCCTCTTCAAAAACTTCGATGAAAACCCGCCCGATGGCTTTGCGCTTCTCTTCCGGGTTGCTCAATCCTTCCAATGCGCTCCAAAACTTCGTTTTGGCGTCAATGCCTTTCACATTCAAACCCAAACCAAGGTAAGAAGCCATGACTTCTTCGTATTCGTTTTTGCGCATCAGGCCGTTGTCTACGAAAAAACAGAGCAGGCGGCCGCCAATGGCATGGTGCAATAACATCGCTGCCACGGAAGAATCCACGCCGCCTGACAGGCCCATCAGCACTTTATCGGAACCAATTTTTTCGCGCAGTTCAGCTACGGTGTGTTCGATGAAGGAAACGGGGGTCCAATCGCCGGTACAGCCGCAGATGTCGCTGACAAAATTGCGGATCAGTGTTTCGCCGTGGATGCTGTGGGTGACCTCTGGATGAAACTGGATGCAGTACAACGGGGCGTTAAAAACACCTGCTTTCGACCGAAAGGCGGCAACTTCCACGCTATCGGTACTGGCCAGTAGTTCAAACTGCGCCGGGATGCTTTCGATCGTATCGCCGTGCGACATCCAAACCTGAGAGCCAACCGGTACCTCGTGCAGCAAGGGGTCGCTGTGGTGGATGCTGGTGAGGTTGGCCTTGCCGTATTCGCGTTTGGTGGAGCGGTGTACCTTGCCTCCGTAGTATTGCGAAACGTACTGCGCGCCATAGCAGACGCCTAATACGGGTACTTTACCCACGAGTTTGTCGAGGTTGGCGTGCAGGGCGTTGTCGTCGGTTACCGAAAACGGGCTGCCCGACAAAATGATGCCCTTGATGCCATCAAAAGAAGCTGGAACTTTATTGTAAGGAACAATTTCACTGTAGACATTTAGTTCCCGCACCCTTCGGGCAATGAGCTGGGTGTATTGTGATCCGAAATCGAGGATGAGTATTCTTTCATTCATGGGTGCAAATATAGGGAAGGAATTGGTGATTTGGTGATTTGAGGATTTGAGGATTTGAAGATTTGGTCGGGGGAGGATCCCGCTTGGGCCGGACAAGTTTTGAGCGCGGGGCAGAGCCGGTAGGGTGCGACCCTCGCGATCGCCCAAACACAACCGAACCCTTCAAATTAGCAAGGGGCAAATAGGCAAGTGGGCAAATTGGCAAGAAGTAACCTTCAAACTTGCCTTTTGCCCACTTGCCTTTTGCCTATTTGCCCCTTGCCCATTTCTGCTTCAAGGTCTGCCGGCTAAAGCTGGTCGCCACTATTCAATATACAAATCAAACTCTACGCGCCGGTTTTTCTCGCGCCCGTCTTTGTAGCGGTTGTCGCCGATGGACTGGCTTTCACCGTATCCGGCATGCGACATACGATTGGCGGGAATGCCTTTGGCCAATAAATAATCGTAGCAGGCTTTGGCGCGTTTTTCCGAAAGAGTTTGATTGGCTGGCGCTTCGCCGATGCTGTCGGTGTGGCCGTTGATGCGCAGTTTGTGCGCCGGATAACGCTTCATGATGTCCACAATCCGATCTAAGATGGTGTTGGATTCTTTTTTCAGCGTCGCTTTGGCGGTTTCAAACTGCACGGCTTTCATAGCGAAGGTCAGCGTTTCCTGGTCTTCTTTTTTAATTTCCGGACAACCTTTGTTGGAAGCTGGGCCGACTACCGACGGGCAACGGTCGTCTTTATCCAATACGCCGTCGCCATCGCTATCCGGGCAGCCTTTGTACTGGCGTGGGCCGGGCGTTGTCGGGCAGTCGTCTTCGCGGTCGGCAATGCCGTCGCGGTCGGCATCCGGGCAGCCTTTTGTTTCGCGTGGGCCTGCTTCGGTCGGACAGTCGTCGTCTTTGTCGTCAACGCCGTCGCCGTCTGCATCGCGGATCGGACAACCTTTGTTAGAAGCCAGACCTTTTTCGGTCGGGCAGTCGTCGTCTTTATCAGGAACACCATCGCCATCCCCATCCGGACAGCCCATAAATTCTTTGAGGCCGGCAACGGTGGGGCACTGGTCTTCCCCGTCTGTGATGCCGTCTCCATCTGTATCCGGGCAGCCGTTGAATGCAGCGAGACCGGGCACATCGGGACAAAGATCCTGCGCATCCTGAATGCCGTCGCCATCGCGATCCGTCATCGCCGGTTTTTCATCGGCTTCGCCCTCTCCAAGCAGGATGAGGAGGCCTGCGCCCAACTGTAGGTGGTCGCGCAGGTCTTCAAAACCGAGGCGGTACTCTGCTTTTGTGGTCAGATAGGCGTGGCGCGCCAGGCGGAAATCAATGCCGACGCCCAAGGGAATCGCCAGCCGAAGGCCGTCTAAGTTTTCGGACATCCCGCTTACCCCGGCAAACAGGTATGGGTTAATAAACTGGCGCGGTTTGAAATATTTGAGTTGCAGCAAGGCGTCTAAACCGAAAGACGGCACATTTTTGATGCCGCCGTTTTCGTTGGTGGGCAGGTCGGCGCCATTGATGCGGAAAGGCACCGCTAAGTTCAGGAAGCTGTTCAGCGAGCGGACGTATTCAATTTCTAATCCGGAAGTAAAATCTCCGCGGATAAAATCCTGGTTAATCGGCCATTGGTAGTTGGGGAATATTGCGCGCACGCCCAAACCGTCTTTGGCGTTGGAGTATTGTGCGAATGTGAGTTGGGCGCTGAGTAAAAAAACGAGTGTAAAGAGGTAGCTTAGCTTCTTCATGAGGAATTAGTTAGATGAAAAAATCATAGTTAGAGCTTGTTCGAGATTTCTTGAACCAGTTCTAAGACTATTAATCTCTGCAAAGTAACTATTTTTGGCCGAAAAAACCAGTAAAAATGCATCTTTCACTCCCCGGGATTATTAATAAAAAATATGCATAAGCCTATGCAGGCGTTAAATAATTATATTAAGACTTACTTTCCGGTGCCCCCGAAAGACCTGGAAGAAATTGCCCGTCAATTCAAGCCGTTTGATTTGCAAGGGCGGATATCTGTAATGTAATACGGGTGTACAGCAGACCAATTGCTGCTAATCACCAAATAACAAGTAATAAATAACCTATACTACTGGACATTTTTGTCAACATGACGTTTACTAAACTTTAAAAGTTTAGTAAACGTTAGTCCGTTTCCCTCTGATTCTTGAAAATGTCGTTAATACAAGGTTTTGTGCAGCGAGTAGCCATCCGGCAAGCCATTATTAAATTCTACCCTTAGCGGGAAAGATTTGATGAATTGGATTGAATGCCTGCAATCGCCACGAAACTGGAAAAATAATTGATAAAAACCAGGTGGAAGTTCTGAAAAGTCCAGAGAAACGGTGTTTTCGGAGGTATTCAAGTCGCTGAAAGCGCGCTCCCAAAGCGTTTCTTCGCGTTGCGCATCCCGCAGGGTAACCCGCCGGGGTTCTTGTGAAAAAGGCGGCAATTCGATGTTCATCCCCTGGGCGTGATGGCCTCCTATTTCCACCAGACTGACCTGCTCTTCCTGCAGGTTGCCGTAGGGTAAGGGAGTGGGTTCGGGTTGCAGGAGTTTGCCGTAACCCGACTGGGTTTTCGTGACATGCAGGGGGCCCGTTCGAAGGTCTGTGCCGTCAAACGCGGTTTTAGGGCAAGGCTTCATGTTGCTTTCCCGGATCATCGCGCTGAAGCCCCGGCCAGTATCTGGCAAAAAATAAGTCATGCGATTGGCATAGCTCATTTTTTCGCGCACCCGCTCGTCAGCATCCGAACCTTCAATGTCGGATTGTTCTTCAAGCAGGTCGAAGACGGTTCCGATCGGGTATTTGTAAAGAGGTTCTTTCAGTACCAATCTAATGGTTCCCATAGTCCATTATTTTTCAGTAAGGTAGGCGATCAATTTCAGCAAATCATCGCGGTTGCCTGCTTTTTTGATGAAAACGGGCAGGCGGCTGATCAGGGTGCTGTTTTTTCGGATGGTGTTGCTGTAAGGGTTGATGCCGCGCTCGCGGAGTTTGGCGGCGATATAGTCGCGTAATACCGTTAAATGCTCATAATTGTAAGCCCAGAACAACTCGTCGCGGAATTCTTTTTGCAACCATAGCGGCAGGCCAAAGACCCGATCGGTCATGCGTCCCTGGTGAAGGTGGGTGTTGCGTAATGCTGGCTTCGTATTCGCAGGTGTCGCCACAGTTTTCGCAACGCATCGCCAACTTTTGCCATTGGCCATTCCATGGGGCGCTGCGGCGCAGTTGAGCATGACACTCGCGGCATTTGACGGACACATAAGCCGTTGCTGCGCCGCACCAATGGCCAGGTTGCTTGATATGGAAACAGGCCTTACAAACCAGCCGACCGTTGGCATTGATGGTGGCTTTGCCATCGCATTTTGGGCAATGCACCACGAAATGGGTAGCGAAGTTGGATAAGGCGGTGCCCTGCTTTTCGCAATCTGGCCTTTTCTTTAGCATAAATATCAATAGCTTGAAAGATGGGGACGATTTGAATATTGGTAAGAAAGTTATCAAGTGCTTGTTGGTTCTTTTCCCGATGTTGGCTATTCTCAACCCTAAATTTTAATTCAGCAAGGGTTATTTCGGAAATTAAACAATCATCTGACTTTACAATACTAAATTTTTGATCAAGATCGTAAAGCCCTTTCATATAATATATACAAATATTAGTATCTATTAAGTACCGTTTCACAGCGCTTCAATGTTTCGATTGAAAATACGAGAACCTCTTATTAGCTCCACCAAAGTTTCCGCATCGTCTTGTTCATCCCATGCCCCGAAAGCCTTTTGGAAATCAAGGTTGCTATTCGGGACGTCTTGTTTGATGGATTGTGCCAGCTTTGAAATCAATTCAAGTTTGTTATTCGGGCTCAAATGCTTTAAAAGCTCCACATATCCATCGGTAAGCTTGTCATTCATGTCTTCAGTAATCATGGATATTAGTTTTATTCAAAGATAAGGGAATTTTATGTTTGAGTGCAACTCTAATCTAAAACGCCAGCGGCCTTGGTTGAAATCATTGAAATAGAATCCATGTACGGAGTTCCCTGTTTAGAGGCAAGGAACTCCGTAATGAAACAATGCCGCAGGCAAATTACTTCGCGATCAACGAAATCGCTGTACCCCCGCCCGCTACCAATTTCAAATTCAGCGCATCTCCTTTTTTCACCATAATTTTCCGAATGTTCACCGCCGTCGGGTTTTTCTGCCAGTGCGCATCGGCGGCATCTTCATAAATCGTGGCCTCATACGTTTTGCCGGCGTCTAAAAAGTCGAGTTTCGGTGCGAACGTCCGCGCATTTTCATCCGTGATGGAACCGATAAACCAGTTGTCCGTTCCTTTTGCTTTGCGCGCATAAGTTACATAATCGCCGATGGCTGCGTTCAATACCTTCGTGTCGTCCCAATCTACGGCCACGTCTTTGATGAACTGAAACGCCGCGAGGTTCTTTTCGTAGTGTTCCGGCAGGTCTGCCGCCATTTGAAGCGGGGAATACATCGTCACGTACAGCGCCAATTGTTTAGCGAGTGTGGTATGCACCTGATTGGTATTGTTGGGATCTGTTTTGTATTCTTTAAACTGGATGTTAAAAATGCCGGGCGTATAGTCCATCGGGCCGCCCAGCAAGCGTGTAAAAGGCAGGATGGTTTCGTGCTCTGGCGGGTTGCCTTTGCTCCAGGCGTTGAATTCGTTGCCGCGCGCCGCTTCGCACGCCAAAAAATTGGGCCAGGTGCGGTGTAGGCCGGTCGGGCGCACGGGTTCGTGGGCATCCACCATGATTTTGTGTTCGGCAGCTTTTTCGATTACGCGCTGGTAATGGTTGATCATCCATTGCCCGTCGTGCCATTCTCCTTTCGGGATGATGCGACCCACGTAGCCAGATTTGATGGCATTTAGGCCCAGCGAATTCATCAGTTTGTAGGCGCTGTCATAGTGTTTTTCGTAGCCTGTGGCCGAAGCCGAGGTTTCGTGGTGCATGATAAGTGGCGCGCCTTTTTCAATAGAATAGGCAGCTAATCCTTTCAAGTCGTAGTCTGGATAAGGCGTTTGAAAATCGAATACGTCTTCTTTCCATTTGCCAAACCAGTCTTCCCAGCCTGTGTTCCAGCCTTCCACCAGCACGCCTTTGAAACCGTGTTGGGCTGCAAAATCAATATAGCGTCTGGTATTTTCCGTTGTAGCCCCGTGTCTTCCGTGTGGCTGATCGGCGTGCATGGTTTGGCCACTTTGCGATCCGGTGTAATCCCAGGTTGTTTTGCCAAGGTGCAATTCCCACCAGATGCCAACGTATTTTACCGGTTTGATCCAGCTTACGTCGGCGATTTTGGAAGGCTCATTCAGGTTCAGGATGAGGCGCGAGAGCAACAGGCCCGCCGCATTGGGACTGATCTGAATGGTGCGCCAAGGCGTGGAAAAGCCGGTTTCAACCACTGCTTTGCGCCAAAGCCCCGCGCTTGGAATCAAGAAAGCAGATAGTTTTTTCGTTGCATTGTCCACTTTGAGTTGCATGGCCGGGAAATTGACTAATGCAGCTTCGTGGATCGCGAGATGCACGCCTTCCGTGGTGCGCATGGCGATGGGCGTTTGCACCGCTTTGAAATCGGGAATAAACTGCGTAGAGATGGCCGTTCCAATCGCATAGTGCTTCCCGTCTATCTTTGATATTTTGGTGGTGGAATATTCGTGTTCGTTGGAATCCCAATCGCCGGGTTGCCACCAGGCGGTATGGTCGGCGGTCATCTGGAACTCGGTCAACTCTTCCATGACGGTCAACGTTTCGGTTTTGTCGCCTGTTTTAGAGAAAACATAGCGGAACCCTACGCCGTCGTCGAACACGCGGAAAATGATGTCCAGCAACCCGTCCTTGTTTTTTAGATTGACCGTCAACTCGTTGTAGTGATTCCTGATTTTGGATTCTTCGCCCCAAACGGTCGCCCAGGTTTCGTCTACGCTGTTTGTTTTGGAACCTTTGATTTCAAAGCCTTTGGCATAGTTGCGATTTTCCAAATAAAATCCCATTTTAGAAACGCCCACGATCGGTTTTCCATTAAACGTGACCGAATAAAAAGCCTGGCCGCTTGGCGAAAGGCTGAAGGTTAGCTTGATTTTGCCGGAAGGTGAAGCGACTACTGTTTGTGACCCGGCGCTGTTCAGGCTGGTCAATAAGACCAAAATCAGACTAAAAAAACGAAGCGCATTGATGAATTTCATAATGTTAATGGTTGAATGACAGAAAATCAGGTATCCCTTTTTGACTATGAGGCAAAGAAACACATATCCTGCCAAGTTTATTTTGATTTTTTCATTGCGAATTTAGCTCGATCGGTTTACCTTTATCTCAATTATTTGCTATACTTCTTCAGCGCTCCTGTTTTTAAACTTCAATCCTCTTTCACTTTTTACCAAACCCATTGTATGGAAATTCTGGAAATCGTCATTGGTCTGATCTTCATCTACCTCCTGCTTAGCCTGCTGACTTCAACGATTCAGGAATTGGTAGCTTCTTTGGTCTCGCTGCGTGGGAAAATGCTGTTGAAAGCCATTCTGAAATTGCTGGAGGTTGAAAACTTAGCCGGGACGGAGAATGAAGCTGCCAGACAAAAAATGCTTGAGGAGTTTAAAACCAAGATCATCAACAGCAAAGTCTACAAAAAATACAGCTCTAAATTTTTGTGGATTAGGCAATTGCCTTCCTATTTGTCAGCCGAACAGGTCACCGGACTTATCCAGGATTTAACGGCAGAAGAAGACAGCAGCCAGCCATCCGGAATGACCGGTGAACGCGGTCTCGATGCGCCAGCTCAGGACGGGGGCGTAAACATGCTGGATGCCATGCATCAAAGTGATTTGAAAAAACAGTTGGGCATCATTACGGGCAATGCTCCGGCAGGCGGGGGAATGGGTCTTCGCTCCCTTGACGGCAATCCGGAAGAGAAAGAAGCAACGATGAACCATGCCAAAGCGGTTTTTAAAATGCACTACGACGAAATCATGGATCGCTGCACCGATTGGTATAAGCGAAGCGTTCACATCAGTCTGATTGCAATTGGCATGGTGATTGCCGTGGCGTTCGACGCCGATACCTTCAAAATTTTCAACAGCCTCACCAACAATCCGAATGATCGGCAGGAGTTGATGCAATTGGCAGAATCGTTCGTTTCCAACAACAAAATAGAGGATTATACGCCAACTCCCCGGGATTCGACGGCCTCAGATTCTGCAAAATTGGTTCGGGTAACCGAGCTGCGCGGCCTGGTGGATTCTATTCTTTACAACGAAATTAAAAAAGTGCCTGCTCCCCTTGGATTGGGTTGGAATCCGTCTTATACGGATCAATTGGCAACGGCAGAAGCTAAAGGCCGGGCCGCATGGTTGTTCTTCCTGATCAAATTGTTTGGCTGGTTCATTACGGCCCTCGCCGTTTCGCTGGGTGCGCCGTTTTGGTTTGATTTGATGCAGAAGGTTATTAATGTAAGGAATGCGGGGGTGCGGCCACAGAGCGGTGGCGAAAAGCAGCAAGCGGTGACTGGGGGAAAGTCATGATGTAAATAAAGATTGAGGGCTTCCATATACGATCGGATGACCGCCCAATTGAGTCGGGTAGTAAAATTCTGCTGAGGTTGCAGCCCGCTTTGATTTTACTACCCGGTTCAATTGACCTTACTGTTGTAGCGGTATGTCACCCTATTTCAGGGCAGGCAATGCTACTCCCGCACCACCTTCTCCACCACATCCCCAGCCTTCACAAAATATACCCCGGCCGGAAACGTCCGCAAATCCAAATTCGCCGTCCCAAAAATAACTTGCCGAAGCAACCGCTGACCGGTGGTATGGATAACTTCCAGCTCCATCGCCTCTTTAATATTCGTTTCCACCATCACAAACCCATCTGTCGGATTCGGGAAAATCGTCAATACAATTGGCGTAAATTCCGGACTGTCAGTTCCTACAATTCCTTCATTGTTGCCATTAAACGTCGGCGCCTGGATCACAAAATCGCCGGTGCCATTCGGGATGCGCGCATAGCCCATATCGGTTTCCTGTTCTGGAAATTCGATTTCCTGAAGGATGGTCGTATCTGGAAGCACCAGGTACAGGTTTTCCCCGCCGGCGGAAAGTTTGAAATTGGCATGCAACCCTGCTTGGGTGCCATTTTCATCCGCCCAGACAATCAGGTAGCCCTTGCCGGGGATGATCGTGCCCGCAGGAATTTCCCATTTGGGGATGTTGTTCGGGTTGTCGCTGAGGAACCAGCCACCGAGATCAACGGCTTCTTCTCCCTTGTTGTAGCGCTCAATCCAATCGTCGAATTCACCATCCTGATCGGACGCCGTCTCAGAGTTAGAAGCCATAAATTCATTGATGGCGATCTCCGAGCTGTTGGTTTGGTCGGCTACAACGCGGTAGACAAAAACATCGTGTTCGGCGCCTTTCGGCGAATAGGTTACGGTGCGTGCGGGGTTGGCACCAACCGCCTCAATGTAGTACCGAACGTAAGTGCCGCCGGAATATCCCGGGATGGTAGCGCCGTAGATGCCATCGCTGGCAAGGCCGTCGCCGTGATTGCCGTCGTCAAACATGTCGGTGCGCTCGAAATTCCCCACTAAGCCGGTTGCGTAGTAAAGCCGAACCCCCAAAATGCCGGCAGCAGCACTGGCTTCCGCCGTGACCGTAACCGACTGGTTGCTCAGTGGCGCGACGAAAGTCTGGCCATTGGTTGCATAAGCGCGGCAGACCATTGGGCTGCGCTTAGAACCATCCCAAGCATGAGGATAAAGGCTTTTTTCATCATTGTTTTTGTGTGTTGTTTAGTGACTGAAAAGTGTGGGCATCAGGGGTGAATAAACGGTTATCAGATAGGAGAATACCCTGAAAGTTTACTCAAACTTCATAAAAAGTTAACATTAGTGGTGCAATATATAGGTGAAAGGGTTGCTTCCTCCGGCGCATTCCCTCCAGATTTGTTGGGTATTTGTCTGAACGGCAACATTGGCATAGACGACAGACCCTAATTTTCATACAAAAAAACAGACCTTCCAAACATCAATGGTTTGAAAGATCTGTTTTGATTACGGTGCACAGGGCAGAGCCGTAGTGCGAGCAGGGGTTACTGGGTTAATTGATGGAACGAAATCAATATCGTGTTTCACCAAAAAGATAACTATTCACCAGTAACTATTTCTTTGCCACGAGGCTCACATTCATATCAAATTCGTCGTAGATCGTCTTGTCGCCGAGGCTGTCGAAAAAGCTGCCGGAGCCATAGCGCACGTCGAAATCAGAGCGGTCAATGGTAATTTTTCCGATTGCTTTTACCATGTCATCCGCTTCTACTACGTTTGCGTTGAATTTGATTTCTTTCGTTGTGGATTTGATCGTCAGGTTGCCTATGATTTTGTAGTTGCCTTTCGTATCCGTAGCAATGGCACGGCTGATGACGAATTTAGCGGTTGGATAGGTGGCTACGCCAAAGAAATCGTCTGACTTGAGGTGGCCGACCAACTTATCGGCACCGCCGCCGGTCAAGTCGGTACAAGTAACCGAAGTCATATCAATTTCAAAACTTCCGCCGGTCAATTTGCCGCCATCAATATTCAGTTTACCTGACTTCACTTTCACGTTGCCGGTGTGCGATCCAGTTACTTTGTAGCCATTCCATACAATGTTGCTGGACGTTACATCCACATTGTAATTGGTGGAAACGAGTGCGAAGGACATGGCGAACAAAGCCAAAACCGGAAGGACAAAAAGTCTTTTCATGGTGCTAAAATTTATTGTTAATTAATGGATTACGAAATTGAGAATTTGGTTATTTGAGGATTTGAAAATGGGGTGAAACGAATAGGCATTTGTTTTGAGTGTCTGAGTTTTGTGATCAAGCATAACGCAGCTATCGGACTTTAAAATCAGACACTACGCTGCTTGTTTCGTCAGTTCAATGAAAGCTTCAAGTTTCACTTCTTCGCTCACCGTCAGGCCGCCAGCTTCTGTAATGGCATTCCATTTCAGGCCGAAATCGGTACGGTTGATTTTTCCGCTCATTTCGAAGCCTGCTTTGATGCTGCCCCATGGATCTTTGTGCGTACCATTGTATTCAACTGCAAGGGTAACCGGATGGGTAACGCCACGGATGGTCAGGTTGCCGTCCAGTTCGTATTCGCTGCCTTTGATTTGCTTGAAAGCTGTAGATTCAAAACGCATGGTCGGGTGTTGTTCGACATCAAAAAAGTCAGCACTTCTCAGGTGCTCATCGCGGTGTTCATTGCGGGTTGTGATAGAAGCGGTTTGCGCTTCAAAAGTAATATAGGCATCCTTAAAATCATCGCTTTCCGACTCCACCGTTGCGGTAAATTCGGTAAATTTACCGGTTACCGTGCTAATCATCAGGTGTTTTACTTTAAAGTTTATTTCGCTGTGAGCGAGGTCTATTGCCCACTTGTTGCCTACTGCTTGTGCTTGCATGATTGCTGATTATTTTTGTTGTAATTAATGATGCAAAGATACCGGCAGTAAGTCCCGCCTATCAATAAGGCAGGTTAAGAAATTCCATTGATGTAGATCAAGATTTTGGTTGTTCATTGCGCGTGGCTCCCTCTTTCCGCAGGCGACTCAGGCTTTCCGGCGCGATGCCAAGGTATGATGCAATGTGGTGATTGGCAACGCGTTGAACGATTTGTGGATAGCGTTCCATGAATTCGAGATAGCGATCATAAGCCGGTTGGCTCATCACGGAAAGCAGGCGATTTTGGGTGGCCACTAATGAATTTCGCATAATAATGCGAAAAAAACGCTCAAACTTTGGCAACTCCACGAACAGCTTTTCCTGGTCTTCGTGGTCAATTAGAAGTACCTCGCAATCTTCCAGGCATTCGATGTTCAATCGGGCCGGGGTTCCAGTGGTGAGGGCAGCAATATCCCCGATCCACCAATCTTCAAGGCCAAACTGTATGATGTGCTCTTTACCTGAGTCATCAAGCTGAAATGCCCGAATGCACCCTTTTACCACATAGAACGAATGGCGGGTGTAGTCGCCCTGCTGCACTAAATATTGCCGCTTGCGAAATTTTCGGGGAGTCATGTAAGACATGAAATGCCCGAATTCAGCGTCGCTCATCGGGATATGACGCTCGATATTCTTACGGATGTCTCCGCGCATGGTGGTCGTAATTGCTGTTGGTTGTATTGGCGGGAACCAGTATCTCAGGCTCGAGTTTTCCGCTTGTAACAAAAGTAACAACCCCTTGTGCCAAACGGTTGTCTGCACAAAATCGCTTTCAACACGACTTACAAAAATTAGAATCCTTATCTTTGCACCCGCATTTTGGTTGCTACGCCGGATTCTGCGCTGAATGAATAACCGGCTTTTACAATAACCTAATGTCTAACAACTTATATCTAACATCTAATATCTTACATGGGACGCGCATTTGAATATCGCAAGGATCGAAAAATGAAGCGCTGGTCGGGAATGGCCAAAGCTTTTACCCGAATCGGCAGAGAAATCGCCATGGCTGTAAAGGAAGGTGGCGGCGACCCTAATTACAATGCCCGATTGCGTATGGCCATACAAAACGCGAAGGCGGCCAACATGCCTAAAATCAACGTAGAAAACGCCATCAAAAAAGCAACATCGAAAGATGCAGAAGATTACGATGAGGTGCTGTATGAAGGCTACGCGCCACATGGCATTGCGCTGATGGTTGAAACCGCTACCAACAACATCAACCGGACGGTAGCCAACGTGCGCCATGTCTTTTCCAAATACGGCGGCAGCCTCGGCACTTCGGGCTCTGTAGAGTTCATGTTTCACCACAGGGGCGTCATCAAAATCAAAGCAGAAGGGGTCAACCTCGAAGACCTGGAATTGGAATTGATAGACTTCGGGTTGGAGGAAATCCAGGAAGACGAAGACGGTTTGTTGGCTTTGTACACCAATTTCGGTAACTTCGGATCCCTGCAAAAGGCATTGGAAGAACGCAACATCGAAGTGGAAAACGCCGAAGCCATCCGCATCCCCGTTCATGCCAAAAAAATGGACGATGCGCAGGCAGAAGATGTAATTCGTTTGATTGAAAAAATGGAAGAGGACGACGACGTGCTCAACGTGTTCCATAATATGGACATGAGCGAATAATTTTTTCACAACAATGCATAACGTGCTATGGAGCTAACAATTTACCAGGTAGACGCGTTTACAGATCGCCTGTTTAGCGGCAATCCTGCTGCAATCTGTCAATTGCAGGAGTGGTTGCCGGATGCGTTATTGCTCGCCATTGCACATGAAAATAACCTTTCTGAAACAGCCTACCTTGTTCCGGAATCGGACGGCTACCGACTTCGGTGGTTTACGCCAACCACCGAAGTCACGCTTTGCGGCCACGCGACTTTAGCGGCGGCACACGTCTTGTACAATCACCTTGGTTACGAGGCGGATAAGGTCATTTTTCACACCCTCAGCGGCACCCTCACGGTGAAACGCACCTCTGATGGCTACATGATGAATTTTCCGACGGATACGCTCCGACACGTCTCAGCGCCATTAGCCCTAATCGTTGCTCTGGGCATTACTCCGACTAAAGTATTTCTTGGCCGGGAAGATTACCTCGTCGTGCTGGAAAATCGCCAGCAGGTAGCCGACCTTCACCCTGATTTTGCAGCATTGCGCCGCCTCCAGGGACGCGGCGTCATCGTCACTGCGCCTTGCGACGACAGCAGCGCCGATTTCGTTTCGCGTTGTTTCTATCCCAATGCCGGCATAGACGAAGACCCCGTGACCGGATCCGCCCACACCACGATGGCACCCTATTGGGCTGAACGCTTAGGTAAACCAGAACTTTTTGCACGCCAGATTTCTCGCCGGGGGGGCACGTTGAAATGCAGGCTGCTGAACGACAGAGTCGAACTCATTGGCCATGCTGTGACCTACATGATTGGCGTTGCGCACATAGATTAGGTTGCGGGTTGTGGCAATTGAGCAAATCGCAGCATGCGCTGCCTCAGCAGGGTGAAGCCAAGAGCTGCCGCTATGCAACATACCATCAGCACATTCCATAGGGTTGAGTAGCCAAAGTCTTCCGCTATTTTCAAACCAATAACTGGTGCCAGCACATGCGCAGCCGAAAAAGACATTGCGTATAAAGCCATGTATTGCCCCCTGTTTTGCGGGCGCGAACGCGATATGGCAAACGAATTGGTAAATGGCATGTTCAGGATTTCCCCAAAGGTAATGATGACCATTGCGCCCACTGCTAAGGGCATGGCGTGCGGGAAAAAATTGAACACCCAAAACGACAACCCAATGAGCAGGGTTCCCACCGCAATAATCCGCAGCGGGGGCAGCTTCGATTCCAAAGAATAAACAATGGGCATCTCTAATACGGCTATCAACAAGCCGTTGAGCGCAAGCAACCAGCCGATTTGTATTTCATCCAGCCGAAAATCTTCCTTTAAAAATACGGGCAAGGTTGAAAATAACTGCATGAACGTAAATGCCCCTAACGCAGTGATGGCAATAAACCAGAGGTAGAATTTGTCCCGGTAGGCTGAACTGGGATGTGTTCCGGCTAATTGAACCGGTTCATCGTGTGGCGCTTCTTTTTTCTCAACCAGAAAAATGCGCATCAAAATGGCCGAGGCAATACAGGTGAGGCCGTCAACCCAAAAAAGCCAGGCGTACCCTTTCGAACCCGCAAGAAGCCCGCCAACTGCCGGACCTACAGCAAAACCAAGGTTGACCGCTAAGCGCAACAGCGAAAAAGAACGGGTTCGGTTGGCGGCACTGCTATAAAAAGAAGCCGCAGCAATATTGGCCGGACGGAATGCGTCGGCAACCAAACTCAATACGAAAACAGCGACGCACAAGTGTTCAAATTGATGAATTTGTGCAAGCAAAATGAACAAAAGGCCGCTTACAAACAGTGTCCAGAACATGACCCGGTAGTAGCCGATCCGGTCAGACAAATACCCGCCAAGGTAGCTGCCAAGGATGGATCCCAGGCCAAAGCAGCCCATGACAACGCCGGCTCTGCCTTTGCTGAAATCGAGTTCCTGGGTGAGGTAAATTGTTAAAAACGGCAGCACCATGGTGCCGCTTCGGTTGATGAAGGAGACAAACGCCAGCAGCCAGATGTCTTTAGACAGGCCACTGAAGGAATTCCGGTAGAGGGTAAAAAGGTTTTGTAGCAGCGCCATTTTGGGTGATTATTTTGCGAAACAAACAGCGCAACCAGTATGGAAAGTTTCGTTTGTAAATTTTAAATTAGATTCACTTCCGGAACCAGTGTAATCCCGAATTTTGCTTCCACGGATGCAATAATGGCGTTGGCCAATGCTAAAATCTCCTGGCCGCTTGCCTGGCCATAATTAACCAAAACGAGCGCTTGTTTTTTATAACACCCCGCATCACCGGAGCGTTTGCCTTTCCAGCCACATTGCTCAATGAGCCAGCCGGCAGGAATTTTTTGCCGGCCTTCACCCATGGAATAATGGGGAATATTGGGGAAAGTTTGGTGCAAACTGGAAAATTGTGCGGCATCCACTTCCGGATTTTTAAAGAAGCTACCAGCGTTGCCCAACTGCGCCGGATCAGGCAATTTGGAATTTCGGATGCGGATCACCGCTTCGCTCAGGGTGGCAATATCGGGATGCGGGACTTCCATTTCCACGAGCATTTCCTGAATTGCACCGTAAGCAGTGTGGAGTCGGGGTTGCGTTTTGGTGAGCCGGAAAGCCACTTTCAGAATGCAGTATTGGCCTTTCAATTCCTGTTTGAACACGCTGTCGCGGTAGCCAAACCGGCAATCTGCAGCCCGAAAGGTCCTGATGATTCCGGTGGAAAGCTTTAGGGCTTCTAAGTATTCGAATACGTCTTTGATTTCCACGCCATACGCACCGATGTTCTGGATGGGTGCCGCGCCAACCGTACCCGGAATCAGGGAGAGGTTTTCGACGCCGCCATATCGGTGTGCCACGCACCATTGCACGAAAGGGTGCCAATCCACGCCGCCGCCTGCCGAAACGATTATCGAATCGGCAGTTTCTGATTCGACCTGAATCCCTGAAATTTCATTTTTCGCAACCAACCCGGAAACATCCCGGGTAAGCAACAGATTGCTGCCGCCGCCGAGGATAAATGCCAACGGGAGCTTTTGCGACAAGATTTCGCGCAAAGCGTCCACACTGTTAAAAGCGGCAAACCATTGCGCTTTGGCTTCTACGCCGAACGTATTGTATGCCCGCAAGGACTGGTTTTCTATGATCCGAACGGTGCCCAAGTTAATCCCGGGTTTGTCTGCCCGAACGATGAATCATGGTGGAACTTGCCTGTTGAGTCCCCATCAACACCATATCCTGGATGTTGACATACTCAGGGCGGGAAGCCATGAAAAAAATCGCATCGGCCACATCGCCGGCAGTAAGCGGCTTAAAGTCTTCGTAGATTTTAGCCTGGTTTTCATCGCCGTCGAAGCGGACGAGTGCAAACTCGGTTTCGTCTACATGACCCGGGCTGACCTGGCTCACCCGAATATTATGGGTGTAAAGGTCGTAACGCATGCCCTTGGTGAGGGCATAAACGGCAGCTTTTGTAGCCGAATAAACATTGCCTTTGGGGTACATTTCATTGCCAGCATTGGAGCCAACATTGATGATGTGACCGCTGCTGCGGGCCACCATGAGCGGCGATACCATGCGCGTCAGGTAGAGCAACCCTTTAATGTTTGTATCAATCATTTCTTCCCAATGCGCCAGATCCCCTTCATGGATGCTGCTGAACCCCTTGGCTTTTCCGGCATTATTGATGAGGATGTCAATGTCTTTCCAAACACCCTGAAGGCTGTCAATGGCTGCTTTGGTCGCCTCGGCGTCCTGTACATCAAAGGCCAGAATTTCGGCCTCAGCGCCGTATTCGGCCTGTAAGTTCGCCTGTACTTCCCGCAACCTTTCCATGCGCCGGCCAGTGAGGATGATGCGGTAGCCGTTTTGGGCAAAAACCACAGCGGTTGCTTTTCCAATGCCGGAAGTAGCACCGGAAATCAACACCGTTTTATCTACTTTGACCGGCATGGCCGGGGGAATTTCTTCGGGTTCCTCCTGAGCGGCAGCTTCCTGCGCTTCCAATTCCTGTTTTTCCCGTTCTTCTACTAAGGCCTCCAAACGGGCGATATTGGCTTTGAGCGCTTCTAAGGCGTCTTTTTCGAAAGAGCCGTGGCGTTCCATCTCTTCCGGCTTTTGATAAAAGAACGCCTGGTCGTTTTGTTCCGTCTTTAGTTCCGGGTTGTTTTCGCCTGCTTTGAGGTAGGCTTCGTGCGCTTCTTTTTTCTTATCCTGCGCATAATACAAAAGCGCCAGATCGTACCAGGCGAATGGGTGATCCGCCTGAATGGCCAGCGTCTTTTTGAAATAGCGCACCGCTTTGTCCGGCTCGTTCAATACTTCTGCCTTAAGCAACGCATATTGGTAGGCAGCTTCAGCATTTTCCGGGTCTTTTTTGAAAGCTTTTTTAAATGCCCGGGCGGTCGCCTCGGATTCTTCCGAAAAATGCTGCAACAATAAATTGCCTAAGCGGTCGTAAACCTGAGGATAATCAGAGTTGACCGCAGCAACCTTTTCGTAGTGGGTTCTTGCTGAAGCAAAATTGCCTTCTCCTTCTGCAATTTCAGCGGCTAAGAAGTTGGCATCTTCATTTTCGGGGTCTGCCTGCAGCAGAATCTCCAATTGTTCTTTGGCACCTTCCGGGTTCTCGCCTTTTTGCGACAGCATCAGGGCATAATGGTAGCGCAGCAACCCCAGCGATGGATGCATGTCCACAGCTTCTGCCAACAGCGTTATGCCTTCTCCAACCTGACCTTTATCGGCTAAGCTCCAGGCATTCTGGAACAGTTGGATCAGTGCATCATCGGAAAGTCCTGCTTCGGATAAAGCGGTTTCGGGTTGTGGCGTTTCCGCTTCAACGGGTACTTCAGCAGGAGGTGATTCCACCACTTCGGGAATGATTTCTATCGGTTCTTCGGGTTGCGCGTTTGCTTCTGCAGGTTCCTCCGGCGCTTGTTCTGAAGCAACTGAAGGCATTTCAGGCTCGTGCTCCTCTTCGACCTGAGGCTGTTCGACTGACCCAGAAAGGTCAAGTTGGCTGATGCCTGGGATTTCGGTCAGGTCAACCTCTAAATGGTCAGCATCTATGGCTTCTTCAATAACTTCGGGTTCCGGGGCTGCTTTTGGTTCCGGGCTGCTTACTTCCTGTCCCGGGGCTGCTGCGGCTCGTTCGCGGCGGAATCGGTCCCATCCGGTGCGATCCTCCATAAAGTTGAAAAACGCTTCGTAATCATTGGCCGCAAATGCCGGGTATTCGAGGTGTTCAATCCCCCTGAGCGAGCGCAGGTATTCCCCGACATCGCTCGAAATATCGCGCATCGAACTCAGGTGCGCATTAAAAGCATCTTCGTCGAGGTCGTGCAAATGGCGCTTTTGACGACGCAAATCTAAGTATTGATCCTGCCAGTAGTTGATGTATTGAATGATATCGCTTACGCGGTCAAAACGGGTGGAAACGCTGGTGATTGCACCACTTTGTTCCTCCCGGCTTCTACCCTCTGCGACCACCGGAAGCAGTTGACTGCGTTTGTTTTGCAAAAATTGCAGACCCTGCGCCATGCATTGGGGCGACTTCAGAAAATTATCGGTCACTAAGAGGATGATCGGTCCATTGAAAAACTGGAGATGTTCTGCTAAGGATTTTTCTTTGGTTCCATAAAAATGCTCAAAACGGCCCGTGTAACCGCTCAAATGCTGCTCGATGCTTTCGGCAAGGGCAATGTTGTCAATGTTATAGGCTAAAGCAATGCTTTTGGTGCTCATGTTTTTATTGTTTGTTTGAATGCGCTTCGGCGAGTAAGTTGGATACAAAAGATTGAAAATCGGTCTTGAATGCTTCGTATTGACTGGTTGCCGGCCCGGAAAAACCGGTGTGGATGCGGCGTACCTGATCGTTTCGGTCAATATAAATCGTCGTAGGGTAGGAGAGAACCTGATTCAGCATGGGCAAAGCCAAAGCAGCTTTTTCCTTGTTGGAGGACCCCGCATGCAGTACGTCGTAGGGGATGCTTAGTCTTTTTTTATAGGTACGGATGGCGTTCATGGCCTTAGCGGGATCGTCATAGCGCTCAAACGCCAGGCCAATGACCACGAGATCCGGGTTTGGGTTTTCTTTCAGATAGTTCAGTAAAAAATGCGTCTCGTCCATGCAATTGGGGCACCAGGTGCCCATGAGCTGGATGATTTTGACTTTATTGCGGTAAGCCGGATCGTCTAAAGAAATGATTTTTCCTTCCGAATTTTTGAAGGCAAAGCTGAATTTTTCATAACCCGGTTTAAGGAAAGTCAACTGATCGGGGTTGGCCAACTGAAAATCAGGGTTTCGTTTGGCTTCCCAAAGGGTTTTATAATGCGTACCCGACCGGAAAGAGCCAATCAGCGTGCCATCTTCCAGAATTTTTGCTTCGTAAAGAAAAGCATGTGAGCCATCAAAGCAGGAGAGATAAGCTTTATTGGCCTGCACGGTTCCTTCCAAAAAGCGGTGGTCGCCGGTTTCTGTGAGGAAAGTTCCCTTCAGGTAGTTCCCTTGTTGTACAAACTCGCCAATGGCTTTGAAGGGGTGATCGGTTTCGGTTTCCATCGTCACCTCCCACTTCCCGCTAAGGTCGGCTGCCGGCGGTTTTTGGAGCGTTGTGAAGCGGTGGCCCTGCCCGTGTTTGGCTAAGAAAGGAATTCGATAGTCTTTTTTGGAAGCAACGACCCATTCGCCCTGCATGACGTTGCCTTCGCTGTAGACGCGGATGTAGGAGTCGTATTCCGGAAACCGGATGAGGATGGTGTCGCGGGCCGAGCGTTTTTCGCGGCCCATGCTGATGTCGTCCACTTTGATTCGCTCATCGCCGTTGATGATTTCCAAATAAAAAGTCTGGTCGGGGTTGTATTTGACTTCGAAGGTAAAGGGAAGTTCACCCTGGGTGACTTCCTCAAACTTCATGTTCAGCTTTTCCGGCAAGGGTTCGCCACGCGGGTTAGGGGTGATGAACTCCGGATCTAATTTGAGAACCGCACGCCAGATGCCAGGGGCGATCGCCGGGAACGGATGATCGGCCACTAAACAGCTATTGAAAACAAAAATAAGAAGTGCAAGAATCGGTGTAATGGATTTCATATTGCTTTTAATCCGACTTTTCGCCTACAAACTGCTGTTCTTTGTATTTGAAAAGAATATTAAACGTTGTCAGGCTGCCGTATATGCGCGTGATGTATTGCTGAAGATTGATTTTTTCTTCAGCAGTCAATGCGTTGTTTGCATTGATGCGTTGCTCCATCACCCGGACGCGGTCTCTTACCATAACGATTTTATGGAAAAAAGTTTCAATAGGTACTTCTTTTTCTTTTAGCGCGGGGTCGTCCGGGCGCAAAATCATTGTGCCATTTTTCCAGCGGTCGTTCAGCGGCACTTCTTCGCTGATGTCGGAAAAGGCCCGCAAAACTTTGATCAGGGACTTTTCCGCTTCGGAAAAAGAAATCGCTTCATCCGGCACAATAGCCTCGATGATTTCCCATTTGTCGTACTCTTTGCCGACCTGTTTGATGCCGTACAGCATAAAACAAACTTCGTAAGCGGCCCGATGCAGGCGAATGACAACGCCATCTCCGTAAGCCGGGTGGCGTACTCTGGATCCGATACCTAATGATTGAGCTGACATATTTTGGTCAAAATTTTAATTTTCTGGTTCTGCCGGCACATTCAGTTCACCTTCCGTGCTGGCTACAACGGTGGATACGGTGATATCGCTCGTGACATTAATCACCGTTCTGCACATGTCCAAAATCCGGTCTACCGGAATGATGATGGCAATCCAAGCCGGGTTTAGCCCCACTGCCTGGAGTACAACAATCAACATGACCAACCCTGCACTCGGGATGGCCGCTGTGCCAATAGAGGCCAATGCCGCCGTGAGCAAAACGGTCATTTGCTGGGCAAAACTCAGGTCAACCAAATGGATCTGTGCCAGAAATATGGCCGCTACCGCCTGGTACAAACTGGTGCCATCCATGTTCACTGTAGCCCCAATGGGCAGCACAAAATTGGTGACGCTTTGAGAAACGCCAAGGTTATCGCGGGTGCATTCCATGGTCACCGGCAGCGTAGCCGCACTGGAACTAGTCGAAAATGCCAGAAATTGCGCCGGACTGATGCGCCGGAAAAAACTGCTATACGATATTTTGCGCACTAAGGTTAGGATCATCGTCGGGTAAACCACAAATAACATCAAGGCAAGGCCGGATAAAACGGTCAGCGAATAACTCAACAGGCCTTTGAAGACTTCAATGACTTCCGCTGTGGTGCTGGCCATTTGGGCAATAATACCGGCCATCAGGGCAAAAACAAAAAACGGAGCCGCTTTCATGACAATGTCTACCATTCTTACAAAAACTTCACTCGCACCGTTCACCACGTCTATTACGGGTTTTGAGGTAGCAGCGGGTAAGGTGACCAATACGATGCCGAAAAAAAGCGCAAAAAAGATGACCTGCAACATTTTTTTCGTGTCCGACATGGCTACAAAGATGTTGTCCGGCACAAACTCAACCAGAAATTGCAACGGACTCGCCGTCTTGAATTCCTGAGCCGCCTGCAGGCGCTGTTCGAGACTGGCATTGCCCTGTTCCTTTTGCATATCTGCCGTTGCAGCACTTACCAGATCAGCGTATTGTGGATCGGTCAGGTAGCTTTTTCCGTCTGTCACTTTTGTGCCTTCTGCACTTTGCGCCCATAATTCGTATTTGATCCGGTTTTTTACCCGCTGTTCTTGCGCAATATAACTGCCGGGCTGAAAAGTGTTGACTAAAATGATTCCGAGACCAACGGCAGAAAGCGTCGTAATTAGGTAAAGACCCAATGTTTTGGCACCTACACGCCCAAGTTTGGTCAAGTCCGGCAAACTGGCGACACCCGAAATGATGGAAAAAAGCACCAAGGGTACGGAGATGAACTTGAGTAAACGAATGAAAATTTCCCCAAAAGGATTGATCCAGTCTTTGGTGAATTGTGTCCACCCTAAGGCAGTAGACAGAAATGAGTACCCAATACCCAGTATCAGCGCAATGATGATCTTCCAGTGTAATGCTAATTTTTTTCCTTTCATCCCGGTTGGCTTGAAGGCTTCGTATGCCTATGTGTAAGAATGGTCGCCAAAATAGGGAAATTCCTGAAAATCGGGTATAGGAACGTGTCGTAAATAACTTTCCTGTTTTGGCGGCCTCTTTTTTGGCTACCGGCATTGCGTCCCGATGGGACGGCTGTTCTGACGTCCGTTCACGGGGGCTACCGGCATTGCGTCCCGATGGGACGGCTGTTCTGACGTGCGTTCACGGGGTATGATTTTTTACTCATCCGGAATTTTCTTTCAATTAAAATCAAAAAAAAATAAAAAAATACCGCTGTTGCGAAAAAAAAACGCCACGCACACCAAAAATGCCCAACTCAACATCTGACTGATTATAGACGCAGGCCTCGTCGAACAACAAATTCCATTCATCATCAAAATGTAATGACCATGACTACGAGCATTCTATGCATCGGGGGCAGCCCTTTTTTTGGGTTCATTGAACCTGCTTTGACTTTCGGACAATTCTGCTGGATTATATTGACCATCGGCATTGGATTGTTCATCTTACCCCGGGTTTTGAAAAATCGCCTGGGGCATTTGAATCAAAGTCCCTGGCTCCGGTCAATTCGACTCCGGGGCGTCTTTCTGAACCTGGGCCTGACCATCTCTCTGGGGATTTCCGTGCTTGCATTCAGCATTGTTCAACCAGAATTGGCTGACGGGAATTTCAGTATTGAGCCTTATGAACCCGATTATATCGAACCCGAAATGCCAAGAACCGATTTTAAAAAGCCCCTGCCACCACCACCGCCACCCCTGCAAAAACTGGCGGTCACTGAAGAAGTGGTCGAGCCTCCGGTTTTTGAAGACAAAAGTATAGATGCCACTTCATCGGTTGAGCGCCCGGCAGCGTTGAATGTTGAACCCCCTTCCATGCCTCCTCCTCCGCCGAGAGCAGAAGAACCGGACGAAACACCTTTCCGGGTAGTGGAACAAATGCCCCGTTTCCCCGGCTGTGAAGCCTTTTCAGGAACCAATGCCGAAAAACAGGCTTGTGCCACCCAAAAGCTGTTGGAATTCATTTACAAAAACATCAAATACCCGGCTGCCGCCCGGGATAACGGAATACAGGGCACCGTGGTTGTTTCTTTTGTGGTGGAAAAAGATGGTAAACTCACGGATGCTGTCGTATTAAGGGATATTGGTGGCGGATGCGGGACGGAGGCGTTGCGTGTAATAAACCTGATGAACGAAAAAGACCTTACCTGGGTGCCTGGCAAACAAAGGGGCCGCCCGGTGCGGGTGCAGTTTAATTTGCCGGTGAAGTACCGGCTGGATTAATTCCGCTCCTTAACAATTTTCCCACCCCGGCTGCGCCCGGTTTCGTCTGTTGCTTTCCAATAATAAATCCCCGCAGCAAGATTTGCCAGTTCGACTTCATTCGACCCGGTGCTAAGGATTTGCTGCCTGACTACTTGCCCCAGAGGGCTGTAGAGCGTAAAAAGCAGGTGGCTGGCTGGTGCATCCCACAAAACCATCAACCGATCAGTCGCCGGGTTTGGAAAAACTGAAATTTCAGACCCGGCGCTAATTGGCGCTTCGGCTGAAGAAATGATAATACTTGTATCGCAATCAAAAGGGACAAATTGAAACTCGTTTTGACCATCGGAATAACAACGCAGTCCCACGAGTTTATCTGGCTCCAGCCATTGATAGACATAAGGCAGGTGGAAAAGATTATTACCAGTGCCCTTATAAATTTGGAGCCCCCACTCAAAAGGCAAAAGTGGCGAGATGGTAACGGCCATTACACTGACGGAGGTATCTCCTATGGGCTGTTGAAAAGAGCCTTGCACTTCAATGGTAATATTATCCTCGAAAGGAGGGCCAAACAGCCCGTTGATGGTCCATGTTTCGCCAGGCTCGGCGCCAAAGTCATACAGCAGCTCGAAGTTTTCGGACACCTCACTATAGAAAAAGACAGAGTCATTCCGGGAATAGACATAAAGTGGATTCGGAAGTCCATTACCGATGGCACCGGTAATTTTGCGACAAAGCTGCCCGTTGAAAAGCTCCTCGCTTTCGACGACCAGATCGTGTGGAAATTCTCCCGGCATAGCAGATGTGGAGGTATACGTCCAGCGGGCACCTACCGGTGCAAAATCGTATTGCTGCGCAAAGGCTGAAAAAGCAAACAAAAAAAGAACAACAGAGGGTAGCGTACGTGTCATGATGATCAGGTTTTAGGGGCGCTGAATGAATAAGTTTCGCTTTCGACAGGTAAGTAATTTTGCTTCTAACCGAGGCGGAGGTTCCGGACCTTAGCCTGAGCTAAGGGAGGCGGTTCTCCAACGAAGGGTAGGAGGAAAATTACTCCTGGAAAAGTGGACAGTTATTCATTCAGCGACCCTTAAGGTTGAATAATAATTTTTCCGGTAGCCGCCGGGCGGTTGTTTTCAAACAGAACGGGGAGGTACAGGCCGGGTGTCCAGCCACGCCCATCTATATTTATTGCGGTATCGCCTTTGGGCCAGGGCAATTGTTGCCATAATTTCCCCTGCACGTCATAGCAGCGCAGTTCCCAATTTTTTCCCGGTTTCAACGCAACCGGCAATTGTACCCTGAAAGGCTCCGGTGTTGGGTTGGGCGCGACGCTGAGCAAGGGCAGGTCGGGCAAGCGGAAGATTGGCGCGAAAGAAGAAGTGATGTAGTGATCCAGTCCGCTGCACCCCGGCACTAAACATCCCTGCTCGTCCACCAACAGCAGCGCTACATTGACATTGAACGCCCCGTCGCTATTCAGATCGAAAAGAAGACCGGTGGCAGCAATGCGACCGTCGCCTAATTCACATAGGTCCAAAAATTCAATAAATGGTGCCCAGGGTCGTTGCAGCGAATCGGAGTAGTGCCGTTCCCAGAGTACATCGCCATCGGGGGTCATCCTGAACAGCCAGCCCCTGCCTTTAGAAGGGATAATAGGACTGCGGTAGTAGCCTACCGAGTATATCTCCGTTTTGAGCCGTAATAATCCTGTAAACGACTCGTAGCGCTACATCATTCCATTCGTGCGTCCAACTCAGCCCACCCTCCCCATTATACCGGTTCAAAACATTAAAATTAAAAGCAATGGTCGGGTCGGGCACAAAAGTGTCTTTTGCCCACATGACAGCGCCCCCGCCCCCGGAAAGTGTTGTAGCAACTGGTTCTTGTATTGGGAATTGGGTGTAGCCGACCATTCGGCTCCAGATTGGGTTGGCTTCGCTATCTATTTTATGTACGATAACATTGTAGCGGTAAGTACCATAAATCGGATGGTAATAGTAACCCAATACGGTTGAGCTTATGAGAAAATTCCCGTCATCGGTTGGAGCAAGGTGGCCGTAGCCAATGGATTGTTGAAAGGTGTCCGGGATAATTTTATTGAAAATTAATTCCCCATCTGGATCTGTTTTTACAATGCGCGGCCTGCTAGACACAGTTATCCAGGGATTTTCAAATGGTTCCGGTTCTCCCTCAGTGAGGTACAGTAAAATATCGCCGGTAGAAGTTTGGGAAAGGGCATCGCCGTAAACATTTCCTTCAGACAATTCAGGATAATAATTGATCCAGACAATTTCGAGGTCTTTGTCTAATTTAGCAATAAAAGTACGCATTTTTAAAGCATCGTAATCCCGCCATTCACCTGTTATCAGAATGTATTCGTCAGGTGTGACATATAAACCTCCTCGTTCAGAAATTATCAGGTCTATTTGTGGCCCCTGTATTTCAATTCGATTTACAATCTCACGTGTATTGGCATCTATCTTGAAAATATTTTGAATCCTGTGCTCTTGCGTGTTTACATACCCACTTATAACATAGAGATAATTGCCAATTGCCACAATATTGGTTCCTTTATCCGCTTGGTATTCTTGTTCAGCGTTAGGGTCGATGGATTGGATGAAAGTTTGGCATGAGGATTTTATTGCGAAATTTAAGTTAAATGCCATTATCAAAAAACAGTATTTGATTATAGGTTTCATGTTAATTTATGTAAGAGTTGGGTGACAACTCGGCAACGTCGTCCCCCAACTTCGGTGAAGAGAAGTAATTAATGTTGAACGATAACCCTGCGTTGCTGGGTAAATCCACTTTGGTCGTCTATCAAACGGACAATATACATGCCGGATGGCAAGTGATGTACCGGGATACTCAAACGGTTCTGATCTGTGATACCGGCGCTGTAAACCAATCGGCCTGTTGCCAATTCCCGGAGTTCTATGCCCAGAGACATTGGTAGTTCGATGGCATTGTGTGTTATGGTTACCTCAAGTACCTTACTAACCGGGTTAGGTGCTACTTGCATTACCGTTACTAGGGTTAGATGCCTGAGCGGTACCCGGTTGTGGTACAGAAAAGGCATCATTCCCGATGTCCGGCAATACAGGCATAAAATGATTTGTACAGTCGTCTTCACCCTGAATGAAGTTTCTATGAATATAACAGTCAATAAAAGAGTGTCCAAACCCATGCGCAAGCGTCACCCCTCCATTTCCTACAAGCCATTGTCGCGATGTACTAAATGGAGCGCCTACAACACTGGGATGGTTTTGGAACCACCAGTATTTTAGAAATAAATTAGGAACACTGATTCTTGAGGATGCCGTAAGATTGGTTACTGACGGAAGCTGCGAACACCAGGTATTGGTCATTCCAGCTTGCTCCGGGTTATCTATCGTGCCCAATACAACCATTTGGTTGTAAATCGAACTACTACTCGTAAGGTATACATTGATTCCTTTTGGAATGTTGGGGTCTGTCGAAATGGTAGCATCAAGAGCATTCAACCACCAGTTTGCCCCGGGATATTTACTCTGTCCGGGTTGATTGTCATTGTTCCAGAAAAACTCGGTAGGCGAATCTTTATAAAAAACCCAGTTCGGAACAATTTCAATCTTCGCATCAGGAAATCCGGTAGGACAGTCAGATGTTCCCCACAGGTTATTTAATCTTCCATTGCAGCCTTGAAGCCACTCATCGAGAAAAGCCCGATGTTCAGGGATGTCCTGAAAATTCCCAGTACCATCTAATTTTTGCACAATAATAAAATTTGCGCGAACGCGGATACTTCGGGCGTCGGTTCTTGGTATGTGCCGGCTATTAGAAGACCATAGAGAACTGGTCTTCCCACAGAGAGGTGCCAATAAACCTGATGATTCAGGGGCTGCTGCACCAGCACATTGAGGCGGGAGTGGTTCTGTGGGTTGAGCAAACAAAAGATTTGGCATAGATAGAATCAGAAAGAGAAAATGTGAAAATTTCATAACTTTGGACGGTTTTTTATGATTCCTACTCTGCTTGTTTAACCTGTTCATTTCGGTGCTACCAGGGGCTTTCAGTGGGGAGTCAATGAGGTAACAGTTGCCGCTGTTGCCTCTTTTTATTATACGATGCTGTATCGCCGAACTCCGATTCGGCGGGAATATGCGCTCGTATACCTGGTTCTTATAATCAACACAAATAGCGATCAGGCAGAAGATACTACCTGAAAAGAAATTGCTGTACAAGACCATTGTATCTGACAAACTTGCAGTAGTTGTCAGTCTTTTGTGTGTTCGTTCGAAGTGTTTACGGATGAGGAAGGAGTAGTAGTAGCTGAATGGTCACTTCAGCGTTCCCCCGGTATTGTTTTTAGAAATGCACAATCAGGACGAGTGTGCCACTAATTATTGAGCAATAATAACTGCATTTCTTTTTTTTCTTCATAATTTTTTCACTTTTTTCACATTTTTTTGCACGGTTATTATCGGGCAACCCAAATTTTCAAATTTTCCGTTTTTCTGTGTCTGAAAGCTAAGCTAATCACACCTGCTTTTTAAAAAAAATGACGAAACCCCGTTTTGAGTGTGTGAAACCCCGTTTTGACTGAGTAAAGCACTAAAAAAAGCGAGCCCCCCTTCGTCAAAAAACCGTCAAAGAAATCCCTTCATGCCCCACATCCGCCAAAAAATGCAGAAATTCGCCCCATGAAATTGCAAAATGACCTCTTGCTCCGCGCTGCCAAAGGCGAAAGCATCGAACGCCCGCCCGTCTGGCTCATGCGCCAGGCCGGCAGAATCCTGCCCCAGTACCGCGCCATCCGGGAACGGCTTTCCGATTTTAAAGAATTGGTAAAAACTCCCGAATTGGCCGCCGAAGTCACCATTCAGCCGGTGGACGAACTGGGCGTGGACGCTGCCATCATCTTTTCCGACATCTTGGTCATTCCCGAAGCGATGGGTTTGGACTACCTGATGGAGGAAAAACGCGGCCCCTGGTTCCCGAAAACGATTGAATCGGATGCAGACGTAGAGGCCCTGCTCACCGGAGAAGATGCCGCTACGAACCTGCAATATGTCTACGACGCCCTCGCGCACACCAAACGCGCCCTGCATAGCCGCGTGCCACTCATTGGCTTTTGCGGCGCACCCTGGACCATCCTGTCCTACATGGTGGAAGGCAGCGGCAGCAAAACCTTTTCAAAATCAAAAAAACTGCTCTACACCCGCCCCGAACTGGCGCACCGCCTGTTAGATAAAATCACGGAAGCTTCCATTGCTTATCTGAAACAGCAGGTTTCCAGCGGAGCTGATCTGGTTCAACTATTCGACTCCTGGGCCGGCATTCTCAGTCCGGAGCAGTACCGCACCTTTGCGCTGCCCTACATTTCCAAAATCTGCACGACCCTTGCGCCCTTAGCTCCGGTAACGGTTTTCGCGAAAGGTGCCTGGTTTGCCTTGCCGGAAATGAGCGGCCTCGATTGCCGGGTCATTGGCATTGACTGGAATACCGAACCCAGACTGGCCCGCCAATGGATCGGCTCGGACAAAACCCTGCAAGGCAACCTCGACCCTTGTGCGCTGTATGGCGCGCCTGCTACAATCGAACGGACTGTTCGAACCATGCTGGATGCTTTTGGCCCGCGATACATCGCCAACCTGGGGCACGGTCTTTACCCGGACACGCCGTTAGACAACGTCAAATGTTTTGTGGCTGCGGTGAAAAACTACCGGTATTAGTTGTACACGTTCCTTAGCCTCGTGTCTGATCTTTAGCGTTCGAGAGCAAGGCATGCGAAAGCCCCAAGAACGGGAGTTTACTTGCGTAATTGATCGTTTTTGGGGGTCGAGCATAATGCAGCTATCGGGCTATAAAGACAGACACTCGTTAATAACCCTAAAATCGTTTCAGCGTTGGTTAGAAAAGTCCTTTCTTTGCGGGAATTTTCAAATCGCAAAAACAAAGAGTACGATATGAAACGCATTGTTTTCCCATTGATCATTACAGGCTTTTTGGGCCTTTTGGCCATTTCCTGCAAACAGGATGCACAAAACGGTCAAACACAAACGCAGGAAAACCCTGCAATCGTCAACCAGGATAGCGCCGTAGCCAGCGGTTACACGTCCATTCCGGAATCTGACGGAAAAAAACCACCGGTCAAACAACTCAAGGCAGAGGAGATGCGCGTGGTTTCGATGGACGGAAAAGACCTGGAAGTAACTACCATGTATGCCGGAGACCATCCTAAGCAAGTGTATTGCAAAACGATTGGCCGGGAAGATGAAGCCCGATACTATTTCAACTCCGAAGGCAAAGTGAGTCAGTTGGATGAAATCAGCAAAAATATGTCCGGCGAATACGTCCAGGAGATTTTTATCTACGTCGGAGATTCTTTGCAGGTAGCGATCACGCGTAAAGCTGCCACAAAAGCAGGTTTGGAAAAAGCCAAAGCGGAAAATTTCAAGCCCCTGCCCAATGATGCCCGTGCTAATGCCGATAAAGTCTCAAAAAAAGGCTTTGTATTGTTGGTTAGCAAGGATTAATGAACCTGTTTTTTTGATCAAGAAAACGATTCTAACACGAGATCGGACGTCATTCCGGCCTCGTGTTATTTTTTTGTGACTTTACTGCGTCACGAAGTCGTAAATATTATCTTTCGGTAACCCGGCATCAAGGATAAATCCTTAATTTTGAGGGTTAAATCGGCGATATTCGCCATCAAAAAAAAATATGTATTCATGAAAAACTTTTTTCTGACGGTAGCTTTTCTGGCTGCCTGTTTTTATACGGCGATTGCGCAATTTTCTGATCCGGCAGTGCACCAAATGCGGGTTGATGTCGTTTATTTAGCGTCCGATTATCTCGAAGGCCGCGAAGCCGGCACCAAAGGAGAAATGCTGGCTGCTGAATACATTGCGCGCCGCTTTGAAGCAATCGGGTTGACCCCCAAAGGCGACAACAAAGGCTGGATCCAGGTTTTTGATTTCAAATACAACCCGAACCCGCATGCAGCGGGCGGCGAATCGCGGCAGGGGCATAATGTGGTGGGCTATCTTGACAACCGGGCCAAAACAACGGTGGTGATTGGCGCGCATTTCGACCACTTGGGCAAAGGCGAATTCGGTTCCCGACATACCGGAGAAGCGGCGATTCACAACGGCGCCGACGACAATGCCAGCGGGGTTGCGGCTTTGATTTACCTCGCAGAACGCCTTAAAAGCAGCAAAGCCAAAAAAAATAACTACCTTTTCGTTGCTTTTTCTGCGGAAGAACTGGGCTTGATTGGCTCCAAGGCTTATGTGAATGCAGGCACGTTTGACGCAACAAGCGTCAATTATATGCTCAATATGGACATGGTTGGTCGCCTGAATGAAGAAAACGTCCTGGCCATCAATGGTGCTGGAACCTCGCCAGTTTGGAAAGAAACCCTATCCAAAATAACTGCGGGTAACCTGAAAATAAAAACCAGCGACTCCGGAATAGGACCATCTGATCACACCTCGTTTTACCTCAAAGACATTCCATCGCTGCACTTTTTCAGCGGACAGCACACCGACTACCACAAACCAGGCGACGACGCAGAACTGATTAATTTCGACGGCATCAAGCGCATTGGCGACTTCATGGTCGCGTTGGTGGAATCACTCGATAAATCGGGTAAGCTGGCTTTTACTAAAACAAAAGACGAAGAGGAAGGCCGGCAAGCAGCCCGTTATAAAGTTTCGCTTGGCGTCATGCCGGATTATGTGTACGACGGGGAAGGCATGCGCATAGACGACGTCCTTTCGGGCCGTGCCGCAGAAAAGGCAGGACTGAAAAAGGGCGATGTTATTATCGAAATCGGCGAAACAAAAGTGAAGGATATTTACGGGTACATGGAAGGTTTGGGGAAATATAACGCAGGCGATAAAACGATGGTAACGGTGAAGCGCGGAGAAGAGATCGTGAAGGTGGAAGTTGCTTTTTAATAAGTTGGCAAATTGCAAACTTGCCTTTTGCAGATTTGCCTGCTTGAAACAATAACAAAACCGGTTGATTATGAAATCGTCATTTCTTTGCATGATCCTGCTCATTGGCACGGTTAGTTTTGCCCAAGTGAGCGAAGGCGGTCGCCCGATGAGCTTAGATCCCCGGTATCAGGCGTTGTTTTCCAATGCCTTGCCGGAAATTCAAATGCCCGCATTTGATCTGCGAAAAATCAGAAAGGAAGACGAATCATCTCCCGGTACGCGTTTTGCAGCGCCGATTTCAACCAATATTGCACTTCGGGAGATGGAAGAAGGTTGGACGGAATTGGAAAACGGAGACCGCGTCTGGCGGTTGAAGATTCGCTCGCAGGGCGCGCTGGCCGTCGCTTTTTTCTACGAGAATTTTTACCTGCCGCGAGGTGCGCGCCTGTTTATGTTCAGCCCCGATGGCGCTCAGGTTGCCGGCGCTTATACTTTTCGCAACAATACCACATCCGGTCGCTTCTGGACAGGACTGATTTACGGTGAAACGGCAATTGTGGAATATTACGAACCGGCTGCCGTGAGAGGACAAGGGCATTTTCGCATTTCAAGGGTAGACCATGCGTACGACGCTGTGCGGCTGGCCGGCGGTGCCCGAATGTCGGGTTTTGGAACTTCCCTGCCTTGCCATGCCAACATCAATTGCCCTGCCGGCGATAACTGGCAGGACGAAGAGCGGGGCATCTGCCGCATCGTTGTGGTGGTAGAAGAAGGCATGGGCTTTTGCACGGGGAATACGGTCAACAACACTTCCAAAGACGGGAAACCGTACGTGCTCACCGCGTTTCACTGCATGGACGGCTACACGCCTTTATACGATTTATGGCGATTCGATTTCAGATACCAGTCTGCCGATTGCAGCAATCCGGCTAATGAACCGGTTTTTCAGTCGTTATTGGGCAGTACCCTGCACGCAGGCAGGCAACAAAATGATTTTTTACTGCTTGAACTGATCCCTGCTATTCCGTCCTACTACAACGTCTGGCTGAATGGCTGGAATAAAGCCACCAACGTGACGCCGCTGAATTCAACCATCATACACCATCCCGTCGGGGACATCAAAAAAATTGCAACTTCGGCCATACCTGCCGCGATTCATACGTTCCAGATTGAATGGAATAACAATATCACAACGCCTGCAAACCATCATTTTCGCGTAATTTATTCCACGGGCACGTTCGAACCGGGTTCTTCCGGTGCTGCCTTGTTCAACCAGCAACACCTCATGGTGGGGCAACTCCACGGCGGGGATGCCGCTTGCGAAGGCACAACAACCGGGTATTTTGGCCGTTTGGCGCTCTCCTGGGCTGGCGGAAATTCAGCCCCAACGCGCCTCAAAGACTGGTTGGATCCCTCCGGCTCGATGGTGGGGGATACGCTGCACGGCATGGAAAATCCTACAGTTGGCGGCCTGGGGGGGATCTCCGGATTTGTAGGAACCGAACAAAGTACGGCCATTGGCGGGGTGGTTGTTATGCTGACAACGCCGGATACCACGCTCACCGATACGACCGATGCGGGTGGGTTTTACGCATTCGAGAATTTGCCTTCCGGCGAAACCTACAGCCTCGGTTTGAGCAAAAATTCGGGGTCTTTATCCAACGGCGTTTCCACGTCCGACATCATCCGGATTCGCAAAAACATCCTCAGTATTGAAAGTCTGGAAGGGCCTTATAAGTTTTTTGCAGCGGATGTGAATGGCTCTGGCGACATTACCACCACCGATATTATCCATATTTCCAGGGCGGTGCTGGCTTTGATTACAAATTTTCCAGGCGCGGAATCCTGGCAATTTTTTCCAGAGGATTTTGTGTTTGAAAATCCGCAGGATCCGCTTTCAGAGATCATTCCAATGCCTTACGTGATTGAAAATTTAGCATCCGATGACATTACGGATGTTACCTTTATCGGGATCAAATCCGGCGATGTCAACAACAGTGCCGACACACAGAACTAAATTTTTTCATGGCCAAAGCGATTGCGCCCGAAGCGCTTTTTGAAATCATTTCTGAAAACCGGGTGCTGATTGATGTTCGCACTCCCGATGAATATGCCCACGGCCATATTCCGGGTGCGGTCAACCTGCCCCTGTTTACCAATGAAGAACGCGCAGCAGTCGGCACGCTTTACAAACAGGTTAATCCTTCGGCTGCGTTACTGAAGGGATTGGATTTTGTCGGCGGAAAAATGAGCGGCTTCGTGCGTCAGGCGGAGCGGCTTGCGCCAACCCGAAAGGTCGCGGTACACTGCTGGCGCGGCGGGAAACGCAGCGGCAGCATGGCCTGGCTGCTTGATTTTGCAGACTTCGACGTGACGGTTCTCCAGGGCGGTTATAAAGCTTACCGGCAGCATCTCCAGCAGGCATTGAGCCAATGGCACTTCGAGATCATCATTTTGGGCGGACATACCGGTTCCGGTAAAACAGAAGTGCTGCACGAGTTGCAACGGCAAGGGGAGCACATCCTTGATCTGGAGGCATTGGCTCACCACAAAGGTTCCGCTTTTGGCGCGATGGGTGAAATGCCTCAACCGACCGTAGAACAATTTGAAAATGATCTGTTTGAAGCTTTCCGCAAAATCCCGCCCGGCGCCCGCGTCTGGATTGAAGATGAGAGCCAGTCCATTGGCCGCGTGTATATCCCTCCAGTGTTTTGGCAGCAAATGAACACATCGCCTATGGTTCGAATGGACATGCCCATCGAGATTCGGGTCAATAAATTAGTGGCAACCTACGCTGGTTTTCCAAAATCTGGTTTGATTGAAGCTTTTGAACGCATCCGCAAACGGCTGGGCGGACAACACCTTAAGGCGGCTGTGGAAGCGCTGGATCGCGACGATTTTGCCGTTGCTGCTGAAATCGCTCTGCGCTACTACGACAAGGCTTACGCCATGACCCAGTCGAAACGCGTTTCGGAGTTGATTCTTCCCGTTGAGATTCCGTTTGATGATGCCGTGAAAGCTGCGAAAATATTGAGGAGAATTGTTTTTAGCATTAATAGTTGATGAAATCGAAGGGATGTAGGCATAACGCCGTTAGCGGACTATAGGAGCGTGTCGTAAATAACTTACGGGAATTTGGGGAGGGGATTTTTTCATCATGCAAGGCGCGAGAAGGGAGCATAGCCTAAGCTACGCGACCGACGATCAACGCAGCCTGATGGAAAAGCCACCGCGCAAACCAGTAAGTTATTTATGACACGCTCCATAAAGACGGACACTAAACAAAGAGTCATTTCGCAAAAATTTTTACCTTTAATTATTCGTTTTAAGGGAAAATGAAGAAAATGATCAATATCAGTACACAAGACGGCAATTGGGTGATCGCTATTCCCAAGGAACGCATTGGAGCGGCTTTTGTACAGCGCTTTTTTGAACGTTTGGAAGTTGACAGCATTATTCAAAAAAGTCAAATGACAGAAACTCAAGCTTGGGAGTTGTCGGAAGCCATCAAAAAAGAGTGGTGGGATAATAATCGCGAGCGCATCTTAGCCAAGATACGTGAAGCATGAGAGTAGTCGTAGATACGAATATTCTTTTTTCGGCTTTGTTGAGGGAAGGGAATCACTTTGCGGATATTTTGCAATTGTCTGAAAATATTGAATTCTTCATTCCCAAATACGCCATTGTTGAGCTTTTAAGTACAAAGAAAAGATTGTTAAACACAGCCAAATTTCGGAAGAAAAAATCCTTGAAGCTTATTACATATTGCTTAAATCAGTTCATGTTTTTGACGAAGAGTTGATTTCTGTTGATAACCTACGACAAGCTTTCTACTATTGTGCGGACATTGATGAGAAAGATATTATTTTTCTTGCATTGGCGATTGAGTTAAATGCCTACTTCTGGACGGGGGATAAAAGATTGACAGAAGGGATTCAAAGGAAAGCATTCAATAACTTCTACCAACCCTTTTCAGAATGAACATCTTCCACCTAATATTTTCCTACCTTCGCGAAGTACGATTTTAAGGCAAAAAAATGCAACACAAACCTTCCACCCTCATCCGTAACGCCCGCATCGTCAATCGGGGACGCATTTTTGAAGCCGATATTTACATCCGCGATGGCTTTATTGAAAAAATTGCAGGCAGCATTTCCGTGGGCGCTGACGTGGAAATAGACGCTACCGGGAATTTTCTGCTGCCCGGAATCATTGACGATCAGGTACATTTTCGGGAACCGGGGCTTACGCACAAAGCCGACATTCGCTCCGAGGCGCGCGCGGCGGTTGCAGGCGGCACTACGAGTTTTATGGAAATGCCCAATACCAAGCCGCCAGCCCTTACGCAAGCCTTGCTCGGAGACAAGTATCAGATCGCGGCGCAGGGATCGCCTGCCAATTATTCCTTTTATATGGGTGCTTCCAACGACAACCTGGAGGAGGTATTGAAAACCGACCCGCGCACCGTTTGCGGCATCAAAGCCTTTATGGGATCCAGCACGGGTAATATGCTCGTGGATAATCCCCATACGCTGGAGCAATTGTTTGCCAATGCGCCCATGCTCATTGCCACACACTGCGAAGACGAAGCAACCGTGTGCGCCAACGAAGCGGCCTACCGCGAGCTGTATGGCGAAGCAGTTCCCATAAAATACCACCCGCTCATTCGCAGCACGGAGGCTTGTCTGAAATCTTCAACGCTGGCTGTAACACTGGCTCAAAAGCACAATACCCGCCTGCATATCCTGCACATTTCTACGCGCGATGAGTTGCATCTTTTTAGCAATGCCCTGCCATTGGAGCAAAAAAGAATTACCGCTGAAGTATGTGTACACTACCTGTATTTCAACAGTTTGCGCTACGCAGATCTGGGTACCCAAATCAAATGCAATCCGGCAATTAAGGACGCTTTTCATCAGGAAGCCCTTTTGCCGGCGCTGCTCGACGACCGGTTGGATGTGGTGGCGACCGACCACGCGCCGCACACCTGGGAAGAAAAACAAAATAAATATTTTTCTGCGCCGTCCGGGCTTCCGCTCGTGCAGCACTCGCTGAACGTCATGCTCGGTTTTTACCAGCAGGGCCTCATCTCCCTGGAAAAAATCGTGGAAAAAATGTGCCATGCGCCGGCTATCTGTTTTCAGATTGACCGCCGCGGCTACGTCGAAGAAGGCTATTGGGCAGATTTGGTATTACTCGATCCGGAGACAGAATGGACGGTCTCCAAATCCAATATTCACTACAAGTGCGGGTGGTCGCCTTTTGAGGGACAGCGCTTTAAAGGCCAGGTGAAGAGCACGATCGTAAGCGGGCTTTTGGCCTACCACAATGGCCGTTTCGATGAAAATGTACGGGGGGAACGGTTGTTGTTCAACCGATAACTCCCTTGATCATGGAAGGGAATACCTCTTTCCTCTTAACCCAAGAACTACGAACAGGGCGACCGCGAGGGTTGCGCCCTACCATCCTGGAAAAAATGCATCTTCAAAATGTTCCAGCAACGTTTCTCCGCCTTGATTGGTCAGCACGGAAATGATGTCGAAGCGAATCTCCCAGTCGTGGCCGATTTGTTCCATATAGGCAGAAGCAGCTTCGGCTAAGAAGCGCTGTTTGCGGGCGTCTACAAATGCTTCCGGTTTGCCGAAAGCATCGCTGCTGCGCGTTTTTACTTCTATAAAAACCAGGATTTTGCCGTCTTTGGCAATGAGATCCACTTCTGCACGGTGGAAACGCCAGTTGGCTTCCAGCACGAGGTAGCCTTTGTTTTCAAGCAACCTTCGGGCAGCCAATTCCCCTGCTTTACCGATTTCGTTGTGCGCGGCCATTATTGAAATTGCAGGGTCGCAAACCGAAAACTTCGGCCGCTTTCGCCATACACCGCCATTTTCCGGCTGCCGATTTGCCGGCAGGCTTTGGGCCGGGTGAGGATATCGGCGTCGCGATTGGCGTAGAGCGGCCAGGTGCGCAGACTGCCATCTTTGCTGATTTCCGCTAAGGCAATCACCGATTGGCGGCCATTGAAGCTTTGCACCGTGCGTGGCCGATCCTCAGGAGGCGCCAGATTGCGGACGTTGTCATTGTAGATGAAATAGAAACGATCGCGCACCACGGTCATGGCATAGGAAGAAAAATAGCCTTCATCGTTCATCGTTTCCTGGCGTTTGGGAATGCGCGTTGCCCATTCGATTTCGCCGTCTGGGCGGATGTTAACCACGATGATGTCGTAGTAGTTGTAGTAATAGTCATAGCGCAGGGTGCCGTCCCAATAACGATAGACGTATTCCTGGACATAAAATTGCTCCGCGACCATCACGGCGCCGCCATCACTTCGGAGGATTAATTCGTCTAATTTTACCTGGTACAATTCCGGCTCCCGCTTTTCATTTCCCGATTCGCTGGCCCGGCGTGCGCGTTCTTTAGCACCTTCTGACAAATGTTCAGTGAGAAAATCGAAGTCGAATGGTTTGAAATTTTTCTCATATATCTTTTGCTCACGCGGATCTATCCGGAAAAAACAAGCGCCTTTGATGCTGTAGGTGCCTTTATTGGAATAAAAACCCGAACAAATCAGATGACCGTTGTCGGCAATCCGGAAGGTCATATCGGTCAAAAAATAATTGCTGTTGTCAACTTCGTAAGTCGTGACGTCCACACCGTCCTGGGTGTAGGCCAGAATAACGTATTCGTAATCGGGGTTGCCGCGCCGGCGCAAACCCGCTCCATCCTTATAACGTATCCCAAGCAGGTAAACATTCCCCTGGTTGTCTACCCGGTATTCCTCTACCGAAAACAGGTTGTCAGCGAAAGGCAGTACAATTTCACGCTGCCACAATAAATCAAGATCGTCATTGAATACCTGAAGTGAAAAACGTTCCGGTTCTTTACGCTGGTAGGGTAATTGCGCATAGATCAATAATTTGGAACTGTCGCGGGAGGTTTCTATGTTAAAAGCCCCTTTGCGGTCTTTATTGATGGCATCTACTTCCGAAATTTTGACCAATTTTTTGGAAGGAATTAGCCGTTCGCTCAGGGTTTGATAGAAAAGGTAGTTTTTCTTTTTGGCCTGGTTGGCAAAACTGGTGAAAAAATACAGTTGTTCCTTCAGCAGAATGACCCGTTCAAAATCGCGTTCTTTGCCTTCGTATTCCAGATCCAATTCCTGAGAACGCTTCAATTTCAGGTCTTTATCGTGGAATTCTATAAACGCTGCCGACTTTGAAAAGCCACCAGCATAGCGACGGCGGAGGGTGTATATACCCCCAGCATGGGTGGCGATGACGCCTTCCATGATCGTATTGCGCGGACTGTCCGTTTCGTCATTCCAGGTAATGGTGGCCGGCAATTCGGGTTGTTGCCCCTGGAGCTTGGGCGCGTTTACCAATAAAAAAACAGCAAGCACCACAATCAATCGCGGCGCGAAGCATACATTTGGAAAACCATTCATGATTTGATATTTCGGTATTTAGCGGCGTTGGTGGCGTCAACTTTTACCATAATCTGCACCACGCGATCCTGTTCCGGCCGCGTTCCCCGTTTGAAGATCTCGACGATTTCATCCGACTTGGCGTTGCTGAACATTTGCACGATCATGGCATTGGGATAGGATTGGTTGACTTTGTCCACTTCTTCCAAAGCTTGAAGCACAATGGCGCGGCCGGTATTGACGTCATTCGACATCATATCCAATCCCTGGCGGTGGTATTCGTACAATCCTTGGCGCAGCGGACGTACCCGCGGAGAGAGTATGTTTTCGATGATCCAAAAGCGGTTGCGGCTGCCTTCTGTCGAACGCCAGCCAGCAGCGGAAGAGGCAACGTTTTGAGGCACCGTATTGAGAATTTCCTGTGCAGTCTGGTAATGCTCGTCGCCGCCGAAAAGGGAAAAAGAATCGGCGTCCATCCCCAAAATGATGTAAATGTAAAATGCAAGTATCGAAGATAGGTTGTCGTTGAACACGTTTTTACTGTAAATCAGCGGCTGGAATTGCTCATACGAAAACGTGACCTCCTTGTCTAAGTGGTTGAGCATGCGCGTCTCATAGGAAGACCCAAAAACCGGGCGCGAAGTCTGAATGGCTACATCCGCTTTAAAACTCGTTGGTGACAATTCCTCCTGGATGGTGAGCACTAAGTTGCAGTTGATGCGCTCGTTGGTTTCAAAAATTTCATCGGTCCATTTCTGGTTGTTCAGAAACTCGGCCACGCTTTGTTCTAAAGTAATAAAAACTTTAGGATCAACAGTTTGTAGCTTCAATGTATTGATTTTAACCGAAAAGGTCAATTCCTGAGCTTGTAGGCTCACCGCTGCTAAAACGAAAAAGAGGAACAGCATTTTTTTCATGGCATGATCACTTTAGTATGGCACGCATCAACTGCGCAGAAATAACAGGTATTTATTTGACGGATTGCTTCAGTGCAGTCTCCACTTCATCGAGGATATCAACAGCAACCGCATGCTTTGGTTTTAACTCAAAATCTCGCACACTATTGTCCTGACGAAGGATAGAAATTTTGTTGGTATCGTGCTGAAAACCGGCGCCAGGGTTGTTAAGCGAATTCAATACAATGAAATCGAAGCGTTTGCGCTTTAGTTTGGAGAAAGCATTCCTGGTTTCGTCTTGTGTTTCCAAAGCAAAGCCTACCAGGATTTGTCCGGCTCTTTTTTGCGCACCCAATGCTGCGGCAATGTCCGGCGTTTCTGTCAGTTCGAGGGTTATCCCTTTGTTTTCCGCTTGTTTTTTGATTTTATTCGGAGCAGCGGCCACTGGGCGAAAATCAGCCACCGCAGCAGCGAAAATGGCGACCTCGCAAGTGACAAAATGGCTGAGTGCAGCATCGTGCATTTGCTGGGCCGTTTCTACCCGGATCACTTCAAAAGCTGTTGCAGGTGGGTTCAGATGCGTTGGACCCAGGATCAAGGTTACGCGGGCACCCCGGCGCGCAGCTTCTTCTGCAAGAGCAATTCCCATTTTGCCGGACGAACGATTGCCAATAAAGCGCACAGGGTCAATTGGTTCGTGCGTGGGGCCTGCGGTAATGAGCATTGCTTTGCCCGCTAATTCCGAATCTGGTTCGAAAAAGGCTTCAAGCTGTCGCACGATCTCTTCGGGTTCGGCCATCCGGCCTTCGCCACTCAGGCCGCTGGCCAACTCGCCGACCCCAACTGGGATCAACCGATTGCCAAAAGATTGCAAACGGCGCACATTTTCCTGTGTAGCCGGGTGGTGCCACATGTCTACGTCCATCGCCGGGGCAATGAACACCGGACACCGGGCAGAAAGGTAAACGGCAGTGAGGATGGTATCGCAGAGCCCGATAGCCAATTTCGCAAGGGTATTGGCAGTTGCAGGCGCAATAACCATCGCGTCGGCCCACAGACCCAACTCGACGTGGTTGTTCCAGCCGCTTTCTGAACTCACCTCGGTCAGTACTGCGTTTTTGGAAAGCGTGGAAAGGGTTAGCGGCGTGATAAAGGCAGTCGAAGAGGGTGTCATCAAGACCCGCACTTCTGCACCGGCTTTAACGAATAAACGGGTGAGCATGGCAGCTTTGTACGCAGCAATACTGCCGGATATACCGATGATGATCTTTTTTCCCTTGATGGGCATACCCACTTAGTCCGTTTTAGGCTCCTGGCGGGTTTTCTTCTTTTCGTTGTAGCGGTGGTAAATTTCGCCGTTCAGGTACTCGTCAGTAGCGATGAGTGCCGGGTTAGCCAAGCGCTCGTAAAACTTGGAGATTTCAATTTGCTCCTTGTTTTCGTTGATTTCTTCGATGGTATCGGTCGAAACGGCAAACTCCTCTAATTTGGAGTGCAACTCGTGCTTGATGTCCACCTGCAACTGACGAGCCCGCTTGGAGATGATCGCCAGCGTTTCGTAAATATTATTGGTTTCGCGCACCATTTGGTTCAGGTCGCGGGCATGAACATTAGGATCCAGTCCTTGAACTTTGGTTTTGATATCCGACATTCGTCAACTGTTTTATTTTTTTATTGGAAATAATTTCAATTTCGAGGATTTCCTTTCGGTATTTGCTGCTGGCAAAGCGTTGGCGGAATTCCGTCGCCCGGGTCACTGCGTCGCGGAAGCGTTCTTCCTGTTTATCAACAATGCTGTTTTCAGCCAGCAGATAAGCGGCTTTCACCATCATGTAGCGGACATCTTCTACGGCATCCGTCTCCGGAAAATCCTTTAGCAGGTTTTCAAAAGACTGCATGGATGCCTGGTATTGACGCAAGTCAAAATACAATTTGCCTTCTTCAAAGGCTTTGACTTCCATCTTTTTGCGCATCACGTCTATCAGCGCGTTGCACTCGGCCACGCGTTTGTTTTGCGGATAAGTATTGATGAACAACTGAAAGCCTTCTATCGCTTTTTCGCTGTACGATTGGTCGAGGCGAAAAGTCGGGGAAAGCTTGTAATTGGAAAAAGCGGACATATAATCTGCTTCTTCCCGCTGGGGACTTGTGCTGTAAGTCTGCGAAAAATTGTTGAAATAGTAGGAAGCAAGGATGTATTGACCGGTATGATAATAGGTGAATGCATACCGCATAAAAATATCTTCCGCTTCCTTTTTTCCCCGGTAACTGGGCATAACCAATTCCAGCAGCGCCTGCGCCTTGAGGTATTCCAGGTTGTCGTAGTACTCGAATGCTTTCGTATACAGCAAATTAGGATCTCCGCTTGCCCTGACCCGTTCAAATTCGCTTTTACAGGAGGCCAGCAACGTGATCGCCAGCAATGACCAAATGAGTTGCCTGATTTTCATAGAGGCGCAAAGGTATGATTTTCTAAAGAATTTTCCCAATGTTTTTCATACGGCACTTATCTAAGGAACGTGTCGTAATTAACTTCCCTGTTTCTAAAGACACAGGAAGTCGGCGTTTGGTTGGTTGAGGATCGAGCCGTAAGCTAAGCCATGACAGCAATCAGTCCCAATGCAACGGCTGCCAGCTTTGCATCGCCCTTAATTTCTGCTTTTTTTCGGGTCATTTCCGGGGTCATCGCCTTTGTAAAAAGCTTCCAGGCGGTATCTGGTTCAATCGCCAGGCTTGCTGCAGGCGTTTCATAAAACTTGTCCACCAAGGTCCAGCGGCCGTCCTGTCGCACCAAATACCAATCGCCGCCGGCGTCTGTGGTCACCGTGAGTTTCACGCACGTGCCATTCGTTGCTTCGGTATTGCGGTAAGCATGCGGCATTCCGCGCATCAATGTCGCGATGAACGGATGGAACAATTCCTGCGACAGCAGCCCGGAACGGCCTGTTGCGTCGCGAATCTGCTGTTGGTGGTGCCACTTTTCGGTGTATTCCCGCGCAATGTGGAACCAGTTCAGGGATTCGGACTCGCCCGCCCAGGCTACAGAAAACGGCGCTTTTGCAAAAGGATCGAGGGTGGATAAATACTCGGTATACTGCTTTCCGGTTAATTCCAGCAATTCAATCAATACTTTTGGGCTTAGGCGTTTGGCGGCAGCTACCCACGAGGCATTTAAACCATTGAGGTAATCGAGCAGATCCTGATAAGAATGGATATCTCTGGGCGGATCGCTGGCATAGCTATCCCGCTGCATGGAAAGCGTTCGCACGTTGCCGTCCAGCAAATGCGCGGCGATATCTTTGACGCCCCAAAGCCGGGCAAGGGTTGGCGCGGCCCATTCTTCCGGGCTAAGCGATTTTAACAGGGCAATTAACTCCTGGTCAAGGACAGGAAAAAGATGGAGGGTGGGAATGGGAATCGTAGCAGGTAAAAGCACTTGGTTTATTTATGTTTTAATCCATACTACTGGACATTTTTAATAGTAAAACGGAGCAACGTTTACTAAACTTTCAAAGTTTAGTAAACGTAACCCCCCAATCATTGAATAATCAAATCAAACTCCACCCGCCGGTTCAACTCCCGGCCTTTGGCCGTTTTGTTGTCAGCGAGGGGCTGGCTTTCGCCGTAACCCGCGTAGCTCAGGCGTTTGGCGGAAACGCCTTTGCTGATCAGGTACTGCTGGCAGGCTTTCGCGCGGTTTTCAGACAGCGTCAGGTTGGCTTTATCGTTTCCAACATTGTCGGTATGGCCGGCAATTACTAAGCGGTAGGCCGGGTATTGAGCCATGATCTCCACGATCTGATCCAGCACAGCGAAGGATTGTTTTTTCAACGTCGCTTTGCCCGTTTCAAACTGCACGGCGCGCATGGCAAAATTCAGCACTTCTCTGATTTCTTTTTTGATTTCAGGACAACCTTTATTGATCGCCAAACCTGCTTCCTTCGGGCAGCGGTCGTCGCCATCGTGTACGCCATCGCCGTCCGTATCGGGGCAACCTTCCATTGTGCCCGGGGTATCGGGGCATTTATCATTCGCATCGACAAAGCTATCGCCGTCGCGATCCGGGCAGCCCATTGCGGAAGCCACGCCTTTTTCATCGGGGCATTTATCGGTTGCATCTGCAATGCCGTCGCCGTCGCGGTCTCTAACCGGACAGCCTTTGTTTTCAACACTGCCTTTTTCATCCGGGCACTCGTCGTCGCCATCGGCAATGCTGTCGCCATCGCGGTCGGGGCAACCATTCAGCGCTGCCAGGCCTTTTTCGTTCGGGCAGTTGTCGTCTTTATCGGCAATTCCGTCGCTATCCGTATCTGGGCAACCCCTCAGTTCTGCAGGCCCCGGCTCGTCCGGGCAATCGTCGTTTTTGTCAATAACGCCGTCGCCATCTGTATCGGGACAGCCGTTGGTCGCTTTATTCCCCGGCGCATCGGGGCAATCATCGTCTGCATCGGCAATGCCATCGCCATCGCGGTCTGGGCAGCCATCCAGCGTTTTAAGTCCGGCAATATCCGGGCATTTGTCAATGGCATCCGCTACACCGTCGCGGTCGCGATCCATTTTTCCCAACCGGTAGACTAAACCAGCGCCCAATTGTAGGTTGTTGCGATTGGTTTCCTGCGAAATGCGGTATTCGCCCTGCAGGTTGAGGTAGGAATTTTTGCCAAGTTTGATGTCAAACCCAACCCCCATTGGGAACTGAAGGTTATTGGGTCCGTCTCTTTCAACGACATACCCCGCGCCGCCAATCAGGTACGGAATGATTTTACTTTCAGAAGGTGCGTAGTGCAACCGCAAAAGCCCGTCAATGCTGAAAAGACTTCGGTTGTTGACATCGCCAAAAACATTGGCGGAACCTATTTTGATGGGAACGGCTAACCCGAGGTATTTATTCAGTCCGGCGGTGTATCCAATTTCGATCCCGTTGGTGATGTCAAGGTCTTCTATTGAATTGGGGGTGCCATAATCAATCAACAAAAATTTTGCGCTGAGGGCATGAAAACTTTGCTCTTGGGCTTCGAGCGTTACACTGCCCAGCAAAAGCAGCATAAACAGGGAAAGGAATAATTTTTTCATAGGTATGATTTTTGCATTGTTACCCGTCGGGTCGGAGTTCTGCGGTACATTACCGGTAAGGCGGTAGGTTGTTAAGTTGGCAGTTGACCGTACAGACGCTGTGCTATCCTGCACTGCTCCGTGAAACAAAAGAACACGGAGTGCGGGCAACTGCCAACTAAAAAACGGCTAACTTACAAAACCGGTGGAGGGTCTTTTTTCTCTTCCTCCTCCTTCTTGTCCTCGTCACCCATCAGTTTGTCTTTCAGTTCCCCCGCCTTGTCTTCTAATTTTTCCCAAAGCGCTTCCCCTTTCTGAATATAAGGGGCTATTTTTTCATTCGCCCTGAGTTCTTCGAGTTTGCGTTCTGCGGCGTCTTCCAGCTTTTCCATCGTGTCTTCAAAGCCTTGCGCCAGTTCTTCGGCTTTGTCTTTCATTTTATCAAAAAAGCCTTTTTCCTCTTCCATGATTGTTTGTTTTGTGTGATCAATAATTACTACGGCAAGATAACGCTAAAGTTGCTTAGAAACAGGCACTAAACGCCTTTTCTTTTCATTTATCCAGACGTATCTGAAAAGCATCTGTAACATTTTACGCCGTGCGGCATCAATCAGGAAAGAAAGTGTTTTCCTGCAAAGTCAAAACATAACAGCAGCAAGCGGATGATTTTACTAATTAATAACATGTATTTTTCTTTGCATTTGAAATATAATTTTATTTTCACGCACTCAATTACACTATTGTAAAATCTAAAATTGCCTATTGACATGAGCAACAAATCTCTACTTATCCTGCTGGCGACGTCGTTGCTGGTTTTTTCCTGTTCTAAGGACAAAATTGCCGATGAAGCCCTGCCTCAGCCCGAGTCAGCCAACCCACCTGCTACCCGCGAAGCAATCAATGAATTCGTGCTCAGCGAACTGCGCGAACACGAGGTCTTCAAATGGGAAATGGCCGACGACCACCTGCTTTGGAGCGCGGTAATGCGCGGTGATGAATTGGTTGCCATTGGCTATAAGCCAGCCAACGAAGGCGACATCAAAGAGCGCATGCACCTCATTGACATCAGCGAAGATGCCTGGCAGACGGCTCGGCAAAAAATCATCAACTTCGTGGTTGAAGAAATGAACCGAGACTTCCCCAACGAAAAATTCACTGCCTCATCGCTGATGCCGCTGACGGAAAATGGCACGCTGCCTTTCATCAACATGCGCATCACGAGCGAGCGCGTCCTCGCTGCCCTGCGTCAAATGCGGGAAGTGCGCTACGTAGAACCTTCCGGGTACAGTTTTACCAATGAAGGAGAAGACCAAATCACTTACCGGAGCGACGCCGGTTGCAGCAACTCAGCAGCCAGCAGCATTCCAACGGCCGATTTTGTCACGGTCAGCCCAAGCGTAAAAGTGCCTTGGAATTTTTACAACGCAAGTATTCCTACCGCCTGGAACACGAGCACCGGCGCAGGAATCACCATAGCAATCATTGATACGGGCACTTCGCCCAACCAAACAAAACTTGGCAGCGAATTTGCATCCGGGCAATCCACCGGGCGCAGCATCACGCGCATGGGCACTTATGTAAGTTCCTGGTGGCCCTGGGCTGCTCCGGACGGTCCCAACGATCAGTGCGGGCACGGCACCCAAATGGCCGGATTAGCCACGGCGCCGCGCGGCAGTGGGGGTGCGTCGGTAGGCGTTGCGTACAGAGCAAATTTGCTGGCTATCCGTGGGACAGGCGATGTAATTATAAACAGCAGCAGCGAAAAAACTGGCGTCGCTAATGCGTTGGTGATTGCGGGGAATAACAGCGGGGTAAAAATCATCAGCATGTCCATTGGCGATGTTTTCTGGAGCAGCCAGGTGGCCGACGGCGTTTATTATGCTTATGGCATGGGTAAACTGTTGTTCTCCGCCGCTGGCACTTCTACCTGGTTCACCACTTGGGTTGGCGTAATTTTTCCGGCTACCATGGATGAAGTTGTGGCGGTCACCGGGGTCAAAGACGGCGCCTCTTTAGTGAAATGCAATACTTGCCACTCCGGCAGTAAAGTTGATTTTGTGGCCGTTATGCAGCGCAGTGTAAGCGATGCGCGCACCTCACTCACGTTGGCGATGAGCGGCAATCCGCCCGCTTATGTCGGAGGCTCTTCGGCAGCGACGGCCACCACAGCTGGTATTGCGGCGTTGGTTTGGGCAACAAACCTTTCACAAACACGCGCGCAGGTGCTAAATCGTATGAAAAACGCTTCGCAGTTTTATCCGGGTCGCAATGGCGAGTTTGGGTGGGGGATCGTCAATGCCGCAACGGCAGTAACGAATTAGTGTCTGTCTTTATAGTCCGATAGCTGCGTTCATTTCAACTCCGCTCAATGACCTGTCGTTGAGCGGAGTCGAAACGAACTCTCGTTTTTGGGGCAGAACACGCCTTGCTTTCGAACGCTAAAGTCCGGACTGGGGACTAAATGCGCGGACACAAAACAAAAACAGACCATTCCGGTAATCGGAATGGTCTGTTTTTGTTTTTTAGTTATCTGACGCTTAGCAATACCGGTCGAAAGCCATTTTAAGGTTTTCAGAGATGATCTCTGCCGAGCGGCCTTCGATGTGGTGGCGTTCGAGGAAGTGAACCAGCTTTCCATCTTTAAACAAGGCAATCGCTGGAGAAGACGGCGGGTAAGGCAGCATAAATTCGCGCGCCTTGCCGGTAGCTTCCTGATCCACGCCTGCAAAAACGGTAACTAAGTTTTCAGGGCGCTTCTCGTGGCGAATCGCCATTTTGACCCCTGGACGCGCATTTGCAGCCGCACAACCGCAAACCGAATTAACGACAACCAATGTGGTGCCTTCCTGCATATCAAGCGCTTCCACGACGTCGTCGGAAGTGACTAAGCTTTTGAAGCCCTCATCGTTGAGGTCTTTAGCCATTGAGATGGTAAGTTGTATCGGATACATATATTTTTGTTTTAAATTTGAGCAAAATTTCAGGGACAAAGTTAAAATTAGTCCAGTTAAATATACAACAAGTGGAGGAATATTGTTCATTATTCCCGATCTAAGATTTTGTGTTTTGGTAAAAAAATGATCAAATTTGTAACAAGGAACCCAAATTTTAGTATACGATAAGATCATTGAAACAATATCCTTAAACTACACTTTAAAATTATCACGACATGATCCGAAAATTAACATGCACTGCTGCTTTAGCGGTTGCTGCCCTCTGCAATTGCTATGCGCAGGAAGAAACCGCTCCGATGCCAACGACGCTGGTAAGCCAGACGTTCCGTGATACCCGATTGGTGAATATGGCTTCTGTTGAAGTAATAGAAAAAGGGAAATTAGAGGTTCGCCTGAACCAGCGGTTTGGCGAAATGCTCGATTTTAAAAATATAGGCGAAACATTTTTTGGCTTGGAAACCCTGAGCGACTTCGCATTGGGCGTGGAATATGGCGCTACGGAAAACCTGAGCGTTGGTTTGTCCCGGGCTAAAGGAAACGGCTTTATGTCAGATGGTAAAGCAGGGATGCGCCAATTGCTGAACGGATCGCTGAAATACCGGCTGGTGCGCCAGGCTGAAAGCGGCGGAGCGCCCGTCTCGGTAACCCTGTCCGGTTTGGCATCCCTGTCTACCGAAAAGAAAGTGGAAGGCGAAACAGACGTGATCAACAGCTTTCCGAAATTTAACCACCGTTTAGCGTACCACGGCCAGGTGCTGGTGGCCAGAAAATTCTCCGACCGAATTGCGGTACAAGCTTCAGGCGCATACACCCACCGCAACCTTGTACCGGAAAATGACGACCAAGGCATTTTTAGCGCCGGGGTGGGCGCACGGGTGCAGGCTACTAAATGGTTGGGCGTTGTTGCCGATGCGACCTTCCCAATTGCTGAAACCCGCACCACCGACAAGGGATATTACCCGATTTACGGCCTGGGTTTAGAATTCAAAACCGGTTGCAATACCTTCCAGATCAACCTGACGAACGCAACGGGCATTACGGAAACGGATTACATTCCTTACAATACCGGCCAGTGGAGCAATGGCGATTTTCGTCTGGGATTCAGCTTGTCCAGAACTTTTGGATTTAAAATGAAAAGCGACGAGGGGAAGGAGTAGGGCAAAGGCAAAGCTTGTCCCGGGAAACGCAGAGCGAATTGGCAAAGCTTGCGTTGCACCGTGAAAAGGCAATTTAGTTTCGGATGATATCAATTTGAAATAACCGAAACTAAATTGCCTTTTGTTTTTTGCAATACTTGCCTCTGTTTTATTCCGGAGGGCGACCGCGAGGGTCGCACCCTACGTTTGCGGTTTGGCGATGTAACATAGCTGAGAACAATTCTCCCGGCGCAATATTTGCTGCGCGACCCGCTGGAGGTCTTCGGCGCTGATTTGCTGGTAAATTTCTGCCTCTTTGTTGATCAGATCGGGATCGCCCAACAGTTCAAAACAAGCCAAGTTGATCGCTTTGTTCAGCGCGCTCATCTCAGAAAAAATGAGGTTACTTTCTGCCTTGTTTTTGATTTTTTGCAATTCAGGGCCGGCAATCAACTCATTCTTCAGCTTATCCAATTCTTCCCAGATCGCGGCGGCGGCGGCTTCCAGCGAAACACCCTCGGCAGGTTTGCCTTCAATAATGAACAAGCCGGGGTCTATAAAACCAGAAACAAAACAATCAATGCCGGAAAACAACTGCCGCTCTTTGAGCAAATGCCGGTAGAGCCGCGAAGAAGGGCCGGTGCATAATATATCTGACAGCAAATCGGTTATGTAAAAATCCGGGTCTGAACGGGCAGCCATCCGGAAGGCTAAATAAATCGCGTCCACGGGCACATTGGCTTCTTTAGTCAACTGCCTGAACTCCGTTTGTTCCGGTTCCGCTGGTAAATTCCTGGGCGGCACTTCTCCACGCGGAATATCGCCAAACCACTTTTCTGCAAGCGCCAGAACCTCCTCCGTTTTCACGTTGCCCGAAACCACAAGAATGGCATTATTAGGCCGGTAATAACGAAAAAAGAATTGCTTGACGTCCGGCATGGTTGTGCCTTCGATGTGCGCAGGTACCAACCCAATGGTTGGCCAACGATAAGGGTGTTGTTTGTAAACCAGATCTGACAACAAATGCATCATATCGCCATAAGGCTCGTTCAGACAGGTTTCCTTAAACTCTTCCACAACAACCTTGCGCTGTACGTCCAACACCTGCTCGTCAAAATTCAGGCTCAGCATGCGATCCGATTCCAGCCAAAAAGCCGTTTCGATGTTCTGCGCGGGCAGGGTATCGTAAAAATTCGTCATATCGTTGTTGGTAAAGGCGTTGTTTTCTCCGCCGGCCAACTGGATGGGGTCATCAAAATCAGGAACATTGAGCGACCCCCCGAACATCAGGTGTTCAAATAAATGCGCAAAACCTGTCTTGTCCGGCGATTCATCGCGTGCGCCAACATCGTACAAAACATTCACTGCGGCCATGGGCGTCGTGTCGTCTTCGTGTACCAAAACCCGAAGACCGTTGGCTAATTCAAACCGGGAAAATTCTATCATTTGTTAGTTGGTTACTGTTTCTCAAAGCGCCCTTCTGCAACAATCCGCCCATCCTGGTTGCGAAGCAGGTACAAATACGACCCCGCTGCAAACTGGCTTATATCGAGGGTATGGTTGCCGTCAAGCGCAGTATTGAACACCTGCTGGCCCGACAAGTTCAGAATATTAAGATACAGGTTGTGCGATGGAAGGTTTTTAGTTTCAAAAGTGATCCAATTGCCAGCCGGATTGGGGAAAACCTTCATTGTGACACGGCTTTCCACTTCTTCGTTTGCAACGATCGTTACGGTTATATCCTGGCAGGAAGAAGAGGTGCCCCCGGAGTTTGTTGCGGTGAGGCATACTTCGTAGGTACCGCTGTTGGTGTAGGTGTGCACAGGGTTTTGCTGGTTGCTGGTGCTCAGGTCACCGAAATCCCAGCTCCACTCGGTGGGGTCGTTGGAAGACTGATCGGCAAACTGCACTTCTCCACCCCCTGGTAGTTCGAACGTAAAATTCGCAACGGGTGCCAAAACAAACGTTCCCACCGATTGTAACCAGGTTGCTGAGGTGATGGCATCCTCTGATAGTTCTACGGTCAATGCCTGGCCTTTGGCTTCTTCGGTGAGCCATTGATAAGTAATATTGGTGTCTATACTGTTTTCCAAAGGAAGCCAAGTGCCGAAAAACAAAGCGAAAATGGCGTTTTCCGTCACCGTTTCAACCCGCTGCCGCAGCGCCTGGTAGGAGCCGGTCGGCAAAATCAGGGTGCCATAAGCATCCGTCTCTATGTTTTGTGTCGCTTCGGTCTGTATCCGAATGGAGTCCACGTCAAAAATAGAGCCGTCTAAGGTCAGCGTAAATCCATACGCTCCGGAAAAGGTAGTTCCAAAAGTAGTCGGAAACGCAAAAATCGTTTGAACAGGATCGAATATTACGGAAACGTAATCGTCATTCCCAAATAAATCCAGAGACGAGCCTAGCGCAATCACGCCAGACGAGGTAACCGACGCAAAGCCATAAGAGCCATCATCTAATGCCTGGGCTAAATTTGCCGTTGGGAAGTCTTCGCTGTTTGGCGCCTGGGTCGGACTAATGATGCCAATGGTACTGGTGAAGTGTGCTTGCAGGTTTGAAAAATCCCAGGTCTGGTTGGCGCCAGGTTCTCCAATACTTACATTTTGCGGGAGGGTATCGGTGGCGTAATTGAACGCATCACCAATAGCGGGAGCGTCAGCAACGGTCAGGGTGATTTGGGCTTTCGCCGGAACCAATGCCCCGAGCAGCATCATCAAAGGGAGTACAAGTTTTAGTTTCATAATTTGTTTGTTTTTATCAATGAAAAAAAGAGTTGAATAACAGAGGGTTGAAAAGATGCTACCGTTGTATTACTTCAGTAAAAACTTACCAGTATACAACAATTCTTCTTCGCTTTCCAATTTCCAGTAATACAATCCCGGTCGCTTCGGTGTGGTCCATTCAAAATTGGCCGCAGATATGGCTTTGCGGAATAATTCTTTTCCAAGATTGTCCAGCACGATAAGTTGCAGCGATTGTTCTGCCTCCTGCTTCCATTGAAAAGGAAGGGTTGATCCGGGACTAAAAACCTGATTTAGTGCAGGCGACAAAGCTTCGAAGCCGCCACTTCTGAACACTTCGCCACTCAAACCTTCCAATTGATCAGAAGGCACGAAATTGGCTGCATACAAATCCGGCTCCTGTTGTTCCGGCACTGCCCGATCCGGCGCGATTGTTTCTGCAACCGGGCGATCCTGCTTTTGCTGGGGGGTTAGCAATTGTTCCGGAGAAGGCATCGGCACGTTATTGCCGGGGGGCAAAGACAAGGGCGTTTGTTGGGTGATTTGATAAACCCAGAAAGCCAGCAGAGCCGTTAAAGCAACCAGCGACCAACGCCATGCGCGGTGTAAACGGGGAGCCGAACCACGAGCGGGAACAGGTTGATCCGCGGCTTCCTGATCCTTCTGGTCCTCCTGATTTTCCGGCGGCATGGTGGCAATCAGCCCGTATAATTCCACCACTTCCCGACGGCACACTTCGCAGGTTTCAAGGTGGGCTTGGAACTCCTGAAGCGAATCGTCAGAATTTTCGTTCAGGAGCGCTTCAGCGCAAGCGGCAATGCCTTCCTCTGTCAAGTGATTATTCCCGGTGTTGGATAGATATTCCGGCATGTAATTTCATTTTCTTAATCAGATGCGCGTTGGTCAGTTTAACGGATCTGTTCTGCACTTTTTTAACATTTGAGTAAATGCGTCGAAAGTCAATCCGGTTAGTGACCAAGGTCAATGTTTACTAATTGGAAGTTGCGGTACTTTGTGTTGTAAAAGCAAGGGAGCGTAGCTCAAGTGCATATCGTCCGGGCTTTTTCAAGATTCATTTTCGGGTGATTTTAGGGAATTTTGAAGCGCGATCTCATATCCTTTAAGGATTTGGGTTGCGCTTTTTTGTTAGGCACTTGTTTGTGATTCTAAGCCTTTTCAAACAACCACCAAACAGGTTTATTGCGCTTTTTTATCTGATAATTAGTGAGGATGTATGCCCGGATATGAGCCATTGCTTCTTCAATGTCGTCGGTCAACTTAACGTATTGCAAATCTGATTCGGAAATGGTTTTCTGCGCGGCCATGAAGTGAAGATAATCCATCAGGGGCTGATAATAATCTTTGCCCATCAGCACGACCGGAAAGTTGTGAATCACACCGGTTTGTACCAGCGTCAGGGTTTCAAACATTTCATCCATCGTGCCCCAGCCCCCCGGCATCACAACAAAGGCATAAGAATACTTCAGCAACAGCACTTTTCGCACAAAAAAATAGCGAATCGAAATGCAGGTCTGCATGTAGGGATTGGGGCTTTGCTCAAAAGGCAATTCGATATTGCACCCCACCGAGCGCCCGCCTGCCTCGAACGCACCCCGGTTGGCCGCTTCCATAATGCCGGGACCCCCACCGGTCATGGTGGTAAAGCCCAGTTCTGCAATGGCGCGCCCCACTTCCCGGGCCTTTTCATAATAAGGAGAACCCTCTTTAAACCGAGCCGACCCAAAGACGGTAATGCACGGCCCGACAAAATGTAGATTCCGCATGCCTTTTATAAACTGAAAAAAGACACGAAACGCGAAGCTTAGCTCGTAGCTCCTGCTTTTGGGGCCCTCTAAAAAGGTATATTCTACTGGATTAACGATTCTTTTGGCGCTCATGCCGTACATTATTTCAAAAAGTCGTTCAAACTGGCGTGGATAGCGCTACAATACGCGTTTTGCTCTTCCGGTTTTTTTGTACTCAAGTCGCAACGGTACCATATACTGCGCTTATAATCATAGACAAAGCCTTAAGGTACTTCATATTCCTGCATCAGTTGCTGCATATTTTGCAGGTCTTTTTTCACACCTTGCGTATGTGTGATTTCAATAATTACCTTCGTGAGGTCGGTTGCGATATCCACCAGCATGACATCAGGTACAGGACTGGTTTGACTTTCATCAATCATGGTCTCAGGATAAGGAAAAAGCGTAGTACGGCCAGCCATATAAAGTTCCATTAAGCCATAGACCAGCTTCGCAATGATCGCCTGATGTTGACGAGGTGCATTGATGCCCACGATGATTAGATTGTCATTCATAGTCTAAAAAATTTCGTTTAGCCGAAACTCATTGCGTCACGATGGCGACTTTATAATCATTGCTCACCGTAATCCGGGTGATGCTGAAAATATTGTACAAATACAAATCGGCGATTTCAATCCAGTCCTGGTCTTTGCGGCGGTCAAACTTGTACAATTTACTGCCACGTCCTGCCAGGAAGGTGCCATCGGGCATGATGCCAAAATCTTCGCAGCCTGTCAGCATGTTTACGATGGGCGTTGCCGGTTTGCTTAGTTGGTATGGATTTTTTTCCATCAGCATCCAGGTGTCGCCCAAGTCGCTTTTTTGAACAAAAGCTAAGTTGCGGTTGGTCATTTGCATCAAACACCGGCCAATATTGGTTGCAACCGGCGTCACTTTATCGGTTCGGATGTCGGCAATTCCAAGGAAATTATTCGGACTATCCAGCACATACACCGCCGCCTGGGATCCATTTAACCAGGTGTAGTAGCCTATTTTTTCGGTGTATTTGAAAACCGCTTTGCCACCGTGCGAACGATCCAGCGGATACTGCCACAGGTATTGGAGGGTATCCCGCCCGTTTACTTGCTGGCGCAACACCGAAAAATTGTAGTAATCGGGCATGCGCATCGGCGAAAACTCATTTTCTGGCGTATCGGTCACGCGCAGCTTGGTTTTTTTATCCAAATCGAACAAATAGATGTCGGTTTGGTTGCTGTTTGGCATTTTTGCAGTGATGTATAGCTCGTTGTTGCTGAAAAACGACGGCTGGTTGTTGTAGCCCAACTCGTTGAAGTAAGTCAGGTAGCGTGGTTTGGAAACCGTCCATGCCGTATCGGCGACGCGTTTCAGGTCGAAAACATAGACGTTGGCTTTGGACAATTGCGCAAACGCGACCTGGGCAAGACATGCCATTCCAAAAACAGAAAATAATAGCCTCTTGAACATCTTTCCGGTTTTTGAGCAAAGATAGGTAAAAAAACATTCAGGCGACCAAGTTGCCCTGATCGCCTGAATGTCATATTGCCAATAAGCCCGTTTGCGGGCAGGCTTATTATTCCACTTTTACAAAGCGCTGCTGCACAAACACGCCGTCCGTGTAGCGCAACTGCACAGAATAAGCGCCGGCGGGCAAGCCGCTGATGTCAATGGCAACCGGCGCACCGTTCAAGTGGTATTGTTTCAAAGGCATCACACGCCCATCGGCATGCAGGATGCTGAGGTCGCAGAATCCGGTTTTACTGGAAGCCACAAATAACCTGTTGCTGGCCGGAACCGGGAATACACGAAGGGTAATGTCTCCGTCCAAAATATCCTGAACAAAGATCTCAGCTATGTTGCTGAAGATTGGAATGCCCATAGAATTGGTGGCAATGACCCGGTAGCGGTTAACACCCGAATTGGTCTGCTCGTCCAGAAAATCGTACTTTGCCAATCCTTCGCTGAAAGGCAAAGTTGCTATGGTTTTTGAAGCGCCATCTTCGTAAATTTCCAGCAAGGAGAAAAACTCGAAGCCCCGATCTGCGATCAGGCCCCAGTCCAATTGCACCCTAAAATTTTCAAGGAGCGTTGCCTGAAGGTTCAACCTGGGATCCTGGAACAACATCATGGAGTCGCAGACGCCCGGAGTCCAAATCGTGACCCCGGCATTGCTGGCGCGGCAGATATTGGAATAAGTAACGTCGTTGCACCCGCATACCGGAAAAAATTCCAGTGTGCAAGGAAGGCTGCTCACCAAAGCTGGGTCGGGGCAGAGGAAATCAGACAGGCTGTCGCACGGCGGTAATTCGATGCAATGGGTCGCATAACAACAGGTAATGTCTATGGAGTCCTGAATGACTTGTCTTAACACAATGTCAAAGCAAAAATCGCTGATTGGGCCTGCACTCCCGTCAATTACAATGGATATCGGAATGGAAGTGCCGCCCGGCGGGAAAGCAGGGATGGTCGGAATGGTAATCACGTCCGGTGTTATGTTGGTATTGCCGGATGGTATTTCTACAATACCAATGGTATTTACCGGGAACGGCGAAAAGTTTTGCACCTGGAAAGTATAGACGTATTCCTGCGTCACCACCCCATTCGCGTCAACGGTTGTGAGACAAGTCAATGTGTCGTTGATGACGGTGAGGCAGAACGGGCAATAAATCGCCAGGGTATCCGTACAAATCACCGTGCTGTCGGCACCAATCCAATTAATGGCAATGTAGATGGAATCGGTTGACGTGGTTCCCTCCACGCAAAAATCGAACAGGTTGTAACCGATGTCGTTCGGAACCATGCCACTGTTGTGGGTCCAGAGCAAGTCCGTATTCGTGACGAGGTGCGTCACATTCCAGCCGTCGAGCAGCGCAGGTAAGGTAATCAACCCGTTGAAGGTGATTCCAGGTGTTAAAATAGTTGTTTGTATGGATTGGAATAGCGTCGGATCAAGGGTAAAGGTATCCGTGATGATCAGTTCAAAACAACATTCCACGGCCTGAACGTCCGAAACGGGAACAATATCTGCATCCACATAAGGACAGGGGTCGCAGAGCGGGAAAGCAATGCAGGTATCAATTTCGGCACAACAGAGGCGTTCTTCAGGCCCGTCGTGCGCAGAGAGGATAAAGCAAAGCGAATCGCCGAATAAATCCTGATTCGTTTGAATCCAGAACATCAGCATGGTCGTATCTCCCGGCGCTAACGCAGGGGAAAGGATAAACTCAGGGGGATTAGGAATATAGGTCGCACCAGGTATCGGCGGTGTGATGTTAAATTTTATAAAGCCTACCGAAAAGTCTGCTGCTGCCGGGTTCGATACATTGACAATGTATTTATACCCCAAAGAATCGCAAACGAGCGTGTCACTCACGATATACAGACAAGTCTGCTCCGGTTCGCAAAATACGGGAATCGTGTCTGTACAAAAGACCTGGTAAGCAGCATCTAAATAGTTGACTAAGATGTATTGCGGTGTGGCATTGATGTCCTCAACGCAGAGGCCGTTTACCAGATTAGTAACGGCTGGCATGGGCACAAAACCCGATGGTACAAAGGTGACGTTGTTGGCACCAAAGTTGGGGGTGATCAACCCAGGGCCGGGAGTATAGGTATTGTTGAAGGTCACCCCGTCCAATCCTACCAATTCCACACCATACACGGTTTCGCTGCCGTTGTTGGTATAGTCGAGGATCAGGCAGCAGTGGCCGTCAATGCTTTGGGTCGGTGTGATGACGAGGTCGAATAATTCGTCGCAGCCGTTGTCGAAGCGACAAGGACAATCAAAGACCTCAACATCGCCTACGTAGGCTTTGTCGCCGCCGTCATTTATTCCTTCATTGTCAATAATGATGCCGTTGAGACCCACAAAATCAGCAGGATCAGCACCACAACACGTGGGCTGTAAATTGCCGGAAGCGGGAAGAATGGAATACCCATAAACTGCGGGTGACGGAAAATTCAGCGCATCGCCGGAGGCAGTAATAAAAGGTTCACACTCATCGGACAGAGGGGCATCTCCCGGAAAACTTTCGTAAGCGTAATCAATACCGCCAGCTGAATTTTTACCTGTTCCGTATCCACCAACATAAATTTGCTGCGGTGATCCCCAACTTCCGGTAGAACCGAAATACTGAAAAACCCTTGCATTGTGGGTATAAGAATAATTAATTCCCCGTTCAGCTATAAGCATCCTGACGCCATCCTGTGAAAATGCAATATCCGCAATATCATAATTGCCTGAAAATGAGAATTCAAATTGTTCGGAGGCAGCAGGAATTGTACCTGCGCCAGTTAGTAGAATCGAGTAGATCCTCACCGTACCTGCTGAAGGAGGAGCAGAAAAGTAGAGCCTGTTTTCTAATTTGTTGTAACCAATCCCCCAAAAGCGCCAGGAAGCAAGACTACCGGGCGCAAAAGAAGTTACGTCATAATTTTGAATGACCTGCCCGGGAGTAGCATGGCCTGCATCACCGATCACGACAATGTTGCCATCCGACAAGTTCGTCGCATACAAAAAGCCATTTCCATTCGAGCAGATATTGCCCAATCCGGTATTGTTATTCAACACGTTGGTGGTTCCAACTGTAGTTGCCGGCGCTGCAAAAGTTAGTCCGGATACAGTACCGGTATAAGGTTCTATCCGATAAATCAGCGGTTTGCCATTCGCAATACTGAATACATCTGAGTAAGTAGGAATGGTGGCAGCGGATACGTAAAGATTAAACTCTTCGTCCAGCGCAATTCCGAAAATTTCTCCTAACGTCGTAATGTCCCAATTAGGTTTGCTGATGTCTATTGGAACCCAGGGTGTTCCAACGCCCACCGGAGCTAAGGATCGGTCTCTTATATCTTTCACCGCCAGTACTTTAGTGCCGTGTCGCTCAGATCCAAACGTACTGGCAGCCATCCCACACTTAAATATTTTCCGCAGCGGTTGCCCATAAAAAGGCCCGGGCCTGCGAAATTCATTAACCGGAAGAATAACATCGTAAGTCGTAGGCGTGGTGGGCGTATAATCTTCAGGGTTGAACAGCGCCTGCACCCTGTATTCTCCTGGCGGGATGCCAATAAAGCTGTAAACGCCTTTGCTGTCGGAGACGGAAGTGGCAAGCACCAGTCCCTGCAAATTCAACAACTGCACCGGTATGCCGCCAAGGGGCGGTTCTGTAAGCGGGTCATTCAGGCCATCGGCATTGAGGTCAAAACAAATGACGTCAATGATAGACCCAAAGCCTACCATAGGGCGACGTACAAAACGAATGTTATTCACAATTTGCCCCTGCATCAATCCAACATCCAGAGAAGGCCCGGATACCCATTCTGTGTTGGGAATATTGGCCACCATGCTTACAACGTAGCTGTCCGAGGGCAATCGGGTAAACCGAAACATCCCCTGTGCATCGGTATTGATGGTAACCGATCCTCCAACGCCGTCAACAAGTGTGACTGGGAAATCCACTAAGCAAGGTTCAAAGATGTCCCGAAGGCCATTGGCATTCAAATCAATGAAAGCGCTGCCTGCAATAACGCCCAACAGGCTCAAGTCGGTTACACAGACATCAACATCCACTATAGATTGGTCAACGGGTACGGTCACAGTTTGAGTGGCCGGATTGGGTTCGAGGTTGGGCGAACCGGTTTGCGTCAACAAAATATAGTCTCCGGCTACCAGGCCGCAAAACAAATAAAACCCGGTATCGTTGGTGATCTGTTCTGTTACAATACCGGTGCTGCTGATCAGAACCATCGTAACGCCAGGAATACCAGCTTCTCCGGGATCCTGAACGCAATCGAGGTCAAGGTCATTGTATACCGTTCCTAATAGGCAATCCTGCGCCGAAGCGCTTGTAACAGCCATGATCGTCATCATGGCCAGCGTTAGTTGAAATAGTAGCTTTTTTTTCATGGCATTGGTTTTGAATCATTTAAAACTTGTGTTGTTCATTTTTCAAAAGTAACGGTTCGTACGGTTCGTCGTGAATTCGCGTTGGCTTACATTTTCACAAAGCGCTGAACGACTATTGTGCCATCATTCCGGCGCAGGCGCAACAGGTACACGCCGGGATGTAAAGTACTGATGTCTATTTGCAATGCCTGATCCCGCACAAAGTGCCGCGATTCAGATTTGCGCATACTCCCATCTGCATTGATCAGAGATAGCGCTGCTTCGCCTTCGTATTCCGCTGTAATCCGGAGCTGGTTGCCGGCCGGATTGGGCCAAACATGCCAGTGTCCTGCAATTGCTGTTTCAGTAAGATCGGTGATCAAAAAATCGTCCACATTGCTAAATACCGGCTTCCCCGGGTAGGTCACCCCGACAATCCTGTATAGGTTCAATCCGGCACCGGGAGTCGGGTCGAGAAAAGAAAAAGTTAGACCCGAAACGACCGCCAATGTAACCCAAAGCCCGCCGGACAACCGCCGCTGGACGATAAAAAAACGATAGCTGACATTGCCCTGGCCGGTAGTCCAGTCGAGTTGTGCCTGGGCGCCTATCGGGGTGACATTCAGTGAAATAGTGCCTGCCGGCGGATCGTGGCATTCCCCGGGCGTCCAGCTTTCCACCCCACTCCAGTTCAGCGCTGCGCAATCGTTCACGTAGGTCATGCTGTCGCAGCCGCAGACCAATTCTATTTCAGCCGGGCACTCATAATCCCAGTTGATATGGCTGCTGTCAACGCAGGGGCAATCAAACAGCAAAGTATCGCAATAGGTGAGCGTGGGTTCCGGGTAGCAGTCTACGCCGTTGGCGTCCTGCCGCGTTACAGTCATACACAATTCGTAGTTGGTACCGCCCAAAAAGCTGAAGACGATCGGGATATTGCCTTGCGAGACGCCGCCAATACTCGTTCCGGCGCTTAAATTCAATAAGCGCCATTGTACCAGGTCGCAATTGCTCAACTTGTCGCCGGAAACAATCAAAGAATCGGCTTCGCAATCCGCAGCGACGTTAAATCCCGCTGCAACATCTGCTTCAAATTGACCAAAATCCGTGCAGCAACGGTCGCATTCCGGCCCTTCAAAACAGTGCGTAATCGTGCAGCATTCGACATTCCCAACGCCTTCGAGGTGCCGGCTTGATGTCGCATCAAAACAGATGGACGCCTGATCTTCTGCTCCGCTTCGCAAGGTTAAACTCAGGGTTTGCGAGTCTCCGGGAGCAAGCAACGGCAGCAGCGAAAATGCATCTTCCACAATCAGATCCTGCCCCGGGGGCTCCGTGATGCGCAGGCTGTTGACATTAAATTCAGAATGATTGGTGAATTGAAAAATATACTGGCTGTTGCTGTCTGCCAGACAAGTAAGGCTTTCTGGTTCTATTTCTAAGCAACGGCTGCAGGGCAACTCCAGGGTATCGGTGCATATCCGGATGTTGTTGACCATCCAGGATACGACAATTTTAGCCGGTTCAGTGGTCACATCGCCTGAGATGCAAAAATCAAAGAGCGGTGTATTGCCAATGGGTAAGGAGCCGCTTGCCCGTTCCCAGATCAGCCCTTGGGGAGCTGAAAAATAGTAGTACCAGCCTCCCGAAAGGTCATATTGGATGGCACTGTACAATACGCCCGGCGTGATCAGCACGGTTTCAACAGCCGTATACCCGTTTCCTGGCTCGAGAGACAATTGCAGGCTATAACAACAATTGGAACTGTTGACTTCCGTCAGGGTAGCATCGGCACTGGGACAGGTTGTTAAAAACATGGCAGAAGGGATTTTTTCTTCGGGTATTGAACTTGCGAACGCTGCAAAAGCACAGCAAAACGGCCAGATCAACTGTATTCGCAAATCTGTAATCCCCATTTTTTTTTTTATAGTGCTGTTCATCTACTGGAGTCCTTTTTATGTGCTCCGGTAAGTCTTCCCGGCAACTATCACCAGCAAACTATCGCTGCTCTTTTTGGATAAGCCAAAAAAGTGTGCCTTGTGACAGGATCAGGCATAAACAAATATACGGAAAGCTCAGCATTGCATCCTATATAATGATATATGGTAGGTTTTTTCTGAAATTCGGTAAAGATTTCCCCTAAGATGACGGGTAAATATGGTTATGGAACTAAGTTAATCATCCTGCCTGCCCAAAACGATCCTTCTCCCTGCACCTGCACCTGGTAAATTCCGGAAGGCAAACCGGTCAGGTCTAATTCAAAACGCGGGTTCCTGAAGCGATCCTGTAAGACGACTTGCCCCTGTGCATTCACCAAAGAGACGATGACCTCTGTGAACATTAATTCGCTGTTGGATTCAAACACACAATACCCCTGTGCTGGATTGGGGAACAAGCGCCAGCCAGCCTGATTGTCTGCCGGCAAAGTCAGGCTTCGGATCACGGAATAATCCTCCTGTCCGTCGTGATCCAATTGCCGCAGCCGGTAATAAACCGGCAAACCTTTGGGCGTTTCCAGGTCAGTGAAATGATAATCGGTCCGGCTGTGCCCATCACCTTGGGCGGGAATCCACGCAATAGGCAAAAAAGTTTCAGTTTGTGCGGTTTGCCGCTGCACTTCAAAACCTGCGTTGTTCGATTCCGACGCAGTCGCCCAACTCAACCGAGCCTGCTGCTCCACCGCTTCTACCTGAAACTCCAGCCACTCTACCGGCAAAATGCCGGAATATGCTGTGGGGCAGACCCGAATACCCCAGGTACTTAGCTGGCCGCCGTCCTCATTCTGTAAATCTTCTATACGCAGCGTCCAGACTCCGTTAATTTCCTGACCATTTAGGCTGTTCAAGGTGCCAACAGGCCGGTAAGTGCCTCCGCCAACGGGCGGACAGGGTAGGGTAGAGGTAGCCGCCTGCGCGTCGTAGTTGAGGTTGAAGTTGTCCTGATCCATACAGGGCTGGTCAAACAAAAGTATTTCGGTATTATTTGGACTGACTAAAGTGATGCGCAGATCGCTTATCCAGGAATGCGTTCCGCTCAAACCCACCACATTCACATCCGTTAACGTGCCGTTTTCCGTGATGGTGAGCGTGGAATTCACAACCGGCATGCCAATTCCAGAAATGGAAACCGGGACATTTACGCTGTTAAAAACGAGGCAGGGAACCGTTGTGAAGCTTCGGATGGCAGACCAGGCGCCAGTACCGCCGCAGATTCCCAAACCCCTTACCCGCCAATAATGCTGCGTTCCTCCAGGCAGTTCAACGCTGACTGGCGCAGTCGTGCCAAAACTTGTTCCCGAAGCAACAGTGCCCGAAAAAGCAGGACTCGTTGAAACTTGCCACTCATACCCATTTGCATTGATATCGCCAGTCCAACTCAGGGTGGGAAACAGCACAATATCCGTTGCGTCATTAGCCGGAGCAGTCAGGGCAATTGCAGCCGGAACCTCCAGAATCGTGAGCAGGATGGGGATGTTTTTGATATTTCCCATGCTTGCACCCGTTACCGTGAGGAGGTACACTCCGGGCGTCGCCATCGCCAGGTTGCCGATCATGAGCACGGAACTCCCTGTGGGTGCCACTGGGTTGGTGCTGAAAGCAACCGTCGTATTGTCCGGTGCGCCGCTGACCGACAGCGTAACCGGGTCAGAAAAACCTCCAAAACTCACAATCTCCAGATCGAAATCGGCACTTCCAACCGGGCAAAGCAAGGCGCTGGAAGGGGTTGCGCCCATCGCAAAATCCGGAGCGCCCAACTGAATCGTGAAATTGGTATTGGAAATATCGAAAAATATATTCCCGGCGCCTTTCACCATAACGCGGGCCGTATTGGTAGCGCCAGCAGGCAGGATGACCTGTGCGGAACCATTATTAGGTACACCTGCGGCCAAAGTAACTGGATAGGTGAAGCCCCCGTCGTACGACAAAAAAATGTCCACATTGGCGCAACTGACGGGTGCCTGATCAGTTAAGGCTACCTCCCAGATAACAGTATGCATTTGACCTTCCGCCCAGGTAACTGCCGTATTGGGTGCCGTGACCAAAAAAGGACCTGCGGCAGCGTTGACGTTTACAAACAGGTTGTCTTCTTTCGTACAGCCCGCCGTCATATCCGCAAAATCCCGGACGGTAACCCGAAACTCCAGTGGGCGGGTTACGGAGGACAGCACCTCCCAGGTCGGCGAAACGTTGTTGACCAAATCCTGCAGGCGCGGAAAATACCGATGCGGCGAGGAAGAAGGAGAGAAAGAGCGGAACATCGGCCCTTGCATATTGGCAGAAGCCGGCGGCATGACCGCCCCGATTTCATTGTCCCATTGTTCCCAGCAGTAGGTCAGCGGATCGCCATCTGGATCGGTAGCCACGGCAGAAAGGACAAAAGGCGTGGAGATTGGGATGGTGTAGTTGGGCACGTCATTCACCACCGGCGGATCGTTGTCAAAAGGAATTGGCGTATCGCAGGTGCTTCCTCCCAAGAAACTGACAAAATCCCTGATTTCCTGAAGGTTGACGGCGTGAAAATAATCGTCGCTATTGCTTTGAATATTGGGGGGGCAAATCCCGGCGTAAGCCATAATGGTGGAACCGCTGCCGGGCTCCATCGCGGTGTTGTTGTTGCGGTTGTTATCGCAGGAATTGTTAAACGTATGGCGTGCGCCAAACTGGTGCCCCATCTCGTGTGCCACATAATCAATGTAAAAAGGATCTCCAACAGGCGATGACAAACCGGTTACCCCCCGGGCTTTGCTGGTGCCGCAAGGGCCGTTTAGCGTCGCAACGCCGCCGCCACCGGTGCTGAATACGTGCCCAATATCGAAATTCGCTGACCCGATCACCAAATTCAGGTTGTTTTGATTCTCCGTGAGCATAGTAACCCCATTGCCATTGGTGTAAGGATCAGTGGCCGGATCGTAATAAAAAACGGAAGTTGTTCCGGCAATCAGAACGAGCCGAACCGCAAGCTCCCGTTCGTACACCTGGTTCACCCGGTTGACGGCGATAACCACCGAGGCGAGGACTGTATCTACATCGGAAGGATCTTCCGCGTTGTGAAAATTGGAATATTCTCCCGTGGTTGCCACCGCTAAGCGGTAGGATCGGAAGACGCAGTCGCCGACTTTGGCCTCGTCCACAATTTCTGGCAACAGGTTTTCTTTGATGAGGGTTTCGGTATGACAAGCAAAAGCCTCTGCGGGTTCCGGATAATCTTTTTTGTAGTAAGACACGTAGTCGGTCGTATTCCCGGTGCTGTACGGGTCCACAAAATAGCTGCCTCCGCGGCTGTATACCGTTGCATGAAATCCGCGTACCGTCCAGCCTAAGCGGATGGTAGACAGGGTTTTGTCGTCGCTGACGCCGTGCCAGGTTCCGATTTCAGGGAATTGCGCAGCTAATTCGGGTTCCATCATCTGGTAGCGGGCAACACGAAACTGCTGAAACCCGCCATCTGGAACCGGCACAGCAAGGATCACTTCTCTTTGCACAACCGGGCGTACGCCTTCATTCGGCGCTGAAAAAAGAAGGGTTTTTAATGCGCTCGCATCTGCCCGAACGGTTCGGTAGAGATTTGGCTTGATCTGGCGCTCGCCGCTGAGCGGAATAGCCGTTTCCGGAATATCGAACCAGATTGGAGTGGGATTATCGTTTTGGGCCTGAGCTATCTGTGTTGCAAAAAAAAGCAAAATGAAAACTGCTGCGTGTTTCATAGAGACAAGCTTGTTTAAAAGCATACATAAGAAATTGAAAAAGATCGCGATTGCAAAAAAGCCACTTTTTCTACTTTTTTCAATGAAGGATGTACCACAAGGTAATCCGATAGACAAAACAGGTTCGCGATATCAATTATGTTTCAAAGGCAAGGTGTACCTTGCAACTTTTTCAGGGTTTTCCGCTTGTTATTCATTGCAACACCATCGCCATGAACATTTTAGACACTATTATTGCAGAAAAACACGGCGAAGTAGCTGCCCGTAAAGCAGCTTGTCCACTGCGCGAACTGGAAGCCAGGCCGTTGTTCAACGCCGAACGCCGCTCCCTGCGCGCTGCTTTGTTGCAGGAAAATACTTCCGGGGTTATTGCCGAGTTCAAGCGCCGTTCACCCTCCAAAGGGGATATTTTTGCGGGCGCCGATGCCGTTGAAATTACATGCGGTTACGAAACAGCAGGCGCAGCAGCGCTTTCCATCCTGACCGATGCGCAATTTTTCGGCGGTAGCAGCGAAGACCTTACCGCCGCGAGAGCTGCCGTCAACATCCCGATTCTGCGCAAAGACTTCATCATTGATGAATACCAATTGGTAGAAGCCCGGGCAATCGGGGCGGACGCCGTACTGCTCATTGCGGCCAATCTGGAAAAAACGCAATTGCGGTCGCTGGCGGAACGAGCCAAACAACTGGGGTTGGACGTCCTCATGGAAGTCCACAGCGAGGAAGAATTAGACTGGTGGAATCCATGGGTAGATGCGGTTGGCGTTAACAACCGGAATTTAAAGAATTTTGAGGTGTCGGTTCAAACCTCTTTTCAATTGTTTGAAAAGATGCCTAAAGAAAGTGTTTGCATTTCAGAAAGTGGGATAGACGACCCTGAATTGGTTTTTGCCTTGAAAAACATTGGCTTCCAAGGCTTTTTGATTGGGGAGTTTTTTATGAAAACCAACGACCCCGCCGGAAAATGCCGCAAGTTCATTCAGCAGGTTCGTCAATTGGAAGCCCTTCGAAACGGCGCTATTGCGACTTCGCTTTGAAAGACCAGGTAATCTTTACGACCGAAACCACTTCGCCCCCTTCCTGACGACCGGTTGAAATGGCCGTCAAGACCTGCGCTTCCCCGCTTGTTATCGCTTTTTGTACCGCAGCGGCAATCGCCTCGCCACCTTCGCAGGTAAAGGTAATGCGGGAGACTGCTTTTTTTACAAAACTTGCTTCAACTTGAGTGACGAGCATAGAAACCGGAGTCGTTGCGCTTTGCACAGCCAGAATAGCTAACGTACCGGTTGACAATTCCGCAGCGCCACATTGGGCGGCGAAGTAGGTAGAGCGAAAAGGATTTTGCGTCCGCCAGCCTGCGGGAATGCTGGTCACGCCCTGCTGCGGTGTAATGCGCTGAATACGAACGCCCCAGAAGACAAGGCTGGGCAGTTTTGACCAAAACCAGAGCCACATCTTCCAGGGCGAGTTCAGGTTGCGCAGGATTTTGCTTTGCGCAACCATTGCGGTATTGTTTTTCATATCAAACTTTTCTTACCGAAAAGTATGCAAGAACGGAAATTACGGCTTAACGATGTAATTCCATCCGTAAATATCCTCTGTATTGCCCATGCGAATGTCGGTCAGGCGTTTTTTGATCTGATACATCAACGCATCCGGTTGAATGTTCAGGCGATAAGATTCGCCATGGATGTTAATGTACTCGATGGGCGCAACGAGGGCAGCCGTGCCGGCACCGAATGCTTCTTTGCACGAACCATCCCGCAGGCGTTGTTCCAGTTCTGCCACCGGCACTTCGCGTTCTTCCACACCATAGCCCATATCTTCGGCCAACGTAAGGATGCTGTCGCGTGTGACACCGTCGAGGATCGAAGAAGACAGTGAAGGCGTTACCACGACATCGCCAAACCGGAACATCACATTCATAGTACCCGATTCTTCAATGAAGGAATGGGTTTTGGCGTCGGTCCAAAGCACCTGATCAAACCCAGCTTTATTGGCCAGCATAGCCGGGTAAAGGGATCCGCCGTAGTTGCCACCGCATTTGGCGTAGCCCGTTCCACCTTCTGCTGCCCGCGCATATTCCGTCTCTACTTTTACTTTTACCGGCTGGCTATAATAGGGACCTACCGGAGAAGCGACGATCATAAAATAGTATTCATCAGAAGGTTTTACACCCAGACGTGGCTCCGAAGCAAACATAAAAGGCCTGAGGTACAGAGAAGAACCTTCTGTTTTGGGAACCCATTCGTGCTCAATCGCCACAAACTGGTGCAAGGCATCCATGAATAAATCTTTTGGAACTTCGGCCATGCACATCCGGCGTGCAGAAATATTGAAGCGCTCGTGGTTTTTTTCAGGGCGGAAAATAGAGATGCTGCCATCAGCCATCCGGAAGGCTTTCATGCCTTCAAAAATCGTTTGGCCATAGTGCAATCCAAGTGCGAAAGGGCTGAGGGATAAATTGCTGAACGGAACAATGCGTGCATCCTGCCACTCATCGGTGCGGTATTCGGCAATGAACATGTGATCCGTAGATAGTTTTCCAAATTCAAGTTTAGAGAAGTCAACCTCCGGAACCCGCGATCGGGTTGTTTTTTGAATTTGGATGTTGCTGGTAACAATCATAATATCAATTTTTGAGTATGAGTATTGGTTAAGGAAATTCTATTTTCTGTCGTGCCCGGTAACCCTTGTTCACGATGAAAACCCCGCCAACAGTTAGGAGCAAAGCTACCAAAACAGCGGGATTAAATTTTTCACTTAATATCAACCAGCCCAAAAATACGGCTACCAGTGGGTTAATATAAGCATAAATGGAAACCAATCCAACTGGTAATTTCGACAAAGCGTAAGAGAATGCCGCAAACGCGCCAATTGAACCAAAAATGACCAGATAAATCAGCGCCCAGATCCCCTCGTCAACAAAACCGTGCCAACGGGAATAATCGTCGAATGCCAAACTGAAAGCAAACAAACCCAAGCCGCCAAAAAACAATTGAAGCCCGGCATTGGCTAACAAACCACTGTTGCCTGGTTTTTGTTTGGCATAAATACTGCCCAATGCCCAGCTCAGGGTGGCGACGAAAGTCAGCACTATTCCAAACAGGTAATCCCAGTTGGCCAGATCTGCCACGTTATCCCGAAATACGACAGCCATGCCGGCGCACCCCAACGCTAATCCAAGCGCAATCTGCCAGTTGGGTCGGTCGCTTTTGGAAGACGACAGGTTGATGATCACGACCCAAACGGGCATGATGGAACAAATCAGGGCAGCCAATCCGCTTGGAATATATTGCTGCGCCCAACCCACCAGCCCATTTCCCAAAGAAATCATCAGAATGCCCGGTACAACATAGCGTATGGCGCCTTTTTCAAAAGATAGACGTTCTTTGCCCCATACCACAGCAATCGTGACTAATAAAATGCCTGCAATGGTTTGCCGGACGGCCGAAAATAAAAATGCAGGAAAGTGGGTGACGCCGACCCTTAGTGCTAAGTAGGTCGTTCCCCAAACAAAACATACGAAAGCAAGCGCGATGTAAGCTTTTGTAAGCGGCTTCATATCGGGTGTGTGATGGCCGGGTGATTTCCCGAAAGTTAAGACAATTTCCTATGCTAAAGAGCAGACACCTACTAAATGGGCGGACAATAAATATCGAATCTACGCAACAGCATATTTGGTTTCAATGTTCCTGCCGCAAAGGTGAGAAAATATAATTTTGCAAAACAGTTTCAGTTTTTTTATTTTTGACCAGATCAGATCATTTTTTATTTTTGTATCATGCAAACTGACCACCTCTACATCCGCGTAGCTGATCGCATCGAACAGATGATCGCTGAAAAAGTTTGGAAAACAGGCGACCGGCTTCCCTCTGTGCGCATGCTGAGCAAAGAGCAGGGCGTTAGCTTGAGTACCGCTTTTCAGGCCTATTACCTACTGGAGGGCAAAGGCATGATCGAATCGCGCCCCAAATCTGGCTATTACGTGCGCATAGATCCTGCCCTTGAACCAGGCGTACCTGCCGCTGGCAAGCCAATCAGCGTAGTAGATCGCACGATCAGCAATGAAGAAATCGTAACTTCTGTTTACAAAGATTTTGAGATCGGAGAAGCCGTGAACCTGTCCCTGGCAGCCCCCCCGCCGGAGTTGTTGCCCATTGCGAAACTGAATAAATCGGTGGTGCATGCGCTGCGTTCGCATAAAAATCACTGCATTGGATACGAACAAATCCAGGGCAATCTTGATTTGCGCAAACAGATCGCCCGGATGGCCTTCAACTGGGGCGGCCAGATTACGCCCGACGACATTGTGGTGACTTCCGGATGCATGGAAGCTTTAGTCCTTTGCCTGAAGGCGGTGACCAAACCAGGCGATACGGTTGCCATTGAAAGTCCGACGTATTTCGGAATTTTTCAGGCCATTCAAAGTTTGGGGTTAAAGATTGTGGAGGCACCTACCGATCCGAAAAACGGCGTTATCGTGGATCAATTGGAAGCGATCCTGGATGCACATGAGGTCAAAGCCTGCCTGTTTGTGCCCAACTTCAACAACCCGCTGGGGAGTTGCATGCCCGACGACCAAAAGAAGCGCTTAGTGGAATTGTTGACCCACCGCCAAATCTTGTTGATTGAAGACGATATTTATGGGGAGCTTTATTTTGGCAAACACCGCCCCCGAACTTGCAAGTCCTATGACCGGGAAGGCATCGTGCTGCAATGCAGTTCCCTGTCTAAATCACTGGCACCGGGCTACCGCGTCGGATGGGCTATTCCGGGGCCGCGCTACTTGGCCGAGGTCAACCGCCTGAAACTCGTCCACAGTGTGACCAGTGCGACTTTGCCCCAGGTGGCAATGGCGCATTTTTTGGAAAACGGTCGGTACGAATACCACCTCAAAGCCATGCGCAAGGCCCTGCATACCCAATCGCTCCGCTACCGCCAGGCGATCCAGGAATATTTTCCGGCCGGAACGCGCATGACCTGCCCCGAAGGCGGCATGGTGCTGTGGATAGAATTGGATGCCCAAATAGACGCTTTCCACCTGTATAATGTAGCGCTGCGCCGGCAGGTTTCAATCGCGCCGGGACAAATGTTTTCGGTTCACACGCAATACCGGCATTATATTCGGGTGAGCTTTAGCCGGCTTTGGGACGCGCAGGCGGAGGAAGGGATTCGGGTGTTGGGAGCTTTGGTAAGTGAAATGAGCTGATTAGCATCCATTCAGTCTGGTGTCCGATCTTTAGCGTTTGAGCGCAAGGCATGTGAAGGCTCAAAAACGGGAGCCTATTCGCATAAGTGACCGTTTTTGGGTCGAACATAACGCAGCTATCGAATGCTAAAGACAGACACTAAACCTATTCCACCACGATCCTGATTTTATAATCCGCCTGTGGAATTTCACCGGGGGTCTGTGGGTAAGGCGTCACATCAATCAGGCGCACCGTTTTGCCGAATACGGTAATGGATCCCGGGTCATCCAAGGTATTCAACAAGCCGGTTTGTTCCACCTGATCTTGCTTGAACCACAGCTTCACTTCGGCCATACCCGCCCACACGCATACAACATCAAGAGGGCAGCGGCTATCCTGGGTAACGGAATCAAAACGCACTTCCAGATTGCCGGGAAGCAAGGTGATGGTTTGGCCGTAGGTAAATTGGAGGGTATCTCCAAATGCGGCCTGCTGGTGGTTCGGTACATCCGTTGTGCGTTCGCATTGCCAGTTCAAACCAACCAGGAAGAGGGCGACGGAAAAAAACATCAATTTTTTCATAAGCTTTATCTTTTCTTTATTATCAATACAAGGGTTGGCGGGAAAAGGTTGGGATTTGATTGATTTGAAAATTTTCAAATTTTCAAATTCTCAAATTCCTTCACCTTCTCCATCACCTTCTCGGAAAGATTTTTTTTGAAAGCGATCACCTTTTGTTGCAAAACCGGGTCGTGAACGCCAAGGATTTGCGCAGCGAGAATTCCGGCATTTTGGGCGGCGTTCAGGGCGACCGTCGCCACCGGCACTCCGTTTGGCATTTGCAAAATCGAAAGTATGGAATCCCAGCCGTCTATGGAGTTGGATGATTTCACCGGCACGCCGATCACAGGCAGGGGCGATAAAGACGCTGCCATGCCCGGCAAATGTGCCGCGCCGCCTGCTCCGGCAATGATCACCTGGATGCCGCGTTCGTGCGCCGTTTTGGCATATTCGAACAAGCGCTCCGGCGTGCGGTGCGCGGAGACAATCGTCATTTCAAAAGTGATGCCCATTTCTTTTAAAAATTCCGCAGCAGGCCGCATAACCGGCAAATCGGAATCGGAACCCATGATGATGCTGACCATTGTAGAAAGATTAAAGAAGAAAGTAGAGGTTCGTTGTTTAAATATGATCCGTAATTCCTGTCAAGCGCCAACCGTCCACTGTCTCCACCAAATATTCCCAACCCCAATTTTCAAATCTTCAAATTCTCATAAAATCACTCCTGCACTGGTGCCAACCCTTCATCAAAATCCCGCACATCTATGTATTTGGGCGGAATCACAACTTCGCCGCGCTTGTTGATGAAAGCGATGCCACCATAAACCGCGGCTCGGGCGATGCCATCGCGGAAAGGCCAGGCCAGTCCAAAAATCGGTTTGGTAATAATGTTGCCGTCTTTGTCCACCAAGCCCCATAAGCGCTGGAACATATAAGGCGCTACGCCCTCCGAAAAACTGTACAACTGGTCGAAATTCATTGGCACTACCAGCAGGCCGGTCGCGTCAATACAGCCGTATTTTTCATTGTTTTCCACACACCAGCGGCCTTCTCCGGCGTACCAGAGCTGGACATAAGCCGGTTCTACCACAAACTTCCCTTTTTTGTCAATCAGCCCCCAAAGTTCCCCTTGCTGAGCGGGCGCAACCCCTTCTTTAAAATCCTGGGCGCCGTCGAACTGCGGGCGGATGACCATTTTGCCTGAAGCATTTACAAAGCCTGATTTTCCATTTTTCCGCACGCGGGCCAATCCTTCCGAAAAGGCCCAGACGGCGTCGTATTCAGGCTGTATCAGGTAGCGTCCGGTCGTATCAATGAGGCCGTATTTGCCTTTGTTTTGCACTTTTGCCGTGCCGTTTTCAAAAGAAGTTGCGTAGTCAAAGGTTGCCGGAATACAGAGCTTTCCGCTGCGATCAAGGTACCCATACCGCTCTTCCTGCCGCACTTTAGCCCTGCCGCTTTTGAAATCTTCCGCATCTTCCCATGCCAATAGAATCGCGAGGTTTCCGCTATTATTCACAAAACCGGTTTTGTTTTCAAAATTCTGAACCCGGGCCAGGCCTTCGGAAAAAGACCAGGCACCTTTGTAGGTCGCAGGAATGGCCAATTCGCCGTCGTTGCCAATGAATCCCCATTTGCCGCCAAGGCGCACCACGGCAAACCGTTCCGAAAACGGGCGCACATCGTCGAATTGCGCGGGAATGACCAAATCTCCTGCCCGGTTGATGTAGCCCCATTTGAATTCAGACACTTCGTAATCTTCTTCCGGTGGCGGCAAAACAACCGCTGTTTGCGGCGTCGTTTCCGCTTCGTTCTGATCGGAAGGCCGGTCGGAGCGACACCCTGCAAAAGCAATGGTGGTCAATAATAAGGTAAACAAGTAATATTTGAAATTCATGATCGGTCAAATTTCAAAATCAACCCCGCGACGCAGGAGGTCTTCGTATTTTTCTTTCGCCAATTGCTCATATTTAACCTTGTCGAAGCGATAAAGTTTTGCAGGGCGGTGCGCAACGCCTTCCTGGCGGCCTTCTTCTTTCAGGATACCCGTTTTCAGAATTCGGGTTCTGAAATTGCGCTTGTTCAGCTCTTTTACGCCGAGGATGGTTTCGTACAATTGCTGGAGTTGCGACAGGGTAAATTGTTCCGGCAGCAATTCAAAGCCGATCGGTTGGTAGCGGACTTTGGCGCGAAGCCGGTCTATGGCAACCTGCAGGATGAGTTTGTGGTCGAACGCTAAATGCGGCAACGCATCCATCTCAAACCAGCTCACATTTCGGGCATCCGAAGCGGCGCTGACCGGATGTTTGGCTAAGTTAACCAGCGCGAAATATGCAATGCTGACCACACGACCCCGCGGATCTCGATCCGGTGCGCCAAATGTGTACAATTGTTCAATGAAGACCCCCTTGACGCCCGTTTCTTCTTCCAGTTCCCGCAATGCCGCGTGCTCGGGTGCCTCGTCAATATCCACAAACCCGCCGGGGAGCGCCCAGCAATCTTTGAAAGGATCGTGCAGGCGTTCAATGAGCAAGACTTTGAGCTTGCTGCTTTGATCCAGGCCGAAAATCACGCAATCAACAGTCAGTGCTGGACGAGGGTATTCATAGGTGTACGACATAGGCTGGTCTTCGGATACGTAAAGACCCAAAGAAACGAAAATCCCCTCACTGTACCCGCAACTGTTGCCCTAATTTAATATTGATGGCATCCATATTATTCAGTTTTTGGATCACATCCACCGTTGTGTTGTAGCGCTGGGAGATATTCCAGAGCGTATCGCCTTTCTGAACGGTATGGTAAACCGGACGAGCGGGGTTGTTTTCCGGGGTTGAGACCGGCGGATTTGTTGTCGGGGTGGTTGGCGGGGGCACCACGGGCGTTTCTCCGAAAGGATCTTCCTCAATGGGCCGCGGGTCAGGTTTCACCGGCGGCTTGTTTTGGGGAACCGTTTCAGGATAAGTCGGGGTTTGCGGTTTGGGGTTCAACGGCGGATTTTCCTTCACCGGGGGCCTGGTCGGTTCCGTATCTTTAATCAACCAGTCAGGATCCACCGGCGCCTGCTCTTTTTGATAATCTTCCAGCAAACTTGGCTTGTCTTTTTCCTTGACCTTGCCGCCCCGCAGCTTGATGCGTTGCCCTGGTGCCGGCTCCTGGGGTTCAACCAGGCGGTTGCGGTTGTAGAGTTTGGAAAGTTTAACGCCATATTGCTGTGAAATACCCGTCATCGTTTCTTTTTCGCGGACATTGTGCCAGGTCTGGCGACCGCGGTAGGAACTGCGTTTCGGCTGGATGTATACAATCGCGCCTTCGCTCAGTTGCTGGTTGCCGTCGGTTAATCCTTCGTTGTATTGCAACAGGTTGCGCAAGGCAATATCCGTTCGGCGGGCAATTTCCGAAAGGGTTTCATTCGGACTGGCCAATACATAGCGCACATCGTTGATGCGCAGGGCATCTGTTTTGACGACGCCGTCCGGAGATTCGATATCCACGGTAGTCATCCGGTCGTATTTGTGCAATTCATAGGTTTCAATGACCTCAATGAGCTTTTCCGCGTAAGTGCCGCTGGTGGCATAGCCTGCGCGTTTCAAGCCTTGTGCCCAGCGCCGGTAGTCGGTGACGTCTAAGCGGAACAGCGGGCCGTAACGCTCTACTTTTTTGGGATCGCGCAAAAACTCGGAATGCGCTACAAAACAGGCTTCTGCCGTTTTGTAGACCCGGAAGCACGACTCGACGAGTTTGCCGTTTTCGTCGTATTCATCATCTTTCTTTTCATAGGTTTTGCCCTGCCAGTCGTTGCCGCATTTGATGCCAAAATGATTGTTGGCACGGGAAGCAAGGTCGCTTTTCCCAGCATTCGATTCAAGCAGGCCCTGCGCCAGTTTGATGCTGGCAGGCACACCTGCGCGCTCCATCTCGCGTACAGCAATTTCATTATATGCTTCGACATACTCGATCCAGTCCTGTCGAACCTGCATTTGTGCTTGCACGGCCTGAAATGACAGGCATGCAAAGAGTGCTAAAACAGTGGTTTTCTTTATCATCGAATGAAAGAAGGTTTTTGAAAGCTTGAAAGCCAATATCAGGAAAACGCCCATGTCGGTAAAAACGGTTACAGGCCAGCTTTGATTATCTTTTTGTTAACTTTTATTAGCTATAAAAACAAAAAAAACGCAACCAGGAAGACGCTCACGGCGGAGATGAAACCGATCATAAAAATATTATAAGAAGTGGTGAGGTAGCGGTATTTCCGGTCGAGGACTTTCCCCAGGTAGTAGAGGTCGCGCGCCATATTGCCGTAAAGTAACTCGCCGTCGCGCAGGGCCGCGTCCACCGCAGCTTCATAGCGATCCAAGTCTAAGGATACAAAATTGCCGAAGAAGGCGATATTTTTTTGGATCAGCTCCTGATCCGGATTTTGCTGCAACAGCCGCGTGACTTTCGGGCGGGCAGAAAGCACCGCAAAAATCAGGGAAGCTAAGCCACTCACCAAAAAAATGACTGCGGGTAGCATCACCACCGGATTGGTTTCAGAAATATTGCGATAGGAAAGCGCTGAAATCAATACACTGATAAGGATGGTATTGACACTGATCATGATGTTGGCTTTGTTATCGGCAATGGCGCTCAGGTTGATGTGGGTACGGTAATTCGTGCGAAAAAAAGTCTGCACCGCCCCGCCTGAAACGCGCTTAGACAATCCCTGAAAAGGCCGCGGCAGGGTATCCAATCCAGTTTTTCCGCTTTTCTCCATGCGGTTTTTTTGTTGTAAAAAACGGGCACCCAAGCCTTGTTCATAGCGGGTTTTGGCGGCATGGGTATACAATTTTATTTGCAGCAATTCCTGCATTTGCAGGGTTTGCCAGTCTTGATCCGGAAACTCTTCATTCATCATCAGGTAGCGTTCGAGGCGTAGCAGTGCGGCTTTTTCCGCGCCATTTTCGATGTAGTTGCAAATTTGCCACGCATCCGAAAGGCATTTTGCTGCTTCCGTTTCAGGCGTCTGCTGTTCAAGAACGGTTCGGATACAAGCCGCCACCCGCTCACGCAAAGGATGCGATTCCAGAAATTGCCCGGCGATGCGCAGGCTGTGCGCCAGCGGAGCGCGGTAGTCGAACAGGTAGCCCGTCAGCAGGAATTGCGCGGAAAGCCGGACGGCAGCACAGTCTGCATCCTCAGGTTGTGCCTGAGCGCACAGGGTTTCGGCTTTTTCCGTGATTTCCACCCCCAGGGCGTAGTTGTGGAAAATCAAACGCGCATCCTGATGCCGGTTGTACAGGTCGAGCACGAAGCTGGAAGCATCCGGGGCGTTGCTTGTCATCGTTGCGGGTATTTGCTGTTTTTCCATGGTGAGCAAAGGTAATGGGTTTCTACGAAGATTTGAAGATTTGAAAATTTGGTGATTTGAAAATTGGGGCTTTGGACTGTTTCATGGAACCGACACATGAGGCGACCGGTTTAATCTTCAAATTTTCAAATCAACACATCTTTAAATTAATTCTACTTTTGCCTTTTCAATCAAACGCCCGCCGAAACAGGCCGGATATAAAAAAGCAAAAATGGCACTTCTCGACGGCAGACACTTAGCCGCAATCATCAAAAAAGAATTGGCAGCAGCCGTAGTCTCCCTGCAAGCTGAGGGCAAACGCGCACCCCACCTTGCTGCAGTGTTGGTGGGCGAAGACCCCGCGAGCCAGGCTTACGTGGGCAATAAAGTGAAATCCTGTGCAGAGGTTGGTTTTCAATCCACGCTCATCCGCAGGCCGGCGGACGTGAGCCAGGAGGAGTTGCTGGAAATCGTCGCTTCGTTGAACGACAATCCTGAAATTGACGGGTTCATCGTTCAGTTGCCATTGCCAAAGCACATCCGCGAAGACGCCATCACACTCGCCATCCGCCCTGAAAAAGACGTAGACGGTTTTCACCCGGTCAACTTTGGCCGCATGGCTCAGGGAATGCCGGCTTTTCTTCCCGCCACACCCTTTGGAATTCTGGAAATGCTCCGGCGCTACGAAATTCCCACTTCGGGCAAAGAAGTGGTGGTGGTGGGCCGCAGCAACATTGTTGGAACACCCATGAGCCTGCTGCTGTCGCGGAAAGGCTACCCCGGCGACGCTACGGTAACGCTTTGCCACAGCCGCACGATAGACATTGCCGCCCACACCCGCCGGGCCGACATTCTGATCGCGGCCATTGGAAGCCCGGAATTCATCAAAGCGGATATGGTGAAAGAAGGCGCTGTTGTTATTGACGTGGGCATCAACCGGGTAGAGGATGCCGCCACACCAAGAGGGTACCGCCTTGTCGGCGATGTAGATTTTAAGGGCGTCGAGCCCAAAGCGTCCTGGATTACACCGGTGCCGGGCGGGGTCGGACAACTTACCGTCATCGCATTGCTGATCAACACACTGAAAGCCTTTAAAAAAGAAGTATTCTAATGGAGGGATACCAACGGTTTTCAATCCAGACTGCGCCGGAATGGCGCGAAATTTTATTAGCTTTTTTAACCGAACTGCCCTTCGAGTCCTTCGAAGACAGCGAGGCAGAACTGAACGCCTACCTGCCGCCAGGCGCGGATGCGGTAGAAACGGAACAGCAAATCCGGCAATTGCAGGTTGACTACCCCTTTACCTATAAGATAGAAGCGATCAAAACCGAAAACTGGAACGCTGTTTGGGAATCCAATTTCGAAACGGTGCGGGTGCATGATTTTTGCGGTATTCGCGCTGAATTCCACCCGCCTTTTGAGGGCGTGCAGCACGAAATCATCATCCGGCCCAAAATGGCCTTCGGCACGGGTCACCACGAAACAACCTGGATGATGATAGACCGGATGAGCCAGGTAGACTTTAAAGGCAAACTCGTTTTTGATTACGGCTGCGGCACGGGGATTTTAGCCATCTTAGCCGCACAATTGGGCGCTGCCCACGTAGATGCAGTAGACATCGAATACCCCGCCTACGAAAACACCCTCGAACATGCCGAACTAAATGGGGTAGGGGAGCAAATCAAGGCCTTTTTCGGCACCTTGGACGATGTGCCGCCTGCCACCTACGATGTCATCCTCGCCAACATCAACCGCAACGTGATCATAGCCTCCCTGCCTGAATTGCGCCAGCGCCTTTCGACTACTGGCCTTCTGCTCATCTCCGGCATTTTGCACGAAGACGAGCCCGCTATTTTGGAAGCGACTACCGCTCAAGGTTTTCAGGAAATAGCACAACAGAAACGAGGGAATTGGATGGCGATGTTGCTGGGGTGAGGGAATTGATTTTCAAATCCTCATCCTCCACCCCACCACCCCAATCAACCCCAACAACCCTACGCCTGCCCAGATCATCCAGCTTTCTGATCCGTAAAGCGGCGCATCGTTGCCGATGGCGGTAAAAGCCGCCCAATAAACCGGGTGCGCATCGCGGCTGTCGCTTTCCCGGATTTGGGTCAGTTTTGCTTGTCGCAGCGCTTCCGTTTTGGTGGCCCCCGTTTTCAGGTGCTCAAAAAAGGTAGTCATCATGCGTTTATTGGCCACGTCATTGATAGACCAAAAGGTCGTCAGCACACTGCGGGCACCGGCGTAGAGGAAGGCTCGCGCCAGACTCACCATCCCTTCTCCTTTGTAGAGTGCGCCATCTGCGGTTTCGCAGGCACTGAGCACCACCATGGAAGCGGCCGTCAAGTCGAGCAGGTATAAGTCTTTAACAAAAAGAGAGTCGTAACCGTCTTCGCCATCCGAAAGCACTACGAAGGAGAAATTACCGGCAGTCGTGTTGGCCTGCGCATGGGTGGCTAAGTGCAGTACGCCAAAGCCGGAAGCCTCCTGTTTGAAACGATCAACAGAAGCTTGTTTTCCAATAAAAACTGACCCTTTGGTTTGATTTCCAAGCGCTTCTACGGTGGGGATATTGTATTCAAGTGCCGCCAGCCCGGCACTGCCGGTGAACTTGGGTGCAAACCCGCCAAAATTCCGTTTGCCGGCAGGCATAGCTTCCAGCGTCGCTTGCAGGGTAGCCGAATAGCCATAGCCAATGCTGTGTTGCAGCAACAGGTATGGGTAATCGTTGAAACGGCAGGGCGTTGAAGGTTGTTCCGTCAGCAAGGCATCGAACGGCAGCGAAGCCAGCACACCCGCCGGGATGATGGTCAGTTGTTGCGGAAGCGGCCTGTTTTGACCAGCGGGTGCCACCAATTTTTCGTACAATTGCCGCGCGTGTTCAGTATACGTTTCACAGGCGGCTGATTGTCCGGCACCGGATTGCTGATAGGCCACAATGCTGCTGCGCATCGCCATGACCCAATCCTCCAACGGGAAGTTTTTTGCAAGGGTAATGACCTCGAAGTGGTCGCGGGTCAGCACGAACAGGAAAATTTGTTCGGTGCCCACAAAGTATTCCAGCAATGCGGCATCCTTGTCCAAGCGCCGTTGCACAACATCCGGGGCCACGCTGGTAAAATTGTATTTCAGGTTGTAGTATTGCGGGTAAGCCGCTTCGATTTCCTGCATCCAGGCAGCGTAGGTTTGGCGGGCATTCCAAAGCGTGGTTTTCAGGCGCTGGAGTTCGCTTTCCGACGCCCCTTGCAGGCCGCCCTGAAACAGGCGTTCTTCGGCCAAAGCCACATTCGCCTGCAACTGGCTTTCCTCCGCTTGCGCTTCCTGTGGAATACCCGCCACATTTTCGGCATCGGCTTTCCGGAAAGCTTCCATCAGCAAAATGCCGCGGCTGCGTTCGGCAAAAGTAAAAGCCTGGTTTTTATAGGTGGCGTCGCCCGTCAATTGCCAAAGCTGGAGGGCAATGGCGATGGCGTGCTCGCAACGCTCATAACTTTCTTCGAGGTTGTTGAGTTTGGACGATTCGTAGTGATACGACTGGCGCAATTGTTTTTCCGCTTCAAAAATCAGTTCGTGGCAAGCCAATGCAGTGCGGAGGTCTTCCCGTTCGCCGCATTGTTTGAACCGGATGCGCAAGGCTTCCGCTTTGCCGGAAAGCGCTTCCATAATGGTGTTTTCGGCATAAAAAGCAGCAACAGGCGGGTTGTCGCTGACATCCCGGGGCCGAAAATTTTCCAGTACGCTTTGCAGCGCCTGCTGAAAATAACCCAAAGCCTGATCGGGGTCTGATTCCATGAAGATCCGCCCTCTCGAAATGAGGAGTTTGCCAATGTCGCGGCTGTTTCGTTGGCCGTACAGATCGGTGAAGGTTTGAAAAGCGGTACCAAAAGCCCGGTCGGCCTTTGGATTCTGCCCCATTTGGTGGTAAATATTTCCCAATAGCGACCAGATGATCGCCTGATAATGTCGGGCGTAGTTAAATTGGTATTCGGTTACGGCGCTCCCGAAATGGGTTTCGGCGCGCAGGGCGTACCGTTCGGCGTCATCGAGCTTGCCGGCAGCTAAACTGGCTTTTGCGTAGTTGCCACAAAGCAATCCTTCGGACACGTGGTTGAGGTTGGGCAGAGCCAGTCCTTGGCGGCAACTGGCGATGGCATCGGTGTGGCGACCCATCGTTTCGTACAGGATGCCCAAATCACTGTAAGCTTCGGCGACGAGTCCATTGTCGCCAACCGATTTGGCAATAGCCAAAAATTTTTCCAGCAACACTTCTGCTGCTTCGTATTCGCCGAGCCGGGTATCTACATTGCCCAGCGCCTGAAAAATATGAACCGCCGTTTCCGCGTCTTCCTTTTTGAGGCGATCCACTAAGATGTTTTTGGCTTCGTTGTAGTACCGGGCTGCCTCGCGGTATTGTTCCAGCCCGTAGTTGAAAGCGTAGGCGAGGTTAACGTACAACCAGCCCAATTCGGCCCATTCTGCCGATGTTTCGGGTTGCCGCCAGAGTTGCTCCGGCAAACCCGCTTTGAAATACGGCAGGGATTGCTCCGGCAGTCCTTTTTCATCCCGATACACCTTCGCAACCGCTTTGCAGGTCGCAATCCAATTAACGAGATCATTCTGCTCCCTGTAAATTTTCAGGGCCTTTTGCAGGTGGTCAACGGCTGCTTCCGGACAGTCTTCCCGCGCCTGAGTGATGGCAGCTTCTGTGTAAGCGGCTGCGCGGTCAACCCAATTGCCGGAATAGGCGGTCGCAGCCTGTATGAACAACAGGCTGAATAGCAAGGAATGGCGCATAAGGAGGTTTTTTATTTTGATTCCGTATAGACAATCCAAAGGCTGAGCAAAATGATCAGGGCAAGCAGCAACACCAACCAAAGCGGCATCCCCAAACCTTTGCCGTCACTGCGGCACTCATCACATTGCAGAACGGCCTGTGCCTCGATACTTGCAGCGCTGCCATCGGCGACTAAGGCCACGGGTTTCACAGGTATGGTGCAAACCGCAGTTCCGTTGGGATCGTCGAACCGGATGCAGGCGACGATTTCGCCGAGGTCTGCTAAGTTAGTCCCGACTTTCGTCAGGGCGCTGAACACAATCTGACCATACGTCATCGGATGCCCTTCGCCGTATTCCCACACCGAGTGGATGGCAAAATTTAGAAATTTCCACGTGATCGTATTGTCTGCGGCGTTGCGTTCCAGTTCCACAGCGCTGTTCACAGCTGCTTCCTGAAGCGCCGGGTGTATTTTGAACGGCTGGTCGCTGATGCTGTTGATGTCCACGCCTTCCGGGAAATGAACCGTCACGTAAATATTGCTCGTGGCAACGTGTCCGTCGTTGACGAAATCTACCGTACAAAGCAGTTTTTGCGCGCCGTCTCCGTCAGTCGGGCAAGCGCAGGCGTCCACCCGCATTTGGTTGGGGTCGTGTGCCTTCGCAAGGCTTGACGATACCAATTGCAAATCCAGAATGTTTCGGAAGGGTTGAACAGCCACCGTGCCGGGTACGGTTTGCCCCTGTGGATTCAACTGGGTGAAGATCTGACCAAAAATGGTTTCTAAGTTGTTGGGCGTCAACATTTCATTGATGCCGAGGCTTTCCGCCAACGCTGCTTCGGATTGGGAAAGATCGCCGGGAACGTTGCTGGTCATCACGGCCAAAAATTGTACCCTGCCTTGCTCTTCATCCGGAAACTTATCCAATAAATTCGGATCATTTTTAAACTGGATGAACAGGTGGCGCTCTTCGTTGAATGCCAGGGTATCGAAGCGCCAGAGCAAGGCGTTTTTGAACGATTGCCGGATTCTGGTGCCAGACGCAAAAATACCAGTATTGAGTTGGATGGTTTTTTTTAGCGTTTTCGGAAAATAAAACAACGTGGTATCGTTTTTAAAACTTCCGAATTGAGGAACGCCTGCGATTTCCGACAAAATAATGGTCGTGTCGCCACTGCGCGGGTTAATTTGAACGCGCTGGATGGGGCTGTTGAAGAACAGGTACAAATCGCCGGCCATGGTAACGCCTTCTTTGTACGTATTTTTATACGACAACACCCACATCGTGGTGTCTTCGGGCACTAAGCTCAGGTGGTTTTTCTGGAGCCGGATGAATTGGTTTTCTTTCACAGCCTTCGTCACTTCGTGTGGCGCCGGGTTGGGGTGCGCCGGGGCAATTACCGTGGTTTCTCCGCGTACAATTTTGGGAGGCGGTTTGCCGCCACCGCCATACAGGCCGGTCGGATAGGTTTTTACTGCGTAAGCGGATGCTTTGGTTTGATAGCGGTGGCTGATGGTAGAATCGCCGCCGCCGAGTGTGAAATTGCCGTTTCCGTACAACCAGAAATAGTCATAGCGCGGCGTAGCTAATTCGTGGGCATTGAGCGGCACCAGTTGAGGCAAGCCCAAAACGCGCAGCAATACGCTGTCTTTCAGAGCCAGTTGCGTCAGGCTGTCCGGTTTAATCGGCGCAACCTGTTGAGCCAGCATCGTGCCGGCAGCAGCAATTAAGGTAAAAAAAACGGTAAAAAAGGAACGGAAAAACTGGGCAGGCTGCAGTAGCCGCAACGCCCGGATGGGTTTGTGTGTCAAGATCATAGGTGCTTCCGGTTTAATTCGAACGCCAAAGTACAGTTTTCAAATGGTTTTTCGGGGAAATCGCTAATAACAAATTGATTAAGGGACAGGTATGAATGTGAAATACGCTATCTTAGAACGATCCTTGCAGGGCCGTTTATTATGCAGGCAGTATGGAAATTGTTTGGAGCGGGTGGGTGGAGGCCGAAAAGTAGATGGGTCAGGATTGCTTCGTGGTGGTCAAAGGAAAAGAAAACTGGGCAGCGGCGTTGCCGTCGCTACCCAGCCCGGAATAATAGCAACTATCTACTTATCTCCAATTGCTTGTGACGCCCACCTTTGTGGGCGTGCCCTTCTGAAAAATTAAAAACACCCTTTATTTTGACGGCCAGCGCCGCGTTTGGCATAGAAATCGAAGCGGAGGAAGGGACTTGCAGCGTTGTGCGTAGTTTTCTCAAAAAAATCCGACAATACAAGTGGATGCGACCACTTGTAAATCATAAGGATGACGTGTTTAAAGCACTGCGCATCTCTTCCTCGTTCGTATAAAGGCGCTTGCATTCAAGCGCGTGTTTACCCCCTTTTGAATCATCTGGTTACGGGGTTACCGGGGTTAATTTGGGGTTATCGGGGTTACTGGGGTTAATTTGGGATATTGGAGGGGCTGAAAATTTTCAGCCCCGAAAATTTTCAGCCCCGAAAATTTTCAGCCCCCACAAAGAGGCAAAAACGCCCTGCCCCATGTTTAAAGATGGAAGCAGGGCCTCCGAATTGCCCTATGAACATTTAAGCGTTTAATCACAGCATGTTTGCAGGCCAATCAGCCTGATTGGGTAGTGGGGTAATGGGCACTTCAAGAGGCTTAACCTGGCTTGTGTGCTCGGTGTATAGTGTTTCATAGTGCTCGTTCAAATCATTTCCCATCTTTGCCGCCGGGTTACAAAACTTCCGGGCAGTGGTTCTGGAGTTCCACTGCCCGGCATAAAGAGTGAGTCTTGTAATTAAGGACAGATAGATTGAGAAATAAACCAGATTATCTTTCAAAGCTGGCAGTAAAAAACTGCAAGCCTCAGTTTACCTTGATGTCAATTGCGCAGCATATTCAGCGTTTGTGCTCTTTTTTGATGCGCTGTTGCAATCCGTTTGATTACGAGTACAAATATAGACCGGACGCAAGCCCTGCGAAAACCAGGTCGGAGAAATAGTTTGGGTTTCTAAAACCCGTTTTTGAAAAAATTGTCAAGTAGTTAATGTGTTTGTATTTATTGTAAATATTTGATTTACAGATTTTAATGCGTTTAATTTCTGGATTGCCACTTCTTCGTAAACTTGGGACTTCCAACAGGTGAATATTTTTTTATTTTTCTGTAAATTTGCCTTGTTTTAACATCTCGTTAAGGGATTGGATGGTTTTAGGGGCGCTGGATTAACAAGTGTCGCTTTTGCCAGGCAAGGCATTTTGTGGCTAACCGAAGCCTGTCCCAAACTTGTTCGGGGGCGGAGGTTCCCGACCTTAGCCAAAGCTAAGGGAGGCGGTTCCCCAACGAAGGGTCGG
>JBBQGV010000009.1:0-94764 GCA_038323375.1 Chitinophagales bacterium
CACGTGCCCATTTGCATTCTGGTCTCTCTTTGGATGTGTTTGCCTGTTGGGTTGTTTTTTGTTTTAATGTAGGTGTAGGTGAAGTTGTGTGGCAGGTGAAGATGGTGAAGCAATGAGTGCCTGTGGTCGCTGGCTTTAGCCGGCAGACCCCAAAATTGGGCGAAGCCCGCAAGAATAGTACACACGAGGCGGAGCCTACGCGCGAGCGGTGCCGGGAACTGCGCCGTGGCGAATTACCAGAAGGACAGCCGCAGTTGGTGTTGAATCTGGAAGGGTTGCCGGGCGGGGTGTATTTTTGTAGCATCGAGGATGCGGGGAAGGTAGTTTGGCAGGGGAAGGTGGTGAAGCAGTAATGTCTTCATCCAAATTCGCAGGATTGTAGAATTTCCGGAATTATGGCGCACGATTCTGGAAATTCCGGAATTCTGCGAATTTGGATGAGGACAAATGGGCAAGAATGAGGAAAAATCATCAGACAATAACCTGAAAAAATGATGCAATATGGAACCTACGCATGCCGGTATAGAGACCGGAAAACAGTGCCACAGCGGGGGCACTCGTGGTCGCCAACCCCCAGTTGGCAGACCTTAAAAACCGGGTAAAACCCGGCGGAATAGAACACGCTAGGCCGGCGCCTCGGGGCGAGCATGAAAGAGGTTTCCGCTAATACGGCGCTTTTTTTGCATTGGCGGCAAACCAGGATTGCTGCGAGTCGGCCAATTGTTCATGCACCACGCTTTTATCCAATTTTTCCTGGGCATTTCGGATGGAACGGGAAATCATTTTGTGCTCCAGGGTCTCCGTTTCGCCAAGACCCATTTTTTTGACCAATGCAATCAGGTTGTCTCCGCCAAAAAGCTGTAGTAGCGGATCCTCCAAAGAAACAAAAGCCACCATGTCCTTCGGTTTCCAGGTATGCATCGCTTTCGTTTCCCGGCTCGCAAGCGGGTAGTGTTCCAGGAGGAAAACAGGGACATCTTTTACATCCAAAGCTTGCAAATATGGGACGGACTGGATATAAAACGATCGGCTCTGGGCTTCAAAAAAACTTTGCCATTCCTGGATGGTTTCGTCGAACCAGCCAGCGATGACCAGGTTTTCCGCCGCGTCAATCAATGCCAGCGCGCCGTGCTTTTTCGCAGCATCGCTTATCCAAACCAGATCCCGGATTGGTGGAGCAGATTCCTTTTTTTTAAAAAGACCGAACATGGAAACTTGTGTTTAGGAACACAAGTATAAGCAATTTACCCGACAAGTCTGTTGCGCTCGTCGGGAAAAACCACGCTTGGTTTAAACTGTTTCGCTTCTTCAAACTCCATCCAGGCGTAGCCCATGATGATGACGAGGTCGCCCACCTGCACCAAACGGGCCGCAGCGCCATTGAGGCAAATCATGCCCGAACCGCGTTCGCCAACGATCACGTATGTTTCAAACCGCTCGCCATTGTTGTTGTTGACAATTTGCACGCGCTCACCTTCGATGAGGTTGGCGGCGTCCATCAGGTCTTCGTCAATCGTGATGCTGCCGACGTAGTTGAGGTCAGCTTGTGTGACAACGGCTCGGTGTATTTTGGATTTAAGTCTCTGGATCAGCATAAGGAAGCTATTTTACATCCTCCGAATTTCCGCCCCAATGGCGTTCAGGCGCGTATCAATATATTGGTAACCGCGGTCAATCTGGTGGATGTTGTGGATGACACTTCTGCCTTTGGCCGACATGGCGGCGATCAGCAGCGCAACCCCGGCTCGGATATCGGGCGAAGTCATTTCGATGCCGCGCAACTGGAACCGGCGGTTGAGGCCGATCACACTGGCGCGGTGCGGGTCACAAAGAATGATCTGCGCGCCCATATCAATCAGTTTGTCTACAAAAAACAGCCGGCTTTCAAACATTTTCTGATGCACCAGCACACTGCCTTTGGCCTGTGTGGCAACAACCAGGATGATGCTCATCAGGTCGGGGGTGAAGCCGGGCCAGGGGGCATCGTAAATGGTCAGGATGGAACCATCAATAAAATTTTGAATTTCGTAGTGCTCCTGAGCCGGGACAAAAATATCGTCTCCCCGAAACTCCATGGCGATGCCCAGGCGTTCAAAAACGCGCGGAATGATGCCCAGTTCAGGAATCTGAACGTCTTTGATGGTGATTTCGGATTGCGTCATGGCGGCCAATCCGATGAAACTGCCTACCTCGATCATATCCGGCAGCAACCGGTGTGTAGTCCCACCGAGGCTGGTTACGCCCTGTATGGTGAGCAGGTTAGAGCCAATGCCTTCGATACGGGCGCCCATGCGGTTGAGCATTTTACAAAGCTGCTGCACATAAGGCTCACAAGCCGCGTTATAGATGGTGGTTGTGCCTTCGGCGAGCGTGGCGCCCATCAATACATTGGCAGTGCCCGTGACCGAAATTTCATCCATCAGGATATAACTTCCTTTCAGGCCGTGCGATTCAACCGTAAACGCGTTTTTATCCGGGTTGTAATGGAATTGCGCGCCGAGTTGTTCGAGCCCGAGGAAGTGCGTATCCAAACGCCTGCGGCCAATTTTGTCACCGCCGGGCTTGGGAAGGAATGCTTTTCCAAACCGCGCCACCAAGGGGCCGATAATCATGACCGAACCCCGGATCCGGGCAGCATGCTGCTGAAAATCTTCGGATTCGATGTGCGCCAGATCAACGCCTGCGGCACAAAACGTGTAGGTGTCTTCCTGTAGCCGGTTCACCGTAACCCCCAGGCCTTTCATCAATTCAATCAACAAACGGACGTCAAGGATGTCGGGAATATTGGAAATGGTCACTTCGGAAGAAGTCAACAGCACGGCAGAAATGACTTGCAGCGCTTCGTTTTTGGCACCTTGCGCGATGATTTCGCCTTTTAATTGTTTTCCGCCAATGACCTCAAAAGCATCGGCTGTGGTGGTGTGGGAAGAAGGAGCATTGAGAACCTGCATCAGGAATCAGGAATAGAATATGATGAATAGAATGCAGTTCCTCTATGGGTACCCAACATTAAATGCCGGTATCCATAGAGGAGGATAGAATTGGCTTATTTTTTCTTGCGTATCATTTTGTTGCTGCGCGACTGGTTGCTCGGGTATTGCTGATATGGGCGATTTCCCCCACCGTTATTTGGCGGACGGCGATTCGTGTTGCTGCTGCTTCGGTTTTGTTCGGGGCGGCGGCGGTTGGAGTTGGCTAAGCCGTCAATGGAAGCGTCGTCGTGCAGCACTAATTGTTCGCCGGACAGGCTCAGCAGATCCGTTTTGATGACTTCATCGCTGACGTAGTGCTCCTTGTTCCAGGTTCTGTAAGCCAATTTCATATACGAGCCAATGACGCTCACTAAGCCTTCTCTTTTTGCGCCTTTCTCCATGGCCAGCGCTTTTTCGATCAAGCGTTGCACGTGGTTGCCGTAATGCCTGAAACGCGCTTCAGATCTCGGATAAGGAACCCTTTCCGGTTTTTTCTTCGCGTCTTCCGGCCGGGGCACGATGCCGCCCGGAGGCGTCACGTCTAATTCGTAGTTGGCAATGTGAAACAAGTGCTTCCAAAGCCGCTCGCGGTAATCGTCCGCATTGCGGTTTTGTGGATGCATCTGCATCATCAGGTTGATGATTTTTTCCACATACGCCTGGCGATGCCGCCGGTCTTCAAGGGTTTTGGCATACCGGATCAGGTTTTGAATATTCCTGCCGTATTCGGGTATGATAAGCTCCTCCCGACGGGAGTTGTATTCCATTTCAAAATGTTCCATGACAATAAAAATGTCTGATGTAAAAATTAAAGGAATTTGACGAAAACAAATCAGGCGTCAAACCCGGGTTGATTATTCAACGGTAACTGATTTCGCAAGGTTGCGTGGTTGATCTACATTACATCCCCGCATCACGGCGATGTGGTAGGACAACAACTGCAACGGAATCACCGAAAGCAGCGGGGTCAATGGTTCTTCGGTATCCGGAATTTCGATGGTGTGGTCAGCAATTTTGCTGATAACCGTATCGCCTTCCGTAACGATGGCAATGACGAAGCCCTTTCTCGCTTTCACTTCCTGAATATTGCTCACGATCTTGTCGTAAGCACTCTTATTGGTTGCAATCACAATAACCGGCATCTCCTCATCAATCAACGCAATAGGCCCGTGCTTCATTTCAGCGGCGGGATATCCTTCGGCGTGAATATAGGAAATTTCTTTCAACTTCAAAGCGCCTTCCAGCGCGACAGGGAAATTATACCCCCGCCCCAGATACAAAGCATTGGTTCGGTCTTTGATTTCGCCGGCAATATACTGGATCAGCGCGTTGCTCTCTAATACTTTGCTCACTTTTGCAGGAATATTGCCCAATTCCTTCAACAACCTACGGAAGTATTCATCGCTGATGGTGCCGCGCTTTTGAGCAAGGCTCAATGCAATCATGGTCAGCAGGGTGACTTGCCCCGTAAAAGCTTTGGTGGAAGCGACCCCAATTTCCGGACCGGCGTGTATGTAAGAACCGGCGTCGGTGATGCGGGCGATGGAAGATCCGACCACATTGACGATCCCATAAATCATCGCACCTTTTTCTTTCGCCAACTCCAGCGCGGCCAACGTATCGGCAGTTTCTCCGGATTGCGAAATGGCAATAACTACGTCTTCATCCGTAATGATCGGGTTGCGGTAGCGCAGTTCCGAAGCATATTCTACTTCTACGGGAATACGGGCAAGGTCTTCGATCAAATATTCTCCAATAAGGCCGGAATGCCAGGAGGTGCCGCAGGCGGCAATAATGAATCGTTGTGCTTTTGCAATGCGCGACGTGAACTCGTCCAAACCGCCCAACTTAACCCAGCCTTCTTCTGCATTCAGGCGGCCCCGCATGGAATCGGCAATGGTTTTGGGCTGCTCATAAATTTCTTTGAGCATGAAATAGTCGAACCCGCCTTTTTCCATCACCTCGATTTGCATGTCCAGCTCATGAATGAACGGCGTCTGCACTTCGTTTTCGATGGATTTGATCTCAAGCCGGCCATCGCGCGTTGCCAGCACGATTTCTTCGTCGTTCAGGTAAATCACACGTTTGGTATGCTCGATGATCGGGGTGGCATCCGAAGCCATGAAGTATTCGTCTTCGCCGATGCCGACCACCAGCGGACTGCCCTTGCGCGCTGCCACCAATTTGTCGGGTTCATCGCGGTCAATCACGACAATGGCATACGCGCCAACTACCCGGGTAAGCGCAAGACGCACGGCTTCTTCGATGGGCAGTTTTTCACGCCGCTTGATTTCTTCGATCAAGTGCGTCAAAACCTCCGTATCGGTTTCGCTTTCAAAAACGTGGCCATCCTGTTCCAGCGCGGCCTTCAGCGGGGCATAATTTTCGATAATGCCATTGTGAACCAGCGCCAGGGTTTTATCGCCCGATTGGTGGGGGTGCGCATTGAGGTCATCGGGTGCGCCGTGCGTAGCCCAACGGGTATGGGCAATTCCGAGGGTGCCATCGTGAGGGCGATCTGCTGCGTAATTTGACAGTTCGCTAACCTTTCCCTTTTTTTTCAGGACGTTGATACTGCCATTGCTAAGTAAGGCAACACCGGAACTGTCATATCCGCGGTACTCCAATCGTTGCAATCCTTTGATTAGAATTGGGTAGGCTTCTTTTTTTCCGATGTAAGCTACTATTCCGCACATGCGTTACTCGTTTTGAGTTGATAAGACAATTGATTCCGGATTATTGAACATTCGTAAATGCAACCTTAAGCCGAATGGGGTAGAGTGGATGCTTAGACCCCAACAAGGTTACAAATGCTGCGTCTTCAGGTTTCGGAAACGCGGTAATATAGAGTTTATTTGAAACAAGTCCGTCAATCATATCCTGAAAATGAACGGAGATGTTCATCCTGTAAACATCCGGCCGCCCTAACGTACCTTTTTCAAAAACCCCACCGAAAACGCTGAACCGCCGGGTAGAGGCCAGCGCAATGTCACTGACGACTTGAAGGGTATCCCCACTTCTGGGGTAAAGCAGCGAAAGGTACTCTAACGAAGGGTAGTTTACGTTATTGCCCAACCCATTTACAAATACCTCCAATTCCGCTTTGTTGACAATCAGCCCTTTAAGCGCTGCTGCATTCGGAATTTCGATAACCGTATTCAAGCCTTTCATCCCCTGAACAAAGACAAGGCTGTCGCCTAATTGCCGGTTACTGATAAAATTAGCAACGGGTGTGCCGCTGTGGTCGTTTACATAATTGGCAACCCGCGCTGCCAGGGCATTGAAGGGCAATTGATATTCGCGCCCTTTGCCGTCACGGGTGTAATAAATATAAATCCCACCCGCAGAAGACTTCAGGTTGAAACTGATAAGCCCGCCATTTTGTGAACTCGGCTTAAGCTGCATGCCTTTGAAAAAGTCGAGAAACGAACTGTCACTTTTGTACGTTGACGTGTCCCTGAATAAAAACGCGCTGCCCCACATCTGGTTGAGTGGAATGCGCAATTGCAAGGGAACTTTCACCGTATCCGGGTTTGTCCCGGTATACGTGATGATTTCCACGCTGTCCTTTTTGGGAATAAAAAACTTGCTGCCGATTGAAACCGGTAGCGTTTGGAAGGTTTGATCAGAATAATAATCTGCTATATCCACCATGGACTCAGACAATTCAAACACCTCCATCCCAAACACTTCGTTGGTTAATCCGTAGTACCCGGCAGTGTCATAAGGCAATACCAGTACAATGGAGTCCAGCAGATCCGTGTCTTTAAATTCAGGTTCAATGACGAAACCGGTTGCACCCCGCGGCATGCGCGCCTGTACGTAAAGCGTGGAGACAGAACGTCCAAAAACAGGGCTCGTAAAATCACCAAACAAGTACCTGTTCAGTTGTGAAGCAAAGGTTCCGGTGTAGGTTCTCACCGAATCCCCTTCAACGGTGTAAGAAATCAGGGAGAGCGTATCGGTAAATCCGGCGCTGATCTGGTCTTCTTCCAGCAAATCCGCGCCCAGTTTGGTTGGATCGGTACAGGAAAAAAGGGTCGCCATCAGCAACAGAAAAACTATGATTGATTTATTCATGCTATCGTTAAGGTTGAAAATTAGTAAATAGGTTTGCCTTTTGACATCAGAGACATCAAAAGGCAGGTAGACCCGTCAAGGGAAAATGTCGAGCCGAATACGCAACACTTATGCGGGCTCATTTTCGGCTAAAAGCGTGTTGTAAAACTCCAGGTAGGCGCTTAAATAGTTCTCTTCCTGGAAAGGCAATAAAGGCTTGTCCGTTGGAGGCACTGTGTCGCCAACGGAAGCGCTCCCTACAATAACCGCATCAGAATAGGCAATCGCCCCTTTGTGCAACGTAACGCCGGCACCATTCTGGTAGCTGGCCAGATCGCCGGGAGTGAGGTTATTGATCGAAGCTTTGGCCAAAAACTTATCCGAGTACATTTGATCGAATGGACTATCGTACATCGAATAAATGACTTTTGAGTTTTGGAACAAAGGTTCGGTTTTGTAAGCCGTCTTGAGATACAAGGGAATGAGGCTGGTCATCCAGCCGTGGCAATGTATAATGTCCGGCGCCCATCCAAACTTCTTAACGGTTTCGATTACGCCTTTGCAGAAGAAGACCATCCGGTCAGGATTGTCTTCGTAGGGCGTTCCTTCTTCGCTTTCAAAAGTGGACTTGCGACGAAAAAAATCGTCATTGTCTAAGAAATATACTTGCATTCTGGCTTCCTGCAGGGAAGCAACCTTAATAATAAGGGGAAAATCATCATCATCTACGATGATATTCATACCCGACAGCCTAACAACTTCATGGAGCCGATGGCGACGCTCGTTGATGACACCAAAACGGGGCATCAACACGCGAATTTCCATACCTTTCTCCTGAATATACTGCGGCAATTTGCGGGAAATCTCTGCGATTGCGGAAGGATCGGTGTAAGGTTCCATCTCCTGGGTCACGATCAGCACTTTCTTTTTGCTCATACAGCGCAGTGGTTTTTACAGTTTATCCACATAGCAGCTCCGGGTGATTCTGAAAGGCCTGGTACAACCAGGCTATTTACCAATACACGCCAACGGGCTGAACATGTAACTACTATGGTCAATGAACGGGACGCAAAATTAACAAAAAAAAATGCACACTCCGCTATTTTTCAAAGACTTTCAATCAAAAAGGATTTCAATGAACTTGTTTGCCCTCCATTTGCCATTTCTCGAACGCATTTATTAGGGAAAGGTCTATATTTGAGCCGCTATCAAAGCAAAGGAAAACCATGTATATTTTTTACAAAGCTGCTGATCTCCGCAGCCATTTAGAACTGCGGGTAAGCAGCAGCGCAATTGGGTTCATACCCACGATGGGCGCTTTACATGAAGGCCATCTGGCGCTCATTCGCGCCGCGCAGGCCGACGGGTGCTACACCGTATGCAGCATTTTTGTCAATCCCACCCAGTTTAACGATCCTTCAGATCTGGACAAGTATCCCCGGACACCTGAAAAAGACACAGAATTGCTGGCAAAGGTTGGATGCGATGTGATTTTCATGCCGGAAGTCGAAGAAATTTATCCGCCGGGGGCCAATCCCGATTTTGAAATTGATTTTGAAGGCCTTGACCTGGTCATGGAAGGTTTTTTTCGCCCCGGGCATTTCAAAGGGGTTGCCCAGGTGGTGAAGCGTTTGCTAGACCTTGTTGGCCCCGACAAGCTGTACATGGGGCAAAAAGACTTTCAGCAGGTGGTTGTCGTTCGGCATCTCATCCGCGTCACCGGATTTCCGGTGGAGCTGATCGTTGTGCCTACGGTGCGTGAGGAGGACGGATTAGCCATGAGTTCCCGCAATGCGCGGCTTTCTCCCGGGGAGCGCAGGCAAGGCCCCGTCATCTATCAAACACTGCTGGCAGCCAAAAGCAAAGCAGCAAAAGGGATTCCACCGGCTGAAATCAGCCGCGAAGCCATGTCCGCCCTTTCAGAGGCTGGATTCACCCCAGAATATTTTGACCTTGTAAGCGTCGAAACCTTGCAGTTAGTCGGCACCATGGCCGACGCAGAGGAAGTAGTCGCCTGTGTTGCGGCCTGGTTGGAAGGGGTGCGATTGATAGACAACATGGCCATGAAGTAGCGTTTGTGTGCATCCGGGACATTAGACTTGTTGCGACGGGATCATCGCGGGCTCACCTACTCTTCGCCTTTTTTCGGTCACGTAGCTGGGCTATGTTCTCTCAAAAAGCCTTTGATTGGGTGACTGAGCGATCTCGAAAGGGGAATGCCCAGTGGGCATTCAAGTGAAGGAATGCGCCAGCAGTGGTGTAGCAGCTCATTTTTCCCACCACGCTGCCCCCATCGCAACAAGTCTATTTGATTTTAAATCAGTCTGCCAACTCCAAAAAAACGGCGCAATGGTCTGAATGCACCACACTCATTTTGTGGTCGGAAGCGCGGAGGCGATCGCGCAGGTTGTCGGTAACCGATAAATAATCAATGCGCCAGCCCTTATTGTTGGCGCGGGCATTAAAGCGAAAACTCCACCAGCTGTATTCAATTTTGTCGGGATTGAGGAAGCGGTAAGCATCGGTGAAGCCGTTGCTGAACCACTTGGTCATCCAGGCTCGCTCTTCCGGAAGGAAGCCGGAGGATTTTTTATTGCCCACCGGGTCGTGGATGTCCTTTTCGGTATGCGCGATGTTGTAATCGCCCACGATGATGAGCTTCGGGCGTTCTTTTTTTAAGGCATCTACCCAAGTGTAAAAATTATCTAAGAACACCATCTTGAAGTCCTGGCGCGCTTCGCCCGTAGTGCCCGAAGGGAAATAACAGTTGAGCAGCGTCCAGTCGCCAAAATCTAACCGGATGATTCGACCTTCACGGTCGTAAGCTTCCATGCCACAGCCTTTGATGACCTGATCCGGCTTTATTCGGGTGAGCACAGCAACACCGCTGTATCCTTTTTTTTCTGCATCGAACCAGTAGTGGTGGTAGCCCAGTTCCTCAAATTCAGTCGGGTCGAACTGCCCGGCCTGGGCTTTGGTTTCCTGAAGGCAAATGATGTCAAAGTCGTTGGCGCGCACCCAATCGGTGAAACCTTTGGAGAGAGCCGAACGGATGCCGTTGAGATTGTAAGTGATGATTTTCATACCGGGTGCGAGTGTTTGCATGCTAATCGGAATTTAGAGCTTGTTGAGGATTTCGTCAATCGGCTACGAGTGGCAAATTTTATTTTATACTGCGTTGATTTTTTTCACCATAGCTGCTGGCTATGTCTGCAAAAACCGCCTTGTCTAAAATAAAATTTCCTCACACTCGCTCGATCACGAAAACCCCAACAAGCTCTTAGTGCAATTATCGCGTTTTTTAAACGAAAATGAGGCTAACAGCGTAGCTTAATTGAGCCTTGCTTTTAATAAAACGCCCATCCTACTTTCAAAATCATGGTGCCTCGTGCTTCTGTTCTTCTGTTTGATTGATCCCCATAGCGCCACCATACGGGTCTGAAACCGGGTCTGGGCAATGATCTTGTGTATATTTTGTACCCGGCTTCGGCGGTATAGCCCGAAAAGCTATTCCATTCAACCCTATTGGCGGCAGTGGCAAAAGAGATGAGCTTTCCGACGCCTGCTTCGATGTATTCCCGGGATGTAATGCGCAAGGCTGCCGATAAGTGGATTTTAGAATATTGCGCACCAATCAATTCGCCGACAGAGACTTTTAGCATCAGTCGTGGGGCAGCCACTAAACTATCCGTGCGCTGGGCCTATTTCAAAAATGAGCAAATCCTGGAAGTTGTTGACATAAAGGTAGGTGCCAACCCTTGCGTCTGTTCCAGAATATCCATCAGCGCAAAATTTTAGCAGCCCCAAAACAGCAGGCTGCACATAAGCGCTAAGAAGTAATGTTTTCCTGGCATAATCTGGCTTTTATATAAAGACGAGCCGCAAAGGGATTTCGCTGCTTCGCTGCAACGATGTTGCATTAAAAAGAAAAGCCTGCCCAAGCATCCATAAACCAAATCCCAGCAAGGTCGTTCGTCATTATGGGCATATTACTTTTTGTATCCTGTTTTTCAATTCCCGGCTTACGCCACAGGATGCAGCATATTTTTCCCAATTATTGACGATGCCCCGCACTTCATCAATGATGGTTTCTGCGTTTTTTATTTTAAAGTAATCTGCCAATTCCATCAGGTGTTTTTTGGAAGGGTTGGCGCTCTCGCCCGCTACCATGGTGCTGTGCATTCCATGGCCTGAATAGGAAAAAGTCAAATCATACGCCGGTGCCATTTTCCAGGCGCCTTTGGCATCCAGCAAAAACGAAACGTTTTTGCTGTGGTCATCCCTGTTGTTGGCAAAAACATTAAAGGTGGCAAGGCGCAGTATTTTTTCATAGGCCCGCACATCTTTTTCGAGGGTAAAGGCGCAGTCCATCAAATGGCCGTAATCCATGGTGCTCAACCGAAAATTATCGTGCATCATGCCTGCTGCGGAATGCAGGTGCAGCCGATTGTTGCCGCTTCTGTCAAATCGTTTTGTGCCAAAATAGACCAAGCCAGTTTTACCTTCAAACAGTTTGGATTCGCTCATTTCAATGCCGGCATCCAACGCCATTTTATGGTACGCAAACTCGATGTTTGCGATATTCGGGGCATCTAAAGAAGAAGGAAATTTTATCAACCAGTGTTCATAGTTTAGAGGCATAACTTTTTCATTTCCAATCAAATGTCCCGTCAAGGGGTCATAACCAACCAAAATTTTAGGGCGTGCACCACCTGACGAACCGGCAAGTTTGTTCAATTCATCCAACACGTCCGTGGCGGCACCTGAAAGGATCAAGCGGGTAGCATTGGCAATCTCATCCAGCTCAATTTCAAACTCGCCAGCACTTTCTACGGGCATTTCGGGTCTGAAAATCAAGGCACCCATCCCATTGCTCCCTACAAATGCCAATCGGTCGAGCGGGGTAATTTCGCCAATCGAAACACCTTTTGCAGCCAATGCCCTGTCCAATAGCAACCTGCCCCAACCGTCGGGCAATGAATCGGCAAATACGCCAAACAGTCCTTCAAACGGGGCGTCGTTTGCCTGGTTTACCGCGCTGTTTAATTTTAGTTTGATGGGCGATATCTCCAGACCTTTTTTTATAAAATCGGGGTAATATTTGAAATAGATCTGCTTAGAATCATGTACCAGCTCTCCCAATTCCATTTCTGCTTCATCGAACCGGATAGAGATAATCAATTTTTTGACATGTTCCATCAGATTCTGGTTTTATCGCTGAATAATTTTTCTATTTCCTTTAAATTTTCAACGGGCTTTAAGACCAAATCAAAGTCGTGAAGACGGTCCAGCATTTCCATTAATTTCAACAGCGATTCCAAAGAAATCTGCCCGGTAGTCTCAAAGCGTTTAAGGCTGCCAAGGGAGACCCCTGAGCGTTTAGCCAACTCACTTTGCGAAAAACCCGCTTGTTTCCGTAAGGTTTTATGCCTGAGGGCAATTTCCGCTAAATAATCGTATGGTTTTTTGGTTATCCCAAATTTTGCCATTTGTCTAATATTTTAAACAAATGTACGTAATTTCAGTAAAAGTGGATAATATATTGGCTATTTTATGAGTAGTGTGCTTTCCAATAGTTGGTTAGGTGGCTTTCAATCCAAGGCAGCAGCATAAATGGATTTGTGAGGAGATTTCGCTGCTTCACTGCAACGATGTTGTATTAAAAAACACAACCTGTCCGAGCAGCCAAAGTCCAAAACCCAGCAAGGCCAGGCCGGAAATACGCCGAAGCCAGACAATATGGCTCGGATTTAAAAATCGCCGGATCGCTTTGGCGAATAAGACTTTTGCGGAGTCGGCTAACATAACGGTCAGCATGATGCCCAAACACAGCATCCACAAATCGCCGGTCGAAAAATCCTGCTGAACGGCCATTGCGCCAATAGCGCCCATCCAGAAAAAAACAGTAAACGGGTTGATCGTATTGATCAAAAAACCTTTGATGAATAATTGGAGGTCTGTTTTTCGGGAAGGAGAAAAATTGTCGAACCCGGGCGCTTCTTTAGAAAGCAACATACTTATGCCACCGCCACCGAGGGTGAAAGCGCCCAGTAGCGTTATCCAAAACCGGAATTCGGGTTGTGTACTCAGCGCGTTTAGATAAGAAAACCCCCAGAGCAAGGCTGCAATAAAAAGCCAGTCGCTGATCCAGATACCCAAAGCCACGCTAAATCCTCCACGTGTGCCCCGTTCAATGCCCGCCTGCAGTAATGCAAAGAGCAAGGGCCCTGCCAGAATGCTGAGGAGGAGGCCGATTTTGATGCTTTCCAGGAACGAAGTCATGAAACATTCTCCTTTTGAGGTACCGAAACGACTTTCCAATCCGGCGCCGCAACAGGAATCTGGCTTTTTAGATTTTTGAGAAACTGGTGGTAATGGACTTCTATGCTGTGTCTTTTCGACGGCAAAAATGCTTTGGCGATGTATTCGGCATCTTTTTCCGCCAGCATTTTTAGATTGGCTGGCAGCTTCCAGCGGCGCGCTACATAATTGGCGGCCAGTTTTGACTGATAATCACTCAGTGGCCAGATAGCGCCCTGCGGCTGGAACAATCCTATGAAAACGAGCGTTGGATGCCTGGCGTGGAACATGCGCAAATAAAGAGGAACCCGCTCCGCTTCTTCGTAATTGATGAAATCCGGCGCAAAAAAGGGCAATGCAATTTTATAACCGGTTGCTGCAATGATGACGTCGTAGGTTTCTTTTTTTCCATCCTCGAAATAAACATCTTTGCCGTCAATGCGTTGGATGCCCCGCCGGGGATGCACTTTGCCGTGCCCGATTTTGTACAACAACTCCGAATTGACGGTTGGGTGCGCTTTGGTCACAGGGAATTTGGGGTTCAAAAGACCGTAGCGCTCATAACGGCCAATTTGGAGGTACAAGCCAATTCTCCGCAGCAAAGCCGCCAGTGATTCCGGCAACCAAAGCAGGCCCTGGTTGAACGTATCGGTGGGTTGTCCCAGGAAAAACTTAGGCACGATGTATTGCGCACTGCGCATGCTGATGGCGACAGAACGCGCTACCCGGCTTATTTCCACCGCGCAATCGCAGGCTGAGTTGCCGCCGCCAATCACCAGAATGCGCTTATTGCGAAAGGGGGTATTGACCTTGTAAGCATGCGCATGCAGGTACTCCCCGGTAAACGTTCCGGATAACTCCGGGTGCCGGGGAACATTGTGGTGGCCGTTGGCGACAAAGAGAAAATCAAACCAATTTTCCTGCCCGTCTTCCAGCATGACTTTCCAGCGATCGTCCGCTCCTTTTTGTACCGATTTCACCCGGGTATTGAACCGGATATAGGCGTGAAGCCCAAAATGAGCAGCGTAGTCCTCAAAGTATTGAAGGAGTTGTTCGTGTGAAGGATAGGCCGGGTAGTGTTCAGGCATCGGAAAATCCAGGTATTCCGACAAGGATTTCGAACTGATGATGTGCGTTGTTTCGCAAATGCTGGAATGCCCCTCTTTTTCGGAATAGAGCCAATTCCCGCCGATGCGCTCGTTTTGTTCATAACATACGATGTCGGTGATGCCTGCCTGGATGAGGTTTTTTATGGCGGCAATTCCCGAACATCCGGCTCCGATGACGCAGACGCTAGAGCTTGGTGTGGTAGTCGTCATATCCTTGTTGCTGGTTTTCGATTGCTATACTTCTGATCCGTTATTAAAGCCCGATCCTTACGCCTACCGCCCGGCTATGCCCCACCAGAGCCTCTGCTTCTGCCATACACATCACGGCTGGCCCAAGCAATTCCAGTCCTTCGCGGGTGATTTCCTGGAAAGTGATCTTTTTTACAAAAGAATCGAGGGAAACGCCGCTGTACGTGCGGGCGAACCCATTGGTCGGCAGGGTGTGATTCGTGCCGGAAGCATAGTCGCCGACAGATTCCGGGGTGTAATGCCCGAGAAAAACCGAACCGGCATTGGCGATGCCTGCTGAAAAAGCGGTGGCATCTTCCACCGACAGGATCAAGTGCTCCGGTGCATAAGCGTTGATAAAGTCTGTGGCATCCGAACGGTTTTTTAAAACAACGGCCACACTATTGGCCATAGCCGCCTGTGCGATGTCGCGGCGCGGCAGGGACTCCAATTGCCGTTCGATGGCTGCCAACACTTGCTGCACGAAGGTTTCCTCAAAAGCAACCAACACGACTTGGCTGTCGGCGCCGTGTTCTGCTTGTGATAAAAGATCGGCCGCAACAAATTCAGGGTTTGCTGTGTGGTCGGCACAAACCAGGACTTCTGAAGGGCCGGCTGGCAAGTCAATGCTGACGCCGCTGTGCTGTACCAATTGTTTGGCGCAGGTAACGTACTGATTGCCCGGTCCGAATATTTTATAAACCGCAGGGATGCTCTCCGTACCATAAGCCATGGCACCAATGGCCTGCACACCGCCGGCTTTGAAAACGCTGCGAATACCAGCCAGCCGGGCAGCGTATAAAATTGCCGGATGGATGGAGCCGTCGGTCTGCGGCGGGGAACATAAAACCACCTCGTTGCAACCGGCCAATGCTGCCGGTATGCCAAGCATCAGAACCGTGGAAAACAGCGGTGCCGTGCCGCCCGGAATATAAAGGCCTACTTTTTCTATGGGCATACTCTTTCGCCAGCAGCGCACGCCAGGCATGGTTTCTATGACCTCCACGGTGTCGTGTTGCCGGATGTGGAAGCGCTCGATGTTGTCTTTTGCAAGGCGGATGGCGGCTTTCAGGTCTTCTTCCAACGTTTGTTCCGCCGCTAAGAATTCAGCTTCGCTGACTGCAAGTACGGTAATTTCAGCCTGATCGAATTGGTGGGTATAGCGCTTTACGGCTACATCGCCTTCCTCCTTTACCGCTCGCAGGATACTGTCAACAACCGTTTCCAAAGAAGCGATATCCATCGCCGGACGACGCATGAGGCTTGGCCATTCGCTCCTTTCGGGCAAAATATATGGATTCATAGGATCATTTTTTCAATCGGCGTAATCAGAATACCCTGCGCCCCGCTCGCTTTCAGTTCGTCAATAATGTCCCAAAAACGCGCTTCGGGAATAACGGTGTGGATGGAGCACCAGCCTTCCACGGCTAACGGCATGACCGTCGGGCTTTTCATGCCCGGCAAAATCTGCGTGATGCGTTCCACCGAACTAACGGGGGCGTTCATCAGCAGGTAGCGGTGCTGCCGCGCTTCAAGCACCGACTGGATGCGGAAAATCAGTTTATCGAGGATGCTGCCAAGTGCCGGATCTAATTGTTTGTTCGCATAGAGGTGCGCTTCCGAGCGCAGCACCACTTCTTTTTCTTCCAATCCATTTTGGAACAGGGTGCTGCCCGAGCTGACTAAGTCGCAGATGGCGTCGGCAAGACCGATATTGGGCGCAATTTCTACCGATCCGGAAATTTCATGGATTTCGGCTTCAATGTGATTCTTTTCTAAAAAAGCATGCAGGGAGTTTGGATAAGAAGTAGCAATGCGCTTGCCTTGCAGCCATTGCACGCCGGGATACTCAGTCGTTTTGGAAACGGCTACAGACAGGCGGCATTTGGCAAATCCCAAAGAAATGACCGACTGAATGTCTTTTTGTTTTTCTAAGTAGGTGTTTTCGCCCAGAATTCCGGCGTGGGCTACCCCGTCTTCGATGTATTGCGGAATATCGGAATTGCGCAAATAGAGTAAATCCAAAGGGAAATTGCGCGCCTGAGCCCGCAGTTGATCCTTGCCGTCGTCCACCCTGATGCCGCATTCGCGCAGCAAACGCAGGGATTCTTCCTGCAAACGACCTGATTTTTGTATGGCAATCTTGAGCCTCGGTTCCATCTAAATTAATATTTGAACAGCAAAGATACCGACATCAGCCGATCAATTGCCCGAAATAGGCGTTCATAAAAATCCGGTTGGGGTCTATCTTTTCGCGAATAGCCAGAAATTGATGCCAATCGGGGTACATTTTTTGGAAGTCTTCAGCCGCGCAGGTATTCATTTTTCCCCAATGGGGCCTGCCGCCGTGGGCTTTGAAAATAGCTTCCAGGGTTTCAAAATAAGCTTTGTGGGGCATTCCCTTATACATGTGTACGGCGATGTAGGCGCTGTCGCGCCCATTGGCCGGACTAAGCAGGAGGTCGTCTGCTTTTGCCCAGCGGCATTCTACTGGAAAGTGAACGGCAAACCGGTGCTTGTTAATGGCCGTTTCCATATCGCGAAATGCTCCAACAAAGTTTTCAGCAGGAATGTTGTACTCCATTTCTACAAAAGGCACCAAACGCACGGTGGCAAAAACGCGGTGGCTCCAATCTACCCGCTCGCCGTCGGAAATGAGTTTTCCGCATAGCCTGCTTACGCCCATTGCCTGGCTTGGGAACCAGCGGGCATAGCGGCTCAAGGCTCCGAAAGCGGCATTTTCGATGAGGACGTCATTTACCCAGCGCAGTGCGCCGTTGTGGCGGGGTGAATCATCCGTCCGATTGACCAACTTTAGCTGGACGGATTTGGTGTGGGGGAACCAGTAGAATTCAAAGTTCCGGTTGTTGCGTTTATAGTCCTCCAAATTTTTCAGGGTTTCGTCCAGCGTGCCTTTTTGGTGTAGGTAATGCAGGCGATAGGCTGGCTCTAAGCGTAACTTAAGCTCGGTGATGACGCCCAGTAAACCCATTGACACCAGTGCTGCCCGGAACAACTCCGGGGCTTGGGCTCGGGAACAAGTATGCAGGTTCCCCAAGCCGTCTATCAGACTAAGTTCCTCCACCTGTGTCGCTAAAATGCCAAAACCCGTTCCAGAGCCATGCGTGCCCGTGGTCAGCGCCCCGGCCAGTGATTGCCGGTCAATGTCGCCGAGGTTTTCCATGGCCAAACCTCTCTGAAATAACAGCTCCCCCAAGGTATAAAGCTTGGTGCCAGCTTTGGCTGTGGCCTCTGAGACTGCAGTCAACCCCTGCATGCGGTCTAGCGACAGTAGCCAGTCTTGGGTTTCGATCAGGGGTGAAAAGCTATGCCCACTGCCCACCGTCCGGATCTTTTTGCCTTCCTGTGTGGCGCGCCGGATATACGTTGCGATTTCCTCCGGATGCTCGGGAAGTAAGTAGTTTTCCGGCTTGAATTGGACATTGCCTGCCCAGTTTTGGATGGTTTTGGCCATGTAATACTTGTGAAATTGAAATATTTACATCAAATATAGCGGTATTTACTCAATATTTTTTCTTTTTTTACCAAAAAGGTATATATTTGCAATACATTTTAATCAAATGAAAGTCTTCCTTGATGACAAAGAGCTGGAAAGCCTTTACCTCACTGGACAATCCAGAAAGCTAAAATTGCCAGAACAGGTAGTTAACAAGTTCTTTGCAACGATCCAGAAGATTGATGCAGCAGTGGATATACACGATTTACTTTCAGACAAAGGTTGGCGATTCGAAAAGTTAAAAGGCTTCGAACAGCGGTATTCAATGCGATTGAGCCAGAAATACCGACTTGAAATGAACATAACCTGGGTAAATGAATCTTGTACCATCGGAGTTTTTTTCTGCTCACTATTTCAAATCACTATGCTTAACTCTATGATGAGTACAGCACAATCAAGACCCGCTAAAAAATTTGGCTCCGGCTATTTTATCCGCGAACAAATCGAACTACGCGATTGGAATCAGGAAGACTTTGCTGAGGTAACTGGCTTTTCGCAAAAACACATCAGCGAGGTGCTGAACAACAAAAAAAGTGTAAGTATAGATATGGCACGCATCTTGGCAGAGGTTTTTGATACTTCTGCACAATACTGGCTCAATCTTGATAACGCTTACCAATTATGGTTGCATGACACGCCCACTAAAAAAGAAGAGATAGCAGAGACCAAGGCTCAAATTTATGCACGAATGCCTGTCCGCGATATGATAAAAAAGGGGTGGCTGTTACCACCTCTGGATGTTACAGATCTCAGGAATCAGACACTGAAATTCTGGGATAAAACGGAATTGGATTTTAGGGATATTGATGAAAACCTGCTCCCTTTTCTGACACAAAAGTCAGACGGATACAACAAGTTTAATGCCTCTTACGCGATTACCTGGTATCGCAAGGCACAAATGGAAGCAGTACAAATTCAAGTAGGGAATTACCAGCGCCAAAAATTGGAAGAACTTTACGAACGCATTGCAGTGTACACAATTAGTGAAAATGGCATTCCGGATTTTTTAGATGAACTTGGTCGTGTTGGTGTTAAATTTCTCTTGTTACCCCATTTGGAGAAAACCAATTTAGATGGTGCTGCTTTTTTTAGCAATGGCAACCCAACTGTAGTTTACACTGGCAGGTACAAACGAATAGACCATTTTTGGTTTACCCTGGCTCACGAGTTAGCTCATATATTGCTGCACTTAAATGAGAAAATTCCTTTTATTTTGGATAATTTACACGACGGGGAAAATAGCGCAATAGAAGAAGAAGAAGCAAATGCGATGGCTTCAAAAATGTTGAAACACCCGGAAATACTTGAAACATTAAAAGATGAGCTTCATTATTTAAACACAAACCGTGTAGAAGAATGCGCCGCGACATATGGCATACATCCCTCCATTGTGATCGGTAAACTGGCGCATGAAGGCAAAATGCATTTCAGAAATATCCACTTATACAACGGAAATGTTTTGGAACTGATCCCTGAACAATATAGAAAGTGACCGGTTACCTCCAAGTCACTCAGTCCCTACACCCGATCCTACGACCTTTTCATACACCTCATCAACGCTCAACGGGCGGTTAGGAAATTACCCGGCTTTGGGCTGGGTGGTGGCATCTACAATGTTGATCTGCGTGTGGTTGATGTATAATATTAATCGGGAGGTGCGGGGTGAGGTAAAGCATACAGGAGCAGTTGCTTTGGGGGAAGCTTAGGAAGCTTGAAGCTATTCTCGAACAAGCGCTTATCCCCTCAAGCTTTTCGGGTTTTGAAAAAGAATAATTCCGTGTAAAAAAACGTTACCCTCAGCGTTCAGTGTTTAGCACTTATGAACCCTCACCAATCCACTCTAACTTTAAATTTCAAATCGTGATGCGGACTAGCTATTGTTTCTATTGCCTCATTTTCAACATTTTTTTCATTTCTACCAATACTTTTTCTCAGACGGTAAATTTTAACGAAACCTGGAAGGAATTTTTGGCAAACGACAAAATTTCCAACATGAGCGAATTAGTCAAGCCTAACAAAGTGTATGATCAACCGGATTATGCCAAATATTTATTAATGAATACCAACTCCTGTTTTTGCCAAAGCAATTTGCGCGATGCAGAAAGCTTTATGGCAGAAGTGCAGGCGATGGACGCTGAAGTGCATAAGGCGATTCCGGGATTTCTAAAAAAAATGGATGAGCTGGAAATAAAAATGAGCGCCTATCAGAGCATTGATGCGATTTGGAAGCGATTTTTGCTAACAAAAGTAGTAACGCTGGAAGAATTGGATGCAGTCACGGCAGCTAAAACGAACTGTGAAAAGAAAACACTGGCGAAGTATTCCTTCATGACGGCTTATGCTCATTTTTGCCAGGGGAATATCCCGACGTCAAAGGATGTTTTTGAAAACCGCACCCTCCAATTAACTGAAAAAACCACCCTGCGGGTAAAAGATGTCGAAGGATTGGCGCCAGAGGTCACTAAAATGAAATCTATGTTTCAGGACATGGTCAAATTGGACAATGCCTGGAAGACCTATATGAAAACCGGCGTTTCGCCCGGCTTTGGTATTGAATTACCCCTTTTCTCCTGCAACCCCGTTCCAAATATGAAGGCATTGGTTTTAAAAGGTGCCGTGGATGTCTGTAAGTTAGCCCCGGCAATGCTTGAAAAAATTGAGGAATTGCAAACCGAAAGCGGCGTAACGCTCCCTAGAGAGTTGGAGCAAAAATTGAAGGAACTGGAAGCTGCTGTTGCACAAAAGGAGGGCAATCTTGCTACCTTGAATGAGGCTTGGGAAGCCTTTATTCCAAAAAATCAGGTAAAACACCTGGGTAAATATGGTTATGAATACTGTACTAAAGAGCCCTTGATTCGGGCATATATTATGGATGGTTTCGGTTTTGGCTGTGAAATGGCTGAAGAAATGCTTCAAAAAATTGATTCCCTCCAAAGGGAGGAAAGAACACCATTGGAGCAAATTACGATGAACAAAATCAATGAACTATCCGCGTTAAACGACAAATATCAAGTCAATGGGGCGAAGCTTGAAAAGCTATGGAACAAGTTTGTTGCACAAGGCGACAAACTTTCAGAAAACTACCAATCGGCGGATTCTTATTGCGACAACATCCACCAGGTCAAAGACTGGGCTATGAAAGGACTTTCTGGCACCTGTGAGGAAGGTTCCCGGTATCTGGAGCAAATTGAATCGTTTCAACAAACTTTTGAGTTCAAATTCACGAAAGAACTGGAGTGTCGAGTTCAGAAATTACGGATTAAGATCTGGGATTGCCGCTATGAGGCATTGCAAAAGCTGGCTCGTATAGAAGCGGAGACCGATTCTTATGAAGGAAGACTGAAAGAACTCATGGAAGAATACGGAATGAGCGAGCGACCAGAGGTGTGTTCGGATAAATAAAATTTAATCATCCAACTCCTCCCGCTCCTCCCCGCTAAAGCTATCCACCGATGCTTTCAGCCGCACAAAATTGCACCAGGCGCAGGAGGGTTCGCCGCAGCCTTCATAAAACTCGTGGTTCATGATGCGGGCATACGTTTCCCGCAGGAGTGCACGCAGAAAAGCGGCGTCTTCGTTACTGAGTGCAATGGAGACCTGGGGAAACACGCCTGCCGGGTCAGGATCCAAATAAGAAATCACGCCGGTATCCGCGCGTTTTCCACTGTTGTCGTAGTTTTCGTAAAGCAGTTTATAAAACACCAATTGCCGCCAATAGCTGCCGCCGTGGGATTGGGTGCCTCCAGGCGGGCGCAGTTTGCTATCGCGGTGACTGCCCGTTTTGTAATCCACCAGCACCACCCGTTGGTGGTCGTGCAGTTCCACTTTGTCAATGATGCCGGTGATCGGCACCCCGTCCACAACAGCGTTGCGAACCTGAAGTTCGAGGCGCACTTTTTTGTGCCAGTGCTCAATGTGCTGATGGTAGTAGGCGCTCAGGTAGGCGCGACCGGTTTCCATGCTGCGATCGAACGCTTTCGGGGGGAAATAGCCCCGCATTTTTTCCATTTCCCGTTCAAAAAGATGCATGAATTCGCGCAAGCCGGGAAAGCGCTGCCCCTTTGCCGCCAGCATGCGTTCAAACAGGCGTTGCAGGGCATTGTGCGCCGCCAATCCGTAGCTGGCCGCTTCGCTTTGCAGGGCGGGTGCCCGCAGTACGTTTTCGTAGTAAAAACTCAACGGGCAGCGCAGGTAACGATTCAGCGCCGAAATACTGACCACGAAGCCTTCCAACTGGGTATTGATCGCGGCTCCGGCTTCTGCGGGGATTTGGGGGCGTCCTACCTCGGTCATTTGCAGCAATTCGGCTTCCGCCAGCACGGCGGGGGGCAAGTTGCGTTCTGAAGCGACGAGGCGCAGTTCCTCTATAAAAACGGCCGGGCGGGTGTCTTTTCCTTTCGCGTCCTGGCGGCTGTAGGTGAGGTACAGGCGCTCTTTAGCCCGCGTCATGGCTACATAAAACAGGCGGCGGCGGGCTTCCAGCGCATCTTCTTCGCCCGAAAACGTAAGCGTATCCGGGAGCGCAAAACGCCCGTTACCGCCCCGGCTTTGAGGTTCCCAACCGTCTTTAACGCAATCAATCATAAAAACGATCTGAAATTCCAGCCCTTTGGCGCTGTGAGCCGTTAGGAGGTTGACGCCGTTTTTCGCAACGACCGATTTATTGATTTCAATAGCTAACCGGTTGTCGTCCATGTTGCGCAGGATGTCGAGCAGGCGACGCAGGGTGAGTCGGGGATTGCGGTCGCTCTCTTCGCGAACGAAATCGAAAAACGTTTTCACCACTTGGATCAGCCATACTTTTTCAGGGTGCTGAATGACAAAGCTCAGGATGCCACTGCGGTTGAGCAGGCGTTCCAGAAAAGCCGGCAAACCAAGGTTGGCCACCTGTGCAATCAGGTCTTCCAGCACGCTGGAAAATTTGGTAGTGGCTTCGCGCCAATTCGCCTCCGGGGCTTTTGTTTGCAATGCATTCCGCCAGAATGGCCTTTCAGCGGCATCCATCCCGGCGATGGCCCAACTTAGGCGCGACAGCGCGTTGGGGGGAATGCCGGCAAAATCGAAATGCAGGATTTGAAAAAGCAGGTGTTCGCCGCTGTATGGCTTGGTATATTCTAAATAGCAATACTCCAGCAGGGTCCTCATGTTGCGGATAAGCGGCAAATCCAAAATGTTCACGCGGCGCTTAGTTGCATAAGGGATGCCTTTTTTTTCGAGCAGGGACGCGATGGTGCGAACCTGTTTGTGCCGGGCGTAAATCACAGCCACCTCCTGCAGCGGGAAGCCGTCCCGCCAAAGCGCTTCTATCTGGGCAACTACGCCGGTTTCCTCCTGGGCCAGGTTGGCATAAGACAGCACCTCCGGCAGAAAAGACGATCGGGAGAAGTTATCGTTGCGGGCGATGAGGATTTTTTGAATGCCCACGTTGTCCAAACTATTCACAATGCGCCGTTCGTTGACGCCGATCAACCCGTGCGAAGCGTCCAGAATATGCTGGGAGGAACGGTAATTGTCGCGGAGCACGACCACCTTCAGCTGTTCGCGGTACTGGGCGTAAAAATCCAGCAGGTTTTTCAGGCGGGCACCCTGGAATTCAAAAATGGACTGGTCGTCGTCGCCAACAATGAATACGTTGGGCGATTCCCAATAGGCGATCAAACGGCGGATGACCTCATTTTGTGCACCGTTGGTATCCTGGTATTCATCCACCAGCAGGTAGAGGTAGCGCTCCTGATAACTACGCAACAGGGCTTCGTTTTCAGCAAAAGCGCGCAAAACCCACAGGATCATATCGTCGTAATCGTAGCGCCGCATTTGCCGCAAGGCCATTTCATATTGGGGATAAAGCGCTGCCGCTAAGCGGAGTCGTTCCATTTTTTGGCGGGCCTCCTCTATTTGCGCCGTTTTGGGATCTCCTTTGCGCAGGTGACCCCGGTTAACCTGGTACCTGAACTCCGGGCGTTGCGGCAATGCTTCAAGGTAATCGTCAATTTTTTCTTGGAGGAGTGCGGGCGTCCAGTTTTCCGATTTCATGCGCTGAAAAAGATCCCGGAGGTGGGATTCATAAAAATAAGCATCTGCGCTACGGTAGAGTGGGTGCGCGGGTTCGAGCGTGTCGAGCACGCGGCGGATGATCTCCACCCGTTCCAGTTCGCTGAGTGGCTCAATGTCGCTCCGGCCAAAATACTCGAGGTTATCCTGGATGATGCTGTTACAAAAAGCGTGGAACGTATAGATGTGTACGCGGTGTCCTTCCGGGCCGATCCATTGAAGCAGGCGTTCGCGCATGGCATGGACGCCCGCGTCGGTGAAGGTAAGGCAGAGGATGTTGTTGGCCTGAGCGTCGGTCTCTGACAGAATGCGGCCAATGCGGGCAGCCAGGATATGGGTTTTGCCTGTTCCGGGGCCGGCAATGACCAGCATCGGGCCTTCGATATGGTCAACCGCCTCGCGCTGCGAAGCGTTCAAAGCATCTAAAGCATGTTTGAACGCGGCGTTGTACTGCCGTCTTTGCTGATTGCTGTTTTGCTCCATACGCGGTAAAGCGAAAGAGGAAAGGTACAGCGATAATTGCAAAACAGGTAACGCTAATCGGTTTTAGTCTACTTAATTGTTTCTCTGAAAAGCGATCAACCGGTAGCAAATCCGGAGATTGTGTCCGAATGCATGGCACAGGACAGGAAAACGCAGACCAGAAATACAATCAAAGCGATGACTACGTCGATTGTTACGACATTTTTGGGAGTACCAAAGTTCATAGGATTAGGTTTAACGGTTCTTGGGCACTAACTCATACAGGGTTAACATGCCTAAATGGCATACAGTTTTCAAAGGAAACTTTGAAGCATATTTTATTTTTCAACCGGGAATAGTTTGACGCCCAGTATCCGGGGGAAGAAAGCGTCGTGGCAAAAGGAAAGTAAATATAAGGTTCCGTTGTTTAACGATTCGTGTCAGTGGTTCCGTATAAAGTTTGGTAACAATTTACAAAACAGACCTCTACCATTGCCCAAATTTAACAACATGATTCAAACTACGCATAAATTTGAGGTGAAAAAATTATTCCTGCGTTTTGGATTTCAGGAGCAGGAGTCTGGAGCAATTCGTTTTTTCTTCACCTTGGGCATCTAAATGTTTCGTTTTTAATAAATTACTATAATTATTAAAGCTAATGTATACGTTTCGTAACACCATCCCTGCGGATGCAATAAAATTGGAAGCGCTCCAACGAGCGGTATTTCCAACGCTCTCTGAAGAAGAAAGGCTCTCCGCACAACACTATTTGCGGCACATCGAGCTGTTTCCGGGAGGGCAATTTGTGGTAACTGACGGCGACCGCCTGATTGCAATGAGCAGCACCATGCGCACCAACCATCCGCTCGAAGCAGACCATACCTTCCTGGAAATTTCGGACAACTTGTGGTTGACTACCCACGACCCGCAGGGTGTATGGTTGTACGGCATGGATATGGGCGTTGATCCGGCTTATCGCGGACAGGGCGTGGCGCGTGCCTTGTATCGGGCTCGGCAGGAATTATGCCGTAACCTGGGGTTGAAAGGCCAGGTAACCGTGGGTATGCTGAACGGGTATTTGCCCTATAAAGACCAATTGACCATTGATGCATACGGCACCCGGGTGTTGAGCGGTGCATTAACAGACCCCACCATTACTCCGCAACAAAAAGTGGGGTTTGTTTTGGTTCGCATCGTAAAAAACTACCTGAACGATCCGCAATGCGGCAATGCGGGTATCCTGATGGTGCTGGATGCTGCCAAAGACGTGTGATCGGCTGTTGACTTGCATTTTTTCCAGAACTTGTTGTACCTTAACGCCTCAGCGCGTTCAAAAAATCAACCACTATGGCAGATACTCCCGGAGGTCCAATAAAAAAACAGCAGATCGCCATCATTCAGGTTGGCGTCGAATTACTCAAGGAAAAACAGGGCTATTCCCAACTTGCGATCGTTGAAAAGCTGGAGTTGCTGAATTTTAAAGTATCGGAAGCGGCGTTGAGCAAAATTGTCCGCAATAACGAAGGCGGCAACAAAATCCTGAAAATAGCGGCTGAAGGCATTCAGGAACTCATCCGCCGGGAAATCGGTGTGGAATGGGAAGAGACCAAATATTCGGATACGTTAGGATCCGACTGGAAACAAACCCTTATAAAAGAGACCGAAACAACAGCGCATCCTTTGGTCAATCCAGGATTCACCTTTTACGAAGACGGACGCCTGCCCATCGCCCAAAAAGTGGATTTTATTTCCGAGGCAAAACAGGAAGTCATCGAGTTTGGAGTGGTTTTGAACACCTTTGCAGGTTATTTTTTCTCCCGGAATGAAAAAGAGTTCAAGCAGCATGTTCAGGGACTTTTGACAAAAGGCGTACATTTTAAATGCTACCTGCTGGATCCCGACTGCGAAGAAACGAATATGTATTTCAGCGACCGGGCTAAGCACTTACCTGATGAGCTGAAAAGCATTGGCAAAATCAGGGAAGCCATCGAAAAACTCGGAAAGGTGCAACAGCAATTCATCAATGCCGGGTATCGCGGCACTTTTGAAATATTCGCATACCAACATATACCCGCAAATTATTTCATGACCGTTGACGGGGACAGCCCCGACGGGAAGCTAATGGTCTCGCATTATGTCTATGGCCTGTCGCGTGCCAATTGTCCTGTCCTTGAATTTTCTAAAAAAAACAATCCGGCCCTTTACGACCGGTATTGGGATTCCCTGAAAATGCTGGCGCAAAATGCACGGCGGCTTTAGTGCTGAATTGATTCCCAAATTGGTCAGGCTGCCTTCCCTCAACGCGACTGGGGAGCAGCAGTATAGTATACCTCCACTTGCCGAAGCAGCCAATCTTCAAATTGGATCGGCTTCAAGGTTTTTATTTCATTAACAAGGTGCGCTTTGTCTTTTTTTCTGAAAATCAGGACTTTGAGTATTTTGATAAAATGGAGGACTGATGCAATTGCTTCCGTATTCCTTTTCTTGTTTCGGTAGATATATTGTTCAAAAGCAAAACAGTATTTCTGAATCTCACCATTTTCCTGACGGAGTTCACAGAGACTCCTCAAAATCAAGGATCTGACACGAAGCTCATAAAACAGATCGCCACCGGCGTTTTTCTTCAGGATACTGATTGTCTTTTTATAGAATCCCTGTTCAAAAGCAATTTGGGCTTGTCCCAATGCAAGGTTGTTTTCCCGGATACCCTCGCCGAGATAGGGGGCATAATCTTTGACGAAATTTTGGGCCCATTTGAAGGATTTGGTTTGACAGGCAGCATTGATGATGTTGGTAAATTGAACGGGTAACATAAGCCCCCCTTCGATGAAAAGCCCCTTTTTGATGCCATATTCATTCAAGCGATGGACAATGCTCCACCCCCCAGGATTGCCCAGCCTGATTTGAGCAGCAGCATAATTTAAGAGGTGAATGACGATCATGTGTTGTTCCTGCTTTTCGATGCTGTCCGTATGTTCCCGCAACAACAACTCCGCTTTTTCGAAGCTTTCGCGTTGTTTATTCACAATGAGTTGGAACAGCTCCAAATAGATGACAATGAGGGGGTTGTTTTTTTTTAAATCAGGAGAAAGAACCCCCGCTAAACTTACAGCCTGAAATGCGGATTCCATGGGCAGGTTTAGCGCCAGGGCATTCTTTTGCGTTGCGATCTCGCAGGCCATTTTTAAACGGGTGCTTGCATAAAAACAGTCCAGATCGTCAATGAAAGTTAGCAAGGAGGCAATGCTACGGGTTGAATTGTCCTGAAGTATCAGGTAGTTTGGAATGTAGCTTGCTGCCAGTTTATCCAGATACCCGGGAACATCTGCCGGAGATGACGCTTTGAGCTTTTTTTTCAGTTCGGGATATTGTGTTGAAAACGCCCGAACCTTTCTTCTTTCCAATAAAACACGCGACCATAGCAGCTCTTTTTCTACAGGATGTTTTTTTACTTTTTGAATGATGAGGAATTCTTTTAGAAACAGGAATAGGTCAGAAAGTGCATTCAGCAGTTTTTTTGAACTTTTCTTTTCGGCCTTAGGATCTGCTGGCAGGGGCGCTCCAAATATTTCCTGATAGGCAAAGTTGAATGCGATTGCCGGGTTATCAAACTTTGGATAAAAAGGTTTAAGGTAGGAGAATACGAGGAGGGCAATTTTTTCTTTTCTGTGGAAGATCAGCAGGTATTGCTCGAATGCCAGCAGCTCTTTTCTGCTGAGCGTACCCAAAAAGGATAAAAATTTGCTGTTTTTCATAAAGTGCTATCTTTTTTTACGGGGAAAATTGAAGTAATTTAATGCAACCAGTTTAAGATTCAATTGAAGTGATTTTTTAAAGATTTGCATTTGTTTTGCATTGAATATTAATATTTTAATCTAATAATGTTGCAGTTTTAGGATTCAAACATTTATAGCTTGTCGAAGTTACTGAAAGAATTTAGACCAAAACAAAGGTATAAAAAATGCGGGGATTTCGGTGAAACCCGTAGTTGCTTTAAAGGATAAACTGTGCCAAATTTGCTTCGAAAAGATCATTTGAAAGGCTTTATTCAAAATGAGCAACTATGGAAGGAGCCAGGAAACACATTTTAGAACGGTTTCAGGAGCATCTAAGCCGGAGCTTTGAAATCTATTGCAAAAGACACGGGCTTAACCAAAGCGAAGACCGACTGATTACTTTTCTGATTGACCAGGATTTGATTCCGGGCGGACATGCACAAAAGTACGCCGTCATAAAGGAATACGAGCAGTTGCTACAAGAGCAGGCTTATCAAAAAACGCAGATGGTGAGCTTGCTCGCCCACCGCTTCAACATTTCCGAAAGAACCGTGTGGGCCATATTGAAACCGTTGAGCCAGCCCAAAAAATCGAAGCAGGCGAATGAAATATAACCCCAAAAGTAGATAGAACCCCTCTATATATATTTTTACGAAGCCGGAGGCTTATGTTTCGGGGAAGAGAGAGCAGGTGTTTTTTTTCATGGTCAGTTATTTTTTTCACGATGAACCATATTGCCATACTCACGCCAATTCCGCTGGAGCATAAAGCGATTCTGGCACATTTGGTCTCGCAAACAGAAAGGGCGGTTGAAGGAAGCCGCTATGTATCCGGACAGTTTGAAGGCAAAAACGGCGTCTTCAATATTGTCACTCATCAGACGGGATCGGGGAACAGCACTGTTGCATTGGCAACAGAAAAAACAATCCGTCTTTTTCAGCCGGTTGTGGTTATCCTGGCAGGTATCGCTGGAGGGATTAAAGATGTAGTATTGGGGGATGTGGTCGTTGGGACGAAGTTTTACGGCTATGAATCTGGAAAAGAAACAGAGACGGGCTTCGTCGTTCGGCCGGAAGCAGGATATTACAGCAAGGACTTACTGGCAACTGCCCAATCTGTTGCGGGAAATGATCGTTGGCAAAAAAGGGTCGTGGGTGGCTCCCCTGAAGCAAAAGTGGTTTTTGGTCCAATTGCTTCCGGGGATAAAGTGATTGCAGCTACCGACGGAGCCGTTTACCGCCTCCTGAAGCAATCGTTCAACGACACGACGGCTTTAGAAATGGAATCCATTGGTTTCGGACAAGCCATGCAGTTTCATCCCGGTATCCGGTTTGGCAACATCCGCGGCATTTCTGACCTGTTGGAAGGTAAATCGCATGCCGATGCCGGCGGTTCACAGGAACGGGCAGCAGCCAATATGGCGGCTTTTATTTTTGAAATGCTTGATCAGTTGGATATATCTCAGTTTAAAATCATGGGTATGGATTTGAAGGAATTGGCAAAACAAATGCTCGAAATGGCATTGCCAATCACTAAAATGGAAGCTGGCGGACAGGATTTTAGTCGCACAACGAGCGAATCTGCCGTGGCTTTGTGGCAAAAAGTAAAATCTCTGCTGGCAGAGGAATACAATGCTTTAAAAAATGCGCCGGATGATGCCGATGTGAAGGCCGAGGCTCGCATTGCGCTGAGACACGCGCTTGAAGGAAAAACTGCGCTCCAGACAGAATTGGAAAGTTTACTGCGGGAAGCCAAAAAATCGGGTAATGCCGGTGTTGCGATTTCCGACAGCAAAAACGTCATCCAAGGCAGCAATATCACGGTGGGTGGCGACTTCCGGCTCGGAGACAACAACAGCGTTAACCATCACCAGGAGCATAAGAGTACAGACGCTGTCGGAGGGGATAAATATATACAATCGGCTGAACGCATTGAAATCAGCCACCATTATTATGGCACTAACGAAGCATCAACTCCGGGGATAGCGGCTAAAAACCCGAACCGGAACCCTGTCACGGCAGAATACATCCAAAAGTTGCAACGGATGATTGCCTCCGGAAGGCCGGAAGGGGCGATTCAGGCCGTGATTGACCTCACAGCATCCCGGGATGAAGAGGCTCATCTGGAAGCGTTGCAAATTTCCTCCCGCTGGGAAGCCATGACCCGTAAACTACGCATCGGAACCATCCGAAACGAGGAGGCGAATGTAGAGCGGAGCCAGATTGTAGCCGGGTTGCTGGAACTGGTGGGGCGGTTGTAAGGCAAATCCCGAACAAGCTCTAAATATCGTAACTATACAGCCGCCTCCGGCGGCCATTTCTGTCCTCCAACAAATTTTGGGATGATTCATGCGAATCAGAGCTATATTGATATTTTTGAACACCATCAATATCAAGGAGCCTCTGAGGACTCCAATATGGCGCGGAGTCTCGCGGAGTTAGGCTCCTCCGCGAGTCTCCCTTTACTCCGTGGAACTCTGTGTCACCTGATTATGTGGCGATTTTGGACGTAAAATGCCCTTGCCGCCGAAGGCGGATGTATAGTTACTAAATATCAATTCACGTAAATTCACAGAAATTTTTGTAAATATTTGTAAATCAGCTAATTAACTTGATTTTACTTTGTCGTGCCTGTACCTTTGCTTCGTCGAACTTGATGACAGGCACGGCACGGCGAGGAAATACCACCGGCAACGTATGTTGCGATTGTATCCTTCCGACCTCCCTGACAAGCGTAGTTTCATAAGACAAGGCGGTATGCTTCTTCTTTCGATTTACTAGTGCCCGCAAGGAGGAGTTCAATTTTTGAATTGCCTGCGGCTTTGCACCCCGCAGGCAGGATACCCTTTTTCTGCCTGTTACTTACCGTTTCCTGCCATCGCATTTACTTCATTCTAATTCTTCTTACTATGAAAAATGCACTAAAAAGAGGGCGATGGAGTGCCTTCATGACGGTTCTTTTGTTGGCGCTTTTGGCGCAGGTTTTTCAAAGCTATTCCTCACCGGTACAATCGGAAATGGAATGCCTTTGTAAGGATCCCTACAATCTCAGCATTACGAATCAGGGGTCAGGCGCCATTTCCTTCACCTGGAATGCTGCGGGCAGTCCGGACAGCTTCGAAGTATGGTATTACCGGAGAGAAGACAATTACACAAGCCAGCCGGTGACAACTACCAACCTGAATCATACCTTTTCGGGGCTGTCTGCCGGCACTTATGACGTCCAAGTCAAGGCCGTTTGCAGTGCCCAGGGTTCCGGAGGAATCATCTGGGTGGATATTATTCTTTAATGCATTTCGATGAATAACATTGCAACCGCCGCTCATAAGCGGGGCTTATGGGCGGCGGATTTTGATGGTGTATTTACGCCACGTTCCTTATCAGGCATCAGGATGGTTGTTTACTTTTTCAAGCAGCCAGTGTTTTAAAAAAGTTTTTTCACTAACTATTTCATTGATTAATAATTCTTTATTAAATTTTCCTCTATGGAGCGCATTGAAAAACCGGACAAAATTTTTCATGGCAATGATGGTATCTTTCCTCATATCCTGCCCTCTGGACAACTGTTTTGAAAAAGCCTTACTCATATAAATGAGTCTCGAATCTACTTGTCCCAATTCATAGCAACACGCCAGCATTAATGGTTTTAAGCGACTGGTTTCATCAATATCCACAGATTGAACCTGATCGAACAGATCCAGCGCTTTTTGAAACTCATTTTTTCTGAACGCTACGATCCCCCAACCAAGAAATTTTTTATCCACCCCATCAGCGCTTTTCAGATCAATGGTGTAGCCCTCGATAAATGTTTCCGCCCATTCAAATTCCCCAGCCTTGCAGGCAACTACTATAATGTTGTAGTATTGGGAAACAGGCAGCAGCCCTTTTAAGGTAAATGCCCCGTGAAGAAGCCCTAACAGGTCTAATTCATGCAGTTTTTTAAAAACCCAATTTCCCCCTTTAATCAATTGATTAGCAGCATAGTTTTGCAAATAGGCCAGCAAGATGAGTTGTTCCTCCTGATCAATTTCTCTGGCATTTTGAACCAACAGGTCAAAGACTTCATCGTAATGTGCAACATCTTCACTTCGGATGAGCAGATAAACCTGGTAATAGATGTTTATGATTGGATTGGCTGCTAAAAAGGAAGGTGCAAAATCGAAGCTTGGCAGGGCAGTGGCTAACCCGTCCACTTCTCTTAACTCTTCGGGAGAGAAAAGTTTTCGGCGGCTTGCTATTTCGCATGCAAGTTTGAGTTGGGTAAAAGCATAAAAAGCTTCCAGGTTTGAAACGCAGTTAATTAATGCTTTATACCCTTCGAGTTGCCCTTTGCCTGGAATCTTATAACAATCAAGGTAGGGCAATACATGCTTTAGAAAATAGTATTTATCACCTGTTGGCATGGGGGTCACGATTGTGGATTGGATCCGCTCCAAATATTTGGTCGCATCAGCATATTGCTCTTTGGCCAATAAAATATCCAGCCATAATAAGTGCGCTTCAAGGGAACCGGTGCCTGCTTTTTGATGAATCAGGAATTCCTTCAACCTGAGAAATAGGTCTGACAGGGTATTCTGCAGCTTGATTCCATTATCCGCAGTGTTTGATGCCCAGGGCTTCTCAAATATCTTAGAGGAGGCAAAGTCAATTTGTAGTCTTTCTTCATCTGAATAACCCGGGCGGAAGTTTTTGATGTAGTTGAATACGGCAAGGGTTGCTTCCTGATTTTCGCAATTCCGGGACAGGAACTTTCCAAATCCGGTCAGCTCCTTGGGGCTTAAGTTGCGCAGGCAAGTAATGAATTTGCTCTTTTCCATTTTAACACATTTGATGTATTGATAATATTCGGTGAGATGTGGTGGAAAATTACAAAAAAAATACAATCCTCAATACAGGCGAGCATACTTTTAAGTAAAATTTGATTTAAATAAAAATCTTATAAAGAGCATGTTAAGATTAAGTTACCTGGTTTTTTCACCTAAAGAGCATAGATATAATGGGCGGAGATGAGAAACCAAAAGAAGAATAGGCGCAGAAGAATAACGGTGAAACGAATGGGAATCGTCAGGGATGAATTTGTTTTCTATCGCGAACTTGCATCCATATTCTACCTACATGTTCATTCCATTAAAGATAAGAATGAAGTTCAAATTGTAGAAAATTTAATAGAGAACGGTTTTTTAGTAGCAGAAAAACTATCGTGCAATACTGACAGGAGTCACCCCGGGTTTCCGGAGTGGCTCCTGTTTCTTTTACAGGGGTGTGAAAAAAAAGAAGACTGCCCCGCAATAAACGTTGGGCAGTCCCTAAAAAATTATTTCACGACATTTATAATAACTTGATCCTTAAATCCAAAAATCAGCTGTACTGAATAGTGATCGTTTCAGCCCGGTGTCTTGCAGTCGTACCAGGCCTGCCACTGCGCTTCCCACCTTTATTCCCGGGATCTTCATAAGTTCCGGCGGCGAATGTTGTCAAGGCTATTGGGGGAATAGTTGATATGACACGTTTGTATACCCACCTGGTTAAAGGCTTCAGCTTTCGTATATTTGCTGATGTCGCTGTTTGATGTAACCATGCCGAAAGCGCCCGACTCTTTAGGTGCAATACGCGTTCACAGATTTTTGCGATAAGCAAAGGTGATTTTTATGAATTAATCAATCAAACTGATATTTTTGATGTAGGAATTGAAAAAATCTATGAGGTATGAACATTCAGCAATTAGAGTACATCGCAGCAGTTGATAACCTCCGACATTTTGCGAAAGCGGCGGAAGGGTGCCACGTCACGCAACCAACCCTGAGCATGATGATCCAGAAATTAGAAGAAGAGCTGGATTGTAAAATTTTTGATCGCAGTCGCCAACCCGTTGTGCCGACGGAAATCGGCGAAACCGTTATCCGCCAGGCGCGAAAGATACTGAACGAGGTTAGCCGTTTGCAGGAGTTGGTCAAAGAGCGGCATGCGGCGCTTAATGGTAGGCTTTGCGTCGGAATCATCCCTACCCTGGCGCCCTATTTAGTGCCCTATTTTCTGGAAGCTTTTGTCAACAAGTACCCCGCCATGGAGTTTATTGTGTCAGAGCACCTGACCCAAACTTTATTGGAAAAACTCAAAACCGGCGCAGTTGATGCCGCCATCATGGCCGGCCCGTTGCCGGATAAATCCTTAGAAGGGCAGTTGCTTTTTTATGAAGCTTTTTTCCTTTACACCTCGGATCCTTCCCAAAAAGAAGGCCTGCTGGCAGAGGACTTGAATGCCGAAGACCTCTGGTTGTTGCAGGAAGGACATTGCCTGCGCACCAGCATCCGCAAGTTGTGCGACCAGGAACGCGATTGTGGCAAACAATTCCGGTACGAAGCGGGCAGCTTAGAAACCCTCAAGCGTCTGGTGGAGATGAAAATGGGCTACACCATCCTGCCCGAACTTGCCGCCATGACCCTCCCCGAAGACCACCGCTACATGCTGCGAAGTTTCGCGTCTCCGGCGCCAGCCCGGGAAATTTTGCTGGTCACGCAGCAGGATTATGTGAAACGCCGCCTCATTCAAGCCCTGAAAGACGAGATATTGACGTGCCTGCCGCCGGCGGTCTTGGAAAAAAGAGCGTTGAACCTGGTATAATAAACGGAAATTTGTAACGCATCGAACAAAGCAACGATCAATGAGCAACTACAAGGAAGATGAAAGCCAACTGAATTTGCTGCGCAACGGCGGAGAAGCGGTCTGGCAAAAGTTTTACGATCAACATCGCAGTCCTTTCCGGGCGTTTTTTATGCAATACGGACGGATGTCGCCCGAAGAGGCGGCCGGGCTGCTTCAAGATGCGATGGTTGTTTTTCATTACAACGCAACAACCGGCAGATTATCGGTGCCGCTTCAGAGCAACCTAAAAACCTACCTGATCGGCATTGGCAAGGTGCTGCACCGCAGAAAAGGCGGTAGCACAGCGGGTTGGGACGATCAGATTCCGGACGAGGCGGTAGCGCCCATCGCCGACCGGATTGCCGACCAGGAAGCAGCCGCAAAAATGGCGCGCGCCCTGCTCGACCGTATTGGGGAACCTTGCCGCTCTTTGCTGGAAATGGTGTACATCAAAGAGTTTGTGATGGAAGCCGTTGCAGAAAACCTCGGATTGCCCAGTGAAGGCGCAGCCCGAAAGCGAAAGTTTGATTGCCTTCAGAAGATGAAGGAGTTGTTGAAGTAGGCATTTAAAATAAAGATCATGCACACGGAAGATTACGACATCGCGACCATCGAGCAGTACTTAGCCGGACAATTGGAGGCAGAGGCTACCGCCCGTTTTGAAGCACAGCTCGCTCAGGACGAAGCCTTAAAGGCAGACACGGCACAATACCGCCGCTTGTTCGACGGATTGGGTGCCCTGCGTTCCCAGGCATACCGCGATAAGTTTGCCGGATGGGAAGCCGACGCTCAATTGGCGGAAAGCGCTGCGGAATACGCACCTGTGCTGGAAGGGCTGGCAGCCTTGCGGTCAGAGCACTTGCGTGGAAAAATGGCCGGGTGGGAAGCGGCGCATCAAAACAAAACTCCTGTTGAAAAAACAGCCGTTGTAAAAACCCTTCGCCCCGTTTTTGTGCGCAGGTTGGCCGTTGCGGCAAGCATTCTGTTACTCGTGGGGGCTGGCTTGAGTTGGTATGCATCGCAGCACTATAGCGCGGAAAGCCTGGTAGCCGATTACTACCGCATGCCCAATATCGGAAACACGATGGGGGGCGAACAAACCATGCGAAGCCGCTTAGAATCGCGTTTTGCGGACGCACACCGCCTGATGGAAAAAAAATCGTATTCCGAAGCGCTCATCGCTTTTGGCGAAGTGTTAACCTTGTCGAGAGCAGCCGGCCTGGATGAAACCCGCATGCGTTATTACAGCGACCAGGTTTCGTGGAACCGGGTGCTCATTTTGCTGGCGCAAAAGGCACCGGAACCGGAATTGCGGGCGGCGTTGGATCAAGTGCTGGCAGATCCGCAAAACGAATACCAGGGGAAAGCGGAGGCGTTGCGGGGACAGTTGGATGGTTTTTGGCGGAAGTTGGTGTGGTAAGGGTCGCTGAACGAATAATGTTACGGAAAGGGCTATCCGCCCAGTTGTTGTTCACAGAAAAGTCATTCAGCGCTTTCGAACCGAACATGGTGCAAAATCCTTTGCAAGCTGGTATTCGCTTATCCACACTTTTCAAAAGCAGGGTATAAATGTCTTCGATGCCTTAAAAAAGATATTTGATGGAATGGTTCCTCAAATACAATTTCCGCAATTGGAATAACGCGCTATTCCGAATTTAATAAAAAATATTATCGCTGGTTTGTTTTTCCGGTTTCTTGGCATTAGGTAGGAACACTGCCGCGCTGTGTGCCAATGCATGGTAAGGAATGGACTGGGTAGTTACTTTATATTCCCTCAAAGAGAATCGCTCATTCCACCACAAAGTTAATCCTTCTGACTTTTGCACTACACCACTTTCCCTTTTACATCCAGTTGTTCCTTCCTGAATCAGTGAAAATCCAATTTCCTTCAAAAAAAATTACCGGTTCTTTTTTTTAGTTCGGAATGCTACCTATATTTGTTTTTATTATTAAGTTCGGATTACTAACCTTTTTTACTATCAAAAATTCGATGTATTATGTCAAATCACATTCCTGGCTACACCTACGGGCAAGTGGCAACCTCACCCGTCAGCCTCGCAGACCTTGAACTCCTGAAAAAAACCCTTCTTTTTACGGATGAAGACGTGGAAAGCCTTCGTCTGGCAGGGGATGTCCTTTCGGGTCAAACAGACCAAATTCTCGACCTCTGGTATGGTTATGTGGGAGGAAACGCTCACCTCCTTCATTATTTCACGCACGAGGGGCAACCCAATATGGACTACCTTGGTGCCGTCCGCAAGCGGTTTGGGCAATGGATTCTCGACCTATGCCGACGTGGCTACGACCAAGACTGGCTTAACTACCAGCACGAAATCGCCTTGCGCCACCACAGCACAAAAAAGAACAAAACAGACGGCGTGGACGCAGTACCTATCATCCACTTCCGCTATTTGGTGGCGTTCATTTTTCCAATAACTTTCACCATCAAAGGTTTTTTGGCTAAGCAAGGGCATACCTCCGAACAAGTGGAAGCGATGTACGCTTCATGGTTCAAAGCCGTCACCTTGACTGCCTTACTTTGGTGTCACCCCTACATTAAAGATGGCGAGTTCTAAATTGTAGATGCCAACGAAAAGGACTTGAAAAAAATCTACGGCTACGGCAGTCAGTATTTAAAGTCCAAAGTGCAAGAGGGGCAGCCGCTCACTTCAAAGCAATGTCGGTTCTGCCACATCGTAAATGCCAAAGGGGATATGGAAGATTCCATCTTGGCAAAAGGCTACTACATCATCAAGATAGAAGGCTGCAATTAAATTTTTAACAAAATAATTAGGATTGCTAATTTTACGGGGCGGCAACACAAAGCCGCCCCATATTTTTGCCTATGAACGGAAGTGCATTCGACCCGAAAGCCCAAATCGGTAGTGCCGATTTCAAAATTATTGCATCGCTCGAACGTCTTGGCGAGGGATTCAGGGTTTTGCTTTGGGAAAAAGCCAAAGTATTAGGCGTCAGCCCAATACAGATTCAGATTTTGATTTTTGTGCAGTTTCATCCAGATGAAAAATGCAAGGTGAGCCACCTCGCCCAAGAGTTCAACCTGACCAAGCCAACAATTAGCGAAGCCGTAAAAAACCTTGAACAGAAAGGCTTCATTGAACGCCAAATTGAAACAACCGACACACGCAGCCATACCATCCACCTGACAGAGGCAGGCAGGTCGGTTGTTGTACAGACCGCCCATTTTGCTGACCCAATGGTAAAAGCCCTTTCAGAATTTTCTCCCGAAAGCAAAGGGATTTTACTTGAACAATTGTTGGGCGTGATTGGCCATTTACAGCAAGCGGGCATTATCTCCGTTCAACGAATGTGTTTTTCCTGTCGGTTTTATACAAAAAATTTGGACGGACATTTTTGTAAATTTATAAACAAGCCATTGAAAAACGATGAGTTGCGTATTGATTGTAAAGAGTTCGAGTCGCTGAAGTAGGTGTCCTCATGCTATTTCATTTAAGTTTGGCGTGTGTATTCAAAATTATTTATTTGATTTCTACTCGGCTTATCTAATTTTTTCTCCTCGCCGCTAACTTATAGCCGTGCATCCGCCGCCGCCGCACACTCCCCAATCTTTACCACTACCCCAGATCGGTAGCGGATGCACGGAGTTGAACAGCCTTGCCCGCCTAAGCGGGAAAGCCGCAACTCCAGCAGAATCTGTGGGCGTCGCATCCTTTCTTTATCGCTCAGGTAAAGGATATTAAGGTTGCAAAATACTCAAGTTGGGTGGAAGAAGCAAGCATAACAGAAGAATTTGTTTGATAAATTCCTGAAAATATTGGTTTTAGAGCGATGCGGCAATAAAAGATGGGGCCAAAGCGTGCCCTCCAACGTAAGCAACCGGTGAACCGCCAATCCCACTGCCGCCCCAGAATAACCTCCATCAATAAACGGATGCCGCTGTAGGCAACATTAATAAACGATTGCGATAACCACGCTCCCGGCTTAAATACAACAGGTTGGCAGCCACATCTTCCAAGGTGGCTTCTTCCGAACTTTTACCCAAACCTAATCCCCAGCATATAGGCCAACAGATCCATCAAATCGAAGGAAGTGCCGATTAAGCTGGATTGCTGGCGGCAGGATTCTTATCTTCCCGTATCATTTTTTTGATCAAAGAAATCTGTCCTAAATGATAATAACTGTGTTCAATAACGCCTTCAATGTTTCTCAAATAATTCCCATACTTTTCGTCTACAAATGGTTGATCCAGCACACTGTCAGCCATTTGTTCAACATGGTTTGCAAACATTTCAGCGTTGCTTAAAAAATTGTTGACTAATGTATTCCAATCTGCTTCAGACTTAATTTCCGGAAGGTCAAAACTGTATTTGTCTCTGATTTCAAGATTCCCGCCATTAAAGACGTTTAAAAGCCCTTGCAGATAATAGTTTATATGAAAGGTCAACACAGCAATGGTATTTAAATTGTCTACCTTTTGAATGGCTTGTTTCCAATGAGTACTCAAAATTTGTTCCTTAAAATTAGTGTTTGCAATCCATTTCCCGTTGAGAAGGACTTCACGAAGCCGATTAGCCAAATAACCATTTCTTGATGCCATTTTTTTGTTTTACTTTATCATTTGTATTAAGGAGCCTGTCTTTGGTAAGCAATATAGCGCCAACATTGCATACCTATTGAACAAACTTGTCAGAGAAATTTACGACACATTTCCGCCAACGAGTTATATGGCTGCCATTTATGGGAGGTTAGCTTGGGGATGCACTTTGCGAAGGAGCGCGTTTCTGATTGCAAACCCGCTGGCGGCACCTACGCCGACAACACCTGAAAACCCGAGTCGCCAGCGGGCAACATTTCTGGTTGCCGCTTGTTTTGTTATTCAGCCAATAAAAGTCCAATGTTACACCATCAAATCCATCGCCTGCCCATTGACGCCCCCTGGCTCGTCTTCATCCACGGAGCGGGCGGTGCTATTGCCACCTGGAAATACCAGACGGAAGCTTTCAAGCCTTTTTTCAACCTGCTGCTGCTCGACCTGCGCGATCACGGCTTGTCGAAAGGCATGACACCTGCCTTTTCAAGCTACAATTTCGACATTGTTTGCGATGATATTTTGGAAGTGATTGACCATCTGAAAATCGGGCAGGCGAACTTCATTTCGCTCTCGCTCGGCAGCGCCATCCTCCAGCGCCTCGACCAGCGCCGCCCGGAACTGGTGGACAAAATGGTGATGGCCGGCGGCGTTTTTCGGGCTACGCTCAAAATGCGGGTGTTGGTGCATGCCTCAAAACTCCTCAACCTACTGTTGCCGTACCGCTACATTTACGCCCTGTTTTCGCTCATCATATTGCCCAAAAAGAACCACGAAAAATCGAGGCGGCTCTACCGGCAGCAGGCCAAGCGGCTCACCCAGGCGGAGTACATGAAATGGGTGGGGCTATACGGCGAGTTTTTCCAGGTTTTGGATGAATGTTTCCACCGGCAATTAAAAAAATGGAGCCTCGTGGTTATGGGTGCCGAAGACCACGTATTTTTCACCGCTGCCCGCCGGTTTGTCCAGCAACAGGAAAAAGCAACCCTCGTAGTCCTCGAAAAATGTGGCCACATCTGTAACATCGAGCAATGGCAGCGCTTTAATGCCGTGGCGCTGACTTTTTTGAGGGGTTACGGCACACTTGGGGTCGGAGATGCCAGGGAGCAAGAAAAGTAGCGCTTAGCGCAGAGATGGTATGCTCGTGTATTGCCAAAGATAGTAATGTGAGGTTGGGATTCAGCGGGTAAAAGTAATTTATTTGTAATGCATTCAACAGCTTTTTCCTCCAGTGGTAAAGTCCATAAAACACCAATCCAAGAAAAATTAAATATTCCAACGATAAGAAATAAATTCCTTTCTTATAATATATGAAAACGCAAACTATATCCACAAAAACCCATAAATAGCAATTTTCAATTTTATTTTTTGCAAGCAGAACAGTAGCAACGATGCTTGAAACCATGACAAAAGAATCCATAAAAGGATAAGCAGCCGGTAATTTGAAATATGCAGTCAAATACACATGGATATTTGTAAATAAAAAACCTGAAACCAAAGTCCCGGTTAGAATGATGGCAACAAGTACTGTTTTTACACTGAAGCTTGTTTCAGAAATCTTAATTTTAACTGATTTTGTATCCCAGTTGTACCAGCCATAAAGCGTTACGATAAAAAAATAGATTTGCAAAAACAGGTCTGCATACAACTGAACCTGCAAAAAAAGGAAGAAGAGAAAAACGACATTCACGATGCCTGTTGGCCAGGTCAGGATGTTTGCTCTTGCTGCAAAGTAAACAGAAACATAACCAAACAAAGTCCCGATGAGCTCCACAAAGCTGATTGGATAGCCCCAAATTTCAACCGCGATATTCCCCATTTCAAAAAAATGCATGCGAAAGAATGCTTTTTGACACCGAACAAGCTCTAAATGGGAGGAACGCTCACCCCAAATGTTCAAAGATCATCCTTTTTCATAAAGAATCAAAAGGCGAGGTGGTTTTTTGAATGCTGTTCATGCTCTTGTTTGTGTTGAAGTCGCCGATGGCTTTGCGCGTGGTCGGGTTCGCAGTTAGATGGCTGGCGCTTATGGGAGGTTGGTCGCCAACGGCGAATGTAGACCCGCTCACGACCAACCTTCCACCCCGTCAACATCGCGTGCCCGTTCCGGCTCCTGGCCGTAAACGGATTAAAGCTGCTGGCTCCAGCCCGGCTACAAAAAAACACCAAATCAAATCCCGGCTGGTGGCAGGAAACCAATGTCGTTCTAATTTTAGACGGGAAAGATAGGCAGCGTGGAAGCTTTGGAAATAAACCCATAGATTATTGACGGCGGGCTGAACCCGCAACTTTAGCGCGTATGCGATCGGAGTTACCATTTTTTTTCATAACAACAGGCTGGCCAGCGCTTTTTTCGACAAACCCGAATCCCCTCCGCATTGCAAAACACGATCAGATTGACCAGAATTATCTACGAGAATCCCGTATTTTGCCCCATCATTTAGGAGCGTGTCGTAAATAACTTATCGGTTTGCGCGGTGGCTTTTTCCATCATGCAGCGTTGCTCGTCGGTCGCGTAGCTTAGGCTATGCTCCCTTTTTGCGCCTTGCCTGATGAAAAAATCCCCTCTCCTAATTCAGGTAACTTATTTACGCCACACTCCTCACCACCCATTCCAATGCCACAACACACCGCCACAAAAACACCCGCAAGGCTGGAACTCCCACAACCCCGCCTGCTCGCCATGCAGCAAGGTGCCTCCGAACTCTCCGGCTGGCTCAGCGACCTCGCCCACCACGGCCTCGCAAGCGCACAGCAACAACCCCCGGGTTTTTGGGACGACATGGCCCGCCGCATGGTGGACGCCAAGCTCGGCGGCTTAGCGCGCCGCATCCGGCTCATCAAGGGCCTGCTGCGGGAAGACAACTGGCCGGAGCGGGTGCTGGCGGAACTGGCACTGCTGCACCTGGCCGCAGAAGGTTTTCAGCGCTGCGAAGCCCTACCCGACGGGCTTTGGGCCGACTTGTTGCAGTTTGCGGGATTGAACCTAAAAAAAGAAGACGTCCTGCAAACCTGCTCGGTGGTGGACGACTGCTGGCAGGTGCTGGGCACCTCGGAAGGCGAGGAAGAAAAACTGCGCTTCCGCCGCACCTGGCTCGTCGGGGAACGCCACGGGCGCTTTGCCCTACTGCTCGAATTTGCGTGGGGCCGCAACGACTTTGAACACCACTGGCAGGTCGGGCAGGTGCTGGAAGGCGAAATGGCGTATTACGCCTCCGCTTATCCCCTGCGCGCTTTGCCGAAAGGCGAAATTGTTGTTGCCGAAGAACGGCCATACGAAGGGAAGAGCCTGGCAGATGCATCGGCGCTGCTGGCGGAATATGACCGCGCCTTAGCCGCAAATCCCTGGCTGCATGGGCTGCCTGCGCTGCTGGAAGCCGTCGTGCCGGGTGTGGAACAGGACACGTTTTACCTCACGGATGTTCAGGGGAACCGCCTGCCGGTTGTTTGCGCGCCGGAGACCGGGTGGAAGTTCGTGGCAATTAGTGCCGGTCGCCCGATGAGGGTATTTGGGGAGTGGGATGGGGGGAGGTTGCTTTGTTAAAGGGCAAATTGTTAAAGGGTAAATTGGCAAGGGGCAAATAGGCAAGTTGGCGCGTATTTGCGTATTTGCAAATTTGCCTATTTGCCTATTGCCCACTTGCATCTTGCCTACTTAAAATAAACCGCACTATCCGTTTTTGCCGTAACTTGCAGCGGCATTATGTACAAAGCCTTATGTGTTCTATTGTGAAAACTTCTGTGTACCATTGTGGTAAAAAAACTGTTGTGGTAAAAATAAAAAATCATGAGTGAATTCAAGCAAGTCGTTCAGGAAGGTACAAAAAAAGTGGTGAGCAAAGCCAAACGCGTGTTGCTGATTTTTTTAACCCTTGCCGCAGTGGCTGGCGCATTGGTCTTGTGGGGATGCACCTGGACGTACAGCGACGGCGTCCGGTCGGGCTACCTGATGAAAGCTTCTTACAAAGGCGTTGTTTTCAAAACCTACGAAGGGCAGCTGAATCTCGCACAGGCGCAATACGGCGCTCCGCCGCTGATCTGGGAATTTTCCGCGAAAAACAGGGAAGTTTATGACCAACTGCTGAGCATGGAAGGCAAACAGGTGAGCCTGCACTACCGCGAGCCTTACAAAGTGTTGCCCTGGCAGGGAAAAACCGGCTACATTGTAACCAAAGCGGAATTGTCCGGAGGCCCGGCCAACTGATCGAAATCCCCTGATCGTTTATGAATCGGGAGTTTCTGAAGCACCTGTTTTTTCTGATTTTCATCAACCTGCTGATCAAGCCGTTTTACATTTTCGGCATTGACCGGGTCGTGCAAAATGCCGTAGACCCCGGCGCCTACGGCCTTTATTTTGTATTGTTCAATTTCACCTACCTTTTTCAGATCATCAACGATTCGGGGATTCAAAATTTCAACAACCGCAGCATTGCGCAGCACCCGAATCTGATTGGCAAATATTTTCCGAATATCTTAGCCCTCAAAGGGCTGTTGTCGCTGTGCTACCTGCTCGTGCTGGCCCTTGCCGGCTGGGGGGCGGGCTACCTGCCCCAATATGGCGGCTGGCTGTTCTGGATCGCGCTCAACCAAGTTTTCAATTCCCTGATCCTTTTTTTGCGAACCAACGTGTCGGGACTGGGATTGTACCGCTTCGACGGCTGGTTTTCGGTGGCCGACAAAATCCTGCTGATTGTGATTTGCGGAGTTTTGCTGCTGCAACACCCGGAAGGGTTCCAAATAGAGTGGTTCATTTACGCCCAAACAGCTTCTTTAGCGGCAACAGCCTGCATCGTCGGGGCATTCGTCGGCGGCAAAATTGGGCGTTTCCGCCTGCGTTTTCAGCCGGCGCTGCTTTGGGTCATTGCCCGCGAAAGTTACCCCTACGCCTTAGTGGTGCTGTTGATGACCATTTACACCCGCGTGGATGCGGTGATGATCGAACAACTCTTGCCCGACGGCGCGGTCGAGGCGGGCTATTACGCAGGCGCTTACCGGTTGTTGGATGCTGCGAACATGATCGGCTATTTGTTTGCCGCATTGTTGCTGCCCATGTTTGCGCGATTGATCAAAGAAGGCGCGGATATGAGTCCGCTCACGGGGTTTAGTTTCCGGCTCATCTGGGCGGGCAGCATTGCCCTGGCGGTGGCGATCTGGCCTTTCCGGGAAGCGATTATGGAAATGCTTTACGTCCGGATCGGCGCTACATCCGGCGATATGCTGGGTTTACTGATGGTTAGTTTTGTGTCGGTTTGCGGCTCGTATGTTTACGGAACCTTGTTGACCGCAAAAGGCAGTATGCGGCACATGAACCGGATTTTTCTGTGGGGCGTTTTGGGAAATATCGCCCTGAATGCCGCGCTCATTCCGCATTACAAAGGCGCCGGGGCGGCTGTTGCGACCTGTATCACGCAGGTTGTTGTATTTTTGGCGCAGGTTTGGCTCGCTTATCGCGAATTGGCCTTGTCGCGCAACTTCCGGCTGATTGCCCAAAGCGCAGGCTCGGTGTTGCTGGCGGTTGTATTGACCTGGGCGATTGTGCAAATCCCGGGAGAACTGCACTGGGCGATCCGATTTTTGATGTGCGGGGCGGTGAATGTACTCACAGCACTGTTGATCGGACTGATTCCGATGCGTGGATTATGGCGTAAATTTTATCTTTAGAGCGTTTTTTATCGGCTACACGACCACCACCATGACGACTGAAGAATTCAAGCAGCTATCCGACACCATCCCCAAAGAGCCGGGGATTTATCGGTTTATGAGTCCGGAAGGCACCATTTTATATGTAGGCAAGGCCAAAAACCTGCGCAGCCGCTTGTCGTCTTATTTTGGTGAACGACAGGATCGGGCTCAAAAAACCCGCGTGATGGTGAAGCACGCCGGGTATATCGAATTTACCGTTGTGGAAACGGAAACGGATGCCCTGCTGCTGGAAAGCACGCTCGTCAAAGAGCACCAGCCGCGCTACAACGTGATGCTGAAAGATGGCAAAACCTATTCTTATATTTGCATCAAAAACGAGCGCTTCCCGCGGGTGCTGATCACGCGGTATGTGGTTCGCGACGGTTCTACCTATTTTGGCCCCTACACCTCCAAGTTCCGGGTGCGCGTCATCCTCGACCTCGTCAAACAACTGTTCCCGCTGCGCACCTGCACCTTCAACCTGCAAGAGGACGCTATCCGCGCCGGTAAATTCAAAATCTGCTTAGAATATCACATCAAAAACTGCCAGGGGCCCTGCGAAGGGCTGGAAGATGAAGCAAGCTACAACCGCAAAATTGAACAGATCAAAAATATCCTGAAGGGTCATTTCAGCGCGGTGGTGAACCATTTCAAATTAGAAATGCAGCAATGCGCCGAAGCGCTGGAATTTGAAAAAGCCCAGCAGATCAAAGACAAGCTGACCGCTTTTGAAGACTACCAGGGCAAATCTACGGTCGTCAGTAATACCATCCGCGATGTGGATGTTTTCTCCATTGCGTCGGATGAAAAAGACGCTTACGTCAACTACCTCCGCGTGGTGAACGGTGCCATCATCCACACCCATACCCAGGAATTGGTCAAAAACCTCGACGACGACGAAACCGATCTTTTAGCCTACGCGGTTCCGGTTATCCGCGAGCGTTTCAACAGCCTGGCGCCGGAAATCATCGCGCCGTTCGCTTTTCCGGTAGCAGAAAAAGAAATCGTGGTCACCGTCCCGAAAATCGGCGACAAAAAGCGCCTGCTGGAATTGTCAGAAAAAAACGTGCAATACCACTTGTTGCAAAAGCGCAAGGAAGCCGCCTCGCGCACGCAGCGCCAAACACCCGCCGAGCGCATACTCCGAACCCTGCAGGAAGACCTGCACATGGAGGTGCTGCCCATGCACATTGAGTGTTTCGACAACTCCAATATCCATGGCACGCACCCGGTCTCCTCGTGCGTGGTGTTCAAAAATGCAAAACCTTCCAAAAAGGATTACCGCCATTTTAACATAAAAACCGTGGTCGGCCCCGACGATTTTGCCAGCATGGAGGAGGTGGTCTTTCGCCGCTACCGCCGCCTGCTCAACGAAGGGCAGTCGCTGCCGCAATTGGTGATCATAGACGGCGGGAAAGGCCAGCTCAGCGCCGCCATGAAAAGCATCGAAGCATTAGGCTTGGTGGGAAAAATGACCGTCGTGGGCATCGCCAAAAAATTGGAAGAATTGTTTTTTCCCGGTGATTCGGTGCCGTTGCACATCAACAAAAAATCGGAGTCGCTCAAACTCATCCAGCAGGCGCGCAACGAGGCGCACCGCTTTGCCATTACTTTCCATCGGGATCAGCGTTCCCGAAACTTTACGAGCACGGAGCTGACCAATATTGGCGGCGTTGGCGAAAAAACGGCGCAAAAACTGCTTTCTCACTTTGGTTCAGCCAAAAAAATCCGGGCGGCCAGCGCGGCAGCCATTGCAGAAGTGGCGGGTTTGTCGGTGGCGAAAAAGATCCGCGCCTATTTTGGGGAGGATGAAAATCCGGAAGCTCCAACAGGCATAAATCCGGAGCAAACCCCGTAGAAATCAGGTGAGTGCATGACAAAATCGGGGCAGATTGGGAACCAAGTGTATCCTCGCCCATACTACTGGATAGTTTTACCAACTTAAGGAGGTTGGTTAATTTAGGCGGTAACTTCAAGTTACCTCCTAAATTTCTCAAAGTTATACCTCAACCTGCGAGGTTTTGCGCATAGCAAAGTACAATAAATCAGTATAAGTTAGGAGGTAACTTCAAGTTACCGCCTAACACAGCCCGGGCATCCTCGTCTCGTTTCACCTGAGTATTAAAAATGTCCAGTAGTATGATCCTCGCCCACTGTTCGGCGCAAGCCGAAAAGCATTCGGCTGTCCGCCCCGATTTTTTTTTCGACACAAAGGCACTCATTTACCCGGTTCTATTGATGCCCGAATCTTTGCCAATCGAAAAATATGCTCAAGCATGTTATAATGCTCCAATTCAGAGACCTCTTCCGGGTTTATCTTCCCTTCTTTTTTCTTACAAACGAGGACATCATACCGCGCTTGTGTGCTTGCAGAAGGGCGATATGCTATAATCTGTTCAGGTGCTGCCTGAGCCGGAAATTCGGCCACTTCATCGTGTAACTTGATATTATTCATAGTAGTAAAATGATCACCAGCCTAATGAAAGGGATGGTTATTGCCTATGAATATAGTCGTTTTCTGAAAAAGAATACACGCTTTTTTCGGATTAGTTCAGGCGCAGGTATCGAACATCTCGAAGGGAAACACGGAGCATCCCCTATTTTCAGCGGGCACGTATATCTGAAGACAGCAAGATGCGTGTCTTTTTCTTTCTAATTGTTTGACTTACAGCTTTTTTAAACAATCGAAGGTTTTCAAGGAGTGACCAGCAATCTTAAACCCTGTGGATCTCGGAAGCAAACATACGAGAAGCACGGAGTCTCGTGGAGTAAAACATCTAAAACCCTGGAGAATTTCAAGTGTGTTCCTGCGGCCTCCTTGACGCCACTTCCAGCAACTCGCTCAAAATCATGGCCGTAGCGCCCCAAACGACTTTGTCAGAAACATTAAAATAAGGCACCTCCTTAATAGTCAGGTTGTTGGTAACTTGGATGTCGGTCGTTTGCAGGGTATCCGGGTCTTCCAGTACGCTAAAAGGCACTTCCAGCACCGATTGCACCTCGCTCCACTGGGGTTGAAACGCAGGGGCATAATCCATCCACCCGACAAAGGGATGCACTAAAAAATTGCTGACTGGGATGTAAATTTCGGTCAGCGCGCCCAGCATATTGACCTCCTTCGGAGCAACGCCCACTTCTTCGTGCGTTTCACGCAGGGCCGTATTCATCAAAATGCCGTCGCCGGCTTCGTATTTTCCGCCGGGAAAACCGATTTGCCCGCTGTGGCGATCTGCGGAATGCGTGGAAACGCGCTCTATCAGTGCTAATTGCCACGCTTGGTTTTTTGGAAAAAAAAGCGCGAGTACGCCAGCCAATGACGCGCCACCGGGTGCCGGAATCACCGTTGGACGGAATGGGTGCGCCATGCGATGATGCGCATCTGTGCCTGGCAATGGCCCTTTCAGGCGTGTTTGAAGGTGTTGTATAAAAGCGTCCATAGACTTATAGAACGTTTCAAAATTTCGAATATGGACAACCGGTGGACAAAAAATGCATCAGCATCTAATTTAGTAAAATAAAAGAGACGTTTTTTTTTGCGAATGGTTGTCATACTAACTATATTTGTGCGAACAATTTTGTTATGTCCTCAGCCTTACCAAAATCAGCCAAACCCGCTGAAGTTTCCGGTTTTATACTGGAGCGAACAGCGAAGCGCATGAAACAGTTTTTTCATGCGCAATTAACCCTAGCTGCCGCCGATATCACCATTGACCAATGGATTGTTTTACAAGCCCTTGAGTTCGGTGGCGTACAAAGCCAGTTTGAAATTGCCCGGCAGACGTTCAAGGATGCGCCCACCGTGACCCGCATCCTTGATCTGCTGGAACAGAAGCAACTCATCACCCGGGAAGATGACCCCAACGACCGCCGCCGCTACAACGTCCGGCTCACTACACAGGGGCATCAAAAAATGAGCGACATGCTGCCGGTCATCAAAAATGCGCGCCTGCAAGCCTGGAACGGGTTGGATGATGAAGATATGGATACGTTGGTGCGGCTATTGGACAAGGTGTACGATAATTTGAAATAGTAGGCAGTTTTTTAGTTGGCAGTTGGGCAGGATTGGTTTCGTTTCGGATGAAAATTTTAGGTTCTTATTTGAAAAAAATAAAAACCCAATCGCTTAATAAACAATGCATTGAAACGCAAAAACTCCTATTAGCCGCCAACTGAAGAACTGCCAACTACTAAAAAACTAACCAAATACAATTCACAACCATGCACTACCACTCCCTGGGGCAATTTCCGCAAAAGCGGCATACGCAGTATCGCAAACCCGACGGTAGTCTTTACCACGAAGAGCTTTTTTCGACAGAAGGGTTCAGCGATTTGTATTCCCTCATCTATCATTGCAATGCGCCGACGCAAATCGTTCAGGTGGGCGATCCGTATGACGTGAAACCCAAAACGGTTTCCGACCGGCAACTGAAGCACCGCAGCCTGAAAGGGTTTCAGGTGGCGCCGGAGGACGATTATCTGAAAAGCCGCACACCTGTGCTGGTCAACGACGACTGCAAAATCCTGCTCGCTGCACCGCGCCAGAGCATGAGCGATTATTTTTTCAAAAATGCCGACGCCGACGAAGTGATTTTCATCCACGAAGGCACGGGAACCCTGCGTTCTATGTACGGCAACCTGCGCTTTGAATACGGCGATTATTTGGTCATCCCACGCGGAACGACCTACCAACTGCAATTCGATGGCACGGAAAATCGCCTGCTCATTGTCGAATCCAGCAGTCCGATCGTTACCCCGCGCCGCTATCGCAATGGCTTTGGGCAACTCATGGAGCATTCGCCTTTTTGCGAGCGCGACATCCGCAAACCACAGGATCTGGAAACACACGACGAACAGGGGGAATTCCTGTTTTACATCAAAAAACAGGACAATATCTACCCTTACTCCTACCTCAATCATCCTTTCGATGCGGTGGGCTGGGATGGCTATGTGTACCCCTACGCGTTTTCCATCCACAATTTCGAGCCCATTACGGGTCGCGTACACCAACCTCCGCCGGTACACCAAACCTTCGAAGCGCGCAATTTCGTGATCTGTTCCTTTGTGCCACGCCTCTTCGACTACCACCCGTTGGCCATTCCGGCGCCTTACAACCACAGCAATATTGACAGCGATGAAGTTTTATATTATGTGGATGGCGACTTCATGAGCCGCAAACACGTGGAACGCGGTATGATTACCCTGCATCCCGGCGGCATCCCACACGGTCCGCACCCGGGCACGGTTGAAAAAAGCATCGGCGCGAAAGAAACCCGCGAACTGGCAGTTATGATTGATACGTTCAGCCCGTTGAAAATGACGGAACACGCGGTGGGTATTGAGGATCCCCATTATTATCAATCTTGGTTAACTTAAAAACGACTAAACCCGATACATTCATGGAAAAACACACAATGAATCGCAATCAATTCCACACCTTGCTGCTCCTGTATGCTGCCAATGTGGACATGCAGGAAACGGAGCGCGAAATGCAGTACATCCGGAAAATAGCGCCTTGCGACAATTTTGATGAAATGCACACCCTGTTCTTAGGATGCTCGGATTACGAATGTCTTCAACTGATCCTGAGCTATCGCGATCAGTTTTTTTCGACCACACAGGATCAGGACAACCTGTTGCAGGAGGTGGCGAATCTGTTGCACCAGGATGGCGAATACGATCTGCTTGAAGGAAACGCCATGAAAATGATTAAAAAACTCATTCATCAATAGGTTTTTATGGAAACGATGACCCAAATTAAGGCGGGTGTTGACCAGGACACCTTTCCCATCAACGGCACCGATCATATAGAATTCTACGTGGGCAATGCCAAACAGGCGGCGCATTATTACCAGTCGGCTTTCGGCTTCCACGTAGTTGCTTACCGCGGACCGGAGACCGGCGAGCGCAGCAAGGTTTCCTATGTGTTGCAGCAAGGTAAAATTCGCTTTGTACTCACTTCGGCTTTTGATCCGGATCACGAAATTGCCTGCCATGTACACCTGCATGGCGACGGCGTGAAAGTGCTTGCCCTTTGGGTAGACGACGCTGAACAAGCTTACGACAAAGCCCTCGAACGCGGGGCAGTTTCTGCTTTCCCGCCGATGGTACAGGAAGACGAACACGGTTGGGTCAAAATGGCTGCCGTCAAAACCTACGGCGAAACCATCCATACGCTGGTGGAACGCCACAGCTATCAGGGCGCTTTTTTGCCAGGTTTCCAGCCCCGCGAAAGCATGATGACCGTAAATCCCATCGGTTTGGAATATGTGGATCACTGCGTAGGCAATGTGGAATTGGGCGCCATGAACAAATGGGTCGAATTCTATCAGGAAGTGATGGGCTTTAAACTGTTGGTCACCTTCGATGACAAAGACATCTCCACTGAATACACAGCGCTGATGAGCAAGGTGGTCTCGAACGGTAACGGCTTCATCAAATTCCCCATCAACGAGCCGGCTGCAGGTCGCAAAAAATCTCAGATAGAAGAATACCTCGATTTTTATAAAAGCGCTGGCGTGCAACACATCGCCATTGCCACGAAAGACATTCTTACTACGGTGGATCAACTGCGCCGCAACGGCGTGGATTTCCTCCAGGTGCCCGACACCTATTACGAAACCGTCACCGCCCGCGTTGGTGCCATCAAAGAAGACCTGAAGGAGCTTCAGCGCCTGAACATCCTGATTGACCGCGACGAGGAAGGCTATCTGCTCCAGATTTTCACCAAACCGGTGCAGGATCGCCCGACAGTGTTTTACGAAATCATCCAGCGCGAAGGTGCCCGGTCGTTTGGTAAAGGCAATTTCAAGGCTCTTTTCGAAGCCATCGAACGGGAACAGGAATTGCGCGGCACGTTGTAGGGGCGACCCTCGCGGTCGCCCTGCCATACAAATGCCCCTCGTGGGCGTTTGGATGGCCAACACAATGGTGGAGATATCGGGCGACTGCAAGGGAGCCCCATTCATTCTGGCACCATAGCGACCGCAAGGGTGCTGTGATGCAGGGCGACCGCGAGGGTCACCCCCTACTGCACATAAAATTTATCGGTTCCCCAATTTTCCGCGTTGTTGATGATGTAATTGGAAATATTGCCGAATGCTTTTAAATCCCGGATGACGTGTTCATGAAACCCGCGTTGCCAAACCTTGCCTAAAAGAACATCGGGATGGTTTTTTTTGGTAAAATCGAGACAAGCGGTTGCCGAAACGGAACAATAAGCGCCAACCACCTGCCCCACTGAACACTTAAGCGGAAAAGTAGTACGACGCCCGTTCGTTTGGCAAAGGCAATTTCAAGGCCCTGATCGAAGCCATTTAACGGGAACAGGAATTGCGCGGCACGTTGTAGGGGCGACCCTCGCGGTCGCCCTGCCATCCAAATGCCCCTCGTGGGCTAATTATATGGCCAACATCATGGTGGGAATACCAGGGCGACCGCAAGAGTCGCCCTACAAAGAAGAAGTAGCGCGGGGGAGGCTTGAACTCCCGACCTTGCGATTATGAATCGCACGCTCTGACCAGCTGAGCTACCGCGCCGTGTTGGGGCGACCCTGGCGGTCGCCTTTATCCAAGCGGGTGCAAAGATATGACTTTTCCATTTTGAGAAACAAGCGTTTTTTGGAAAAAATAGCATATTCAGCGTTAAGCTTATCTCAAAACCTGTAAAAGTTGATCATCTGCTGAAAGGAACGATGTACTTTTGGGGCTTCGTTCGGGCAAGATTCCTGCGATTCATTCAACCTTCATGAAACACGGACGCCATTTTTCTTTTATTTTTTACGGCCTTTTACCCGTTTTAGCGGTGCTGAGTGGCTGCGCCAACGTCATAGCGCCGGTGGGCGGGCCTAAAGACGAAGCGCCGCCCGTTGTGGTGCAGGAGGGATCTACGCCCAATTTGCAGACTCGGTTTCAACGACAGCGCATCCTGCTGACCTTCGACGAGTGGATCCAGCTCGCGGATATAGCCAAACAGGTAGTGGTTTCCCCACCGTTAGAGCACCCCTTCGAAATCACCCTGAAGGGCAGAACCCTGCGTTTTGATTTCGACGAACGGGAAGTACTGCGCGATTCGGCCACGTACACCATTAACTTCGGCGAAGCAGTGAAAGACCTCACCGAACGGAACCCCGCCAAAGACCTGCGCTTCGTTTTTTCCACCGGCGATCAGATTGATTCGCTCAGCCTGCAGGGAACCATTGTGGACGCCCAGAGCGGCGAACCGGTGGACGGTGCGCTGTTTATGCTTTACGACAATTTAGCCGACAGTGTGGTGCGTACCCAAAAACCGTTTTATTTCGGTCGTACCAACAAAGAAGGGCGCTTCAAAATTGAAAACATCAAAACTGGCACGTTCAAAGGGCTTGCGCTAATGGACAGCGATTTTAATTACCTGTTCAATTTCAAAACCGAACGCATTGGGTTCACCGACAGCCTGATCACCATACCGGCAGATACCGCCAGCAGACTAACCATCAAACTTTTTTCTGAAGAAATACCGATTCAAATCAAAGACAGCGAACTCAAAGGCCACGGCTCGGCGAAGGTGGTATTCAACCGCATTCCGGACGGGCTAAACCTGCGCTACGATCCACCCGGTGCCGTGGTGTATAAATCGGAAGTTGCCGACTCCATCCGCCTGTGGTATCGCCCGGATGATTCCACCGCGTTGCGGGCGATTTATTTTGAAGCAGATTCCACCTTCAGCGATACGTTGTACGTGAGTCCGGCCACCAGAGAATCCTTCCTGAAAACGGCCAAACTGCGCGACGCCGACGCCCGTTCAACCGGATCGCTCCTAAAAGTGAACCCCGGCAAGGAATTCCGCATCCAGTTCAACCACCCTTTGGATGCCATAGACACCGCGCGCATGGCCGTGTACGAAGACACCACCCGCACCCGCATACCGGCCCGGATTGGCATCAGCGAAAGCGCCCCGCACGAACTCTTGATCGGCTGGAACTGGAAAGAAGGCAAGCGCTACGAAATGGAGTTGCTGCCCGGCGCAGTGCGCGATTGGTATGGCTTAGCGAACGACACCCTGGTGAAAAAATGGATCGTGGAGCCGGTAAAAAGCTTTGGCAACATCACCCTGAACATCGAAGGGTTAGACCCCGGATTGAACTACGTTGCGGAGTTGCTGTTTCAGGAGAATAATTTAGTGGAAAAGTTGCTGATAACAAACGCTGAAACGTATCAACGCAACTTTACCCTGTTGCCCCCCGGAAATTATTCCGTCCGGATCGTAACCGACCTGAATCAAAACGGTCGCTGGGATGCCGGGCTTTACGACGCCAAACGCCAGCCGGAGCCGATTTTCAAAACCAAACTGGAGCCGCTGCGCGCGAACTGGGATTTGGAAACGAAAGTGGTGGTGGAGTGATAATTTGAGGATTTGAAGATTTGAGGATTTGAGGATGGGGAGTCGGAACGGGGAAGTTATTTACGACACGCTCCTTAACGAACAACTGACAACGCTCAACAAATAAAACAACGAAAGCACAATCGTAATATCAATTCAATTAAACCCACGGCATGAACGGCGCTTTTAGAATTGCAACACTGTTTGGCATTCCGATCAAAATCCACTGGACCTTTTTGCTGCTGCTGCTTTGGGTAGTTTATGTGAGCCAGACGGGCTTGGAGGAATGGAGCTGGAAGCCGTTGGCTCGAACGGGGTTGCTGGTGGTTACCCTGTTCGTTTGCGTCATTTTGCACGAATTGGGGCATGCGCTGACGGCTCGGCGCTATGGCATTCGTACCCGAAACATCCTGTTGCTGCCCATTGGCGGTCTGGCGGTACTGGATCGCCTACCCGAAAAACCTTTGCAGGAATTGCTGGTTGCGCTGGCAGGGCCTTTGGTCAATTTTGCGCTGGCACTACTTTTTTTGCCCATCCTGCTGATCCTGCAGCCTTATGGATTCACTGAGTTGGCCTACGCGCTGATGCACCCGGAACGCAGCAATGTTTTTCTCGATTTTCAGGCTTCGGCCATCGAGCGCTTCCTGTTTTTTATGGTGATGATCAACCTGTTTGTTGGCGCATTCAACCTCTTGCCTGTGTTTCCGATGGACGGCGGCCGCATTCTTCGCGCCCTATTGTCAATTGGCCTTACCCGCCTCCAGGCTACGCGCATTGCCGTTTTCATCGGGCAGGCTTGCGTGGTTGGATTTATTGGGTACAGTTTTTATATGGAAGGTACCATCAACTGGGCGACCCTGCTCATCGGCGTTTTTGTGTTCTTTTCAGCCGGGTGGGAATACCGCGCCATTCGGGATGAAAGTTTTCTGGAACGATACAAGGTTGGCGATGTCTACCGCGGCCTTTTTACCAAATTATACGAAGGCGACTCGCTGGCGCTGGCACTAGAGTGCATCAAACGTGGCCCGGAGCGGAATTTCCTTGTTTTTGATGAATGGCAAAACCTCAATGGCGTACTTTCGGAACAAAGCATCCTGAACGGGCTTACTCAGCCGGATGCCCCCCGGCTGCGGGTGGCCGACTTGATGGCCCCTGTCCCGGAAGTTTTGCTACCCACAGATGAACTAAAAAAAGCGGTGAGCCTGCTTCAAAAAGAAGCGCACCCTATTTTGCCGATATACGAAAATGACCGGTTGGTTGGCGTATTGGATGCGCAGGGCGTGGATCATTTTATGAATGTACAGAAATATTTGACCGCTCCCGCCAGTGCTTAATTAGTGTCTGTCTTTATAGTCCGATAGCTGCGTTATGCTCGGCTCAAAAAGCGTTATTTACGCGAGTAAACTCCGATTTTTGGGCCTTCGCATGCCTTGCTCTCGAACGCTAAAAGAATAGACACCGACTAAATGGATAGACACTAATTAACTAAAAATGTTGTCAAAACGCATTATCCCCTGCTTAGATATCAAAGATGGCCGAACCGTTAAGGGCATCAACTTCGTCAACCTGCGTGACGCAGGCGATCCGGTGGAGTTGGGGCAACGCTACAGCGAAGCCGGCGCAGATGAATTGGTTTTCTTAGACATCACGGCCACGCACGAAAACCGGAAAACCCTGGCAGCCTTAGCTCGCGAGGTGGCCAAAAACCTCAATATCCCGTTTACCATCGGGGGCGGAATCAGCTCGGTTACCGACGCTGGTGCCTTGCTGGAAGCGGGAGCAGATAAAATTTCCGTGAATTCTGCGGCGGTTCGCAGGCCGGAATTGCTGGAAGATTTGGCGAAAGCCTTTGGAAGCCAGTTTGTGGTCATCGCCATTGATGCGCGTCAGGTGGACAACGACTGGATCGTATACCTCAACGGAGGCCGGATTGTCACTGAACGCCGGTTGTTCGACTGGGCAAAAGAAAGCGAAGCCCGCGGCGCCGGGGAAATCCTGTTCACCTCCATGAACCACGACGGCGCAAAAACCGGTTTTGCCTGTGCGCCCATGGCCCGCTTAGCCGATAGCGTTTCTATTCCCATTATTGCTTCCGGTGGCGCAGGCACCATGGCGCACTTTCTGGAGGTTTTTACCGAAGGCAAAGCCGACGCGGGATTGGCGGCAAGCATTTTTCACTTTGGAGAAATTAGCATCGGGGAGCTGAAAACTTACCTGCATCAGGAAGGTATACCGGTTCGGATGGGTTGAAGTTGTTGCAGGAATGGACACCCCCAAACTCATTGATGTTCTGGACTAAATCGTACGCCGCCGTCAAATTGCCCGTGCACATGCAAAGCCATAAAAATAGTAAACTCATGACCCACCGCGCTGACCCGTCGCAACAAGTCTAATATTTTAGGGGCTGTAAAAATTGAAAAATATAAAAAAATACGTAACATCACTTCAACTCCGCCCGCCCAAACTGGATACCAGCAGGAGCGCACCAAATAATAACAAACTGAAATTCGTTGACTTGATTGGGGGAAATTGCAAAATTGTGTGATCCATTGGTATTGATGACCGCCAGTTTGTGCAGGGACGTTGCATCACTCAGTTGCAAATTTGAATTTTTGGAAAGGTACATCGTCACCGAGCCGGTGGCAAAACTGGTTTTGAAATCCGAAACCAGCCGCACAAAGTGCTGCTGGTTGATGTCGTGGATGATTTGCGCTGTGCCGCTCGCCTGATAACTATTTTGCCCAGTGAACATGCCCGTTTTCAGCACGGTTACGGCAAGAGTGGTCGTATCACCGGGGTTTGGGCCGGAGTCAGGAACTTGGACGATTACCTCATCTTTTTGGCAAGAAGCGAGGGCAAAAAGGAACGTGGCTATTGAAAGAAAGCTTATGAGTTTCATCACTCTTGGGTTTTTAAAAATGAAAAATTGAGTAAAAAAAAGTTAACTTTTTGGTTGACAACTTACTTTTCGTACACCACGCCAATGGAGAAATAGGACGCGACATAGATGTTTTTTAGCGGAGCGAGCCAGTCGCCCCCCGTCAGGAAAGTAGCTGACGCCCCCCAGTTTTTGTTGAATTTGAACAAAGCCTCTGCACTGACCAATGTGTACGTCGTACCATCTCCACGTACGAAACCGAGTTCCGGGTGTTGGCTTTCGCCGGAAGCAAATTGTGCGCGGAGTTTGGCGTTCAGCCAAAGCCGATCCAAGGGATTCCAGCCGCCTTCAATGCCAAATTGGTACAGATCTCGAAAGCCCAGACCCTTGTATTTCGTTCGAAAGTTATACGCACCGAAGCCGCTAACATAAATTTTCCCAAATGATTTGGAAGCGGCGAGCGTCGTCCAAAGGTTGAATTCGCCATCGCCAGTTGGCAGGTTGATTTGCTCGCCGGGCACAGTTTTACTTTTTGAAAAAGCGTTGCGCCGCCCTGTCGGGAGTTCGGGTGCGATACTCAAAGCCAACGGTATTTGATTGTTTTTAGTCAAACGGTATTTCAACTCGAGCTGTAAATCACCAATCCCGGCAACGGGTTCAGTACCATCGAAGGCATTTTGACGAAGTAGGGGCATGGAGGCAATGACTGTCCAGCGGTTTTTCCAACCGTATTCACCGTAAAAATTGAAGGAATTTTGTTTGAAAGTATTGGTCGAAAGTTGAGCCCCCGTCGGAGTAAAATAGTTGTCCGCCGCGAAGCTCAAAAAGTCAAGTTTTACAAAAAAACTGCCCGGCGAGCGCGTCCAGCCGCTTTGCCCAAAGGCAAGATAAGGCACTAACAGACTAGTTAAAATCAATAGGCTGGCAAAAAACTCCCGCATGACTTTTGAATTAAAAATGAAGAATATCCGCGTTTTCACAGATGTCCGAACACTTGCCTCGAACACCTGTGAATAAAGCCGCAGAAAATTTTTGAATGATAACTCGGATTAGTTGAGCGATGCGAAGCCAAACGGGATAGTGGCAGAGCCACACCAAAGGATGAGATGCGTGAATCTGGCATCAGCGTTCGGGTCGAGTTTGAAATACTGTTCACCGTTTTTCTGGACGATGCCAATGAGACGCAGGTTGGGGTTACCGTTGGCCGGGTCGGCAACGTAATCTTTTGAAGTACTGAGGTAAACGGTGACGGTGCCAGTTGCCAAAACGGTCTGGAAATCGGTGCCAAACTTAACAAATTGAACGCCCTCTGTGTCTGTACCGAGTTGGACGGCTCCCTTCGAGCCAGTGGCATTTTGCTCGATAATACTGCCTGATTTCGAGATGGTGAGCATGCCTTGCGGTAGGTTGCTGTCCACCAGAATTTCTTCAGTTTCTTTTTCGCAGGCAGTGAACAGAAGTGTAGTGGCAGCGAGGAATGTTGAGAAAAGAACAGTTTTGAATCTCATTTTTCAATGCGTTTATAGTTTAAAAATTAAATTCTGAGACAAAACTGCGATTGGGTTATCACGAAAGTATCACGGCTTTAAACTGATCAAAAATTAGTGAAAAGAAATCGGTGTTCTTCCCACAGCGATTTCAAATCTACTTCAACTTAAATTCTGACAAAACCTTTACAGGGAATTTGCGGTTGACCTCGATCTTCAAGCCAAAAACTGTCGAAGCGTAAACCGAAAAGTAGTCACCTCGCCATTCACCTCGGCCCAAACCCGCTCGCCGTGCAGGTCAATGATTTTTTTTACGATGGTTAAACCTAGCCCCGCGCCTCCCTTTTTGCGGTTCGATGATTTGAAATACCGATCAAAAACTTTGGACAAATTGGCTTCCGGGATGGGGTCGCCGGAGTTGCAGACCTTCAAATTAATCTTTTCGTTTTCCGGAAAAAGGGTAATCATTACAAAACCGTCTGGCTCGGAATATCGAAGCGCATTGTCGAGTAGGTTTTGCAAAACACGGTCGAGCCAGCGGATGTCACCTTCGACGAGGGGCAAGTTGGGGGCGAATTCCGTCAGCAGTCGCACCTGTTTTTCATCCGCTTGCACCTGATATTTCTGTAAAACATCCTGCGCCAGTTCGGCGATGCTGAACGGTTCGAGTTCAAGTTGAATTTGCCCACTCTCCAATTTTGAAAGTTCAAAAAGTTCGCTTACTAAGCGATTGAGCCTCCGAGCCTCCACCAACGCGATATTCAAAAAACGGCTTTGCTCGTCGGGGTCAAGGTGGTCGTGTTTTTTAATGACAGTTTCGAGATAGCCCAGCACGCTGGCGAGCGGCGTACGCAAGTCGTGCGAGACGTTGGCGATCATCTCTTTTCGGAAGTCGTCTAGCTCGGTAATTTTTCCCAAACTGGCTTCGAGTTGGTGGCTGATTTCGCGGTTTTCGAGCAGGGCGGCTTGCAATTCGTCGCGGTGCCGTCGCTCGTTTTTTAAAATTGGCAGGATGATGATCACCAAAACGAATAGAAAAAGGGCAAAGACCAGCAGCGCAGGTAGCAAGTTGCGGATGGCTTGCGTCCGCGCCCGTTCAATGAAATCGTCGAAACGCTCGTCTGCCTGTACCCAAGCGACTGTTTTGCCCGCCCTATTTTTTACTGCAGCAAAAGCCGAAAGCCAAGACCCGAACTCATCGCGGTAGCGCGGGATGGTGGCGTTTTCGCGGTTTTCGACCATAAAAGGTTCGGGAGCGGAATGATACGGGTGTCGGAAATAGGGCACCTTGGCGGAGGTAACAGCGAATCCGTGGCCGTTGTCGGCAGTCGAGATGATGGTATAAATCGGAGTTTGCAACATATTGGCGGTTTGGTTGAGGCGCAGCACAATATGGATTTTTTGGTAAATGCTATCCGCGTCAATAGTGCGCAGCGCGTCTTTTTGCGGGTAGCGCAGCATCAGTTGCTCATGTTCGTCGCCATCAATTTGCATGGCGAGCGTATAAACGATGCCTGCTAACCGATTCAAGGAGGAGGTTTCGGCTTGGTTAAGGCTGTTTTGGTAAGTCCAGACCGAAAAATAGGCCACCAAAATCAGGAAGCCCACGACAACGACGGTCAATATTTGGCGGAGTTTTGATTTTTCCCTGGGTTCCTTTTTTGAAAAATTTTCAGACATCCTGATTGAATTTATACCCAACACCCCAAGCCGTCAGGATGAAACGCGGGTTCGAGAAATCGTCTTCGATTTTTGCCCGCAAGCGGTTGATGTTCGAGTTTACAGTGTGTTCCAGCCCCTCAAACTGTTCGCCCCAAACTTCGTCCAGAATTTCTTGTCGTGAAAAACTGCGCCCTGGGTTTTGCATAAAAAGTTGGAGCAGGTGAAATTCCTTGACCGTCAAGTCAATTTGCTCTCCGCCTTTCGAGACCGATTTTTTGACCAGATCCATCATCAACTTGCCGCGCTGTATGCGTTCGAGTTTTTTTTCCGCTGCTTTCGTTTCTCGGGTGGTGCGGCGGAGGATGGTTTTAACCCTCGCCAAAAGCTCGCCTGGGCTGAACGGTTTGGTCAGATAATCGTCCGCGCCCATTTCGAGACCCGCGATTTTGTCGGCTTCTTCGGAGCGGGCGGTGAGCATCAGAATGGACAGATTCAGATTTTTCTGACGGAGTTGGCGACAAATTTCCATGCCGCTCAGTCCGGGCAAGCCGAGATCGAGGATCAAAAAATCGTACCTACCAGACATCGCCTCGTCAAGACCCTGCCAGCCTTTTTCGCAGACGGCGATGCTGGCTGGTAAATCCCGGAGATGGACGGCGATGAGTTCGGCGATGTTAGGGTCGTCTTCGACGATGAGGATATGGAGCATTTTTTAAGGAATAAGTCCCAAAGTTACCTCCTAAAAATCACGATTTTATCACGAAACCATCTGGGTTGAAAAATTTTGAAAGTACCCGCCCGACCAACCTCGTCTTGTCTTTTGAGACAATAGCCTATCTTTGGCGTGGTAGAAAATAGTAAAAATTGTATCCGAGAAATGGCCTTTGATGCCTTTGTGCGTTTATCAGAGAGTCGGACTGACAAAGCCTTTCCAAATTACCGATGGCATTAAGGTGCTGAAAGTCTATGGATAGCAATTAGTGATCAAAAAATCAAGGGCTTACAGGTACGACTTCCCGGATTTCGATATATCTTTGCAGCACTATTTTTTTGGCTATACTTTATTTTTTATATACGTGAACCTGGTAGTGCCTTGATTTGCACTATCAGGTTCGCCTTTCTTAGCCCCACGGGGTCATTGGTTTTATCTACAAAAAACTGTCGGTTATGTACGAATTGGATCAAAAATACATTGACCAGCTGGAAGATCTGGCGCAGGCCATTCAAGAGGCGGATGAATTGGCCAAATACCTCGAAGAGGAAGAAGAAGCCGATTACATGCAACTGAAAGAATTGTATGAGCCGCTGATTGGTGAAATCTATGAGCAGGTAGCTTCCGAAAATCCGCTCCAGCTCATTTTGCTGGAGCAGCTCTTGCTCGATCCTGCATTCGAAGGGCTTTTCCTGCCTAAAATCTTAGGCTATTCTGTACTCCGGGGCGAAATAGACGCCAAGTACGCATATACGCGTCCACAGGAACACTTCAAAGAAATTCTGCTGGCCATCTGCCAATCTTCCAACTTTGAAATCCTGAAAAAGCGCATCGGCCAATCCATCCAGATCGGCTTTGCGCTCAGCAGCGACATCTGGGTCACGAACCTCATCAACAGCCAGAGCAACAAACGCATCCGGCACTTTCTGCAATCGCAGAAATTAGAAAAATACCGCGTTGACGCGGAGCGCATCTCTGGCTACCAGCGCTATCAGCGCCAATTTGTAAACGAAAATTTTTATACGGCTGATTTTCCGACGACGCCGACGGAACTGACGATCTTTTTCGGCCAGCTTAAGCATTTTTTGCTCTACCGCATCAAAACAAAACAAGACAACAGCAGCCTGCTGGAACCGATGAAAGCCTTTGTGGCCAATGCGAACCTTCAGGGCAGTGTGGGACACCTCCAGATTATGGCTTTGTACGCCGCTTTTTTCGATTTGGACGAAGCCGACAGCAAACACTTAGCTGAGTATCTGAACAAAACCCGCCGTGCAATGCCGGAATTCGATGCAGAGTTCCTGGCCTTAATCAGCGAATTGCACCGCAGCAGTGAGGCAAACCTCGACCAGCGCGCCGACCAGCGGGTGTCTACCCTGATTGACAAAACGGTGAAAGGGGATCTGGCCGATTATTACAACCTCACCGACATCATCCACAGCAAAGGCTACATCAACGAAGAAGCCCAAGTAGCGGTGCGCGACGTATACAGCGTTCACAAAGGCGTTTCAACCATCAACGAGTGCATCCGCCAAACGATTTACCACTATTTCGCGCGCCTCATCAATAACATAGAAGAAGATGCCTACCCTGACTTCATTGAAGCCTCTAAACTTTTCCCGGTTTATATGCACATCTTCGCCAATGAGCGGTTCAACCAGGATTTGGAAAACCTTTCGATGAACTACATCGGCAAATTGCTGGTGCGCTTCCCTGACAAGCGCGGCAAGGATTATCAGGACATCAAAAAATTCGTTTCTTCGGTGTTCTTAGACCTTGGTTTCCTGAAAGAAAAAGAGATGGTGGAGTTGTTCAAAACGCGCCGGAAAAAGACGAAAGAAGAGTAGCGCGAACCCGCTTTTGCCAGAAACAACAGGAGATATACTGAATTTTCGGTATGTCTCCTGTCGTTTTTGAGACAGGTGGAAAGGGATAAGAACATATTAGACTTGTTGCGACGGGAATCATCGCCGGCATGAAAAAGTACAGCAGCAGGAAGGGAAAACCACTGAAATTAAAGTGCCGGGGCTTTCAAATAACAAAATCCTCGAATCCTCAAAATCCCCCCATCTTCAAATCTTCAAATCAACACATTTTCAAATTTCGATTTACCTTCGTCCCACACCAAATCATCCGATCATGCGGGCTTTTACCTTAACCACCCTTTTCCTCGCGGCGATGCTGCCGCTCATAGCACAAAAACCGGCCAACCGCTCGGCACTGAAAATCGAACAATTTATGCAGGGCGAACGCTTCACCGGCTTTGCCCCGCAAGACATCTCCTGGTCGGAAGACAGCAAAACGATTTACTTTTCCTGGAATCCGGACTTAGACACCCTGCGCAGCCGGTATTCGGTAGGCATCGAAGGCGGTCAACCGCAAAAACTGACGCCGGAAGTGCTGCGCGATTTGCCGGAAGGCGGCGTTTACAACAAAAGCTTTTCCCAAAAACTCTACGGCAAAAACGGCGACCTTTTCCTTTTGGATCTGGCCAATGGCCAAAAACGGCAAATCACCAATACCGTAGACCGCGAAAGCAATGCCCGCTTTTCGGGTGATGAAAAACACGTCATTTTCCAGCAGGGCAACAACCTTTATGTCTGGGAAATTGCTGGCGGTGCGTTGCAGCAACTGACCGATTTTCGACGCGGCGCGGCTAAATTAGAATCGCCGCTCCCGGAGCAGGAGCAGTGGCTGAAAAATGACCAGCTCGAATGGTTTGAAGTTTTGGCTGAGCGCAAAGCCACCCGCGAAACCCGCGAGCGCCGCGACAAAGCCCTCGACCCCAAACGCCCCCGCGAGATTTATTACGGCGAACGGCAACAACTGTCGAATGTGCAGATCAGCCCGGATTTGAAATACGTGACCTACCGCCTCAGCACGCCTTCGCGCGGCAAAAGCACCAAAGTACCCGACTTTGTCACCGAATCAGGCTACATCGAAGACCTGAACGCCCGCCAGAAGGTCGGAACCGCCGGCGACACTTATGAAAGTAGTGTCTACGACATCGAACGCGACACACATTACGTGCTGGACATCAAACAAATAGAAGGCATCTATGAAAAACCGGCGTATTTAGCCGAATACCACAAAGACACGACGGCGTACAACCCAAAGTACAAAAACCCGCGCGAAGTCCTCATCAGCGGTCCTGTTTTTTCGGAAGACGGCAAAGCGGTGGTCGTCGTTCGCGCTTTGGACAACAAAGACCGCTGGATCATGCTGCTCGACCCGGCAACCGGCAAGCTCAAATTGCTCGACAGGCAACACGACGATGCCTGGGTGGGTGGCCCGGGCGTCGGCTCGAATTTTTCGACAGGCAATATCGGATGGATGCCCGACAACAAGCGCATCTGGTTCCACTCGGAAGCCACCGGCTTTTCCCACCTCTATGCACTGGATGCGGAAACACTGGAGAAAAAAGCCCTGACGAGCGGCAATTTTGAAATTTTAAATACCGACCTGTCGAAAGACAATCAATGGTTCTACATTACGGCAAACGCCGAAGGGCCGCACGAACAGCATTTTTACCGCCTGCCCCTGAATGGCGGTAAATTGGAAAAAATTACGGCGCAAACCGGTGCCCACGAAGTGGAACTTTCTCCCGACGAAAAACTGCTGGCGGTGCGCCATTCTTACAGCAACCAGCCCTGGGAACTCTACATCATGGAAAACAAACCCGGCGCGACCATGCGCCAACTGACGAAGTCCACCACCGCCAAATTCGACGGTTATAAATGGCGTGACCCTGAAATTGTGTGGTTCACCGCCCGCGATGGCGTGAAAGTGCCCGCCCGCCTCTACCGTCCGGCGAAAGCCAAAAAAGGCGGCCCGGCGGTGATTTTCGTACACGGCGCCGGTTACCTCCAGAACGTCCACAAATGGTGGAGTACTTACCACCGCGAGTTCATGTTCCACAACTACTTAGCAGACAATGGCTACACGGTGCTCGATATTGACTACCGGGCCAGCAGCGGCTACGGGCGCGACTGGCGCACGGCCATCTACCGGTTCATGGGGGGCAAAGACTTAGATGACCACATAGACGGGGCGCGCTACCTGACCAAAGAATTGGGCGTGGACGCCAAACGCATCGGCATTTACGGAGGCTCTTACGGCGGCTTTATCACGCTGATGGGGCTGTTTACTTCGCCCGGCACGTTTAAAAGTGGCGCGGCGTTGCGTTCGGTGACCGACTGGGCGCACTACAACCACTCCTACACCGCCAATATCCTGAATACGCCGGCGTTGGACAGCATCGCCTACGCCCGCAGTTCGCCCATTTACCACGCCAAGGGTCTGAAAGACCAGCTGCTCATTTTGCACGGCATGGTGGACACAAATGTGCAGTTTCAGGACGTAGTGCGCTTATCGCAACGCCTGATCGAACTGGGCAAAGACGGCTGGGAATTTGCCGTCTACCCGATGGAAGACCACGGCTTCGTGGAACCCAGCAGCTGGGCGGATGAATACAAGCGGATTTATAAGTTGTTTGAGGAGACATTGAAGTAGGGGCGACCCTCGCGGTGGCCCTGCATCACAGCGACCCTCGCGGTGGCTATGATGCCAAGATGAATGGGGTGCCCTTCCGGTCGCCTTTGAACAGTGTGGCACTTGACAGGGAATTCGACAAACGCCGGTAAATTTTTCAAACACCTAAATGCCATAGCATGGGCAAATTTTTTGATTCCATTCAATCAGCACAACGGGCTTTTATCGAAAAGCAGCACCTGTTTTTTGTCAGCACGGCGCCGCTTCAGGCTGGCGGACACATCAACCTGTCGCCCAAAGGGCTTGATGCTTTCCGGGTTTTGTCTCCGAATCAAGTGGCGTATTTAGATTTGGTTGGCAGCGGCAACGAAACCTCCGCTCACACCCTCGAAAATGGGCGCATCACGTTTATGTTTTGCGCCTTTGAAGGGTCGCCGCTGATTCTGCGCCTCTATGGGAAGGGGTGCGCTATCTTGCCGGGGTCAGCAACCTGGGCGCAATACGCCCCACATTTTACCCTGCCGGTCAATACGCGCCAGATTTTTGTGGCGGATGTTGAATTGGTTCAGACCTCCTGCGGGTTCGGTGTGCCGCTGTACGACTATACCGGCGAACGCGCCATTTTGGCCGAATGGGCCGACAAAAAAGGGGAAGCCGGCCTGCACGATTACATCCTGGAAAAAAACGCAGAAAGTTTGGATGGATTGAAGACGGATTATGGCGTACAGGAAGGACGATAGAAAGCCACGTTCATACTTTTCTTAATTTTCCTGTGTAGCCATAATTTATTGGCTTGCGTGGGTCTCTTCGTTCTATGAATTTTTCCCAAACCGATTTTTCTTCTGATTCGGTTTGTCCGAAAATGCCAGAGAACCCGGTAAAAAGCATCAGGATAAGCGTGACTCCTTTTTTATTTTTGATCTCTTTTTTTCTGTTATCCCCAAAAAACCGCCACCCCAACGCAACAACCCTCATAAACCATACGAAACGAAAAACAAACATTATTATCCTACGCCGTTTTCCTCAACCCCGGCCCAACCGCCAGCGTCAGCTCATCCAATTTCTCAAAAGCATACCCTAAGCCAGAAAAATGCTCCAGCACCCGGGGCAGCGTGTACATCAAATTTTCCTGCGCTTTCAGGCTGTCGTGAAAAACGATGATGGAGCCGGGGACAGCGTGTTCGGTCACATTGGTCAGGCATTGCTCTGGCGTGATGGCTGCGTCAAAATCGCCGCTCAGAATATCCCACATCACAATTTGGTAATGGCGCTGTAAAAACTGCGCCTGACTCGGCTTTAGCCGGCCGTAGGGCGGGCGAAAAAGCGTGGAACCCGTTTGTCGGGCGCAATGCCGCACATTGTGAAAGTACGGGATATTGTCGCTGGCCCAGCCACTCAGGTGGTTGAAGGTGTGGCTGCCGAACGCATGGCCTGCTGCTTTCACCTGCTCGAAGACCGGATAGTGCTTGCGGATGTTGTCGCCCACACAAAAAAAGGTGGCATGGGCGCGGTATTGTTCGAGCTGCGACAGCACCCAGGGCGTGACTTCCGGGATGGGACCGTCGTCGAAGGTCAGGAAGATGGTTTTTTCCTGCGTCGGCACGTTCCAGATGAAGTTTGGAAACAGGTTCCGGATGAAATTAGGCGTTTTAACAAGGTACATAACCGTTTGATTTATGTTCATGGAAAAAGATCATGGGCGTATTGTGTTTTGGGGATCAAACTACTCTTGCTCAAAATCATTAACTTTGCAGCCGCCCGTGCAAAAAATCCAAAAACGGCTGCCCGCAGGATGTTTCACACATGCCGGAAATACAAAAGGAGACTTTTAGTGCTGCGAAAGGGAGCTTGGTCGTGGTGAGTTGGTCTTGTTTTGTGCTTTTGGGGAGAACGTTTGCCTATGGCAATTTGCTGCTTTGGCATAAAAATTTGATAATCAATTGAAAAAAATCTAATGACTGATCGTTCCAATCCAACGGCTCCTGCAAAAAATATCCGGGTTCGTTTTGCGCCAAGCCCAACCGGAGTCCTGCACATCGGGGGCATTCGAACGGCGCTGTACAATTACCTGTTGGCTAAGCAGCAAGGGGGTACTTTTATCCTTCGGATTGAAGACACGGATCAGGGGCGCTACGTTCCGGGTGCCGAAGCTTACATTGCGGAAGCCCTGCAATGGTGCGGCCTGATTCCGGATGAAGGCCCCGGCTTTGGCGGGGAATATGGCCCTTACCGTCAATCGGAGCGCAAAGATATTTACCGGCGTTACGCGCTGGAAATGATCGAAAACGGTAAGGCGTATTACGCGTTCGACACGCCCGAGGCGCTCGATGCGCAACGCCAGGCCGATCCCAATTTTAAATACGGCGCAGCGGTGCGGATGTCGCTGAGCAACGGCCTGACTTTGAGTAAAACAGCGGTTGATCAGAAGATTGCAGCCGGGGAACCCTGGGTCATCCGCCTGAAAGTTGAAGAAAATGAAACCATTCATATCCAGGACCTCATTCGGGGCGAAGTGAATTTTCAAACTACCGAGCTGGATGACAAGGTATTGCTAAAATCGGACGGCATGCCGACCTACCACCTTGCCAACATCGTGGACGACCACCTGATGAAAATCACGCACGTCATCCGGGGCGAAGAATGGCTGCCGAGTACGGCACACCACGTTTTGTTGTACCGTGCGCTAAATTGGGAAGATACGATGCCTCAGTTTGCACACCTGCCCCTGATTATGAAGCCAGTTGGCACAGGCAAACTCAGCAAACGCGACGGCGCCAAGTTGGGGATTCCGGTGTTCCCGCTTTCCTGGAAAAGCGACAAACCCGAAGATACCGTAGTCGGCTTTCGCGAATATGGCTTCCTGCCCGGAGCCGTGGTCAATTTTTTGGCGTTGTTGGGATGGAGTCCGGGCACGGAGCAGGAAATATTTTCTATGCCGGAGCTAAGCAGCGCTTTTTCAATTGAGAAGATCAATAAATCAGGCGCGCGGTTCGACTTCGACAAAGCGAAGTGGTTCAACCAGCAATACATTATGGCAACCAGCGACGAAACTTTAGCGACAATGGTGCGTCCCATCGTGGAGGCGCATGGCCGTCATCCCGAAGCTGCTTTTCTGGAAGCTTTTTGCGGACTGATGAAAGAGCGCGTGACGGTATTGCCGGAATTTTGGGAAAACGGGTATTATTTTTTCGAAGCGGTGCGCAACCACGACTTGTCGGGCATTGCCAAAAAGTGGAAAAAAGAGCAGCGACCGGTTTTTGACCAATTACTGAAGGTGTTTTTGGGCATTCCGACCTTTGATGCGGAAAGCCTCAAAGCTGCAACCGATCAGTTCATGGCGCAAAACGAACTAAAACCGGGCGATGTACTGCCTGCACTGCGCATTGCGTTGGCTGGCACCATGAAAGGCCCGGCTGTTTTTGATATGATGGCGCTGCTGGGCAAAACCCCTGCCGTGGAACGCCTGCAACAAGCATTCGATCATTTTGACCAAGCGATCTGAATATGGCAAAAAAACGAAACGACGAAAAAAATGCGGACGAAGCTTCGTTGGGAAGTTTCGATATCCGGGTAAATGAATTCGGGGAAATCATTACAAATGTTGACCTCGAAAGCCTGAATGACTTCCTCAATAAAAAGGTGGAAGACAAAAAATTCAAGGATCGCCCTGATTATCAGGCAGCTTCGGAGGAGGAATAACACGTTTTGTAAAAGACAGGATCAAGCTTAGCACAACTCCCGGATGTCGCGTTGCAGCCGCTTTGTCAGTTTTTTGCAGTGGTTTTCGCGTCGAATCGGCAAATATTCAATATCTTTGCATCCGTTTTATAAGACCTAAAAAAACAGGTCATTACATCACAAAAACCGATCATCCCATGAACTTTAAGCAGCAGGCAGTTGATGTCAACTGCTCTTCCCGAATTTATACAGGAACCCTTCTTCCTACAGACATATCCAGATCGTTTGCTCCACGCAGACAGCACACATACCCGTAACAGGTTCTGATCTTACTACACGCTGTTCCGGTTTCCGGGGCAGCAGCATTGGCAATCATGTGTTTTTATTAACTGAAATTCATTCCTTTGTACCAAACATACTATTGGCATGATAAACTATCTACGCTGTCCGGTACGACCCTTCTGGCTTATCCTTGCAGTTTGTTTAATGAGCGTCGCTTCTGTCTATTCCAGGAATACGCCCCGGCCTGAAGCAGCTAAGCGCCAGGTTTCGTCTAACCCCTTAGCAGCCCCGGTATTTGTGGATTTGCCCCCCAACGACACCATCGTGGATTGTGCAGACAATGTGCCACTGCCGGTAGGTTTAATGGCCACCGACGACACAGATCCGGCGTTTCCCATGACCATTTTTCCGACGGATTCACCCGATCCAGGTACGATTGATCCCTGCGTAGGTGCCACCATTACCCGAACCTGGATGGCAATAGACATGGACAATGACACCGCGATCGTCACGCAGATCATTGTGGTGTTGCCGGATACCGAAGGCCCGCAGGTTTCAGTCCCGGAAATTCAGGCAACGATAGCCTGCCAGGTATTCAATTACGGGGTTTGGATCAATTCGGAGCGCTTGCGCGTAGCCACCAACAGCGGCGACAACTGTAGTGGCATAGACGACATCAACGATGATGCGCCGCCTTCTTTTAATGATCCCTGCGGTTCGCTGACTGTCACCTTTACCCTCTTAGACAATTGCGGGAATTCCACCCAGTGGCTGGCAATGGTTACGGTCATTGATACGCTCGCGCCAGTATTGACGGGCGCGCCGGCTAATGTCACGATTAGTTGCAGCGATCCGATCCCGGCTGTGCCGATAGTCACGGCAACCGATAATTGTACGCCCGGATTAGTGGTCAATTTTCAGGAATCCAGCTCTCAGGTGATGGACAGTACCTGCGCGCAATACGAATACAGCATCGTACGCACCTGGATCGTTTCAGATTCTTGCGGGAACAACAAAACCCATACCCAGGTCATTTCTGTAGATGATTTTACCGCGCCGACTTTTGTTGTGCCGTTAGACATTATTATAGGATGCGACGAGGATGCCCAGGATTTGAACATTACCGGGAATGCGGCCAATGTGCTGGACAATTGCGACCCCGATCCGGGAATTTTTTATACCGATGTGGTTGTGAACGGCAATTGCCCAGGGAATTCCGTCATCACCCGGACCTGGCGCGCCCGGGACATTTGTGGCAACGTAACCGGGAAAATTCAAACCATTACGGTGGTGGATGACGAATCGCCCGACTTTGTCGTGCCCGATGACCTCACGGTTAATTGTGAGGACGCCAACGACGATGACCTCACGGGTGTGCCGATAAATATTTCGGATAATTGCGACATCGCGCCGGTAATTTCGTTCTCCGATGTGGTCATTTCCGGAACCTGTGTCAACAGCTACGGCATTCGCAGAACCTGGAAAGCGACAGACCACTGCGGCAATTTTACGGAAAAAGACCAGATCATTACCATCGTGGACAACACGGCACCTGTTCTTGGCGAAACGGCGGATAACCTGACCCTCAATTGCACCGAAGGCATAGACGTGCAGGGGGCTTTCGACACCTGGGTCAGTAACCGTGGAGGTGCCGACGCTTCAGACAACTGCACGGAAGACCCTGATTTGGTCTGGTATGCATTTAACAGCAGCACAACCGATCCGGCATCTTTACCCATCAACAATTGCCCGGCACCCGGGGGCGTGATCCGCACCCGCACGGTTGATTTTATAGTGGAAGACGAATGCGGCAACCGCGATACCACAACGGCAACCTTTATGTTGTTAGACAACGAGGCACCGGTCATCAGTGCTTGTCCGCAAAACACCACTATTGCTACAGATGCGGGCGTTTGTGAGGCCACGTATACCCTGTTGCCGCCTGTGATTGAAGAAAATTGTGCGGATACCACCTTAGCCATTAGTTTGACTGGTTCGGCACCGATTACGACATCTGCCCTGCCCGGATTGGAAGGAGATACGCCGGTTAATCCAATCTTCATTAATCTGAATGTTCCCATCCCGGCGCCGGTCAATGCGCTTGGGTCAGGCACGCTGACCATAGCGCTGGTTTCTGTAGATGCGGAAGAAGCGACAGAGTTTTTTAATATTTATGGCGAAGGCGGCGCATTTTTGGGAACCACAGCGCATACACCTGCCCAATGTGGCAACTCCACGACCACAATCACCTTGAGTGCTTCCCAGATCAACAATTGGGCGCAGGACGGGCTCATCGTTATCAGCCTGCAACCCAACACGGCGGGGGGCTTGCTGGGGCGTTTCTACATCAACGCCATCTGCAACCCTGCGGGCGTCGTTAACGCAGAACTGGATTTTACCGCCAAAAATTTTGGCGCCCTGACTTTTGAATACAGCATCAACCATGGGGCACGAACCGCCGTAGTGCCCATAGGTCCGCGTGATATTTCGCTCGATCCGGGTGATCACCTCATTACTTACTATGCCACCGACTGCGGGGGTAATGTAGATAGTTGCGCCTACGTCGTTACCGTAAAAGATATGGAAGCGCCAGTGTCTCAGTGCCCTTCCGACATCGTCGTCAACCTTGCTATCGGTGCTTGCACGGCTTCTGTCACCCTGCCGCTCCCTGCCGGCGCCGCGGATAACTGTGGAGTATACAACCCCTTTGAGCAAACATTGCCGGCAGACACAACCTCGGCATGGCTGACCTTTAATTATGATCCGAATTTGAACGATTACATCGCAAATGATGAATTGTTTATTTTTACCGGGGTGGCAGCCAATGCTTTTGCTCCTGTAACCCTGAGACTCGACCTTCGAGGTGATTTTGTAGACAATAATGCTTTCCTGACGATTTATGGAGACGACAACTCCGTTGTTGGCCTTACCCAGCCTGGTATAAGCAACTGCACTACGCCTGCGCAGGTTTCCTTCAATATTCCGGCAGCTACTTTCAATACCTGGGCAGCAGACGGAACGGTGCAATTTCGGGTACAACCTTTTGATGTGCCGGTACCTCCGGGTCTCCCCGGCGACGGCGTCAATCCCTGTAACCCTGCCGTGGTAGATGCAAACGCGGAAGTGGACAGCGTGAGTTATGTTTTTGCAAGTTTGCACTACAACCGCCTTACACCAACCTATTTTGCGCAGGGTGCAACAACGATTCCGGCCACCGTGATGCAGTTGCCCGGCGTTTTGCCAACGCACGTATTCAATGTGGGCGAAACCGATGTTTTTTATGTAATCACAGACCTTGTCGGCAATACAGATACCTGCTCTTTTAAAGTGATGGTAGAAGACAATGAAGCGCCGGTCGTCACCTGCCAGCCGGCATTCCTCTTCATTAATCCTTCCGGCCTGGATGTCCAAACGTTGGATGTTTCGGATGTAGACCTGGGGAGTACGGATAACTGCACGATAGTAGATCGTTTCATTACGCCAAATACCTTTACTTGCGCCCAGATTGGCAGTGTGGTCAATATCACGCTGACGGTTGTGGATGCTTCCGGCAATTCCGGGACTTGCAACACCATTGCCGCCATTACCGCTCAAGGGCCCATGCCGACGGCAAACTCAGGGCTGTGCGGGGGCGATACGCTTTTCCTTATTGCAAACCCGCCGGTTGGAACGTATACCTATCGTTGGTTCAATCCTTCGGGAATGTTGGTTTCTACGCAACAAAACCCCATCATACTTGGGATCAGCGCTTCCGCTGAAGGCCCGTACCGGGTAGAAATCCGCGGGGTTACAGGCTGTACTGCCGAGGGCGTCGTAACCGTATCCATTGAAGACCTGCCGGTTACGCCCGGCATCCTCACTGCCACTTCGGTATGCAGCGTTGACGATATTGTACTGAATTCATCTATCTTTCCGACGGGCAGTAATGTGATTTTTAGTTGGTATCAGGGCTTGCCGCCAAACGGAACCCTGATTGGAACAACGAATCAACCAACCCTGACCATTCCAGGCCCCCATCCGATCGGCGCCAATAACTATTATCTGACGGTGGAAGCCAGCGGATGCCTGTCAGCGCCTTCCAATCCGGTTAATGTCGCCTCGGTGGCCAAACCCATTGCCAGTGTAAGTTTTACCGATACGTTGGTTTGCGCCGGAACCGTTGTTAACCTCGGCACACCGGTCGTTGGCACAGGAATCACTTACCAATGGACAGGCTCGAATGGATTTACTTCTACCCAGCAATTTCCACAAGTGCCGTTAAACGGCGTCTTATCTTCCCTCAATGCTGGCTATTATTACCTGAGAACCGTGCGCAGCGGGTGCTTTTCAGAGCCGGATTCAACCTTGGTTTCCATTAAGCCTAAACCGGCAACGCCATCTTTGGCCTCCAGCGGGGCTGTTTGTGGGGGCGGAACCATAACCTTGTCCACGACATTCCTTGGTGCCAGCGCCTACCGCTGGGTGCAAAATGGCAATCAATCTTTCTTTACGACAACGCCTGCCTACCTCATCCCGGCAGCAACTGCGGCCAATGCCGGAAGCTGGCGTTTGTTCGTCACCCAAAATGGTTGCGAATCAGACGCTTCCATGCCGGTAACCGTGACGGTCAATCCGGTGCCGGTTGCAGCCGCTTCTGCCAATCCGACTTCGGTTTGTGAAGGCAGCACTTTGCAACTTTTTTCATCCCCGAATATTGCAGGTGCCTCCTATATCTGGTCAGGGCCGAATAATTTTGCGGCTGTCGTTCAAAACCCGGTCATCAACAACATCAATGCTGCGGCTCAAGGGCCGTACATTGTGAATGTGACAACGCCGGCCGGATGCGCCGATACGGCAACCGTTTTTGTTCAAATATTGGGAAGCGTCAGCATCCTGGGCATCAGTTCCAATGCACCTGCTTGCCTGAATGGACCGACCACCATACAACTAACGCCAGCATTGTTGCCGGCAAACGGCAATTACAGTTATCAGTGGTCAGGGCCAAACAACTTCATCTCGGTGCAGCCGGTTGCGACAATTCCGAATGCTACTGCAGCGACCTATAGCGGCAACTACACCCTAAGGGTGACAACCGCGCAGGGCTGCCCCTCTGCCTTGTTTACCTATGTGCTGGATATTTCGGACGCACCGGTTACTCCGGCAGCGCCTCAACCTTTGATCCCCGGGCAGGTCTCTTATTGCGAAGGTTCGACCATCACGCTGGTCATGCCCGCTTATGCTGGTGGCAATGTGACGTATTTTTGGCGGGGGCCCGGCAATTCGCTGACGCCAACGACCACGCCGATGCTACAAATTACTTCAGCTACCCAAAACGACAGCGGCAACTATTCCGTTTTTGTTGTCGTGGACGGTTGCGGTTCCCAAGAATCCCTGCCGCTGGCGCTTATAGTTCAGCCGTTGCCAACCATTTCGGCGAGCAGCAACAGTCCGGTTTGCAGCGGCGAGGTGATAGCACTGTCTACGGATATTACGCCGGGTGCCACTTATGTTTGGCTGGGGCCGTCGTCATTTACCTCGGCCTTGCCGAATCCGATGATTCCGCTGGCAAATCCAACTATTCACTCCGGTACGTTCAGGGTTTTCAAAATCCTCAATGGCTGTTTCTCCGATACATTGTCCCTTCAGGTCGTTGTCAAACCGCGCCCCTCGGCACCGATGGCTCAAAATAACGGCCCAATCTGCATCAGCAGTGCCAATCCTGAACTGACGCTTTTTGTGACGCCAGGCTCTGCTACGGCGGGTGCTTTTTATACTTGGTCTTACTTGGGTCAGCCGCTTGGCGCTGAAACGGAGACCCTCAGTTTTGTCCTGAACGATTTTCAAAATTTTCCGGGCAACGGCACTTATCCTTTTACCGTGAGCGCCCGTTTAGAAGAATGTTCTTCAAGCAATTCCCCGCCAACGCTGGTCACCCTGAATACCATTCCGGCCAACCAGGCTTTTGCAGGGTTTGACAATATCGTTTGCAATGGCTCAATCGGATTGCTCAGCGCTTCGGCACCGCCCATCGGAACCGGGCATTGGACGCAAACTGGCGGAAGTCCAAGTGGAGTGGTCATTGTCAATCCGGATTCGCCTACAACCCCGGTGAACGGCATGACGCTTGCCGGCGGCCCTTACACTTTCCGGTGGTCGCTGTCCAACGGTGCCTGCCAGAATTATTCGTTCGATGAGATCATCATCACCATTTCCCAAACGGAACCTGCCGATGCAGGTCTGGAAACGATGCATGTATGCGCCAATTCTGAACTAAACTTAGCGGCAATACCGCCTGCGAATGTGGGGAGTACCGGCATTTGGTCACAGCCGCCTGCGCAAGCCATCCTTGGGGTGGTCATTGTCTCGCCAACGGATCCGAATACCCTGATTTCAGGTTTGGCACCCAATAACCTCTACGTGTTTACGTGGACCGTGACGGGCAATTGCGGAACCGGGCAGGATCAGGTTTCCGTAACGGTATCAGACAATGCGCCTGATGCTGGGAATGAAGTCAACGCCTGTAATGATGAAGCAGTGGCAACCATCAGCGCATCCCTCCCTTCACTGGGCAGTACGGGTAGCTGGGTGGCTTTGCATCCTGCGAATATTTTAGATAACCCGCAAAGCCCGACGACGATGGTGCGCAACCTGCAATTTGGCGAAAACCCGTTTGTCTGGGTTATTGACAACAGTCTTTGCAATGCCAGCGATACTGTATTGGTATTCTACTACCCCAATCCGGTTGCTTTTGCCGATCAGGTCTCAACCCCATTTGCCGCTGCTGTCCAATTTAATGTTCTACTCAATGATCTGCTACCACCCAACGCCGATCTCACCATTCAATCCGCACCGGCACAGGGCACAGTTGAGCTTTTAGGCAATGGGGAGATGCGGTACACCCCGCGTCCGAATTTTGTCGGAACAGATGTGTTCACTTACTTAGTGCGGAGCACCGGTTGCGTAGATGCAACGGCTACGGTAACCATTGCGGTTGGGGAAGGGGCTGCCTGCAAAGCGCCCAATATCATCACCCCGAACAATGACGGCGTCAACGATACTTTTGTGGTGCCCTGCCTGTTGGATATGGACGCTTTTCCCAATAGCCAGGTTTCGATTTTTAACCGCTGGGGCGATGAGGTTTTCCGGTCGCCCACCCCGTACAGAAGTGATTGGAATGGAACGTTCAATGGCGAAGACTTACCGGCAGATACCTATTTTTTCCTCATTAATTTAGGAAACGGCAGCGAGCCGATGACCGGCTTCGTCATGGTGCAGCGTTGATGGCAGTATAAATCGGATTCACGGTTATTCCCAAAACAAAGAGATTTATGAAAAAGGCGATTACCTTGATTTTACTCACCTTCAGTGTGGCCGCCTGGTCGCAGCAGGAGGAGCAGTTTACACAATTTATGTATTATAAAATGGGCTTTAACCCGGGCTACGCCGGCAGCAACGAAGCGCCCTGTATTTCGATTCTTGCGCGCAATCAATGGCTGGGCATAGAAGGGGCGCCCGAAACCCAATTGCTGACGTTCAACATGCCGTTGTTTAACCAGCGGGTGGGGATTGGCGCGACCGTTTCGAGGCATACCATTGGCCTGACGGAACGGTTTACAGCTGACGCCGTTTATTCTTACCGCATTCCGGTTGGTCGGGGGAAGCTCGGAATAGGCTTACAAGGGTCAATTCGACTCATTCGTTCCAATTTCAACAAAGCGGAATCCACCCAGCCGATAGACACGGATGTTGCCATTCCTGTGGGCATTCAGAGTAAATACGTGCCCAATTTCGGCGCGGGGATCTATTACAGCTCCAGCCGCTTCTTTTTCGGCGTTTCGGCACCCCGATTGCTGCAAAATAACATAGATCTGGCTGATGGCGGCGGCGTATTGTCAAAAGAAGTAAGCCACCTCTATGTGATGGGCGGGATTTTATTCAAACTCAGTGAAAATGTGCAATTGCAACCGCAGTTGTTGTTGAAATACGTGAAAGGTGCCCCCTTCGACGGCGATGCAAACGTCAATTTTATTTTTTCTGAAAAATTCACCGCAGGGGTGTCTTACCGCTTGGGTGGCTCTAAAAAAAGTGGCATCGGAGAGTCGGTGTCGCTGGTTTTTGGCGCTCAAATTACCGATGATATCCTTTTTGGCGTTTCTTACGATTACACCTTGTCCGCATTGAGAGACCACAACACCGGGAGCATCGAAGCCATGCTGCGTTATTGTATTGGTGGCAGTTCCAAAGGGGAAATCTTTGTGAACCCAAGATTTTTTTAGAAATATCCGTTTAACCCCCTTGTCCTATGCGCATTTTGTCCTATACCCTGTGTTTTCTTTTTCCGGTTGTGCTGGCAGCTCAGGTTCCAAAACGGAGCACCGAACGGCTTTATGAAAAAAGTGCGCTTCGGCGCGATATTTTTCTTCAAAATACTGCGCGGATCAATACGCCGGGCATGGAGTTTTCTCCGGCGCTTTATCTCAACGGGATGGTTTATGTGTCGCGCTACAATTCCGGGCCTATAGATGAAAAAACACAGGAGACTTTCTACGAGTTGTTCTATTCAGAGTTGGATCCGAACGGAATGCCAACGAAGCCGCAGAATTTTTCGATGGAAATCAACTCGCAGTTGCACGAAGGGCCGGTGAGTTTCAACCGCAAAGGCGACCGCATGTATTTCACACGCAGCAATTCCAAACAGGGCATTAGCCGCGCAGATAAAAAAGGGAAAGTCGTCCTTAAAATATACGAGGCGCAGAAAGGGGAATACGATTGGGAAAATATTCAGGAACTGCCTTTCAACAGCGATAAATTCTCGTGCATGCATCCTTCGCTTTCCGCAGACGGCAAAAAGCTGTTCTTTGCATCGGATATGTCGGATGGATACGGAGGGATGGATATCTATTTTGCGGAACGCCTGAGCGACGGAAGGTGGTCTAAGCCCATCAACTTGGGTTCGGAAGTGAATACCGCTAAAAATGAAGTATTCCCGTTTTTTCATGAAAGCAATACCCTGTTTTTTAGCTCCGACGGGCAAGACGGGTTGGGAGGTTTAGATATTTTTATGATTGACCTGAGTAAACGCGTCTGGGGCAAACCGGTTAACCTTGGAGAACCCTTCAATTCACAAAAGGACGATTTGGGCTTAGTATTGACTGAAGACGGCGTCATGGGCTACTTTACGTCCGATCGGGACGGTGGCAGGGGGCGCGACGATATCTACGTCTTCGAAGTGCCGGGCGGAATCAAAGGCATCGAGTTGCCGGAACTGCAAGAAACGCTCGTTACCGTATACGACGGTGCTGAAAGCAAACGCGCTGCCGGAGCAGCCATTCGGGTTTTCGAGTGTTCTGAAGACGGTATTCTAAAAAATGAAGACCTGTACAACCTGGAACTCCTGCCAACCTCCAACCGATCAGAAGAACTAACCCTTAAATTAGTTCGCAAAAGAGAAGAAGAATTAGGCGACCCGCGCCACCTAACCGACCGCAACGGCCAGGCATCTGTGGCTTTTGAACAGGGGAAAGACTACCTCGTTTTGGTTTCTAAACCAGGATACGTGACTCAGGAAATCCGTTATTCCACAAAAGGGGAAAGTAAATTCCGCCCACTTGAAATTACCATTGATCCGAGCAACTGCCTCTCCTTGCGCGGCGTGGTCTTGTGCGATCCTTATCAGGCCAAAGTACCCAACGCCCTTGTGCGCATTGTAAATAAGTGCGACGGCAGCGAAAAAGTAGTACGCACCAACATCAGCGGGGTGTTTGAATATTGTCTGCCCATCGGCTGCGATTACAGCATCAGCGCTGAAAAAGATGGCTACAACCCCGGCCACAGCCAGGTTTCAACGTACAAAATACGGGGCAGCCGCTCGATTGAAGCGGAAATCAAACTAACGCCCGCCGCGAACGGCATTGTGAAGGAACCAATCCGCCGAGGCTCCGTGATCGTTTTGGAGCATATTTATTACGACTTCAACAAGTCGGCCATCCGCACCGGCGATTCTTATGAACTGGAAGCTTTAGCCCAATTGATGGAACAATATTCAAGCATGGAAATTGAGTTGGGCGCGCATACAGACTGCCGTGGCGCTGAAGACTACAACCTGCAATTGTCGCTCCGGCGCGCAGAATCCGCCAAAGAGTTCCTGATCCAGCGCGGGATCGCTCAGGAACGCGTGAAAGCGATTGGCTACGGGGAAGCCCTTCCGCGCAACCGCTGCCGCGACGGCGTGGAATGCAGCGAAGAAGAACACCAGCACAATCGGCGGACTGAAGTTAAAATTCTGCAAATTAATGAACAGGTAGGTCTGGGTTATGAGAAGGATTAGCGTTGGTGCAAGTGAGGGGTTGTGTAAAGAGGCTTTGCTTTTTGCACTTTGCACCTTATTACACAACCCCTCACCATGATGCTAATGCATCACCACAAATGTACCTCGGAGAATGCCTTGTCCGTGTTCTTCATGGAGAATACAAAAATAAACCCCTGCCGGCCACTGCGCAGTATTCACCAGCAAGCGCTGCCCGGTGCCGGCTTCAATTTCCTGGCTATACATAGTTTTGCCTTCCGCGTTCCACACCTGGAGTTTTCCAACAAAACCCGACGGTAGCTGGATATACGCCACGCCATCTGCCGGATTTGGAAAGACCTTGATCTTTCCATCCTGTCGTTCCGGTTCTTTATTCGCTGTGGAAATACCCAGCGTATCGCACAGGCTGCCAGGTAGGTCGTAGAGGCGAAAATGCGGGAAATTGGGCGCTGCAAAGGCATGAAAAGTGGGTAGCCGAATGCCATGCTGCTCCAGATTACAAGCCGTACCCGGCTCATTGGGGTTGTGAATGACATGTAAGCGGTTAACTCCATTGGTGGAGGTAACGTAAATTTTACCGTCGGGTGCCAGCATGTGCTGAAAAAAAGTAGTGGGCAAAAAAGACAGGAAGCCATCGTAAACGGCAATAAGCTGGCGTGAAGCGCTGATGTCGGTAGCCCCAAGGTCGTATTGGTAAAATTTTGTACTCAAAGACACATATAAATAGCGGTTATTGGGCGAAACGGACACACCTGCTCCAGTTCCGCCCCCAATCGTGTCCCCCACAAATTCCAGATTCACAGGATTGTACAATTCCCCTGAACACCGGTCGAAATCAAAAATATGGATGCCATTGAATGGATTTACCCGGATATACTTACCGCCATCAGGCGAAAAAATGGCCTGCCCGCTCCAATAGTAATCATTCCATTCAGCACCGGCCTGCCGGACAAAAGGCCCTTCAACCCCTTGCGGTGAAAGCAGAAAAAGATAGTGAATATTACTGCCCACCTTGGGTGCCACAACCCACCAGTCGCGCCCGTTGTCGTGCCGTACAGCCTGCAATTGATCTGCAAAGGTATCCTGAAACAACAGGATATTTTTTTCGGTTACTTCACCGAGGCCATTGTCGCTGCTACCATCAACTAAGGAATACATGAAATCCGTAATATAGAGCTGATCATTTCTGCGCAGATGAAATAAGCAATAGAGCGAATCGCTGCTGGGTTGGGGAAGTGCCATCAAGCCTTGTCGATATGGATAGCCACCACAATCTCCACAATAATTAGTATGTACCTGTCCTGGATTAATAACGTTTCCATTTGTCATTATTTCATGATCCTGATTAACTAAATGACAGCCATTTGAATAAAATATCAGTTCACCAAGCTTATTCGAAATTATTCCAACGGGAGACAAACGGAAAGGTGTTTCAAAAAAAGAAATTGTTCTTGGGGTTTCATGAAAATTCATCATAGAGCCTCCAAGACTGTCTTGCAGAATATTAGGAGCATATCCCAAAAGCCATATGTAATCATACTTGGTTTCTTGCGCCCGTGTAACTTGAATGGCGAAAAACAAAAAAAGTATCGTAATCAGTTTTGATAAAGACATGGCAATGGATTAAAAAACGCCTTCCTGAGTCATTTTTTCAATATCAGGAAGGCGTTTTTATGAAAAGGAAGTTAATGGATCAATGATGAAGGAGACCCTGCGGTTCAGTTCGCTGCTATTGCCATGAATCGCGCAGAAGTAGATACCTGATGGCCAGTGCCGGGTATCAACAAGTAAGGCTTGTCTGCCGGATTTGGGTACACTGTAAGGGGATCAGACTGTATGGCTATTACACCGGGGTGAAAGGCTTCCAAATTTTCTTCGGCTTCTATTTCATCTTTCAGATGGGCGTCATAGCCATTTTCAGGCCAAACAAACTGTGGGTTAATGAACCGGCCGTTGTGTTCGAGTTGGCTGTGAAAAAACTTTGTGCATCGGTGTTTTGCAGCAAATCCGGGTTGTTACGCAAATTCAGCATCAGGGCATATTCCATTTCCCATTCATCTAACGGGATATCAATGTAAGGCGCCAGGCCGCCGGTGGCCGTTTCTTCCTGAAGGCTAGATAGGTCGTCAAAAAAACTATGAATTGGGACACAATAATTGGTGGAACCCGGATCATAAAAAAACCAGCCTGATGAGCTTACTAAAGTTGGTAATATCGAAGGATCTGTTGACTCTGTATGAAACTCAGATAATGATGGGTCAACTCCAATTTGGCATTCTGCCGCCCACAACGTGTAATCCCCGGAAGTCGTTGACCATATATTACCATGTCTAAGCTGGGTACCGATACCCGGAACGCCGATTGACCCAATGGAAATGAAAACTCCTTGCCCATGCGCATTGAGGTCATTGTTTTTCAACAAAAGTCAGGTTTCTGACTCTAAAGACCGACCCTTCACCGGACAAAATGTTTCGCAAAACCACGGGCAACTGACGCACTGTCAGTTCCCCGTAGTTTTAACTGCCGTATTGTCGCTTGTTTTATTTACAAAAAAGAAATAAATTGCTGAAAATCAAATAGTTTTTAAGAAAGCCTCGAATTAAAGCCCGGGTGCGTCAGAGGTGGTATACTTCTTGCTCTGGATTAACAAACCAATACAGCTATGAACTTTAAAAATTGGACCATAAAATCCCAGGAAGCTTTGCAGAGCGCCCAGCAAATTGCGATGGAAAACAGCGCTCAAGCCATCGAAATGGGCCACTTGCTCAAAGGGATTTTAGAAGTGGATGAGAGTGTTGCACCGTTTCTGTTCAAGAAATTGGGCGTCAACTTCAATGCAGTGAAGCAAGCCACAGACAGCATTGTATTATCCTACCCCAAGGTGGCCTCTACAGAAGGCCAATACCTGTCTCGCGAGGTGAATGAAACCATTCAGCGCGCGAACCTTGCCTTGAAAGAGTTTGGCGACGAGTACATCTCGCTCGAACACTTGTTGTTGTCTATCCTGCCAGCAAAAGACCCTGTTTCGCAGATGCTGAAAGACAGCGGCGTACAGGAGAAAGCCTTGAAAGCGGCAATCCGCGACCTGCGTAAAGGCAACCGCGTGACAAGCCAGAGTGCTGAAGAAACGTACAACTCGTTGAGCAAATACGCAGTAAATCTCAATGAACGCGCCCGCAGTGGCAAATTGGATCCGGTAATCGGACGGGAAGAGGAAATTCGCCGGGTACTGCACATTTTGGCCCGCCGCACCAAAAACAACCCGATTTTGATTGGAGAACCAGGTGTGGGCAAAACGGCCATAGTAGAAGGGTTGGCACACCGGATTGTGGAAGGCGATGTGCCCGAAGACCTTCGCGATAAAGAAATCTACGCACTTGATATGGGTGCGCTGATTGCCGGCGCAAAATATCAGGGTGAATTTGAAGAGCGGCTTAAATCGGTCATCAACGAAGTACTGTCGTCAGAAGGGCGTATATTTTTGTTTATTGACGAAATTCATACGCTTATCGGAGCTGGAAAAACACAGGGTGCCATGGATGCGGCCAATATCCTGAAACCTGCTCTTGCGCGCGGCGAATTGCGAGCCATTGGCGCAACAACGCTCAGTGAATACCAAAAATATTTTGAAAACGACAAAGCGTTAGAGCGCCGTTTTCAAACGGTTCTGGTAGATGAACCCGGCGAAGAGGATGCGATCTCGATTCTTCGCGGCTTGAAAGAGCGCTACGAATCGTACCACAAAATCAACATCAAGGACGATGCTGTGGTGGCTGCCGTTCAGTTGTCTACGCGCTATATTACGGATCGTTTTTTGCCAGACAAGGCCATTGACCTGGTGGACGAAGCAGCTGCAAAGTTGCGCATGGAAATGAATTCGATGCCGGAAGAACTCGACGAAGTAGAACGAAAAATCCGGCAATTGGAGATCGAACGGGAAGCGATGAAGCGCGAAAACGATGAGAGCAAACTTTCGCGCATCAACGAAGAGCTTGCGAATCTGGAAGAACGCCGCCAGTCCTTGCGCGCCCGCTGGGAAAATGAACGGGAGATCGTATTGGGAATACAGAAAACAAAAGGTGAAATCGAACAACTCCGGCAGGACGGGCAACGCGCCGAACGCGAAGGCAACTTTAGCCAGGCGGCTGAAATCCGCTACGGTCGAATTCCCGAAACGCAAAAGCGCCTCAGCGAATTCAATGACCGCCTGCTCGATATGCAGTCGAACAGCAAATTGCTGGTGAAAGAAGAGGTGGACGCTGAAGACATTGCAGAAATTGTGAGCAAGTGGACGGGGATTCCCGTGACCCGAATGTTGCAAAGTGAACGGGAAAAGCTCATCCACCTGGAAGAAGAATTGCATCGGCGGGTTGTCGGCCAGGATGAAGCGGTGGAAGCCGTTTCGGATGCAATCCGTCGCAGCCGCACCGGCTTGTCGAACGAACGGAGACCAATCGGCTCTTTCCTTTTCCTCGGCACAACCGGCGTGGGTAAAACGGAGTTGGCAAAAGCGCTTGCCGAATACCTCTTTAACGACGAAAACCTGCTGACGCGCATTGACATGAGCGAATACCAGGAACGCCACTCGGTGTCGAGGCTGGTAGGCGCGCCTCCGGGATACGTAGGCTATGATGAAGGGGGACAGCTCACCGAAGCGGTGCGGCGCAAACCCTATTCCGTGGTGCTGCTGGACGAAATCGAAAAAGCGCATCCAGATGTCTGGAACATCCTCCTGCAAGTATTAGACGACGGGCGACTGACGGACAATAAAGGGCGGGTCGCGAATTTCAAAAATACCATCGTCATCATGACGTCGAATATTGGTTCGGATCTCATTCGGGAGAATTTTGAAAAGATCAACGATGCCAACCGCGATGAAATCGTGGAAAGAACCAAAGTGCTGGTGTTTGAGCTGTTAAAACAAAGTGTAAGACCCGAATTCCTTAACCGCATAGACGAAACCATCATGTTCCGGCCATTGACGAAAAAAGACATTCGGGGCATCGTTGAATTGCAGTTCCAGGAAGTCAGGGCGATGCTGGCCAAGCAGGAAATCAGCCTTAACGTGACGCCGGAAGCCATGAACTGGCTGACAGAAGAAGGCTACCACCCTGAATTTGGCGCAAGGCCACTGAAACGCGTCATCCAGAAGCGGGTGCTCAACCAGCTTTCCAAACAAATGCTGTTGGGTGAGGTGCAGCCAAAGAGCAGCCTGATTCTCGATGTTTTCGACGATGTGGTGGTTTTTAGGCAGCCGGCTAAGGTGCTGGAAGCTGCGGAAGTGTGAATCTAAAGGGCAAGGGGCAAGGGGTTATTGCCTCTTGCCCTTTGCCTCTTGAAGTTGCCCTTTATTTCATTTCTTTCAGGAAAGTTTCTTCTTCAAAAACTCCAGCGCGAGGGCATTCGCTTTGTCGCTGTTGATTTTATCGTAATTCGGATTGCTTGGATTCGCAAAAGCGTGATCGGCATCAAAAGAATGGATCTCCACTTTTTTATTGGTTGCTTTCGCTAAATTCTGAAAATTCGTCACGACCTTGGGCGTGATCCAGGCATCCTTTACTGCGAAGATGCCCAGGACATCCGCCTGGAGCGGTGCAAGTTCAGCCGCTTTTTCCAAAGGCATTCCATAATACATTACGCAGCCCGCCGCTTGTTTGCCAGCCAGTATGGACGCACGAAGCGACCAGCCGCCGCCAAAGCACCAGCCAATCGTCGCTACACGCGCGTTCGTTCCAGCCCGAGCCAATGCGCCTTTGATGATGGCTTCGCAACGCAGCGGGTCTACGGCATTCATAATTGCACCGGCATCTTCCGGAGTTGTAGCGACTTTTCCGTCGTACATATCAAGCGCCATCACCGTCACTCCTTCCAAACCGCCAAAGAGCCGTTCAGCTTCCTGTTTGATGTGGTCGTTTAATCCCCACCACTCCTGAATAACGAACAATACTTTATCGGTGGCTTGCTCCGTTTTCAGGAGGTAGGCACTGCCCTGCTTGCCATCTGGGGTAGCAAAAGAAATCATTTCTCCTTTGCCCTGGAAGGAGATACTCGCCGGATCTTGATGTGCTTGCTGGAAATTAGAGTCTTTTGCAAATTTTGCCATATCATCCGCACCGGTGGAGGCACTTTGCGGATTGTTGCCACATGAAGCAGCCAGCAATGCAATGATCATCAATGGAATAGCTGTACGAATAGTCATAGATGTAAGGGTTTGATTTACAATTGAAACAGAGACGCGTCGAATTGGTTTTCAAAACGGCAAACAGAATTGCCCGACGTTGCCGTGCAGCAATTAGAGAAAGGCGAATACTTGCTTTATCCGGCAAGTTGGAGCGCGGCGGGCGCCCGGGAATAGCTTAGCAACGATTCGAACAAAATGCGGCCATCTGTATTGCCCAGGATGTTTTCCGAAGCGCGTTCCGGGTGCGGCATCATGCCAAAAACATTGCGCCGTTCGTTGCAAATCCCCGCAATATTGTTCAATGCGCCATTCGGGTTGGCAGCTTCGGTGACATTTCCCTGCTCATCGCAATACCGAAACAGCACCTGGTCGTTGGCTTCAAGGGATTCCAACATGGCGGCATCGGCATAATACCGTCCTTCGGCGTGGGCAATGGGAATTTTCAGCGCTTTGGTCAGATCTGTTAATGCCGTGATCGCACTATACTTAGTTTGGGCTTTCATGTAGATGTTCCTGCAAATAAACTGCTGGTTGTTGTTGAGCAGCAGGACGCCTGGCAGGAGGTGTGCTTCGCAAAGAATCTGAAAGCCATTGCAGATCCCCCAAACGTACCCACCGTTAGCAGCAAAATCCACTACTGACGCCATAATCGGAGAAAAGCGCGCAATGGCACCTGCCCGAAGGTAATCGCCGTAGGAAAAACCACCTGGCAAAATGATGCAATCTTCCGCACCAAGACCTTTTAATGACTGGTCTTTATGCCAAAGTTTGACAACTTCCTGTTGCATGACGTGCTCCAGAACGTGAACTACGTCATCATCACAATTAGAACCCGGAAAAACGACGACTCCAAACTTCATAAGTCATATTTTATGCCCCCATAAAATATCCTTTGTATTGCCAGCAAAGGATCAATACGAGCAAAACCAAGTGCAGCATTTCTGCCCACCTTTTGGAAACAAGGATAAAGTTAAAAGAAATCATGATTCCAAGGGGTGCAGCGGTAACCAATAAATGTTCAACAGATGCCTCCTTTTGAATGCATGTTGAAAGGCCTGCGAACAACAAGGCCCAATACAGGATGCTGATTTTTTTTTGCACCTGCAATTGCATTTTAAAATCATAGGCTCCGGCGCTCCCAATGGCGATGAGGATGAGCAGGAACCAATAGACCAGTTCAACAACGATCTCCCAGAGCGCTTCGTGTTTTGCAAAAGACCAAAATTCGAAGGGCTTAAAAATCTGAAGATCAAGGAATAAAGACAATTCGTTGTTCCAAAAACAGTATAAAGCTGTTAGCAAATATGGGGTCGCCATACCCGCTAGCAGCATCAGCCGCTCCCGGATTTTATAGGCTCTCAACACGTTCAGTCCAGCCATTCCTACAAAAAAGAGCAGGATGAAAGGCGGATAAAACAAACTTGCTACGCCCATCCACAACCCGACGTTAAAAATAAGGTCGGCACAGGAACTCTGCTTGTATGTGTTCATCAGCCCTCCTAGGGCAATGAGGAGAAAGGTATTGGCTAAATGAATCGGGGAAAAACACAAAAAAGAGGGCAATGAACTGGCAATCAGGATGTAAAACAACCCGGGAAAAAGACTCACTTCTGAGGCTAAACGATGGTTACTGACCAATACATTGATCAAAACGGCTTGTAAAGACAAGAGCACTATCGTTAATAGGGTGGGCAAAAGACCTTGCGTTCCGGTTAACGGATACAGCCAGTATCCCAGTATCCCTGCCTGATCCGCCGCAGGCATAGCGCTTTGGTCCGGCGACAACAAGGACGACAGATGCAGGATCGCTGCGTAAAAAATAAGCAGCGCTCCGGCGGCTAATTGATTGGTTCGAAAAAAACTTAGCACTCGTTCAGATCATGGTGAAAATCAAGGCGAAAATAGAAAAAAATATGGCCCCAAAATTTTTTTGTGTACCCGGAACTTTTTTAGAGGGCTTTATAGTTACTCCATTATTGCAATTCTCTATGTTGCACCATGCCATTAAACCAAACACTTTTCACTATGAGTTCTTCAATTTCTTTAGCATCGAATTTAAACACAGCGATTCATGTAGACGGATCAGGCCAGAAAACTGAAGCCAGCCTCGTTAACAACAAAGTCGCTAAATTTACCTTTAGCAGCAGCGACATTCAATTGTCAGAAGAAACGTCCGTACCTTCCGGAACGACCACAGTACTTAACGGCTCGGATTATCAATGGACGGTCAGCTACCGGCCTTCCAACCACACCGCTTGGATTTTTGGATCCACTGACGTAGACATGGGACTGACCATTAAGGTTTTAACCATTGACATGGACGACAATGATTTTTACCTGCAAAAAGACGGTTCCGGCAATATCGTGCTTACGGTTGTATAGATTAACCACTGCTTAGGCCGGAGTCTTCCAAAAAGATGGTCTTGACGCTTTTCCACTCAAGCTTACTCTTGCACCAAATGATGAGTTCTTCCAATCCATAGAGCCGCCGGCTTTGTGGATTGGAAGACATGCTTTCCAAATATTCCAACATTTTTTGCACAGGCTCATCTCGTTCGCGGTTGCCAGCAGGGGCGTTTATTATTTTTGTGATCAGCATCAGTATTTCTACTTCAATGGGTTGGTTGTTGGCACCTTTTTTTTCTTTGCCTTTATTTTTTTTACTTTCCCTAAAGTATTTCTTTGCAGCGCGGAGAGCCTTCTCCTGATCTTCAAAAAAGTCTTCGAGCAGCAGCACCCGAAGTACAAAAGCTTTTCTAATCAGATCTTCCCGGATGTTGTTGTTGCGAGAGTGGGCGATGGTTTTTTTCAGCCAGTCATCACATTGCCTGTTATCATTGTTAAAGAAGCAAACTATCGCTAAATTGTAGCATATTGTTATTTTCCTTTTGTGAGGAAGCGGAAATTGGTCAAGCCCTTTTGCTATATCGGGAATCATTTTTTGGGCTTCATCAACCCTCTTCATGTTTAGATAATAAAGCAATTCGTACATGGTGATAAACCGAAACAGAAAAGCTTTTTCATTTGGAGTCTTGGAATTGCTCTCCTTTATTTTTTTGATCAACAGGATAATTGCATCAAATTGCCTGTTGTTTAAAAAAAAAGTAAGAATCTTGGACAGGGAAATCTGATAGCGGAAAAATTCTTCTTCTTTCAGGTATTCATAAGTCTCCCACCAATTGAAGATATTGTCAATGTTAGCCCGGCATTCATCCAAACGCATTTCAGCCATGTTGAGCAGTGCTCCTATCTGAAACCGCCTGAGTTTGGTAAAAGCAGAAAGTTCGTCTGGTTGTTTTTGCGAAAAAAGCGTCTCAATCTGGCCAACTAACTCCACCGCATGCGGATCATTCGACGTGAACAGATTTTGGCGATTGATGGCATGAGATACCCTGGCGTATAAGTCTTCATAATCCATTTCTTCGCTCAATACTTTCGAAATCTCGTTTTTTTCAGCAATCAGTTGTTCCACTTTTTCCTCTTCGTTTGCTTCATTGAGACTCCAGATCAGGGTGCGTTCCAAACGGTTCAATTCCAGCAGAGCAATGTAGTTGTGATTCTTTTCGGCAAGTTCTTTCGCTCTGCTGATGCGCTTGTCGGCTTGTCTGTACAGCCCGCGATCTCTCAAAAAAATCCCATCAAAAGTCATATCCTGGATTTGAATATTAATCAGCGTTTGATGGTTGTATTGGCGCATTGCCTGAAGAAGTACCTTGTACAGATACTGCATGTCCTGGTTCAACTGCTTGCCGGGATTTTTGTCGGAGTTGTTTTTGAGCTTGCGCTGGAGCTTGCCGATCAACATTTGCTCATCGTAGTAGTCCAGACCACAGAGTGCATCAAACAAGATCACGTATTTGATGTCTGAAGATTTGCTGCTGTTTGAAACGACTTTGAAGTAACGTTTTTCGGCTACAGACAAGGTTTGAATGAGTTCAAAGAGATCTTCTTGTATGCCTGCCATAAAAATGAATTGTTATGGCAAGGTAAAATTATTGTTTGAATTTTTGAATTTTTGATGAAAAAAATTAACGAATTGGACTACAATGCACACAAAAACAAACAATTGTATTTTAAGAAAAAACATAAATAGTTAAAAAAAGCAGCTTTAGAAATTTTATAAATTAGCTTTTTTGAGCTATTATCTGTGAAGCAATCGGCGTATTTTTGAGTCAAGCATTGGTTTAGAGCTTGTTCGGGAAAGTTACTTTTTCGGAAAACACCCAAAAAACGTAACTATACATCCGCCTTCGGCGGCAAGGGCATTTTACGTCCAAAATCGCCACCTAATCAGGTGACACAGCGTTCCACGGAGTAAAGGGAGTCTTGCGGAGGAGTCTAACTCCGCGAGAATCCCTTTACTCCGTGAGACTCCGCGCCATACTGGAGTCCTCAGAGGCTCCTTGATATTGATGGTGTTCAAAAACATCAATATAGCTCTGATTCGCATGAATCATCCCCAAATTTGTTGGAGGACAGAAATGGCCGCCGGAGGCGGCTGTATAGTTACCAAAAAACCATCCCAGAGACAGGGTTTCTGGTATTTTTTTCCGGCTCAACGTACTCAGGATTTTTTAAAATCAAGCCAAATCAGGAAAGGTTTTTATTCTTATAAATAATTGAAATTCAATTATTTGAAATAAAAATAAACTTGATTTTTTAATGTGTTTTATATGTTATGTCCGGGTTTGAAACTTTATAAGCGGCTGTTTTGAGTTTGATGCATTGCGTGAGACAGCCTAAATTTGTATCAACACTAGAAAAAATGAACTCCGTCTTTCATTTGGAGTGTTTCTGCCTCTAATTACACTTTAAACAACCACAAGAAAACTCCAGTTTTTTAGTAACCCTTTAAAACCTCCAGAAAGCCATTTAAAACCGTCTGTCTTGCTGAACGCTTAAATGAATGGCCTTCAGGTTAGTGAAGGTCATTCGCAACTTCCCAAAGACGCTATCCTTTTGCGAGATCAAGGCATGTGATTTCAGGAAGGATGCCGACCCGGCCCGGGTATCCCAAAAATCCTAAACCCCGGTTAACGTATAAGTATTGATCACCCGACTGATACATTCCCGCCCATTGTTTGTAGACATATTGGATCGGGCTCCACTTAATGTAGCCCGGAATTTCAATGCCAAATTGCATCCCGTGCGTATGCCCGGAAAAAGTAATTGCAATGTCTTTGTAATCCGTCAATACCTGCCCGTTCCAATGAGACGGATCGTGAGAAAGCAGCAGCTTGAGGTCTGCACCTTCAGTATCTTGAGTGGCTTTTTTCAGGTCGCCGTATTTTGGGAAACGGAGGTGGGTTGAGTAGTTCTCAACACCAATCACGGCAATTTTTGCGCCATTCACTTCCAGCATGCGATTTTCGTTGGTCAGCAAATTCCAACCCAGCGACCGGTGTATGGATTTCAGTTTGTCTAAATTATCCTGTTTGTGTTTTTCGCTGGGCCATCGTACGTAGTCGCCATAATCATGGTTTCCAAAAATGGAATAAACGCCTAAGCGAGCCTCTATTTTATCAAAAACATCCATAAAATCGTCCATTTCATCGGCTTTGTTGTTGACTAAATCGCCGGTGAAAAAGACCAGATCGGGTTTTAGCTTATTGATCAGCGAGATGGCTTCCCGCACCGGTTCTTTGAAGGTGAAACTACCGGAATGGATGTCCGATATCTGGATAATCCGAAGTCCGGAGAGGGCTTCCGGCAGATTTTTCAAAGCCAGTTTTTCGCGAAAAACAGTGTAGCGATAAGGATTGCGCAGCAAGCCATAAGTGAGCGACAAAAACGGCACACTCCCGATGAATAAAGCCACCTGAGACAAAAATTTCGAGCGGCCGGCGTCAAATCGGTTATCCGCGCTAAGCGCCTGGTAGCCCCAGGTCAGCAACCGCCGGAAGTCGTCAATGAGTAGCACGCCAGCAATTAGGAATTTGGAAAAATAGACGATGAAAACGAACGTGCGCAGGAATACAAACACGTTTTTGTTCCAGGCGTTCGTGTCCGAAAAGTTACTGGAGACCAAAAACGCGATGGTGATCAGCGGTGCCAGCCAGTACAGGATCTGCACGGCGGTTTTTAGCGGGGCCGTCCAACTATGAATAATGATCTTAAACGCTTGAAATACATACCAATCAAAGAGAAGAATCGCAACGATCCAGAAAAACAGTCGCATAAGTGAAGTCTTTATCTATCTAAAAGGCATCAAAGCAATTTTTGTTTCAAAAATCTACGAAACAGGGGTCGGTTGTTCAACCTGTTCTTCGGCATCCGAATTGCTTTCTGCTGCGACAGGGGCTGGCTCCAGGGGCGTGGCTGTGTTTTCTTCAGTGGGGTGGTGGGTGCTGAAAAAACTGCGCTGGAACAACAAAATATAGAGAACGCCTACCGTGATGGCCGTATCGGCCAAGTTAAAAACAGGGCTGAAAAAAGTAAAAGAGTCGCCGCCCAAAAACGGGAACCAATCGGGGTAATTCCCCCTCAGAACCGGGAAATAGAGCATGTCTACCACCCGGCCGTGCAAAAATCCGGCATAACCGCCTTCTTCCGGAAAAAGCTCGGCGATGCCGCAGTGATAACAGGATTCGGAAAAAATGAGGCCATAGAAAGCACTGTCAATGATGTTCCCGATGGCACCAGCAAGAATACAGGCAAAGCTGAACAGCAATCCGAACGGCGCTTTGTTTTTGATTAAAACGCGGAGGTAATAAATCAGGAAGCTGACCGCTAAGATGCGGAACAGACTCAGGGCCAATTTCCCGTATTCTCCACCCAACTCCAATCCGAAAGCCATGCCCGGGTTCTCTACAAAGTGAATCTGCGCCCTTTCCCAGCCAAACAAAAAGATGGAGTCGCCATGCGCCAAAGTTGTTTTTACCCATATTTTCAGGGTCTGATCCAAAATCAGAATCAATAAGACAATGGCGGTTATTTTGATCGAATGTTTCAATTTCCTGAAAGATTTGGTGCGAACAATGAATGCAAAGCGTTGTGCCAGCTTCTTAAGACCTTGTTGGGATTTCCGTCAATCGGCTACGGACGGCAAATTTTATTTTATACTGCGTTGATTTTTTTCGCCGTAGCTGCCGGCTACGTCTGCAAAAATCGCCTTGTCTAAAATAAAATTTCCTCGCCCTCGCTCGATCACGAAAACCCGAACAAGCTCTAAGAACGGAATACTAACGCCCACAAAAATAAAGAGGTTTATGAAAAGCGACGATTTATCTCGGCAGATTCAAGATTAGCGACTACTACCGATGTAAAAAGCGATCTGGACGGAACCCAACATGCTCTAAAGAAGCGGGTTCACAGGGGTGTAATTCCCATTTGATGTAAATTTATGGCAAAAAAAGACAGGATATGGAGACAACGTACAAAAAAGGGGCAGACGGGACGGTTACGATCACGACGACCTTTAAGCCGGAAGGCGATTTGATGGATCAGGAAACGGTGCTTCAAAAATTTGATCAGGTTGTGAGTCATGTAAGCATAGGTCGCGACGAGACCACGACTGCGATACGTGGCGAAGGCTATCGAGAAACGATGTGCGGGACGATCAGTTTTTACAATTCAGATGGGGAGCGTTTACACACGATATATAGTGCTTGCGCTCCGGAATATGGGAAAAAGACCTTTGATAGCGTGCTAAGCATGGAAATAGAGCGGGTAAAGGCAATATTACCCGCAATCACCATGTTGGCCTGGCGGATGGGGCAAAGGACAACTGGACTTATCTGTTAAAATATGTCCAGGTGGATATACTCGACTTTTACCATGCCACTGAATATCTTACAAGCCAGTGTGGTGTTGAAAAAAGGCGAACAGGCACACAAGCAGTGGACGGACAATGCCTGTCATGATCTGAAGCACAAAAAAAACGGTGCTCGATTTATTGTCAGGAAACTGAAAAGTTGGGTCAAAGAAAATGAGAATACCGAACACGAAGCAGTCTCAAGAACCATCACCTACTTTGAGAACAACCTGATGCGGATGAATTACCCAGAATATCAAAAAAAAGGATACCCAATTGGTTCGGGGGTCACAGAAGCAGGCTGCAAAACGGTGGTCAAGCAAAGGCTGAGCCAGTCAGGCATGAGATGGAATTTACACAATGCACAAGGAATGCTTATTACTAGAGCGCTAACTTCAACTAATGGCCGATGGGAACCGTTTTGGCAAAAATACATGCAATAACTATGGCCTAAAATCTACATCAAATGGGAATCACACCCGTTTGATACATCGGCACCTTCTTGTAGCCGCAAACCGATTGGCGTCATATTTACACGACCCGATAATATAACACTGCAAAACCTATATAAAAAATCGTATGTCTTGTTGCCAACGCATTTAGTCCCAACAACGATTTGCACAACGACACC
>JBBQGV010000010.1:0-91052 GCA_038323375.1 Chitinophagales bacterium
TCAAATTATGCGGCCTGAAAAATAAAATTTTTGTGAAACATATTGCAACAATATCGGTTATAGATTTTAGTTTCAGAAAATAAAATTTTTAATCCGTTGTTAATGAAAGGGATAAAAGACAGGAAAAATAACCGGAATCAAACCTGCCGGATCCACTCTATTTTGGCACAGTGCGCTGTTTTTGATTGAATCCTGAAGCGTTCGTCGGTGCGCAGGCCGGCTACCCAGCAAATGCGGCCATCAGCCGTTTCCAGCAACCAAACCGTGGATTTTTCAAAGCGGGAAAGCTTAAGGTTGCTGAACAAATCCTGAATTTTTTGACTTTTACCTTGCATCCCCAAGGGGTGAAAAACATCGCCGGGTTTCCAATGCCGCAACTGCAACGGGTAATTAGTGGGTGCCAGGTTGAGGTAAGTTGTGTTGTTATCCTTAACGAAGACATCGGGAGGTAAGATTGTTTTGAATTCGAATTTGCCGTCCGGAACGACTACTTCTTGTGTATCAGGGAAAATTAGAAGTATGGACTCAGATTCAGGGTTCGGCAGAGAATCGAGCAACAATAAGCCCCGATCCAGTAACAACCGGTGAGCGGGGGCATAAAGCATCGCACCCGTACGTGCATTGCTTTGAAGAAGACGCGCTAAGGAAGCCGCGTGAAATCCATAAGGTTTGAGCCATTCATAAAGCAAAGTCGGGGCAGCTTTTTCCTGACGCAGGCGTTCGATGTTGATTCGGAGCCTGCCAGCGGAATCCGTCTCTGTCAATTCCTTTTTCAAGTGCGCAACAGCCCATTCCATAAGGTGTTCTGCCTCCTGCAGGCGCCGGATGTTGGCAACAGCTGTCTCCCGAAAGGAAGGGTTGATGGTTTCTAAGGCTGGAATGACGTGGTGGCGGATATGGTTTCGGGCGTACTTGTCTTCAGTATTGGATTGATCCTCCCGGGAAGCAATAGCCCCGGTTTCTGCATAACTGCTGATGGCTTTTTTGTGGGCAAACAACATAGGCCGGATGATCTTCTCCTGACGAATAGGGACACCGTGCAAACCATGTAAGCCACATCCCTTTGCAAAATTATACAACAGGGTTTCTACGGAATCATCGAGGTGGTGGGCGGTAGCTATGGCGTCGTAGTTGCCGGCAAGTCGCTGTTGTTCAAGCCATTCGTAGCGGAGTTGCCGAGCTGCCATTTGGATGGAAATGCCTCCTTCAGATGCCGTACGGAGGGTTTCAAAATGGGTCAGATGAAACGGTGCCTCCAGCTCCCCGGCAAGTTTTTCCACGAAAGTGGCGTCTGCTTCAGAAGCCGCGCCACGGAGCTGAAAATTGCAATGGGCAATACCCATAGCTACGCCGGATTCCCAGAACAGGTTAGCCATCACAACGGAATCTACCCCACCACTTACCGCCAGCAGGATGCGGTCTTTTTTCTGGAAAAGACCATTTTCCCGTACGAATTTTTGAAAATCCTGGAGCATGGGTTGTGTTAAGAGGCAAAGAGCAAGGGGCAAGAGGCAAAACGGGCAAATTGGCAAGAAGCAAGTTGGCAAATAATTCCTTTCAACCAGCTTGCTTCTTGCCAATTTGCCTTTTGCAAATTGCCCGTTTTTCAAACCTTCACTACTTCATCAGTTCCCGCTAAGGATGACGATCAGCGTGTAAATCATTCCCGGAATGAACAACAAAAGCGTCAGCAAAAGCGAAATCCAGAATCGGGTAGTTGCAGCGCCTTCGTAGAGATACATAGCCAAAGGCGGCAACAGGATTGCCAGGATGACAAGCAACACGAGGTTATCGCTTGCACCTTGCGCTTTTCCGTTTTTTATGGCGTTCCGGATTTGCTCCTTCACGGCTTTGCGCATTTCGCGCTTTTCTTTGCGGGTCAGCTCTTTTTCAGCAGGCGGCGCAACGTTGACCCCGGTTTCAACAGGCGCTGCATTGCGGTAAGGCGCCACTGCAAAAGCAGACTGAGCGAGCAACAATACGATGCCGCTCAACAAAAAGAGTCTAAAAGGCTTCATAGGAAAGTATTTAGGTGAAATGAAAGTCGAAAATAGGAAATTGAATCCGTAATCTCCCCATTTTTTATTGCCACTAAGAAAAAAATTTTCCTGCGCGGGTGTGGCATTTTGCGAATTTTCCTTTCCCTACTTCCCTTTCTCAAACTTCGTAAGTTCCATTTTGCTGTCCAAAGCCCCTTTTTTGTCGTAGGATTCCTGGCGGATCATCCCTACGCCGTCTGCATACCAGACTGCGGTTTCTATCGCTTTGGTTCCCAACATTTTGGTCTCCGAAATATAGGTCATTTTGATGCAATCAAAGCTGCCAGCTGTTGTTTGGAGGGTTTCTTTAGCCACAACTTTACGATCGCGGATGGTCAAATTCATCGTAATCAGGGCAACACCCCCTGTGCCTGCCTTGATTTGAGCGGTGGCGTCCGGCAGCGTCTGGCCGGGCGTCAGGTTGGAGGGCAATTGCAGGTCGTCGCCGGTCACACTCACTTCTAAGGTTGCAAAAGCACTCGCCCCCTGCGGACCAAGCATTGAAGTCATGTCCATGATCAATGTGTTGTCTTTGCAACGCATCCTGAATTGCCCTTCAATGGGAGTCTTCCCTTTTTTGTCGGTTGTTTTTGTTTCGATCAGCGCTTCCAAAACGCCGTCGGTTGTATTTTCCACTTTGATGATCTTGTGCGCGGATAAGAGCTGGATCTCTCCTTTCTTGTCGTACGTGGTATACTCCATCGCAACACCGTTGTCGAAAGCAAAATAGCCTTGACATTTGTTTTGCGCTGTCAGGAAGGTGGAAAAACTGATTGCAAGCAGTAACGCCGGAAAAGATCTCATAAGGATGAAAGTTAATGATTGATTTGATGAATAACGCAACAAAGACAAAATAGCGTGTGTTAGACTTAATTTAGTGTCAAACATAACATACCTGACGGTTGTTTTGTAAAAGCAAAAGCACACAGGTGACCAACATCATGGAAGTAAAAATTGCTAAACCGTTCTATTTCAAACAATTTACTGTTCAGCAGGATCGCTGTGCCATGAAAATCGGCACGGACGGCGTCTTATTGGGCGCCTGGGCAGAAGTTAGCGGCGCGCAGCAGGTATTAGACATCGGTACCGGAAGCGGGGTCATCGCGCTTATGCTGGCACAACGCACGGAAACAGCACAAATACATGCAGTGGAAGTAGATGCAGATGCCTATCAGCAGGCTTTTGAAAATGTCGAAACCACTCCCTGGTCCGATCGGGTGCGTGTTTTTCATGCCCTGATTCAGGATTTTGCCCAAACTTCGGGCGGCCAATACGACCTCATTGTGAGCAACCCCCCGTTTTTTTCTGGTGGCACTTTTTCGGCCAGTCAGGACAGGAACAGCGTTCGGCACACCATAAAGCTGCCGCATGGCGATTTGTTGCAGGCTGTGCGCAAACTCCTGAGCGCAGAAGGCAGCTTTTGTGTCGTACTGCCGCTCATTGAGGGGCTACGCTTTTCAGAATTGGCGCAGAACTACCATCTTTTTTGTACGAAAATCACAGAGGTTCGTCCGAAAGCGGACAAGCCGGTAGAACGCCTGCTGATGCAGTTCCAACGCAATCCACGCCCGTTGCTCAAAGACAGCTTGGTTGTTCAGCACGAGGAGCGCAACGACTGGACAGAAGCATACATAAAACTCACCGGAGAATTTTATTTGAAAATGTGAGAAAACACCTTTATGCGCATTGTTCTATTGGTTCCTGTAAGTGCTGTGTTAAATTTTGCATCCCCCCTTGCGCCACCCCTTAAAAAAGCCTATACTTGCAAAATTAATACCATTACTACCCACGATTCAGCCTAACTTGACTACCCTTCGGCTGAGTCATCTATTCATTGTTTTAGCGTAGAAATAGCCTGAATCAATTGAGGCTTTTATGTCTTCAATTTAGCGTAGCCGGGCAACTACATGTCTATTATCTAACTTTTAATAAATAGTCAAAGATGAAATCTATGTACTCAATCCACCGCTCGCGCACCGCTCGCGCACCGCTCGCGCACCGCTCGCGCCGGACTCTCTCTGGTGTGTCCTATTTTCCGGGCTTCGCCCGGCCGTTCTCTGCCTTGCGCTCCTGCTTTCCACCTGCTTTAACGCCATGAGCCAACCCGCTACCTACTACCGAATGGTACGCCAGCGACGGCCTGCCCGGTAGTGAACCAGAACAGGTAGCCAGCGTGGCCGATATAAGCGGCAACCTCTATGTGGCGGGCGTGACGCTCAACGCCTACGAAAAGTACGACCTGCATTTGGCCAAATACGACGACGACGGCGACCTTCTCTGGTCCGAAACCTTCAACCTGACCGATACGACCGGCAATGTAATCGTCGGACAAATGATCTTGGACAATGCCGGCAATCCAATCATCGCTGGTTCGGTGTACAACGGCCCCACCAACCGCTACGACGCCCTCGCCCTCAAATTCAACAGCAGCGGCGTCTATCAGTGGCACAAACTGTACAACGGTACCGGTAGCCACGACGATAGCGGTTACGACCTGTATTGCGATAGCGGCAACAATATCTACATCGCCGGGGGCACAACCGACAATACCGACTTCATGGATTTCTTAGTCGTGGCCTACGAAAGCGACGGCGACCCGCTCTGGAGCCAAACCATTGACGGCTACGGCTATTTTGATGCAGCTGGCCATATCTACCGGCGTTCTTCCACCTTATTGGCGGTGGATGGCGTGGTGCAGCAAGACCTGAATACCTGGAAATTGGGACAACAATATATTACAATGAGTACCGGTGTGCTATCAGGAGGGCTGACAATCACTGGCAGTGTTGACCTCGATGAAATTCGGGATATTGTCAACGATTCGGATAACAACATTTATGTAACCGGGTATGTGGACAACGGTGCCACCAAGCGCGATATCGTCACCGTGAAACTCAACGAAGATTTCAGCCTGGCGTGGAGTCATACCTACAACGGAACCTCCAGCCTCGACGACGAGCCGCATGCCCTGATGGTGGACGAAGCCACGGGCAACGTCTATGTAGCAGGCTTCACCACCAAAACGGGCGAAGGCAAAAATATTGCCATTCTTAAATACAACGCTTCGGGCACCCTGCAATGGGGCAACAGCCGCAACGGGCAGGTGGATGTGGACGACGAAGCTTTCGACGTGGCTATTGACACCTCCGGCCAAATCATTTTGGGCGGGTACATCACGGAAGAAGGCAACAAAGATTATTTTGTAGAAATCCTGAACAGTTCAGGCGTTTCGCAGTGGATAGAACGCTTCAACGGCGTTCACAACCTCGACGACCGGGGCAAAAAACTCGTAGTGGAACTGTCGGGCCGCATTAGCCTGACCGGCAAAACGGGCAGCCCGGACGGGGAAATTTACACCACCGTGCGCTACACGCCCAAGAGCATCCTGATCCCACCGGATGACGAAGCGCCTTCTTCTGCGCTGTATTTCACAGAAAACCGGGGGCAGTTGTTGGATACGGAAGGGGATGCGGTGCCGGAGATTAAGTTTTACGGGGATCGGCAGTCGCCTGCCCTGTTTTTTCAGGAAGAAGGGTTTAGCTTGGTCACTGCCATCATGGACGGCGACACGGCCACCAACGACACCCTGCACCGGGTGGATGTGCGGTTCCGCCAAAGTAAAGGCGCGGAGCGGATTTATGCGCTGGAGCCACGCACGGATTTCCACAACTACTACCTCGGCCACATTCCCGAAGGCCGCGAAAAAGTGGGCTTGTACGACCGACTCATCCACACGGATGCGTTCACGGGCATAGACATTCAGTATTACAGCAACAACGCGGGCCGCAAATACTACTTTGTAGTGAAACCCGACGCTGACCCGGACGACATTAAACTGGTTTTTGACGGCCAAAGCAGCCTGTCGGTAAACGGCAGTGGAGACCTTGTGATTGGCACGGCGGCAGGCGACATCGTGTTGCCTGAACCGGAAGCGTTTTTGGTCAATTCCTCCGGTGTAGAAAGCAGCGTGGCCTGGACACCGGAATTTGAAGTGGACGGGGATACTGTGACAATTGGAACGGAGAGTTATGATGGGGCGAAGTGGCTGGTGATAAGGTTGAAGGAGGAAGTGACGGAAACGCCTGAGAATCTGGGGAATTTGGAGTGGTGTACTTATTACGGAGGGTTGCTTTTCGACAATGTAAGAAATTCTACCGTTGATAATAATGGGAACTACTATGTAGTTGGTGGAACATCAAGCACGAATTTCCCCCAGCTAAATGGTCTTCATAGTTTTATGGGAGGACCAAGTGATGCTTTTTTAGTTGCCTTTGACATTAACCTGACACGGTTATTTGCTACCCTCATTGGAGGAACAGGCGAGGATATTGCTCATGGTGTCGCTTTTGGCGAAAATGGCATTCATGTGGTCGGAGAAACAGAGGGAGCAGGTGCAAACGACGGGCCACTAAATATTAATAATTTTCCGCTTTCCAATAATGGAGTCATTGTATATGACGGATCAAACAGATGTAATGGGTTTCCCTCATGTGTAGATGCATTTATTGCAAAATTTTCCACAAATGGAATTCGGCAGTTCGCCACTTTTTTTGGAAATGACGGTAGTACTCCATTGGGAAGAGAAACTGCTTTCGCGATCGAAGCACATGCATCTGGCTTTTATGTGGCAGGAGGGTTGGGTGGTAACGTACCCGCCGTTAATACAAATATGAGTCCTCTCTATGAAAGCTCAGTAGGAACTGCTTTTATCGCCAGCTTTAATGAAAATTTCAGCCAATTAATCTGGTGTTCAAGATTTAAGGCAGGAGTAATTTTTGATCTTGACACTGATGATGAGGGAAATATATTTATTGGCGGCAATGTTCGTTTAGACAGTGATTTACCGCTTGTATCAGAAACCTCAAACTCTTATCAATCTGCATTTAATGGCGGAATGCTCGATAGAGATGGTTTTATGGCTAAAATAAGTCCGGCTCCTCACGAATTACTTTGGTCAACCCATTATGGAGGAAGTAATTCTGACGACTTGTTTGATATTAAAATTGATAATGATGGTAATTTGTTAATTGCAGGGAAAACCGCAAGTAGTGATCTCGATATATTTGAGCCTTCTTTGGACGATACTTTCGACGGAACATCTACGGATGGATTTATCGGCAAATTCAGCAACAGTGGCGAGCCTTTGTGGACAAGCTATTTGGGTGGAGCAAGTGGAAGTACATCAGTCAATTCTATCACTATAGACGATAATAACAACATCTATGCCGGGTTATTTTCAGGAGCAGAAGAATTGGATGTTTTAAATACAGGCGGGCTTTATGAGCAAGAGTTAACAGAAGATTTTCACCCTAACGATGCATACATTTTGGTACTTACAGAAAATGCAACCCCTTTGTAGTCAACATTTTTAGGATATTTTGGGAATGACGAAATAACCTCTCTGAAAATCAACTCTAATAAACTTTATTTTGCAGGAAATTGCAGTGTATCCCCGAATATTTCTCCGGGTATGAATCAGTTTCCGCTTATGCAATATTCTGTTAACCCGGGTAGTTATTTTTTACCATCGGTTAATAAACAATTTGAAGAAAATCCCACGGGGTTTATGGGCAGATTCGAAGTTGACTTTCCGACAGATACCCGAACAGTAGGAAACCTCCAGTTTGTTTTCGATGTTTACCCTAATCCTTCTAATAATTTGTTGTTTCTGAATTTCTATTATAAGAATGGAGGTTTTGGAAAACTCCATTCTTTGAATGGTAAATTAATAGAGCAATTTGTGGTGGAGCCAGGGTTTCAAAATATCCAGATACCTGTGAGCGATCTACCTTCTGGAATCTATTTTATCAGCATTACTACTTTTGATGGTGCAGTTGCAACACGAAAGGTAATCATCGATTAAAGTTTTTTTAGAAACACACAAGAACTTTCAATTCGTTATTAAATTTTCTTGATGAAAATTTTCATTACTTTTTCGGTTGGAGTTGTTTTTAAGCAGCTTCAACCGAAAAATAAAAACAATACCATGAAAAATTTGATCTTCATATCCATCTGTTCGTTTTTTATTCTTATTTCCACTAACACAGACGCCCAAGAATTTCGGGGTGGAGATATAAGTTATGAACACCTGCCCGGGACTAGCAATTTCATAATAAGCTTCGATCTTTATTTTAAAGACACTGTTACGCCCAATCAATATGAATTCATATCCACCAGTTTTAGCGATGGTCTCCCTCCTGATACCTTGCAGGTTAGCGAAATTTTAGATTTGGGAAACAATATAAAACTTTATCGCTACCAAAAAGAACATCCCTTTATCGCACCTGGTATTTGTATTGTTACTATAAATAATGAGTTTTTCCTGAATGACATTGTCAATTTAAGCGAACCCATTAACTTTATTGTATATTCAATTATTGTTCTCGATTATTTTGTCATGAATAGTAATAATCATTATGCCAATTTTGAAAACTTTCAAACGGATTATACAATCGAAAATGGAATATTTCGCCACCAATTGATTTCTAATGATGTACAAGGCCCGGTAACTTTTCAGTATGAGCGGAATTTCACTCAAAATTTCGATATATACAGTTTACCTGAGGCTACAAATTCCATCAGTCTCGACTTTTACACCGGGGAGTTTATTTGGAAGAAACCAGTTCAGGCAGGCAAGTATCTCCTGGCTTTTGAGTTGATTGAGCAACAAGGTATCAGTCATCGCCAGCGGTTTATGATCGTCGAAATTAAAGAGAGTGATCTGACAACCAGCTCACAAGATAGCAACTACGAAGCGTTTAAGGTTTCTGTCGCCCCCAACCCCGCCTCCGACCTCCTCCTCCTCCAGCTCGGCGGCTTCCACGAGCCGGTTTCGGTTCGGGTATTCAACGCGCTTGGGCAGGAAATATACGAAACGCAGGTAGCCGCAAGCCCGCAGGTCGAAACCCTGCGCATCCCGGTAGCTACCTGGCCGACAGGGGTATATAGCGTGCAAATACAATCGGGAGGGAAGGTACTGACGCGGCAGGTGGCGGTGCAGCGGTGAGGGGGTAGTGAGGGTTTGACTTCAAGTCAAGCCCTCACTTAACAGCCAGGCTTGGTTTTGAACTCCGGGCTGGAAACCCGGATAATAGAACGCACGGAGCGGAGCCGCCGTGCGAGCGGGGCGTTCACAATTTTGGAAATTCAAAAATTTAGAAAATTTGGATGAGGACAGATGGAAAACCGGGTAAAACCCGGCAGAATAGAACACGCGAGGCGGAGCCTCAGCGCGAGCGGGGCAGCATTGAATACTTCTCCTTCTTATCATTCCTAAAAATTGGCTTACCATGAAAAATTCAATGATCTTCATCATCATACTAATCTCTTTTAGTGCAACCGCTCAACAATACTGGCAGCCGCTTCGAGCAGACCAATGGCCGGATTATGGCGTACACAGCCTTTATGTTGACCAGGAAGTCGACATCCTGTACTTCGGCGGTAATTTTGGGCATATCAAAAATGCAGCAGGCGAAAATCTGCTTTTACTCAATGGCATTGGTATGTGGAATGGAACGGAGTACAAGGCGATGGGCGTAGGACAGGAACAATGTTTCGGGGGGTGCGCTAACCCAGTTCGGCAGATTAATAAATACAACAATAAAATTATTGTCGGAACAGGGTATGACTCTGTTGACAGCTTGCAGGTAAATGGCATCGCTGCTTGGGACGGAATAGAATGGGATTCATTAAGAAACGGCATCGTTGATGAGTTTGGCGAATACGGTATAGTTCACAGTTCACTTGTTTTGAACAATGAACTCATCGTTGGAGGATCATTAACGGGCATTGGAGGCATGCCTGCCAGCCTGGGAAAATGGAACGGTCAGGAATGGTCTGTCATTCCATTTCCAACAAATTTAAATTCAACTACTCCATTAATCACAGCCATAGCATTTTACAACGGCGAGTTGTACGTGGGCGGGAATTTTAAGTCTATGATAGATGGAGAAATTTATTCAGACATTTTAAAATATGATGGAACTGCCTGGCATCCAGTTTATGGCAGCATACGTGGATCATCGTACCTCACTTCAATGACTATTTTTCAAGACCACCTTTATGTAGCTGGAGCTTTCAGTCAGGCTGCCGGCAATGCTGGCAACAACATCATGCGGCTTGGCCCAAATGGCTGGGAAGATGTGCATGGCGGTGTTTGGGGCGAAAACATCTATCAGGTTTACGCTTTACTGGTGCACAATAACGCATTGTATGTGAGTGGGGCATTTGATGTGGTAGGCGATGGTGTACAAGCGAGAAGTATTGCCAAGTGGGATGGAGAAAAGTGGTGCGCACTTGGTGGCGGGGGTACTTTAGGCTATTTTGTTGTAGACATGGCCATTTACCGGGATACTTTGATTGTTGCGTCCAAAGTTGATTTAGATAATGGTACTACGATAAAAAACATCGCCAAATGGACAGGCGGCGACTACGTTGAAAACTGCGGGCTGCCAGTGGCTGCTACAGTCCTGCCTACGGATGGTGATGCCAAGCTTTCTCCCAACCCCGTCTCCGACCTCCTCCACCTCCAGCTTGGCGGCTTCCACACTTCCGTTCAAGTTCGCATTTTTAATGCGCTGGGGCAGGAGATATACGAAACACAGGTGGATGCAACCCCGCAGGTTGAAACCCTGCGCATCCCGGTAGCGGCCTCGCCGCCGGGGGTGTATAGCGTGCAAATAGAATCGGGCGGGAAGGTACTGACGCGGCAGGTGGCGGTGCAGCGGTGAAGCGATTAGTGAGGGTTTGACTTCAAGTCAAGCCCTCACTAATCAGACGGCAAGTAGCCGTGCAGCGGAGGTAAAATTGATCATTGATTAATGACAATTGATGATGTAGGGAAGCCTACACCGTTTGAATTTATACGGCCACCCCTAAAATGAAACCGGGAAATATCAGCAGCGATATTTCCCGGTTATTAGAAACGATCATTTTGAACTTTCGATCATTTCCATTGCAAGGTCGAGGATGGTGGTGTCTTCCAAGTTCACAATTCCACCGTTAGGCCCCGGTTGAATATGCATATCGGCGACATCCCCGTTGGTAAAATTCTTGGCGCCAAAGTAGTTGCGAACCGTTTGTTCGTCAACATTCAATTGCTCGGCAATCCGGCTGACGCTGCCGGTTGGCAACTTGTGTTTGATGTCGCGCAATTCATCGAACGTGATATTCATACTGGTATGTTTTGTTAATGAATGTAAGTCGGGGATTAAGTTAACCTAAGTTTTACAAATAGTAAAATAATTGAGCAAAAAAAAATACGCCCTGAACTCTTGAGAAAAAATTCAGGGCGTAAATCGTTGTTTTTCAAGGAATATCAAAATCTCGCCGTAATCCCAAAAAGTGCGTTCAATCCGAACGTCGGATAGCGCTGCCAGCGTTGGCGGCGGTTGTTGGCAAGGTTATAGATGTTGACGAAAGCGCCGATGTTTTTGGTAAAGAAATAATCGGCACCCACACTGACGTCGAACAACGCGTTCAGGTTGTCTGCTTCGTTGTTGCTATTCAGGTAAGGCACTCCGTTTTCTAGAAAAAATTCACCCCGTACGGTCAGTTTGTCTCCCAGCGTGGTGTACTTGGCACCAACATTCACTGTCAACGCCGGCAAATGCCAGGCTTTTTCTTCATTTTTAGGCGAAAATACATGCTGAGCCACCGTTCCGGTGATTTCAAACCCTTTAAACAGGGGTGCGTTCAACGACGCTTTAAGGGTAAAAATGTCTACGGTGTCGTAAAGCACATCGAAACGGGCAATCGAGTCGGTTTGGCTATTAAGTAGGAAAAGCGCCAAGTCGTCCGCTTGTTTATACCCTACCTGCGCGTTATAATCTATCCCGGAAATATTGCCTTTGACCCCGCCGTAATAATGAATGTAGCGCGTGTTCTGGATATTGACCCGGGAAGAAACAAAAGGATTGTATTCGCTCAGCGTCCGGAAATCATTTTTTTGCAAACTGCCTTCTGCGCCGATGAATGCACCAACCACGCCTTCGATGATGTTGGCACTGACTTCCACATCGGGGAAGAAAAAAAACTTATCGTTGCTGGTCGCAACGTTTACCCCGATTTTAGCCCGGAAGCGGTCGCTATGGAACGTGAAGTTAGGCTGAAAGAAAAAGTTATTCAGCGATTGTTTCGCCGTGTCGCGGTAGGAAGTCAGGTCGGTTTTTATCCCGATGCGCAGCGGGTGTTTTTCATTAAACCACTTGGTGGCGTTTAAATCCAGCTCAAATCCGGTTTCCCGGGCCGCATAGTTATCGGTGAGGTTGTACAACTTGAACCCCGCGTGGTAATTCAGGTCTCCCTGTGTTCTTACCCCGTTAAAAATACTCAGCCCGGCATCAAAGGTCGAGAACTGTTGCCTGACTTCATCCGGTTCGAAGTTGAAATCAGTGCCCGTTTCTTCGTTCAGGTCGTTATAGCCATAATAATAAACCGAGTTGCGCGAATACCCGAGGTTTGCGCCGACCGCAAAACCCTGGTCGAAGTAATAGGCCCCGTTGATGCCGAAGTTATTGTCGCTGAAGCGCTGGTTTTCTGTCTTTTTGGTGTTGTTTGCCGAATGGTGCAACAGGTTCAGGCCAAAATCGAGGTTCTTTTGTGCGATGTTGTATGAACCTTCACCATAAAAAGAGCTTGGAAATCCGGCACCCAGCCGCGCGTAGCCGTTGTATCCTTTCTCTACTGCTTCGGTGCGCATGCCCAGCGGACGGATTTTGGGCGGCAGGTACTCAACCGCCAAATTTTTGGGGATCACATCGTATTTCTGCCGACGGGTCGCGGTATCCAATTGCGGCAAGCTCGGCTTCAACCCGATTTTTTCAGTTTCCAGCAAACGCGCCTCAAAGTTTTTCACTACATCCACCTGCCCCGAAGGCAAATCCTTTTGGGCTTGCAGCAGCCCGGAAGCAGTTGCAATCATTGCGAACAACAGCGCTATTCTTATCTTGGTCATGTTCTTGATTCGTTTTGATGATGTTAATTCCAAAATTACTGGCGGGCGATTGCCTTGCATTTTGCCCTTCGCCCCCCGCAGTGCAGGACAGGCTTTGCCCTCTTAATTCCCCCGGTCTAAATCCAGGATATTGGAGTCCGTTTCCCGGTTCAGGCGGCTTGACTGGTTCAATTGCTGGTTGATTTTGGCCAATTTAGCCTTTGCAATGTTCACCAGTTCGGGATCTTCGTCGTAGTTTTCCAACAGGGCTTCCAAAGCTGCGCGGGCGTTGTACAAATCTCCTTTGTCTGCAAAAATATCCGAAAGCAAAATAACGCTTTTGGCTACCCAGTAAGGATAAGCCGAACTTTCCTTGTTGGCGTTGATGCACAACTCCTGCGACTTAGCCAGATCCCGTTTGAGGTAATAAATATTGGCAATCAGGTAGCGCGCCTCAGCGGTTTGTTCGTTATCGCTCAGGCGTACGACCTCATTGAGTGCCGAAAGGGCGTTGTCGTAATCGCGCTGATCGAAAGAAATTTTCCCGATGTAAAAATTAGACGTCGCTTTGTGTGCAGCTGTTGCACTCGCATTATTGGCGACTTTCCGGGACAAACTCAGCACGGCCTGGGTGTTCCCGATCCGGTATGCGCTGCGCATGGCACCCAATTGCGCTTCGAACCGCATGGTTTCGCTGGTGGCAGAGGATTCCATTTTCGAGTATAAGTCGAAAGCCTTATTGAAGTTCTGTTCGTAGTTGTAGGCAATGATCGCTGCTTTTTCCAATGCTTTTACATAGTTCGCGCTGGTTCCGCGGCCAATCACGTATTCGTAGTCTTTCAGCGCTTCAGAGTAACGTTTCAAAGCGGCATAAGACTCACCCCGGTGGTAATAGGCCATCAGCACGGAGCGCCCGTTCGGGTATTTGCGGATATAATCGGAATAGGCCTCGACGGCCCGACTGTAATTGGCGTTTTCGTATTGGGATTCCGCTGCTTTAAAGTTGATCGAGTCTTTGGAAGCGCTGTCCACTTTGTAACCAGGCACCGTTTCAAGGAAAGCGAAATATTCATCCGTTTTGCCGAGATCCCTGACGTAAATTTCTTCCAAAGCAGCGAGTGCAAGACTTGCTTCGCCGGGTGCCGGGTTGTAGGAAAACACCTGCTTGTAATAATTGATGGCCGCTTCCGGGCTACCCTGGTTATAGCTCACCAGACCCAATTGCAGCAGAGCCTGCACGATCAGGTCTGATTTGTTTTTATAATCGGAGACCAACTTCCGCAGCGGCACGATGGCTTTGCTCAACTGGCCCATTTCCTGATATGTGACGCCCAACTGCAACAAAGCATCGTCGGCATATTCCGAATCCGGAAATTCATTCGGGATGCGTTCCAGTGCCAGAATTTTATCGGTCATACGTCCTCTAAGCCCCTCGATAATCGCTTTCTGATAAATAGCGTAAACATAACCGGTGTAGCGGGAATCAATGGCTTCATCGTAATAATTGACCGCTTCGTTGTACTGATTGCGTTTGAAATGGCAGTCGCCTGCGCGCATGGTGGCGTCGCCGAGCACCTTGTTTTTCACGTCAATGCTGTTGATGAAGTTCTTATTCCGTTTGATTCCCGTGGTCGCTTCGCGGAAAAAACCGAGTGCAGCCGTGAAATTATTTTGCTTCAGGTAGTTGTAGCCCTGCACGTAGTTCGCGGTGAACAACGAAGACTCGTCCGGCAGGTTGCTCAGCGTTTTTGCAAGGGTCAGAAATTGATCCATCAGCCTGGTACTCTGTGGGTATTGCTCCTGTTGGTGGGCAATATCGGCCTGCCAATAAATAGTCAGGGCTTTCGTGCGGGGATCTACCGGATTTTTCATTGCCTTGTCAAAGTGGATCTTGGCTTCCGGAATGTTGTTTTCTCCCAGCAATTGCAACCCGCGGAAGTAGGCTACTTTCTGGTAGCTTTCTTTCAACTGTGGCGTACGGTTGGCCTCCGGCAGTTTTTCAATGACTTCCATCGCTTGTTTATAATCGCGGTAGCTGAGGAAAATATCCCCCATGAGCCCCTGCGATTCGTTGTAGTATTTGGAAGTCGGTTTAAAGCTTTGCAGCGCGGTGATGGCTTCGCGCGGGTCTTTTAGTTCGTAGCTTAATTTGGCGTAGTTAAACAAGGCGTCTTCCGACAATTGCGGGTCGTAAGCCATGCGCTTGGCGTTGCCAAAGGCCGTGCGGGCATTTGATTTCTGGTTCAGCTTCAGGTAGCAATCGCCAAGGTAGTACATCGCCATTTGCCCCAGCTTGGAGTCAAGGCCAGTCAACTCCTTAAAGCTCTGTACGGCTTTCTGATAATTGTTGGTTTTGTATTGCGTAAAGCCCAACTGATAGAACTCTTCCGGGCGCAGTTTGCCGGTGTTCGCGGCGTAGTATTCTAAGTGTTCCAGCGCCTCCGGGTAATTGCCTTTTTCAAAATGAGCCTGTCCCAGCAATTGCCGCAATTCCTTGTAGTTCTGCACTCCGCGTTCGTTCACTTTGGCTTCGGCGTAATTGATGAGTTCGTCGTATTGCCGTTCGGCGAAGTAAATCTGTGCGATGTAGTAAGGGATTTGCGCCTTGTACTTGTTTTTTTTCTCTACAATCCGGAACTGCTTGATGGCCTCGCTGTAGTTGCCTTCAAAAAACTGGCACATACCGAGGTAGTAGTTGGCGGGTTCGTAATATTCCCCTTCGATTGAGGCAATTTCTTTGAAACTCGTCTTTGCTTGTGCAAAGCGCTTTTGTACAAAATGAGCATAGCCGGTTTTGAATTTTACTTCCGTGCGCTGCTCCTTAGTCATACCGGAAGACGGCGCTTTTGCGTAATATTCGATGGCTTTGTCGTACTGGTCGGTGTTGTAATAGTAATTCGCAACCTCGACCAATGCTTCGTTGGAAATGGGGTCAGGCGAATGGGTTCGGATAAAGTCGAGGATGAGTTTTTCCCCGTCTTTCGCATTGAGTTGCACTGCGCATTTGGCGCGGTAGAATTCTGCTTTTGTGCGCAGCAATTCTGCCTGCGGTTCATTTACTGGCCGGAGTAGTTCAATCGTTTTTTTAAATTCCTGCTGGGCTTTAGCGAAAAGCGACTGGTCCAGAAAAGTGGCGCCGCGTTTGTAAGCTTCGTTGGCTTCTGTAAAAACTGTTGTTTGCTGGCCGTACAGGGAGATCGTAAGGAAAGCTGCCGGCAACAACATGGCAAGTCGTCGAGTCATAGACATGGTTGTAATGTTTTCTTCATTCAATGCAAAGGTACAAACTCCGCAGGCTTTATACCAATGCCACAAATATGGAAACGCATAATTTCGCAAACATGCACAAAACTTGGCTGTGCGAAGTATAATTGTGCTCCTTCAATGAAATTACAAAAAAATTAACGAATGCTGAAGCGATATAAGTACCTTTACATTCCGTAATGATACGAAGGCGACGGAAGTATTTCAGTTACTGGCTACAAGCTGGCATCCGCCTGCCGATGTTTTAAGTCAACATCACATACACACTATGACAAAGTACGTATTTGTTACGGGGGGCGTTACTTCTTCGCTGGGTAAAGGCATCATTTCCGCTTCATTGGCAAAATTGCTTCAATCAAGAGGATTCTCCGTCACCATCCAAAAGTTTGATCCTTACATCAACGTTGATCCGGGCACACTCAATCCTTATGAGCACGGGGAATGCTACGTGACCGACGACGGTGCCGAAACCGACCTCGACCTCGGCTACTACGAGCGATTCCTTAACCGGCCAACCTCTCAGGCGAATAACGTCACCACAGGCCGGATTTATCAAACCGTCATCGAAAAAGAACGCGCCGGCGACTACCTCGGAAAAACCGTACAGGTGATTCCGCACATTACCGACGAGATCAAACGCCGCGCTAAACTGCTGAGCAGCCAGGGGCGCTACGATATTGTGATTACAGAATTGGGCGGTACGGTCGGCGATATTGAATCGCTCCCTTACTTAGAAGCGCTGCGCCAGTTGCGCTGGGAACTTGGCCGCGACAACTGCATCGTGATTCACCTGACGCTGATCCCTTACCTGAATGCTGCGAAAGAGCTGAAAACCAAGCCCACGCAACACTCGGTTAAAGAATTGCAGAAAACAGGTATCCAGCCGGACATCTTAGTTTGCCGCACGGAGCACCACCTGAATAATGATATCCGCCGAAAATTAGCGCTGTTTTGCAATGTGGAAATTGGCTCGGTCATCGAAGCCATTGACGCAGAAAGTATTTACGACGTGCCGATGCTGATGTTGAAAGAACATTTAGACACCACCGTCATCACCAAACTGCGGTTGCCAGACAAGCAGGAACCCAACCTGCGCGCCTGGAAAACCTTCCTTACCAAACTGAAGTCTCCAACGCAGGAAGTCAAAATTGGCTTAGTTGGCAAATACAATGAGCTTCAGGACGCTTACAAGTCCATTTACGAATCCTTCGTCCACGCTGGTGCCATGAACGAATGCCGCGTAAAAGTAGAAGCTATTCACTCTGAAAAACTTGACGTTGACGAGGCCTCCATAGTGCGCCAATTAGAGGGGCTCGACGGTATTCTCGTCGCTCCGGGGTTTGGCGAGCGCGGAATTGCCGGAAAAATCAAGGCCATCCGGTATGCACGGGAAAACAACATTCCCTTTTTTGGAATATGCCTGGGTATGCAATGCGCCGTTGTTGAGTTTTCGCGCAACGTGCTGGGTATCGCCGATGCCACTTCCACGGAAATTGATCCGAAGGCCACTCAACCAGTCATTGACCTGATGCCCGAACAAAAGGCCATTACGGCCAAAGGCGGCACCATGCGTCTTGGCGCCTACGACTGCGAGCTGCGCCGCAAATCCAAAGCACACAACATATACGGACAACTGAAGATCAGCGAACGCCACCGGCACCGCTATGAGTTCAATAACGCTTATCGCGAACAAATTGAAAAAGCCGGCCTTATCCCCAGCGGCATCAACCCGGCATCGGATCTGGTTGAAGTGGTGGAGTTAAAAGACCATCCCTGGTTTATTGGAGTCCAATTCCACCCGGAATTAAAAAGTACGGTAGAAAACCCGCATCCGCTTTTTGTCTCTTTCATCAAAGCAGCCAAAGAATTCAAGTTCAAAAAAACGGAAGCACTACACGCTGTTGGTGTGGAGTGATGCAGCATATTACAAGCAACGGATACTTTTTTATGAAATACAGACGCCTGGCTGCTTTGCCATGCTCCTGCAAAGTGCTTTGATTTTTTCGGCGAGGGCAATTATGAAACCCTGCGTTTTGAACGCGCTGAGCGGCGTCTGACAAAAAACGTAAAAAGAAGCTAACAATTTGTATAGCCCGTCGAATATGGAATTTATTTCAAAAACAAGCTGTGTTTTTATTACATTTGCCACTGTTATTGAAAAACGTTGACACGCCTGAACATGATAAAAAAACACCTGCCTTTATTGACCGGGATGTTATTTGCATTCCTTTTTTCCGCCTGTGAAAAAGAGCCGGCACCCACTCAAACGGAAGACAGTCGTTATGACCACTTGCTGATGGGTAACCCAAGTGACGCTCAACCTGAAGAAGCCGAAGAAGAAAATTACCTCATTGAATTGCCGCAATACGTACTGTCCTACAGTCGCTCCAAAGGCACACCCAACTGGGTCAGTTGGTACCTGAACGAACAATGGGTAGGTGAAGCGCCGCGCCAGGATGATTTCCGCGCTTATGAAAATCTGCCCGATGGCTGGTACCCGGTTGATTATTACGATTACAATTTCAGCCTCACCGGTTTTAACCGCGGACACAATTGCCCTTCTGCCGACCGGACGGTGACGCAATCTGATAATTCCGCAACTTTTTATATGATCAACATGATCCCGCAAGCGCCGGAACACAACAGTGGGTTATGGGCAGATATGGAGTCATATTCCCGCGAATTAGCCTACCGGGGCAACGAAGTGTACACCATCATGGGCGTTGCCGGCAAAGGCGGTACTGGCGACAATGGATACCGGGAAAAAATTGCAGGGGGCAGGGTCACCGTGCCTCGCTATATTTGGAAAGTACTGGTTGTGATTCCGGAAGGCGTAGGCGATGTAGAACGCGTGGATGAAGAAACCCGTATCATTGCTGTCTGGACGGAAAATAAAAACAGCGCCAACTCGAGGCCCTGGCAGGATTACCGGGTCTCCATTGACGACATCGAAGCAGAAACCGGCTTCGATTTATTGTCGGCGCTACCGGAAGCGATACAGGAAGTCGTTGAAGCAAAAGTTGATAACGTTCGAATTAATTAGTGTCTGTCTTTAGAGTCCGATAACTGCGTTGTATTTTGACCCAAAACTGGTCATTTACGCGAGTAAACTCCCATTTTTAGGGCAAAACACGCCTTGTTCTCGAACTCTAAAGAACAAACACGGGACTAAATAGACAGACACTAATTAGTGCTTTAGAGTCCGATAGAAAAGGCAAAATTATGCTTAGTAATAAAGAAATCGCAAAAGCTTTTCAATTGCTCGGCAACATTATGGAGTTGCACGGGGAAAATCCCTTTAAAATTCGCTCTTACCAAAATGCTTATATCTCGCTGCGCAAAACGGAGCGTCCGCTCTCGGAAATAAGCGATGCAGAAATTGCAGCGATCAAAGGTGTAGGCGATAATATTGCTGCCAAAATCAGAGAATTGCTAAATACCGGACAGATGGCGGCATTGGAAAAATACAAGGCCACTACACCCGAAGGCGTTCAGGACATGCTGACCATCAAAGGCTTTGGGCCAAAAAAAGTGTTGGCAGTATGGAAAGAATTGGGTGTGGAAACAGCCGGCGAATTGTTATATGCGGTAAACGAAAACCGATTGGTTGAACTGAAAGGATTTGGCCCTAAATCGCAGGAAGAATTAAAAAAACTATTGGAGTACTTCCTGCGATCAAAGGATAAATTCCACTATGGCAGCTTGTACCCGACCGCCAGGAAATTATTGCAACAATTGTCCGCACAATTTCCGGACGCCAAAGTCAGCCTCTGCGGCCCGATGCGGCGCTGCGAAGACATCGTGGAGCGCATAGAAATCCTGTTGGGCTGGAACGGCGAAAAAGAAGCGCTGCTCCAATTGCCGTTTCTACAGGAAACAGCTTCTCAGGAGTACGGCATCAGCGGAAAAACAGTAGAAGAAGAATTGCCGGTTTCTGTTTTTCACTGCCCGGCTTCGGCATTCGGATCCAAATTGTTCCGCTACACTGGCAGCACCGAATTTTTGGAAGCTTTTGTCGCCCGGTTTCCGGGGTTGGATTTTAAAGACCTGCCGGAAGAACGCCTTGTTTTTGAAAAAGCCGGAATTGGGTTCATCGAACCGGAATTGCGCAGCGAAGCCTGGTCGTTAAGTATCTCCAAACAGCCGAAACTCATAGAAGCCTCCGATATCCAAGGCGTCATCCATACCCACACCACTTACAGCGACGGGCAGCATACCCTCCGCGAAATGGCGCTGCATGCCAAAGCGCTGGGTTACGGCTACATCGGGATTACAGATCACTCCAAAGCGGCTTTTTATGCCAACGGCCTTCAACCGGAACGCGTTTTGCAGCAAATGGCTGAAATTGATCACCTAAATTTAGAACTAGCCCCTTTCCGCATTTTTAAAGGCATCGAAAGCGACATCCTGAGCGATGGTTCTTTGGATTACGAGGAAGGTGTGTTGAAGCAATTCGACTTCATTATTGCATCTGTGCATTCCAATCTGCGCATGGACGAAGAAAAAGCGACCCGCCGTTTGTTAGCCGCCATTGAAAACCCCTATACAACGATCCTGGGCCACCCTACTGGCAGGCTCCTGCTTTCTCGTCCGGGTTATCCGATTGATCATAAAAAAGTAATTGACGCCTGCGCGGCTAACCGGGTGGCCATCGAAATCAATGCAAGCCCCTACCGGCTCGATCTCGACTGGCGCTGGATTCCTTACGCGCTGGAAAAAGGCGTCCTGCTCAGCATCAATCCCGATGCGCACAGCAAAGAAGGAATGGGCGATATCCTCTATGGCGTTTATGCTGCACGAAAAGGCGGATTAATTGCCGAATGCTGTCTAAACACACGCGATGCTGCTGGTTTTCAAGAATTAACAGCTCGTTAACAATCATTGAATGCCCATTAACAGGGCATTCTTAGCCTTCTCAATATCTTTGCACGGTCAGCGGTGTAAAATTATGAACAAAATCAATTAATTTTGCGCCGCTTTTCGGCAACTAATTTTTTGTAACTTAAAAATGACTTCTGATATGTTGAGGACTTTCAAAACGACAATCATGGCTGTAGCGGTGCTGGTTGCACTGTCAAGCTGCCAAAACTCCAGCAGCGACGTTCGTGATGCTGCCCGCCAGAACATCGAAAATACAGGTGTTCAACCGGCTAACCCGAATGCTGCTGGTGATCCTAATGCACAAACACCGGATCCTGCTGCAGTTCCGGTACCAAGTGGCCCAACCACGACCATGGAATTCGCAGAAACTACGTTCGATTTCGGTACGGTTCAGGATGGTGAAAAAGTTTCCCATACCTACAAATTCAAAAATACCGGCTCCGAGCCGCTGGTGTTTGCGGACGCGAAAGGCAGCTGTGGTTGCACCGTTCCGAAGTGGCCGCGCGAGCCGATTGCTCCGGGTGCCAGCAGCCATGTTACGGTAGAATTTGATTCTAAAGGCAAAGGAGGCAAACGCAACCAGAAAGTGACGATCACGGCAAACACCAACCCGCCGCAGAGCTTCCTCTATCTGACGGGCGAAGTAGCTGGCGGTGCTGCACCGACGACATCACCGGAGATTAAAGTGAATCAATAATTTTCCCGAAGGCAGAGGTAACACCTTCTAAAAAAGGTGTCACCTCTTTCTTCTCTCCAACTTTCTTTAGTAAAAAGGTAACACCTTCTAAAAAAGGTGTCACCTAATAAAAAAGCCCCCCGGAATTGACTTCGAGGGGCTTTTTTGTTTTAAAGGGTTTGCCTGTTTTGAGGCAGCCCCTTTCATGCACTGGTTGTGTTACCCTTTGAAATAAGAATCCGGATTCGTTCCTCCGCCACTTATGACTTCGAGGCGGCGCTTGAACTCATTCGACTTTTCCAGATCGTCGCGGCGGGCGAAGATTTCCTTCAGGGCCGTGAGCGTGCTGATGTCGTTTGGATTCAAAGCTTCGCAACGCTGGAAGTAAGGCAATGCCAGATCGAACTGAGCAGTGATTTCTTTCTTCTTTTCGTTGTACTTTTTCAGCCCGTCTTTCGTGTAGTCGTCGGCTAATTTATTCAACTCCAGCGTCATAGCAGCTGCCTTATTGTAATAAAGGGCACCGAGGCTGTAGATGGCGTCGAAATATTTAGGGTCTTTCTGCAGCGACTGCTCATAATAATGCTTAGCACTATTGAAGTATTCATCTTTAAGTCCATTACAACCTCCTGAACAGCATTCTCTTGCCACATAAATTTTGCGACCGTTGGTGTTGACATAGTAACACCCTCCTTGAGGTTCTTCCTGGAATTTCCTGTCTGAGGTGGCTGAAAGATTCTTTTTACCTTCCTCTTGATAAAGGTTGTCGAAAACGTTACCCAAAGTAGTGTAAAGCGAGATGTTATCAGGTTCTTTTTCAATCGCCTCCTGGAGTTCGCCGATCAGCTCATCCAACTTGCCCAATTTCAGGAAGTGATTGATTTCCGCAAACAAGAGGGAGATGTCGTCTCCGTATTTTTTACGGCCTTCTTCCAAGAATTTGTAAGCGGCTGCAACTGCGGCTTCGTCTTTTACATCGGCAGGCATTTTCATTTTGTACATCGCTTCGTAGATGGCCGCTTTATCATAGCCCAGGCTGTACAGCTTTTCAAAACACGTGCCTGCTTCTGCCGTTTTATTCGCATTCAAAGCGGCAAGGCCCGTGATGTAAAGCTGGTCGTTGTAAGCCTCCGGCGTATCCAACGAACTTTTCTGGTCGTTGGCTTTCAGCGTTTCATGGGTCTCAATCAATGCATTGAAATGGTCGAAAGCAGCGCCAAAGGCCTTGTCTTCATAAGCATAAATGCCCAGGTTGTAGAGGTTCGGTTGCGCAGTCATCAAACCTTTCATGACGTCTTTTTTCTCGTAGCTTTTCTGGGCAAGGGTCAATGCTTTTTGAAAAGCCATCGCTGCCTGTAGTGCGGGATTTTCAACTTTCGGCAAATCATTCACGTTACCCAATCCCACTTGTTTGACCGTGACGATTTGCGAAGCAATCTCGTTGTAAATTTCACCTTTTTTGATCCAGGTTTCCGCCAGCGTATTGGTCATCTCTGAGCCAGTTGCCACCTCAATGGCATCTACAGCCTCTTTGAGTTTGGCCTTGTTGTTGGATGGATCCAAATAGTAGGTTGAAAGCGCTCTTCCGGCATTTTTAAGTTCCTTTTTAGGATCTTGTGCCTGGGCTGTCCCTGCAAAGAGCACCATAACTGTTAAACCAAAAAACAGTCTTTTCATGATGTGAAGACGTTTGTGTTAAATAAAATTTCGCAAATGAGACGAGGATACCCCTTCCGGGTCATCCATTTTTTTGTTAAAATATTCATATTTCAAGGTTAAAGTAGAAAGGTTAAAGGTTAAAGTAGCGAGACCGTATCAATATTGAATACGTACCTTACTTTATCCTTTCCACTTTATCCTTTAACCTTGATCATAACTTCCAATTTTCAAATCCTCAAATTACTCCGTGCCTTCCACTTCCGTCTCTTCAATCCCATTCCCGTTCTCTTCATCCTCCGTATGCGGCACAACGGCTACATCTGCAATTGAATCGTCGTCGTCCAAACGAATGACGCGCACCCCCTGCGTAGCCCTTCCAAGCACGGGAATATCGCTCACCGGCATTCGGATGATGATTCCGGATCGGTTCGTAATCATCAGATCTTCTTCGTCCTTCACCGCTTTAATAGCCATAACAGCCCCGGTTCTTTCAGTGACGTTCATATTTCTAACGCCTTTTCCGCCACGATTTGTCAGTCGGTAGTCGTCAAAATCTGAACGCTTGCCATTTCCTTTTTCTGAAACGACCAAAATGGTTGCACTTTTGTCGTTCGGATCAAGGCAAACCATGCCGACAACTTCGTCGCGCCCGCTGTTTTCCAGCGTCACACCCCGAACCCCGGCAGCAGAGCGCCCCATAGAACGCACTTTGGTTTCATTGAAACGAATGGCGTTTCCGCTTTTCGTAGCAATGAAAATTTCGCTGTCGCCTGTTGTTAACTTGGCTTCCAGCAACTGGTCGCCTTCGTTGATCAGGATGGCGTTGATACCGCCAGCGCGTGGCCGGGAATAGGCCGCCACCGGCGTTTTCTTGATCACGCCTTTACGGGTACAGAAAAGGATGAAATGGTTGTCCACAAATTCGCGGTCAGTCAGGTCTTTAATGATGATGTAAGCCTTGACCTTATCGTCTTTGGGGATGGACAGAATGTTTTGGATGACCCTGCCACTGGAGGTTTTATTGGCTTCCGGCACTTCATAAGCGCGCAACCAGTAGCACCTGCCCTGCTCCGTAAAGAACAGGAGGTAGTTGTGGTTGGTGGCAATAAACATGTGCTCTACAAAATCTTCATTCCTGGTTTTTGCGCCCATAGAGCCGCGTCCGCCACGCCCTTGTGTACGGTATTCGATGACCGGGGTTCGTTTGATATAGCCCAGGTGGGAAATCGTAATCACCACCTCCTCGTTTTCGATGAGGTCTTCAATGCTGATTTCACCGTCTTCGTAGTTGATCTGCGTTCGACGGTCGTCCCCGTATTTTTCGCGGATTTCGGTCAACTCCTGCTTGATGATGCCGCGTTGGATCTCTTCACTGGCCAAAATCTCTTTGTACTCTTCAATTCTGCGGCAAACCTCGTCATATTCCTGCTGGATCCCGTCGCGTTCGAGGCCGGTCAGTTTCTGCAGGCGCATTTCTAAGATGGCCTTGGCTTGTGCGTCGGAAAGCACATTGCCCTCAATCAGTTCGTATTCTTCCGATTTGGCTTCTTCAATGAGTTGTCCAAATTTCGACCAGAATGCCTCTTTGTCCTCAATGAATCCGCCCTGCATCAGCCCCTCTTTCGCTTCTTCAGCTGTTTTTGAAGCGCGAATGAGCGTAATGACCTTATCTATGTAGTCCAAAGCGATCAGCAAGCCCACCAGGATGTGCGCGCGTGCAATGGCCTTTTTTAAATCAAATTGAGTGCGCCGAACAATGACTTCAATGCGAAATTTGATAAACTCGCGGATGAAATCTTTGAGGTTGAGGGTCACCGGACGACCATTGACCAAGGCAATGTTGTTGACGCCGTAAGAACTTTGCAAAGGCGTATATTTGTAAAACTGGCTCAAAATCACGCTCGCAAGGCCGTCGCGCTTGATTTCTACCACCACCCGAACGCCTTCGCGCGACGATTCGTCCCGGATATCGTGGACACCTTCGATCTTTTTGTCATTGACCAATTCGGCCATTTTTGCTACCAGCATGGCCTTATTGACCTGGTAGGGGATTTCCGTGATGATGATGACCTCCCGACCGCTGTAATCGTTCTGGATTTCGGCTTTACCCCTTACGACTACGCGTCCTCTGCCAGTCTCAAAACCCTCTTTGACTCCGCTGTAGCCATAAATAATCCCCCCCGTAGGAAAATCGGGGGCTTTGATGAACTGCATCAATTCCTCGATCGTAATGTCGGGATTGTCCACCGTGGCCACAATGCCGTCCACTACTTCCCGGAGGTTGTGCGGCAGGATATTGGTCGCCATCCCCACTGCGATACCGGAAGCGCCATTGACCAATAAGTTGGGCAGTTTCGCCGGCAATACCGTTGGCTCTTCCAGCGAATCGTCGAAGTTGGGCGCAAAATCCACCGTATCCTTATTGATATCGGCGAGCATTTCGTCACTGATGCGGGCCAGGCGTGCTTCAGTGTAACGCATGGCCGCCGGGCTGTCTCCATCCATTGAGCCAAAGTTACCCTGACCATCCACCAAAGGATAGCGCAAGGACCAGTCCTGAGCCATCCGCACCATGGTATCATAAACAGAGGAGTCTCCGTGCGGGTGGTACTTACCCAACACTTCCCCGACAATACGAGCCGATTTTTTGTGAGACTTGCTGGGGCTGAGTCCTAATTCGGACATCCCGTACAATACCCGCCGGTGAACAGGCTTTAGCCCGTCTCTGACATCTGGCAATGCTCTGGCTACGATAACCGACATTGAATAGTCAATGTAGGCCGACTTCATCTGATCCTCTATATTGACAGAAATAATCCTTTGATTGGAAGACATTGAGTATTATTTGCTTATTTAGTCAAAACAATTGATGCAATACTGCATTTGATTAAGGAATGCAAAGGTAGAAAAAAGGGTGGAATTTTTGCGATACCTCCCTCGTCAAAACTACTATCTTTGCGCGCCGCTCCTATAATCAGCAAACACGTCCCGTTCATGGCAAAAGAAACCGTCAAACCTTACGACGCCGATAGCAGTAAAAAGAGTCAGGTGTCGAGTATGTTCAATAAGATTGCGCCCTACTATGACTTCCTCAACCGCTTCCTTTCCTTAGGCATTGATACCATTTGGCGCAAAAAAGCAATCGCTCAGCTCCGGGATAATCCGCCCAATACCGTACTCGATGTGGCGACCGGCACAGCAGATGTAGCGCTTGCCCTGGCGAAAACTTTTCGCCCCCAACGCATTGTGGGATTGGATATTTCAGCGCAAATGCTGAAAATTGGCCGCACCAAAGTACACAAACAACAATTGGACGAGGTAATCGAACTGATCGAAGGAGATTCCGAAAATTTGCCTTTTGCAGACAATACGTTCGACGCCATTACCGTTGCTTTTGGAGTCAGAAACTTTGAAAACTTGGAAAAAGGATTGTCGGAAATGCAGCGGGTTTTGAAAAGTGGCGGTAAGCTGGTGGTGCTGGAGTTCTCCAGGCCGCGGATCTTCCCTTTCAAGCAGTTGTTCCAGTTCTATTTTAAAAACATTCTTCCCGTCATCGGCAGAATTACATCCAAAGATCCAAGGGCTTACAGCTATCTTTACGAATCGGTTCAGGCGTTTCCTGAGGGCAAAGAATTTCTGGATATTTTATCAAAAACAGGGTATCACGCCCATCGTTGCATCCCTTTAACATTCGGAATATGTTCCATTTACGTGGCAAAAAAATAATGTTCGCGCTGCTCCCGGCGCTTTTTGTCGTTTCCTTCGCACAGGCACAGCGCTACAGCGGCGGCAACTACAATTTTTATAACTTTGAAAAAAAAGCCTACTACTTCGGCATCACGTTGGGTAGGAATACCTCTTCTTTCAAGCCATTTCGCTCCAAAGAGTTTTTGCTAAACGATACGATCATCGGCATCGAAAGCATCAGCGGCCCCGGGTTCAACCTCGGTATTGTGACCAACCTGAAGATTGGGGACTATTTCGATTTCCGCTTCACCCCCACCCTGTCTTTTGCCGAGCGCAATATTCGCTACAACAAAGACAGCCGGTTTTCCAATTTCAGCCAGCGAAGCATCGAGCAGGTACTGGTAGAAATGCCGTTCCAATTCCGTTATAAATCAGCACCCTACCGCGATTTTCGCCTTTTCGTCACCGCCGGAATCAAATATTCCTTCGATGTAGCGAGCGATTCTCGTACCCGTCAGGCTGGAAATATCGTCAAAATTGCGCCCAACGACTTTGCCGTGGAATACGGTGCCGGCATCCAGTTTTTCTTCCCTTATTTTATCTTTTCACCGGAGTTTAAAATGTCGAACGGCATTGGCAACATCCTTATTTACAACGACAACATCGAGGAATCAACGGTATTGGATAAGATTTTGTCCAGAACTTTTACGATTTCTCTGCACTTTGAAGGGTGATTACTTCGTGTCTGTCTTTATAGTCCGATAACTGCGTTATGTTTAGCCCCAAAATCGGTCATTTACGCGAGTAAACTCCCGTTTTTGGGGCTAAACATGCCTTGTTCTCGAACTCTAAAGAGCAGACACCCGACTAAATGAGTCCGATAACTGCGTTGTATTTTGCCCCAAAACTGGTCATTTACGCGAGTAAACTCCCGTTTTTGGGGCTAAACATGCCTTGCTCTCGAACTCTAAAGAGCAGACACCCGACTAAATGTAGCTGCGTTACGTTCGGCCTAAGCTAGATGGACACGGAGTCTCGCGGAGTAAACACGAAGTCTCACGGAGTGGCTTTACTCTGCGAGACTTCGTGTTTACTCCGTGAAACTCCGTGTTATAAGAATTTCGGACGCCTCGCGTCCTCTTATTGGACTTTTACATGACCGCTGAAGCTCAGACACCGACTCTAAAAACAGATACTATTTAAATACCTTGATGGATTCAATCAAATCAGGAAAAAACACCCCGAATTCTATCTGCAATGCTGGCATGTGGTGCTGTAAACTCTCTACCGCGCCATCCAAATGGGTGGGTGCCGACACGTAGTGCCGCATGCGTTCAAACGCAAAATCAAGTCCCTCGAAGGTTCCGTATTTCAACAGCCAGTTGTCAGAGATCATGCGTTCCAGGCGCTGGGCGACCGGCTCGGGCATCAAATCGGTGTAGCGCAACAATACGGCATAAGCCCGGTTCGCAAACTCATGTAACGGTTCCTGGCTGTATTGCGCCCAGTTTTGCGTCAGCAAATGGTCGTAATAGACATCCATCAGCACCGCTGCGTACTTGTGATGTTCGGGGTAAAGCCTGCGCACCCCTTGCAAAACTGCAGGATGCTGATCCGTATACGTATCTATATGGCGGTGCAGTTTGACGCCTTCCCGGATGGCTGCGGGAAGGGCCTGAACTTGCTTATTCCGCAAAAAATCCCCCAGAAAGTTGCCGACAATCCAGCCTTCGTTGTCGCCGGAAAGAAAAGTATGTGCGAGAAAATTCATGCTAATTTGAAAATTTAAAATAACAAATAAACCTCAAGAACGGTTAACGACGGTACAAAAACCGATTAATTCCCGATAAATTGCGCTGTGGGCCAGCAATTCCGGATTACCGAGTATGATAATCTGCTCGCGCGCGCGGGTCAACGCCACATTTAGCTTGCGGTCAATGCCTTCGTCTGAAAGGGAACTCAGGATATTCAATTGATGCAACGTATTCGTACACAGCGAGATAATGATGATGTCGCGCGCACCACCCTGGTAGCGCTCTACGGTATCCACCGTGATTTGGTCTGGGTCGAACCCGCTTTGAGCCAAAGTCTGCCGAATGCGGGCAATCTGGGCTCGATAAGGCGTAATGACGCCAATGCTCCCCGGATGAAAAAATTTTCCGGTAGTTTTATAATGTCCGAACAGGTAATGCACTAAATCAGCAACGGCATCCGATTCGTAAACATTCACTTTTTGAATGGCACCACGCTCATCCACCGGGGTTGGAATAAAAATAGCACGGGCACTGAAAATTTGTGAATACCAGCCATTTTCAACGACAAGCGCATCGAGCGGCGCGACCTGCCTATCGTAGCCCCACACTGCTGAAGGCAAAATTTGCAGGGTCTTTTCGTAAAAAAAGCGATTTGGAAAATCCATAATGGCCTCGTGCATCCGTCCCTGGTGGCTGAGCTGCGCGTAAGCGTGCGCCCATCCGTTTTGCAGGCAACGCTTGTACAGGCGTTCAAAAAGCGACTGCCGGAGGTTGTTGAGTCCGATAGCCTGCAAATCAGCGTCGGGCACCGCAGAAACCGCTTCGTCCTGCGATACCACTGCGGGCAGTTGTTTGTGGTCGCCAATGAGCGCAAACCACGGGAAATTTGGCAACAAACCCACCAGCGAGGGTTCCAATATCTGCGAAGCCTCGTCAATTATTGCCCGGTGAAAGGTTTTCAGTTTGAACAACTCGGGCTTTCCGGCCACCGATGCCACCGTGCCAACCAAAATACGGCAATCGTTGATCAAAGCCTTCAACTCCGCCCTTGTCGTCAGCTTTTCAATATTTGCATCGAACAAGCGCTCGTGAAAACGACTTTCTGTGGCGTATCGCGACCCGATTCGCAGGTATTGATCGCGCATGTGTTCTCCGATGCTTTCGATGGCTTCGCAAATTTCGTCCACTGCACGGTTGGTATAAGCCAAAACCATCAGGTTATCGCCCGTGTGTTCAAAAAAATGACCGACCATGCTGCGCAGCATCACGCTGGTTTTGCCGGTTCCGGGCGGCCCCCAGAGCAGGAAATAATCTTTAGAAGCCAATATTTTTTGAAAAATAGCCCCTTGTTCCGGCGTCATACCTGCGGGTGAAGCCCCCAATTCGCTATCCTCAACTGCTTCCGGTGCGCGCAAGCCCAATATCAATTCTTTTTTTGGACGATCCACGCCCGCGAACGCAAACAAGCCGCGGTATTGCGCATTAAAACTGCTGTCCAACAAGTCGTGTTCGATACTCCAAAACGGCGTTTTTTCTAAGAGCGCCGCGTTGCGCTGGCGGGAGCGAAGGCGCACCAGGATTTGCTCGCGCCTGATTTCCACAATCGTACATTTCAACACCTGGTTGCGCAATGCAGCCTGGTCATCCGGATCCCGGCCTGGGTACAACACGGCGATGTCGCCTACCCGGAAATTGGCCAACTCCGGCGTCCGTTCCGTTCGGGCGAGCCCCAGTAACGGTTCTTCTTCGCCTGCCTTGTTCATTCGTACTTCCAAAAAGTCGAGGATATCAAAGCTTTCACGTTTCTGATCGCGGGAATTGCGCCAAAGCATCGCCTGACCATTGAGGTTTTCAACGCCCTCCACCCCGGTTTTTGCTAAACGGTGTTCCCGAGCAATGAACCCGGAAAATGCGATAAAATATTTTCGTTCGAGGTCGTTCATGCCTTCGTAAACCGCAGAAAAAGCGTTGAGGTCGCGCCGCAAAAAAGTCTGATTGCCGGGGCATTGGTCGCCGGTGAGTTGGCCAAACAGCCGCCGCCCCTGCTCCGGCAAGGGCGCATCTCCTGTTCCCAGTGCTGCTAAGGCGTACTCCAGTCCCAGTATGCTGTTGCGCAATTGCAGGGCTTCGTATTGCTGCACTTTCACGGTGGGCGCATAGCGCAGCGGGCGCTCTTCTACTCCCGAATAAAGAATGTAGCACATCGGGTCGGGGGGCGTGCCAAAGGTGGAGCGCACCAGCAGGTCATAAAGCAGGGTTTGGGTAAAATGGCTGTGGTTGATGCCATAAACATTGGGCTTGAAAATTTTCCCGCTTTTTAATTCGACAATGGCCGTGCGCGGTTGTGTCCCTTCCGACTGTCGGTAAAAAACGTCCAAACGCCCCTGCAAGCCATAGGTTTCGGAATAAAAAGAAGGTTCCACAAAACAATCCGAGGTCGAAATGTCCTGCTCGGCAAAAACCTGTTCCAGCACTTGCCGGAGGTTGGTGTAATGTTTTTGCGATAAGCCCATCATATCCACCACTTCCCGGTCGTTGAACAAGCAAAACCCCAAAGGGTTGAGGCGGAAAACACGGCTTTTCAGTTCTATGTAGGTCGTATCGGGCTGGGTAATCAGTTCATCCAAATAAAAATTGGCGATATTACCGAGCATCAGACTGGGCGTGGTTTCTTTTGGCAAAAATTTATCTAAGAGGTACTGCCAGGGAAAAGGGGTTCCGTCGAGTACGCTGCCAGCAATGGCCGATACGTCCACCAAGTGGTCTGGAGCGAAAACAAAAGCGCGTGGTCGGTAAATGCCATCGGCGCCGATTTCCACGTCCAGCAGGTTAATGGTTACCGGAAAACCAAAAACGGCGCGCAGGTTTTTGATGCCCGGCGTGAACGGTTCGTTCCGGTCGGCAATATGGTATTGCACCCGCACGGTTTCTTCCGGCGCTTCTTCGTCCCGTGCGATTAATTGCGTTTTTTCTACGTCTTCCTCCAGGATCAACACCCGGGCTTTACTTCGGAAAGATTTGATGGCGTTGGGTGCGAAATCAACCGACCAGCGAACAGGCAGCAGCGTTGCCAATGCAGGGGGAATGGCCGAACCGGACAGTGCTTCCAGGGCAACCGCCGTCGCTTTCAACCCTAATTGCAGCAAATCGGGCGCTGGAAATTTTGGTTGGTTCGACACGCCGCATTTCCGAAAGGTATGCAGGTAGTATTGCAGGCTTTTGTCCAATTGCCATTTGTGGCAAATGTAGGCTAAGCGCGCAAACAAGGTGGCAAATTGCAGGCGTTCGGTTTTGGTGGCTTCAAGTAATACGGCTAAAAATAAGCGATGTGCCTCTCCGATCCTGATTGTCAGGTCTTTATCCTTTTGTACCGCGATTTTTTCCAATTCGCGGTACAAAAGAAGCGCTGTTTCCGGGCGAATCGCCTTCATTGTCTTTTTAGATATTAGACTTGTTGCGACGGGAATCATCGCGGGGTAGGAATGGCTCTTTTTTGTACACTCATCACCTTTTTTTCGTCACAGAACAGGGCTATGATCCTCAAAAAACGCTTTGATTGGTCAAAAAATAGCTCATTCCTCCCACCACGCTGACCCGTCGCAACAAGTCTATTAGAAAAACGGGGAGTATGCTACCTGTCAGAATTGGTAACGAATCTACAACATTTTTACTGCATGGGAAAGTCTGAGGGCGGATGGTTGAGTTGGTTCGTGTTATTTGACGCCCAACCGGTATATCAAGCTTTAGCTGAATGGATTGCCCATTCTGACATCAAAAACAGAAATAATGGTAATTGAGTTTTTCCCAACTTCGTAAACCAAAGCTACATTTTTCGTGACAACGCAACGGCGAAATTTAGGGAACCTTCTTGCTGGCGGGCAGAAATGCTTAAATTGGCGGAAATTGGCAATAAGGGCATTCATCTTGTCATCCAACTTCAAGACAGCGTCGGTTGAATTTCGGTAAGTTTGTTCCAGGACTTCCAGATAATCATCTTTGGCGGCAAGGGTGATATCAACTTTTATCATAAAAAAAGAAGGTTATTGGGGTCGAATTTTTTGCCCTGCTTTTTGCTGAACGGCTTCCCATGAAACCACTTTGCCTTCTAACGCCTGAGCAGTTCCAGTTTCAATTTCCCCTTTTTCTTCTTCTGAAATCATATCCCACCAATCCACTTCTTCATCGCGTAGAGAAGCAAACATGGCTGCAATTTGTTCGAGGATAACAGGGTCGTCGGTTTCTACCACCATCCTGTGAAGATTATTTTTCAGATCGCTGGTACTCATTGTATTCAAAATATGAAAATGAATCTATTGTACAAACCTACAAAAAAACATCGCTTTTTGCAAGGTGACTCCCCTTGTCTTATTTTTTTAGCGTTACCGGTTCAGGAAAGCCTGAATGCCAATGGTCAATCCAATGAGGGTGACGCCGCCGCCAAAGTCAAAAGCAAAGGCTGGTTCCAATGCAACGCCGTCGTTCAGGAAAAGGGAATACCCAAAGGCGCCGCCAAACCGGGTGGAACTGGCGGCGCTGTCGAATCCGTCCAAATTCGTGCTGGTAAAGTTCAGATTAGCCTGTAAGAACAGTCCTTTCAAAACGTAATAGCGCGCGAAAAGTCCCAGACCAAACTGTGAAAACCCTTCCCCTGCCGCCACGCCAATATTGGCACCGATAGCCAAGTCGTCCTCAACAAAAAAAGCAGTCCGAGCCCATTTGCCCGAACTGCTTTTCCCGAAAAGACCGCACGCCGGTCTTCCTTCCTTTTGCAGAAGCTTTGTTTACTGCCCGCCGGAAACGCGGATAATGTACTTTTCGACGTCTGCCGCTGCAGGAGAATCGGGGTAGTCCTTTTTGATGCTTTCATAAGCAGCTTTGGCTTCCGCCAGATTGCCGTTCTTTTCGTGCAACATGCCGACCTTTTTCAGGTAGTAAGACGCGATAACCTCATTATCCGTTTCTTTCGCTGCATCCTGATACAGGCTCATGGCTTTGGTCAAGTCGCCTTTTTCACCGTAGGCATCGCCGAGTGCGCCGGATTTCATGGCAGGCGTGATTTCGCCGGCTGCATTAAAATCTTCCAGATAGGAAATGGCCGCATCGAACTGGCCAAGTTGCAGGTAGCAAAGTCCTGCGTAATATTTGGACAGATTGCCTGCTTTGGAGCCGCCATAGTTGTCTATGACGTCCAAGAATCCACTGTAACCGCCGCCCGGGTTAGTGAGGGCTAATTTGAAAGAATCTTTTTCAAATTGCACTTGTGCCTGGAACATCTGCTCCACTGCATCCCGCTGGCGCGGGTCGGAAACAAAATTTTTATATAGAAAAATGCCCAAGGCGACTACGACGAGTCCGCCGACGAGTCCAAATACCAAAGTGCGATTCTTTTCCAGAAAACTCTGGGCCTGACTGCTGACTTCTACAAGGTTCAATAACGTTTCGTCCCCTTTCTTCTGATTGCTCTTCCTGGTTGACATGGCTTGTTTTTGAATAAGTTTGAAAAAAAGCGACGCAAAAATAAAAGTTTGTTTCACATTATTATAGCAATGACAGACCTTTGTGTCCGAAGTAATCTTTCCACCATCAATAAATGCTGCTACAACATGAGCAATACCAGCAAAACAAGATTCAAAACGGGCGTCATTTGGGGCGATGAACTGGCAGATTTGCTGCAATACGCCAATGAAAATGACTTCGCGATGCCCGCAGTCAACGTCATAGGCACCAACTCGATCAACGCCGTCCTGGAAACGGCTCGTGAAGTAAATTCACCGGTCATGGTTCAATTCTCCAACGGCGGCGGCAGTTTTTTCGCCGGCAAAGGACTTTCCAATAAAGACCAGGAATCGTCCATACTCGGTTCCATTTCGGGTGCTATGCACGTACATACAATGGCGGAAGCTTATGGGGTGACCGTGGTATTGCATACTGACCACTGCGCCAAAAGCCTGTTGCCCTGGGTGGATGGGCTGCTCGATTTTGGCGAACGTTTTTTTGCAGAACGTGGCAAACCGTTGTTCAGCTCCCACATGCTGGATCTTTCTGAAGAGCCCCTTCACGAAAATGTGGAAATCTGCGAGCGCTACCTCCAACGCATGGATAAGCTGGGCATGACCCTCGAAATCGAGCTGGGCGTCACCGGCGGCGAAGAAGACGGCGTAGACAACTCCGAAGTAGACAACGCCAAGCTGTATACGCAGCCCGAAGAAGTTTCCTATGCATACGAGCACCTGAGCAAAATCAGCAAGCGCTTCACCATTGCGGCGGCTTTCGGAAACGTACACGGCGTATACAAACCCGGTAATGTGCAGTTGCAACCGGTGATCCTCAAAAACTCGCAGGAGTTCGTGAAAGCCAAATTCAATACGGGCGACAACCCGATCAACTTTGTTTTCCACGGCGGCTCGGGGTCTTCCCGCGAAGAAATCCGCGAAGCCATCCGCTACGGCGCGGTGAAAATGAACATTGACACCGACATGCAGTGGGCGTTCTGGGAAGGCATCCACGATTACTACGAAGCCAAACGCGGCTACCTGCAAGGGCAAATCGGCAACCCGGAAGGCGAAGACAAGCCCAATAAAAATTACTACGACCCGCGGAAATGGCTGCGCGCTGGCGAAGAAAGCTTCATTGCAAGGCTGAAACATGCGTTTGAGGATTTGGATTGTATTGGGCGGAATGCCTGATTTCATAGTAGAGGTAAGCTGTCTCTTGCAATTTTGCGAGAGACAGCTTATACTTGAAAACGAAAACGAAACCTGTGGCGCGAGATATTTTTCATACCCTGGTTAAAGAAGCACTTGAGCATGAAGGATGGAGCATTACCCATGACCCTTTTCCACTGCACAATAGAAAAGAAGGTGGACTTCAAACTGATTTAGGGGCTGAAAAAATAATAACTGCGGAAAAAGGGTCTATTCGCATAGCAGTTGAAGTCAAAAGTTTTGTACACATTTCTATCCTTCATGATTTTTTACTTGCTGTTGGCTCGTATTACGTTTATCGAAAGATACTTTCCAAAAACGATCAGGATAGAACGCTCTATGTTGCTTTACCAGATTTCGTCTTCAATCGGAAAATCCGGTTTGTGTGGGCGCAAGAAGTTGTAGAAGATTTGGGGATGAAATTCATATTGTGCGACACGAGTCAAAAATCAATTACAGCATGGAAAGAATAGAATTTTTTCGCAAACCTATCATTCAGTCAATGACTGAGTACGCAGCATATCTTTCCGGGTCTAATTTACCCAAAGTTGAATACCAACTGGTTACAGACGAAAAGCATGACATATATCAACTCCTCGCTGTTGGATGGGAAAACAAAGAACGTATCTACTATGTCATTTTCCACGCCGATCTTATGCAGGGCAAAGTTTGGATACAGGAAGACAATACCGAGGATGGTTTTGCCAATTTGTTATTGGAAAAAGGTGTTGAAAAAAAAGAAATTGTACTTGCTTACTATCCTGATTACCATCGTCAGTATACCGAGTTTGCAGTAGCATAACTACAGATCAAAACAAGCTCAACTGCGGCGGCGCTTTCAACTGCCGGTGCAATTCCAAGTTGTAAGGCGTTGTTGATTTATCCTTGAAATACAGGCGTTTAGCTAATTCGTATTGCTGGCGGATCATCTCTGCGATATTGCCTTCGCCAGTCATCCGCGTTTTGAAGCGACTGTCGTTGAGTTGGCCACCGTGGCAATCGCGGATGCGGTTCAGCACGCGGTCGGCGCGGTCGGGCCTATTTTTTTCAATCCAATCTTTGAAAATTTCAGCAACATCGCCATTCAGGCGCACAACGGTGTAGTAAATGGATTGCGCTCCGGCTTCGGATACGGCTTTGGCCATTTCCAAGATTTCATGGTCGTTGAGGCCGGGAATGATGGGTGCCAGCATCACATTTACCGGGATGCCGTGCTGCGACAGGGTGCGGATGGCGCTCAGGCGACTTTTTACCGATGCTGTTCGCGGTTCCAAAGCGCGGCGCAGCGATTCGTCGAGCGTTGTGACGGAAATGGACACTTTCACCAACTGGCAGGAGGCCAATTGTGTCAACAAATCCAAATCCCTCAAAATCAGGCTGTTTTTGGTAATGATGCCCACCGGATGGCGGTATTTCCACAAAACTTCGAGGATTTGCCGGGTAAGTTTCAGCTTCTTTTCGATGGGTTGATAACAATCGGTGTTCCCGGAAAGCATCACCGGCATGGGCTGCCAGTTGGGCTTCCGGATTTGTTCTTCCAACAACTGCGCCGCGTTGAGTTTGTACAGGATTTTTTGCTCGAATTCCATGCCGGCACTGTAACCCCAGTATGGGTGCGTGTTCCGGGCGTAACAATAGACGCAGCCGTGTTCGCAGCCTTGGTAGGGATTCATCGAATAGCCCATACCGATGTCGGGGCTTTCTACTTTGTTCAGGATGGTTTTGGGGTGGACTTCGAGGTATTCGGTTTTGAGGTCGCGCTCGTCTTCTTCCTCCACAACCGGTTCACTGTCGTAAATCATTTGCGCATAAGGCCCGGCAGGGTTGATCTGCGCGCCCCTACCCTTCCAATAATTTGGTTGCGTGATTTTTGTCATACAAAAAGTTTTTAAATATCTTACAAAGATAAACTTTTTGTTTTTAAAACACAAGTTGCCTGTTCAAAAGTTACTAACAACTGAGGTGGGTCACAAAAAGCCGCTTTGGGATTGCCTCTGCATTATTGGGCGTATTGGCCGACCATGCCAGCATTGAATATGTGTTCCAGATATGTACCTTCCTGCCTTTAATCGGCATCGTTACCTGGCTTTTACCCAAACACCCAGCTCTACCGGCGGAATTAACGCCCGCTCCTGCGCCATACTGAACAACCGCTCGACCGCTATCCTGCCTTCTTCGCCCAAACCGAGTGTAAATTCGTTGACATACAGCCCGATGTGTTGGTACATCACCGCGACATCCATCTCCTGGGCATGCTCGCGCACGTAATCGAGCGACGCTGCCGGATGCGCCTGCGCGTAAGCCACGCTGCGGTGCAAGACCCGATCTACTTTTTGTTGGACTGCAATAGGCAAATTTCGGCGCACGGCGATGCCTCCAAGTGGAATGGGCAGCCCGGTGGTCTGTTCCCAATATTCGCCTAAGTCCATCAACTGAACCAACCCTTTTTCCTGAAAGGTGAAGCGGCTTTCGTGGATGATTAGTCCCACATCCGCACGCCCCGACAACACGTCGTTTTCAATGTCTGAAAACAAGCGTTCTTCTTTTAGTTTGGCATCCGGAAAAGCAATGCTGAACAGAAAATTAGCCGTGGTGTACTTCCCCGGGATAGCAATTTTTTTGCCGGCGATTTCGTCGTTGGGAATGGCTTCCTTAGCAATGAGCAGTGGCCCGCAATTGCGCCCCAGCGCGCTGCCGGAATGCAACAGGGCGTAGTTGTTCAACACGTGGCCCAGCGCATGGTAGCTCAGTTTGGTAATGTCTAATCGCTGTGCAAACGCGCCTTGGTTCAGCGCCTCCACATCAGCCAGTACGGGCTCGAACTCCAGCCCTTCCGTATCTATTTTGCCATGCACGAGGGCATCAAAAATAAAGGTGTCGTTGGGGCAGGGCGAATAGCCAATTGATAATTTCATACCTTTGCGCTTTATTTCAAATTAAGCCGTTCCATGGAAGAAGACATTCAGGTTGTTTATGAAGACAACCACATCATCGCAGTGAACAAACCTGCCGGCTGGCTGGTTCAAGGCGACGAAACCGGCGACAAGCCCCTCAGCGATTGGGTGAAGGAATACATCAAAAAGCGCTACGACAAACCGGGCGATGTATACCTCGGCGTCATCCACCGCCTCGACCGGCCGGTGAGCGGCACCGTTGTCTTCGCGCGCACCAGCAAAGCCTTAGAGCGCATGAATAAACTGTTTCAGGATCGAAAGGTAGAAAAAACCTACTACGCCATCGCGTTGCACCGCCCCGATCCGCTGAACGGCCACCTGAGTCATTACCTGCTGAAAGATACCACCAACAACACGGTAAAAGCTTATGACCGGTTGAGCAACCGCGCCCGCGAGGCAAAGTTAGCGGAACTCGACTACGAATTAGCCGCTGAAATCGGAAAAAACTACCTGATCAAAGTGAATCCCATCACCGGCAGACCCCACCAGATTCGGGTGCAATTGTCGCGGATCGGCTGCTCCATCAAAGGGGATTTGAAATACGGCGCGCCAAAAGCGAATGAAGACAGCTCAATTTGTTTGCATTGTGCGAATCTTTCATTTCTGCATCCTGTTAAAAATGAACCGGTAAGCATTTCGTCCGATATTCCGGATACGCCGGAATGGCAAATATTTCGGGGAGTTATTTCCTGATTTGACAATATTGCCTACATTTGCGTTCGTTTTTGGATTGCCCAGACAATTTTAAAAACATGGCTCCGTAGTACAATGGATAGTGCGTAGGTTTCCGGAACCTAAAATCCAGGTTCGATCCCTGGCGGGGCCACTACTCCTCACATGAACTTCGAATTCTTTATTTCCAAGCGCGTCGCTGCAAACGGTCAGCAATCTTTCTCCCGCATCATCATTCGGATCGCGGCGGGGGCGGTCGCTTTGAGCATCGCGGTGATGATCACGGCCACTTCCCTGATCTCCGGCTTCAAACAAGAAATCAGCAGTAAAATTTTCGGGTTCTGGGGGCATATCCACATCACCGATCTCGATGTCGGCCAATCTTTACTCGACGCCTACCCCATCCACATCAACCAACCCTTCTACCCTTTTCTCGATACGGTAAAAAGCGTTCCATATATAGAAGAAGTGACGCGCTTTGGCCAAGTTACCGAAAAAGAACGGCGTACAAAAGCAGGCATCCGCCACATCCAAACCTTTGCCCTGAAGCCCGGCATCATTAAGTCGAAAGCAGAAATTGAAGGCATTATCCTGAAAGGAGTAGGCAAAGATTTCGATTGGGATTTTATGGCTCATTACATCAAAAAAGGCCAGGCTATTTCGCATGCGGATTCTGCGATGTCCTCCGATATCCTGATTTCCCAACAAACCGCTGACCGCCTTCGGGTGGATGTGGGCGATAAATTCGTGGTTCATTTTGTAGAAAAAGGCGAACAACTCAAGCGGCGCTTCAATATTTGCGGGATTTACAGAACCGGGCTGGAGGAATACGACCGCAAGTTTGCTTTAGTGGACATCCGCCAGATTCAGCGCCTGCTGGGCTGGTCGGAAAACGAAGTGGGCGGGTTCGAGGTCTTCATCGAAGACATTGACGACCTGCTGCCCATCGAAGATTATGTTTACAGCGAGTTGCCCAACGACCTGAACTCGGAAACCATTCGCAGCAAATTTCCGGAAATTTTTGAATGGTTAGAATTACAAAACATCAACGAAACCGTCATCATGGCGCTAATGCTGAGCGTTGCCATCATCAATATGATGACAGCTCTGCTCATTCTTATCCTTGAGCGGGCCAATATGATCGGCATCCTGAAAGCCTTGGGCACCGCCAACTGGAGCATCCGGCGCATTTTTCTCTACTACGCCGCCTACATCATGATAGCGGGTCTGTTTTGGGGCAACCTGATCGGCGTCGGCTTGTGCTGGCTGCAAGATCGCTTTGGGTTCATCCAACTCGACGAAGCCAACTATTACCTTAGCGTAGCGCCGGTGGACATCAACCTTTGGACTATCCTGGTTTTGAATGTAGGCACCCTCCTCATTACGTTGATTTTCCTTGTGATTCCGTCTTATTTGGTTTCGACGATAAGTCCGGTGAAGGCGATTCGGTTTAAGTAATTCAGATTTTATTTCTGACAACCTGTCAGGCAGTTTTAACACAACAGACATCACGGAATCAAGGGTTATCACCATAGGGGTGAGCGATGATTGAGCTTTGCATTTTAAGAAATGGGCAACTGGCAGCGCTGAATTAGTGTAACGCTTAGCGGTTTGTCCGTTTTCTTTACAACTCATTTTTAAAAAGTGAGGCGATGTAGCAAAAGCAGCAATATCCTTAAACATTGATTTACCATGACAAACATCCAGACCATTTATACCGAAAACGCCCCCGCTCCAGCCGGGCATTATTCCCAGGCCATCGTTCACAACGGCGTGGTTTACGTCGCCGGTCAACTGCCTATTGATCAGGATGGGAACAAACGCAGCGATGCGGCTGTGGAAGAGCAGGCAGAATTGGTATTCCGCAATACCGAAGCCATTTTACAGGCTGCCGGCAGTAGTCTTGGCCGGATACTTTCGGTCACCATTTACGTTTCCAACATTGAAAACTGGGGAAAAATAAATGCTGTATATAGCCGCATCATGGGGGGACACAAACCGGCTAGAGCGGTAGTGCCGGTGCCGGAATTGCACTATGGATTGGCGCTGGAAGTACAGGTAATTGCAGCAGTATGAGCTAAAAAGCTGTTGTAAAACCTCAGCTTGTAGGAATAAAAAACAGGCAAATCAGGAAAGCGAGCTTGTGTACCAACGCTCAAAGCATTATTTTTTCCTGAATAACCGCTTAACAAATTTATTTTTGCGTTTCTCAATCCAATACGACCATGTCAGAATTCCTGTCTTTTTTCCTCGAAATCATCAAGTTAACCGTACCGGGATTACTTGTTTTTTTCACGACCTACTACCTGCTGCGCCAATACCTCAGCGGGCAACTCGCTTTGAAACAGAGCGAAAGCAGACTAAGCCAGCAGCAAACCACCATTCCCCTGCGCCTACAAGCTTATGAGCGCCTTTCTTTGTTTTGTGAGCGCATCGCCCTGCCCAACCTGCTGTTGCGGGTGCGCAAAGAAGGCATGACGGTGGCAGAGTTGAAACTATCGCTGATTTTGGCCATCCAGATGGAATACGAACACAACATTACCCAGCAAGTCTATGTGTCGCAGCAATTGTGGCAAATCATCAAAATTGCCCGCGATAATACGGTCGGTTTCGTAAGCGCGGTCGCCGAAAACTTAGACCACAAAGGAGATGGAAGGGAGTTGGCGGGGCTGATTCTGAGGCATTTGGCCAATGAAGATACCACCGGTTTGGACACCGCGCTGATGGCGGTTGGAAAAGAAGCGGGCGCACTGCTCGGATAAGGGGCATCAGAATAAAAAAAGGTTACATTTGTTGAATCGGGTAACGCTTGTTTTCCTTCAATCCTGAACCATGTCACACGACAGAAGACGATTTCTCGGACAGCTTGCCGGCGCAGTGGGTGCGGCATCGGTACTTCCATTTTTTGAAACGCAGCAAGGGCGGGCTTTTTTGCGGCTCATAGACGAAACCAAAGACTTGCCAGCCGGTGACTTTGCTTCCGACGAAACGTTTTGGTATCAGGTGCAGCAGGCTTATACCGTTTCGCCCAGCGTGATGAACCTCAACAATGGGGGCGTCTGTCCCCAACCGCGCGTGGTGCAGGAAGCCGTAGAGCGCTACAACCGGCTGAGCAATGAAGCGCCATCCTACTATATGTGGCAAATTCTGGATCAGGGTCGCGAACCGCTGCGCAACAAATTGGCGGAACTGGCCGGGTGTTCAGCGGACGAAATTGCCATCAACCGAAATGCTTCGGAAGCCTTAGAGACCATTATTTTCGGGCTTCGCCTGCAAAAAGGCGACGAGGTGGTGCTGACCAAACAGGATTATCCCAACATGATTAACGCCTGGAAACAGCGCGAAAAACGGGACGGTATTGTGCTAAAATGGATTTCCTTTGATTTTCCGATTGAAGACAAAGCGCAGATTGTCAGAGGGTTTGCAGATGCTTTTACCGCCAAAACCAAAGTCGTCCACATCACCCATACCATCAATTGGAACGGGCAACTGTTGCCCGCGCGAGAAATAGCGGCAGAAGCCAGAAAACGCGGCATCGAAGTGCTGGTGGACGGCGCGCATTCTTTCGCCCATTTCGACTATAAAATACCGGACTTAGACTGCGATTATTTCGGCACGAGTCTGCACAAATGGCTGTGTGCGCCATTTGGCAGCGGGATGTTGTATGTTCGGAAAGAAAAAATCGCACAGTTGTACCCGCTCTTGGCAGCACCGGATCCGGAAAGCGCGGATATCCGAAAGTTTGAAAGCTTGGGTACGCGTTCTTTCGCTATTGAGCAAGCCATCGGGCAAGCTCTTAATTTCCACCAGATGATTGGCAGCGAACGCAAGTTTAAAAGGCTCCATTATTTGAAGAATTACTGGGCTGAAAAAGTCAACGAACTCCCAGGCGTAAAAGTGGCTACTTCGCTGAAACCTGAATTCGGCGGCGCCATCGGTTTGTTGACCATGGAAGGCAAAAAACCGGAAGAGATCAGTTCTTTTTTATTCACAAAATATAAAATCCACACGGTGTCCATCGTTTGGGAAAACATCAGCGGGGTGCGCATTACCCCCAATGTGTACACGACACAAAACGATCTTGATGTGCTGGTTGGCGCAATCCGGCATTTGCACAAAGGAGGCTGATTTGTAAATTTGAAGATTAGAGACTATGGCTGAAAAAATCAGACTGGAAATCATTGCTTTAGCAAACAACGATGCACAAAATAATAGTTTTGTGTTGCTGCTGAAAGAAGAAAACGGAAATCGCAGGCTCCCGGTGGTTATTGGTGCATTTGAAGCCCAGGCGATTGCCGTGGTGGTGGAAAAAATTCACCCGGGCAGGCCCCTGACCCACGATTTGTTGTACAATATCCTCACCGCTATGAATGCAGAAATCAAGGAAGTCACGATCACGTCCCTCGAAAACGGCGTTTTTCACGCAATGATTCATTGCGCTTTCTCCGACGGGCGTGCGCTTGAAGTAGATGCCCGAACTTCTGATGCGGTGGCGATGGCGGTGCGCTTCAATTGTCCGATCTATGTTGAAGCGGCCATTTTGGAAGAAGCCGGCATCTCTTTTGAAGACCCTTCCCGACCCGGTACCCCCGCATTAACCCTATCCGGGAGCTTGGCTTCCCATTCTGTCGAGCGGCTCGAACAAATGCTGGAAGACGCCATTGCACAGGAAGCTTATGAGCGCGCTGTGGAGATTCGGGATGAGATTAAGAAGCGGAAAGGGTGAGGGTGAAGATTTGAGCGCAGTAGGGTGCGACCCTCGCGGTCGCCCAAACACTCGAAATGATTTGAAAATTTGGTGATTTGAGCGCGGGCAAAGCCGGTAGGGTGCGACCCTCGCGGTCGCCCAAACACCCGAAATGATTTGAAAATTTGAAAATTTGAAGATTACAACAATATGAGTGGCAACCATTTATTCGAGGAAAAAACCTACGCAGCACGGCGCAAACGCCTGCAACAAGCTATCCCGTCGGGGATTATTTTGTTGATGGGCAATGAAGAAAGTCCCTGCAATTACGCGGACAATGTTTATCCTTTTCGGCAGGACAGCAATTTCCTGTATTTTTTGGGGATAGACAAACCCGGGCTTGCCGCGATTATTGACATAGACGCGGGCAAAACCATCCTGTTTGGCGATGACCCCGACATCATGCACATCGTGTGGATGGGCGCGCTGCCTTCCATGGCGGAACTTGCTGCCGCGGCAGGCGGGGCGGATACGGCATCTTATGCTCAAATTGAAAGCTATTTGGCGGAAGCCCGCAGTAAAGGTCGTTTTATTCACTACCTACCGCCCTACCGCGCAGACAACAGCATCAAACTCAGCCGCTGGTTGGGCATCTCCTTAGACGGGTTGGCGGCTGGCGCTTCTGTTCCTTTGATTGAAGCTGTGGTGGCTCAGCGATCCTGCAAATCCGACGAGGAAATAGCTGAAATGGAAAAAGCGGTCAACACTTCCGGATTGATGCACCTTGCTGCCATGAAAGCTGCCCGCGCCGGTAGGAAAGAGTACGAATTAGTGGGACTGGTAGAAAGCATTGCCCGCGCAGGCGGCGGCGGCTTGCCCTACACCGTCATCCTTTCCGTAAACGGACAAATCCTCCACAACCACTACTATGGCAATACCCTGCAATCCGGACAATTGGTGCTGGGTGATTTTGGGGCAGATACCGCCATGCACTACGCAGGCGACATCACGCGTACGTTCCCGGTGGATCAAAAATTCACTGCCCGGCAAAAAGAAATTTACCAGATCGTACTCAATACGGAAGTTGCGGCCATACAGTCGCTAAAACCCGGCGTTCGCTACCTCGATGTGCATTTAGCCGCCAGCCGCCATATTGCGGAAGGGTTAAAGTCGCTGGGCTTGATGAAAGGAGATCTCGATGAAGCTGTAGCAGCCGGGGCGCATGCCCTGTTTTTTCCGCACGGACTTGGCCACATGATTGGCCTCGACGTACACGACATGGAAGATCTGGGCGAAAACTATGTTGGGTACGGCAATGAACTTATCCGAAGCACCCAGTTTGGTTTGCGTTCGCTGCGCTTGGCTCGCACGCTGGAGCCGGGATTTGTATTGACCGTCGAACCTGGCATTTATTTTATTCCGGAGCTCATCAATCTGTGGCGAAAAGAAAACCTCCACACCGAATTTATCAACTACGACAAGTTAGAAGCCTACTTCGATTTCGGAGGTATCCGTATAGAGGACAACGTACTGATTACGACCGAAGGCCACCGCGTTTTGGGAAATCCTATTCCTAAAACTCTTGCGGAAGTAGAGGCTTTGAGGATTGGATAGGATGTTTGGATACACCCGGCGGCGGCTATCCGATGTAATCCTGCAATTGCCCGTCCGACTTCGGCGATTGGCGCTCCATGTTGCTGATCCCAAAGGCAGGTCTGATGTGGCCTATGCCGCTTTCCCTCGCTGGATGAGCGGCGCTTTCTGGTTGCTGGAACTGCTGCTGCTGCTTTTAGAAATTGCCGGGTTTCCCGAATTCTACGAGTTGCTTGCCGCAGTTTTCAAGTTCCGCACCCGAAAACTAACCGAACAGGAAATCCGCCTTGCAAAAAGTATTTTTGGCGATACACTTCAATACGAATACATCCGGGTAGACGAATCCGCCTATATCGGCCCACGCCAGAGCCGATTTTGTTATGTCAGTTTTTACACCCTGAACAGTTGGGGACAAATCTATCCTGCCTTGCTGATCCACGAGTTGACCCACGTTTGGCAATACCAGCACCTTGGTATCCGCTATATTCCACGTGCCCTTGCGGCTCAACGCACGGCCTCCGGGTATAATTACGGAGGAGAACCAGCCCTCGAACAGGCTATCGCTTCCGGCAAGAGCCTCGCTTTTTTCAATTTAGAACAACAAGCTGATTTAGTGGAAGATTACTATCGGCTTCAAAACGGGCTTCCGGCCCAATGGAACCGGAATGCCGCTCCCCAACTTTCGCTGTACGAATTCCTGCTTACTGGCATCATCAACCGTTAATTTACTCCAACCCGAAGTTGGTTGAAGATTGCCCGCCATTGGTTGAAAAGAAAATGCCAGTACCCACCAGTTCGCTACATTTAACCACAAGCAATTCAAAATCAACTTTAAAATCATGAAAAAACACTTCTTCTTTGCCCTGTTTGTCGTTCTCAGCCTGCGGGGCAGCGCCCAAACCACTGCCAACCCGCCTTTTTTGATGGAACTGCAAGAAGTTACCTTTCCGGAATGGCCGCCCCTGCATTCTTTCGCCTTCGCTCAATGGGACGGCTACTGGATCATGGTTGCAGGCAGGAGCAACGGGCTGCACGGCTTCTTTCCGTTCACCGGATTCCCGGAAAGTACTGCCAATAAATACATTTGGGTACTCGATCCGAATAGTGGCGAAAAATGGTCTTACGACGTCACCCAACTTCCTGTGCATTTGTCGGATGCCTTGTTGGTTACCAACCCACAATTTGTACAGCTTGACCACAAACTCTACCTTGTTGGAGGGTATGGCAAAGAAACAGCAAGCGGCGATTTCATTACCTTTTCAAAAATGACTGCGCTCGATTTGCCGGTTTTGGTTAATGCCGTCCAAAACGCGGGCAATGTGCAAAGCGCCCTGCGTCAGACTAACGACGACCGACTCAAAATATGCGGAGGAGAAATGCACCACCTGGCAGACGAATTATACCTCGTTGGCGGGCACAATTTTGAGGGCCTGTACAGCCAGACAGGCGCGCCGGTTTTTACTCAAACCTACACCAATAAAATCCTGCGTTTCCGCATTCAGGATGACGCCAACTCGTTGGGCATTACCAATTACACCGCTTTTCAGGATGCGGAATACCACCGCCGCGACCTCAACCTCGCGCCCCTCATGCTTCCGGGAATGACCCCGGCTTTAGGGGTTTATGGTGGCGTATTTCGTCCCGACGCGGATGTCCCTTATTTCAACCCGATCTATATCAGTGAAGAAAGCATTGAACTTGATGCATCCTACGAACAAAAAATGAGCCACTATACCTGCCCTATCGTTCCGATGTACGACGAAGTCGCCGAAAACATGTACTCCATTTTTTTTGCTGGATTGAGCTACCATACCTACAACGAAAACGCCCAAACTTTTGAAGAAGACGACCTTGTGCCGTTTATTGATCAAATCACCACGTTCATTCGCTACGCGGATGGCAGTTCGGAAGAAGTGGTACTGCCTCAGGTTTTTGATGAGTTGTTGGGAACCAATGGCAAATTTATTCTTAACGAAAACATTGCGCATTACCCCAACGAAGTGATCAATCTGCGTGCCTTACAAGGCCGGACAGAAGCTGGGTGCATCTTCGGCGGCATCAAGGCGGTGATACCGAACATTACCCCAAGCAGCGCCACCAACCGCTTGTTTAAAGTGTTCATTACCACTTTATTACCCAACCCAACGGTAGAAAACAGCGTCGAGGCGGTCAAAATAGCCCTGACGCCCAACCCATTCAGCTACGAAACACAGATTCAGCTTTCGCACCGGGAAGCTTTCAAACGAGCCGTATTGACCGATTTATCCGGGCGATTCGTGTTCGTGCTGGAGGAGGAAGATTCGCATATAATGCTGCAACAGGCAGAAACGGCATTGAGGGCGCTAAAACCGGGCCTCTATAACCTGGCTCTTGAAGGTGCCCGGCAGAAAGTCGTCACGAAAGTTGTTAAGATACATTAACTCAATAAAATACAAATTGCTAACCTTGAAACATACCTTTTCAAAAATCAAAAACGTTAAACACGCAAAACACGATCCATGTTAACGAGAACGGTTATTTCCACACTTTTTTTGGCCATTTGCTGCTTCACCACTGCGGAAGCGCAATTCAAAATTGGTCTCCGCGTAGGCGCAAGCACCACGGATATTGACCCAAGCGATCTGAACATTATAGAAAATGGTACTTCCCAGTTGTCTTTAGCGCTAAAAGAGGCCCGTTACGGCATCCACGGCGGTTTGGTCATTCAGGCGAAAATCGGCAAATTTTTGATCCAACCCGAATTCCTGTTCAACTCCAGCCGGGTAGATTTTGAAGTCACGGATCCTCAAAATCCTGACCTGCCAGCAGAAATCAAGGAAGAAAAATACCAACATCTGGATATTCCGCTGCTGTTTGGTGCCAAATTTGGCCCCCTGCGCCTGCACGCCGGGCCGGTTGGACACGTCTACATCAACAGCTCTTCTGAATTGACGGACGTGGAGGGCTACGAACAAAAATTCGATGAATTTACCTTTGGCTGGCAAGGCGGCCTGGGGCTGGATATCTGGAAATTGATGATTGACCTCCGCTACGAAGGCAACTTCTCCAAGTTCGGCGATCACCTCACTTTTTTTGGCGATGACTACAAATTTGACCAGTCGGCAGCTCGTTTCCTTTTTTCAGTAGGATTCATGTTTGGAAAATAGTGCCCGGCTTTATAGCCCGATAGCGGCGTTATGCTCGGCTCAAAACTGGTCATTTACACAAGTAAAATCCCACTTTTGGGTCTTCACAGGCCTTGCTCTCGAACTCTAAAGCCAGACACCCAACTAAATTAATTAATGCCATTTTGCCAAACTTTGCCGATCTTCGGCTCGATCAAATTACGGCATCAATGCGCATCCTGCATACTTCAGATTGGCATCTGGGGCAAAAATTTCTGCACAACGACCGGGAAACCGAGCACCGCTTAGCATTAGACTGGCTTCAGCATTGCATTGAAACCCACGAGGTAGAGGCGCTGATTGTCTCCGGCGACATTTTTGACGTAGGCAATCCGCCAAACTACGCGCTGCAACTCTACTACCGCTTTCTGACCGGATTGCTCGGCACGGCCTGCCGTAACATCGTCATTACCGGTGGCAACCACGATTCCCCCTCCACATTAGATGCGCCCCGCGAATTGTTGCAAGCCTTGAATATTCAAGTAATGGGTGCCGCGCCGGAAAACCCGAAAGACGCCATGCTCGAACTAAAAGATGAGCAAGGCCGCTTATTGGCCGTTGTCGCAGCGGTTCCTTTTTTGCGCGACCGGGATTTACGCCAGGGCGGCAACCCCACAAGCGGATTTGATCGGGTGGCGCGGGTGCGGGAGGGCATTGTGCAACATTATCAACAATTGGCGGCCTGCGCCGAGCCTTACCGGCAATACAATGTTCCGATACTCGCCACCGGACACCTCTACGCCTTCGGGGCGGCGAGCTCCGACAAGCAGGACAATATCTACCTCGGCGACGTTGCCAACATCGAAGCGGGGCAGTTTCCGGACATTTTCGATTACGTTGCACTCGGACATATCCATCGCGCACAAACCATCGGCGACGCTGCGCATATCCGCTATTCCGGGTCACTCCTGCCGTTGAGTTTCAGCGAAGTGAAAGACGACAAAAGTGTCAGTTTGCTCGATTTTGAAGGACAAAAACTGAAAAACATCCAGCAAATTCCAGTGCCCGTTTTTCGGCGGTTAAAAACCATTCAGGGCGACCTGGAAGGGGTAAAAGAAAGCTTGCAACGTTTTGCCGAAAGGCCACATGGTTCTTTAATACCCTGGGTTGAAGTTTTGATAGAAACGGATCAATACGTCCCGCAAATGGATGTGCAGTTGCGCGATTTTGCCACCGGTATGAACCTGGAATTGCTAAAAATCAGGGTCAACCGAATCGGAGTAAGCCCCGACAGCGATACCGAAACAGCAGGGGTTGCGCTGGAAGATTTAGAAGTGACCGAGGTGTTCAAAAAGCGCTGCGAACAATTCCAAATCCCCGAAGCGGAAAGCGGCGCGTTGATGCAAACTTTCTTAGAGCTTCGCCAGTGGATGCAGGAAAACCAGGATGCTACCCTTAACCAGCCCATCGCATGAAAATCCGGAAAGTCGTCATACAAAACCTCAATTCGCTTCGCGGTCAGTCCGAAATTGATTTCATCAACGGGCCGTTGGCGCAAAGCGATCTTTTTGCCATTACGGGAGATACGGGTGCCGGAAAAACCACCATCCTCGACGCCATCACCCTGGCGCTTTACGGCAAAATACACCGAAACAAAGAAGTAAAAGAAGCCCTGTCTTACGGCGCAATCGAAGCGTCGGCGGGCGTGGAATTTGAAACCGCAAAAGCCATTTTTTTTGCATCCTGGAGCATCCGCCGTACGCGAAAACAAGTGGATGGCAATATTGTAGGCCCGGATCGGGAACTCTCAAAATGGAACGATGAAAAACAAGCGTTTGAAATCATTGCCGAAAAAGTAAAGGAAGTTGACGCCAAAGTAGAGGAAGTCACCGGCTTAGACTTCGACCGTTTTTGCCGTTCGGTTTTGTTGTCGCAGGGCGATTTTGCCGCGTTTTTAAAAGCCAATGAAAAAGAGCGCAGCGAACTGCTGGAACGCATCACCGGCGCCGAAATATACAGCCAGCTTTCTATCGCCGCTTTTGAAAAGCACAAGCAGGAAGCTGCGAAATTAGCGGATTTGAAAAAAGAAATGGACGCTCTGAAGCTTGTTGAGGAAGCGACTTTGGACGCTTGGCACCAGGAACGCGAAGAAAAAACGAACGAAAGTGCATTGATGAAAGCGGCGATAGAAAACCTGCGGGCCCGCATCCAGCGCATCGAAAAGCAAAACGAATTAATCGAAAGACAAAAAACGCTCGATGAAGCCCTACAGTTGTTGGCATCAGAAACGCTCGCGGCACAAGCCGATTTGGAAAAATTAGCCCGATACGACCTTGCACAACCCTGCTCTCCCGATATCGCGCGCTTAGACGATTGGGGCCAGCGTTTGGAAGCGATGGCAACCGAATTGACCCAATTGGCGGCCTCCATTACAGAAAAACAGGCTGAAAAAGAAGGGACTGCCGCTCAATTGAGCGAAAGCGAAATGTTGTTGAAAGCGCTCGAACAGGAGCAAATACAGCTCCAGCCGCTTTGGGATGAAGCCGCCCGGCTCGATGTACAATTGGAAGAAAAAAGCGCAGCGTTTGCCCGACAGCAGCAAGCGCTGCAACAAGCCACCGCTGAATTGGATGACAGCCGCCGTCAAGATGCAGCCTTACAGCAGCGGATTGCTGCGCTCGATCAGCAAATTGAGATCGCCGAAGCCTGGATTGCGGAGCGGCCAATCTGGGAAGAACTGAATGGTGATTTGCCTGAAATTGAGTTGCGGCGCGACCAATTACGCGACTTCACGACCAGTAAAACGGACCTTGATCGAAAAGTCGCATCCCACCAAAAACAATTCGCTGTACTAAAGGCCGAAGTTGCAGCAATGGATGGCGCGGCCTCCAATCTGAGTTCGGAAATTGCAGCGCTGCAAGAGCAATTCAAAGCAGGCAGTCCGGAAAAATACGCGCAAAACCGCAATGAATTGCTGCAACTGCTCTCGATCGAAATCCAGGAACTGAACGATGAGACGCGGTTGCTCAGGGAATTATCGGAGCTTACGGAAAGCTACAACAACCTGCTTGTGGAGCTTTCTACGCTTGAAGAGCAGGTGTTGCACCTCGAAAACGAAGAAGAAGAAATCAATAAACGGATCATGTCCTCTTTGGAAGTGGTGGAAGATATGGAACTGCGTTTGGCGTTCAAAAAACAGGTCTATGCAGACCAGTTGCTGATTGCCAATTACGAAAAAGACCGGGATGAGCTGAAAGAAGGCGAACCTTGCCCGCTCTGCTTTTCCATCCACCATCCTTTTCATCAGAACCACCACAAGCGGCCTTTTGTGGATCAGGCGAAGCAGGAATTGGATGCAGCAACCCGTCAGTATGAGTTACTGCACAAAGAGCAACGGCAGTTGCTACTCCGCCAAAATGAAATCGCGACCCAAATCCGCCAACTTCGCGGCGACGAATTGAAACCCCTGAGTGGTGCCATCGAAAAACAACTGCAACAAATTCTGGGATACGAAGATAAAATTGCCCGTATTGCGCCAGAATGGTCCGATTCAAGTTTTGCGCTGTCGCGGTCGCATCTGTTGCAAAGCAAAGTGGCAGCAGTGCAGGAAACCGCTGTTTTGAAGCGGGTTCAGAAAGAAAAATTAGCAAAAGTCAACGCAGAACTGGATGAAAAAGAGCGCCTTTTACAGGAAAAAAGCAAACACCTGAGCGAACGCGTCACAGAACTGCGGGTTTTGGAAAATGAATTGCAGAACGCCACCGCGCAACAGCAAGAGGTTGGGGCTAAGTTGGCGGAAATTCAGGCGTCGTCAGCGCTCCTGTTGCAAAAATATGACCTGAAATTCAGCGTCGAAACAGCCCGGGAAAACTTTGATACGCTCAGAAAATGGACCGATCTATGGCGATTGGGCAAAGAAAAACTTGCCATTGCCCAAAACGATCGCGAAGCAACCCGCCGCGAAGTGCAACAGGTGCAAAAACAAACCCAACAATTTGCCGGAAGGCACGAACAGTTGCAACGCGCCGTACAAGCAGAACAAGCCACTTTTAATGCGCTGCAAAATCAGCGCCGAACGGTGCTTGGCGATAAAAATCCGATGGAGGAGCGAGCGGCGTATTCAGAAAAAACAGGAGACCAAAAGCTGAAAACCCAGGCGTTGCGCGAGGCGTTAAATGCAATCTCCGCCAATTTGGAAAGTGATTTGCGCTTACAGCAAGCCCGTTTATCAGAAAGCCTGACTTTGCAGGAAAAAGCCTCGGCATTGGTAACTACCCTGAACGAATCCGCCCAAAAGGCAGGATTTGCGTCCCTCGAAGCGCTCAGAGAAGCTTTGCTTTCGCAAGAAGAACGCACGGCGCTTGAAGTTTTGAAAAAACGATTGGAACAAAAAGCCCTCGAAATCCAGGAAACGAAAAAAGGGTTAGCCGAAGCCTGGGCGCAAGTCAAAACGGAAGGGGAAGAACCCAGTGATTATGTGGCCTTACAATTGGAGCAGGCCGAAAAAACTGCACTTTACGATACGCTTCAGCAATTGATTGGCGGCCTGAATGAAAAATTAGCGTTCAACGAAAAACAGAAAAAAACGGCTCAATTGTTGATCCAAACCATTCAAAATCAGGAAAAAGAACTCACCAGATGGGCCAAATTGAATGAACTCATCGGGCAGGCCGATGGCAAAAAATTCCGGGTGTTTGCGCAATCGCTGACCCTGCGAAAACTGACCGCTTTGGCCAACCGGCACCTCACCCGCCTGAATGGCCGCTACCTGATTCGCAAGCGCAGCAGCGAAGACCTTGAATTAGAGATTGTAGATACCTTCCAGGCCGACAACCGCCGTTCGATGAACACGTTATCGGGCGGCGAAAGCTTTGTGGTCAGCCTCGCCCTGGCGCTGGGCTTGTCCGACCTGGCCGGGCGCAACACCACCATCCGCTCCCTGTTTATTGACGAAGGCTTCGGGGCTTTGGACGACAACAGCCTCGACCTTGTGGTCACCACGCTCGAAAACCTACAAGCTTCGGGCAAAACCATCGGCGTCATTTCGCACGTAAAGGCGATGAAAGAGCGGATTGCGACGCAGATTCAGGTAAAAAAGAGCGGAAATGGGTTTAGTGAATTAGTGATAACTGTTTAGGGTCGCTGAAATAATAACTGTCCACTTTTCCAGGAGGCCTTTTGCTCCTACCCTGCGTTGGGGAACCACCTCCCTTAGCTATGGCTAAGGTCGGGAACCCCCGCCTTGGTTAGAATCAAAATACCTTGCCCGGAGAAAGCGACCCTTATTAATTCAGCGACCCTTAATGGAATTTCAATTTTGTTCATTTTTTTGTTTTGAGTTAATGTTTTTTTAATCCGTGCCGTCTTTTATGCTGACCGCTAACACGTTAATATATGCACTTCCCGAGCGCCTGAACAAAGATAAGAAAACTTTTGAATGCGCCTTTTTGTTCAATATTCAGGATATTATCCCCACTGATTTCGGTCACATACCGCTTGTTCGGCATTTCACCCACCCCACAATCTTCTCTCCTCCACATCCAACCTTTTTGTATCTTAGCCCCTTGTACCTCAACCCCGGGCCTATTCTACGGATTCAACACCAACTTCCCTCAACGTATGAGCAAACGGACTATTCGGATTCTGGCGCTGGTTTTGGCAGCGGTCATCTTTGGCGGCGCATTCTGGCTTTTCCAAACTGGTTTTTTTTCAGCCGAAACTGCGGCACCGCCGGGTAAAGAAACCGGTGGCTCGGGCATGCCCAAACAAGAAAATATTCCCATCAAAGCCATGCTCATCAAATCCGGTGAGCTGACGGATTACATCTCGGTGAACGGCTCTACGGTGGCCAATGAGAAGGTATTCGTTAGCAGTGAGGTGGCCGGAAAGATAACCGACATCAAGTTTTCAGAAGGCATGCTGGTGAAAAAAGGCGCGGTATTAGTGCAATTAGACAACCAGGAATTGCAGGCACAAATGCGCGAATTGCAGGTGCGCAAAGACCTGACCCAAAAAATTGCAGAGCGCCTTCAGGGCCTCTATGCAAAAGAAGGCGTGAGCCTTCAGGAGTACGAAATCGCCCGCGCAGAAGCCGATCAGGTGAAAGCGCAAATATCGCTACTGGGCGTTCAAATCGAAAAACGCACCATCCGGGCGCCTTTTGAAGGTTTGCTGGGCTTGCGCCAGGTAAGCGATGGCGCTTACCTTTCACCCGGTTCGCCGATCGTGGAATTGGTGAGCATCAACCCAATTAACATTGAGTTTTCCATCCCCGAAAAATACAGCCGCCAGGTGGCGCGCGGCACCCGCATCAACTTCCGGCTCGACGGCTCCGACGAAAAGTTTTCCGCTACCGTGGTTGCCAAAGAACCAAACATTGACGCCAATACGCGTACCTTAAAACTAAAAGCATCGGCACCGAATCCCCAGGGGCGGATTTTGCCGGGAGCTTTTACGAATATTTCGGTTAATCTTTCCAAATCCGACAAAGCCATCATGATCCCCACGCAGGCGATTATCCCGGAGTTGAACGGCAAAAAAGTATATGTGTATAAATCCGGAAAAGCCGAAGCGGTGAATATTGAAACGGGGGTTCGTCAGGATACCTATATTCAAGTGACGAGCGGCCTGAGCCCCGGCGATACGTTAATTACCACCGGTATTTTGCAAGTCAAACCCGGATCAGATGTGACGATCACTGAGTTTGAGTAAATAAAAATCACCTAATTATGTCAAGTCTATCCTCCACCAGCATCCAGCGACCAGTCTTGGCCAGTGTCTTTTCCATTGTCATCCTACTTTTTGGATTCATTGGTATGCAATCGCTTGGCGTCCGGGAGTATCCCAGTGTGGAAAACCCGATTGTGACTGTTTCTACCAACTACACCGGCGCTAATGCCCAAATTGTTGAATCACAGATCACGGAGCCGCTGGAGGAATCCATCAATGGCATTGCGGGTATTCGTTCGGTGACCTCCACCAGCCGGGAAGGCCGCAGTACGATCACGGTAGAATTCAACCTTGAGATAGAGCTGGAAGACGCCGCCAACGATGTGCGCGAAAAAGTATCCCAGGCGCAGGGGCAATTGCCCAAAGACGTGGATCCGCCGATCGTCACCAAAGCCAATGCAGATTCGCAACCCATTGTTTTTTTGAACATCAGCAGCAAAAATCGCAACCTGCTGGAGTTGACTGAAATCGCTGAAAACTTATTTAAGGAACGCTTTCAAACCATCAACGGAGTGAGCGAAGTGCGGATATGGGGACAGCGGAAGTACGCCATGCGTATGTGGATTGACCCGGATAAAATGTCGGCTTACGGCTTGGTGCCACTCGATGTGCGCACCGCACTGGAACGCGAAAATGTGGAACTCCCTTCCGGCAGTGTGGAAGGCACGAATACAGAGTTGACCGTGCGTACGATGGGGCAAATCTCCACAGCGGAAGAATTCAACAATTTGATTGTCAAGGAAGAATCCGGAAAAATCGTACGTTTCAGCGACATCGGTTTTGCCGAACTGGGGCCTGAAAACCTGCGCACCGTGCTCAAGCGCGACAACGTGCCGATGGTGGGCAACGCCATCATTCCCCAACCCGGCTCCAATTACGTGGACATTGCCGACGAGGTGTACCGCCGTTTGGAACAAATCAAAAAAAACCTGCCGGAAGACATCGAAGTGTTGGTTGGCTTCGACGTCACCACCTTTATCCGGGCTTCCATCTTTGAAGTGCAGGAAACCATCTACATCGCTTTTTTCTTAGTCGTACTCATCATTTTCCTTTTTTTGCGCGACTGGCGTTCCACGATCATTCCGGTATTGGCCATCCCCATCTCTTTGATCGGGGCGTTCTTCATCATGTATTTAGCCGGTTTTTCCATCAACGTGCTCACCTTGCTGGGTGTCGTACTGGCCATTGGTTTGGTAGTGGACGACGCCATTGTAGTGCTTGAAAATATTTATGCAAAAATAGAAGAAGGGGTGCCGCCTTTGCAGGCAGCGCTGAAAGGTTCGCGGGAAATTTTCTTTGCAGTGGTGGCCACCACGGTCGTACTGGCTGCGGTTTTCCTGCCGGTAATTTTCCTTCAGGGGCTTACCGGGCGCTTGTTTCGGGAATTCGGCATCGTCATCGCCGGTGCCGTGCTCATCTCCGCTTTTGTGGCCCTCACGCTCACCCCCATGCTGGCCTCGCGGTTGCTGAGAAAGCACGAACACCATTCCTGGTTTTACCGCGTAACCGAGCCATTTTTCGTTGCGCTGATTGAGGGATATCGCCGCTCGTTGAACGGTTTCCTGCGCTGGCGCTGGATGGCGTTCGTCATTATGGCCGTTTCCGGCTGGATCATCTTTTCATTAGGGGGAAGCCTGCCCAACGAACTATCTCCGATGGAAGACCGGGGCCGGTTGCGCGGAGCAGCTACTGCGGCGGAAGGCTCTACCTTTGAATACATGGAAACGTATATGAACGAACTGTCGGACGTGACGATGAAAACCATCCCTGAGCGCGACGGCATCATTACGGTCACTTCACCCGGCTTTGGGGGCGGTTCTACGGTCAATACCGGCATTATTACCATAATTTTGAAAGATCGGGCGGAACGGGATCGCGGACAGGCTGACATTCTGGAAGAACTGATGCCCAAAGTAAAATCGCTGACCGGCGCGCGCACCTTCATTACGCAGGAGCCTTCGTTTGGCGACCGGCGCGGCGGGCTACCGGTGCAATTCGTGCTTCAGGCACCCAATTTTGAAAAACTGAAAGCAGTTTTACCCAAGTTTGTGGAAGAAGCCCAAAAAGAACCGACGTTCAACATCGTGGATGTTGATTTGAAATTTAACAAACCGGAATTGCGCATCGAAATTGACCGCCAGAAAGCGAAAGACCTTGGCGTATCTGTGCTCGATGTGGCGCAGGTGCTGCAATTGGGTCTGAGCGGCCAGCGGTTTGGCTATTTCCTGATGAATGGCAAGCAGTACCAGGTCATCGGGCAAATTGAACGCGAAAAACGCAACGAACCGGTGAATGTGAGTTCGCTTTATGTGCGCAATACCCGGGGGGATTTGATCCAGTTGGACAACATTGTTAAATTGGAAGAACAAACGACTCCGCCGTCCATTTATCGCTACAACCGCTTTGTTTCGGCGACGGTTTCTGCGGGCTTAGCCAAAGGTAAAACCATCGGGGACGGCATCGAAGTGATGGAAGGCATTGCCGAGCGCGTGTTAGACGATTCGTTCCAGACTGCGCTTTCCGGAGCTTCCAAAGATTTTCAGGAAAGCTCCTCCAGCCTGTTGTTCGCTTTTACTTTGGCTTTGATCCTTATTTATTTGGTTTTGGCGGCCCAGTTTGAAAGTTTCCGAGATCCGTTCATCATCATGTTTACGGTGCCTTTGGCCTTGGCCGGGGCAGTAGGCACCCTGTACCTCACCGATCAGACCCTGAATATTTTTAGTCAGATCGGCATCATCATGCTCATCGGGCTCGTGGCTAAAAACGGGATTTTGATTGTGGAATTTGCTAACCAGCGGAAGGAGCAGGGCTTCGACCGCCTTGAAGCCATCAAGGATGCTTCGGTGTCGCGCTTCCGGCCCATCCTCATGACCAGTTTATCAACCATTTTGGGCGTATTGCCCATTGCCCTGGCTTTGGGTGCGGGTTCTGAAAGCCGCGTTTCGATGGGGATTGCGGTGGTTGGCGGTATGGTGTTTTCCACTTTATTGACGCTGTATGTGATTCCGGCAATTTATTCCTACCTGTCTTCCAAAAAAGCCAACTTTTTGGTTGATTTGACAGAAGAAGAAGAGGTTTCCGAAAAGAAGGTGGTTCTGCAATAGAGGAGTTGGCAGGATTTTAGTTGGCAGTTGGCAGGAGCACGCGGAAAGCGGGATCCTGAACAGTTGGCAGGATTTCAGTTGGCAGGAGCGAGTTGATTAAAAATCAACGTATTCCCCCGGATCTACCGGTTTTCCTTTGTGCCACAGCTCAAAATGCAGGTGCGGGCCATTGGTTAGTTCGCCCGTGTTTCCGATGATGGCCACCCCTTCGCCGGCGCGCACAAAGTTGCCTGCTTTTTTCAACAGAGTCGCATTGTGTTTATAAAAAGTGATGACGTTGTTGGTGTGCTGAATGCCAATGGTGTTGCCCGTTTCCAGTGTCCAGTCGGAGAAAAAAACATAGCCGTCCATCGCCGCTTTAATCGCGGTATTTTTTGGTGCCAGGATGTCAATGCCGTAATGCCCTTTGTCGGGCATAAAAGCCGCGGCGACTTCGCCATTCAACGGGGAAGTAAAGTACATCTGCTCCAGCGGCACTTCCCGAATCGGGAAATTGGAAATGCGGCCACTGCGCGCCACGGTACCCACCTGTTCCATTTCTGCTTCCTGCCGCAGTTCTTCTTCGGCCTCCGACACCGGCACGGACGCAGCGGCAAGGCTGTCGTAGTAGGAAACGTCTACCGGGGGCACTTCCTCTTCGGTTTGTACATCTCCAACCAGCATTTTTCTAAAATTCTCAGAATAACTGCGGTAAGCGTCGAGTTCTTTTTCCATCTCCTCCAATTCGCTGTAAAGGTCCAGGATCGCCGTATCTTCGGGCACACTGCCATAGCCCGGCACATATTTACGCAAGGGCGTAAAAGCGATGAGGGAAACCACGGCGAAGGTTACGACCACCAAAACACTCGTGACAAAAATGTAAGCATTGAGCAAAGTGAGGCGGTAAGCGCGCACTTCATCAAAGGTGTCATCGGTCATAATGACGAAGCGATAACTGTGCTTCAGCCGCTCTTTTAATATTTCCCAACGTGATTTCGACTGTTCACCGTCCATTTTCTCGTTAATTAGCTTGTTTTATATACTATTCGACCCCGCTCTTCGGTTTGAAGTCTTGCGATATTGCCATAATTTTGTGCGCCGAAAGCAAAGATCGCGTGCAAAATTAAGTCTCCCCAATGGATTTGCTCAGATCTTGCTCATTTTTAACGAATTTTAAATTCTTATAGTTTTGAAACAGGCATATAAAGCAGGTTTGGTTTTGCTGTCCGTTATGCTCATAACGGCCTGCACCACACAGAAGCGCAAAGGCGAACTTTCCGGCCTCGGAAAATTGTACCACAATACGACTGCCCATTACAACGGTTATTTCAATGCAAATGAGTTGGTGAATGGTAGCATGATCAGTCTGGCTGATCAACACCAGGATAACTACAACCAGTTGCTGGAAGTGTACCCTTACATTGCGGCAAGCAACCCGCAAGCGGCGGCGGCCGACTTGGATCAGGCTGTGGAGAAAGTAGCCACCGTGGTCAGCCTGCACCGCTACAGCCAATGGACTGACGATTGCTATTTGCTGGTTGGAAAAGCGCAGTTCCTGAAAAAGGACTACGAATCGGCAGAATCTACCCTGCGCTACCTCCTGGATGAATACAGCCCGGATAAGCTGAAGAAAAAAAGTAAAAAAGTAAAAAAAGGCAGTTCCAGTTCTGCTTCCGCCTCAAAAAGCGGCAGCAAGGCTAAAAGCAACCCTAAAGAGGCAAAAAAAGAAAAAATAAACAAGGTCAAAGAGCAGGCGAAAAAGCGCAAAGAAGCCAACCGCCAGGCGAAAAAGAATAAGAAGAAAAAGAGCAGCAGCTCAAAAGGCAAAAAAACACCGCCCAAAACCACGATAACCTCATCCGGGGAACCGAAGTCTAACACCCCGGTGGAGCCGGTCGCGCCGGTTTCCAAAGCGCCGGAACTGATTACACTGGCAGACGATACGCCCGCCGATGGCAACCCGGACAACTATTTCCTCAAGCACCGGCCAGCCTACCAGGAAGCACAACTTTGGCTGGCTAAAACTTATGTGGAGCGCGATAATTTCGACGGTGCCCAGCGTATCCTGAGCCAGTTGGAAAATGATCCGGAAACTTTCCAGGACGTTCGCGCGGAATTGGGCGGCGTTGGTGCCTACCTGCACATCAAGCGCAAGGCTTACGGCGTTGCAACCGGGTATCTGGGAAAAGCCATCGAATTGTCTTCCGACAAAGAAACTAAAGCGCGTTTCGCCTATATTCTTGGACAACTCTTCCAGCGACTGGGTAATGGAGAAGCGGCTTATGCGGCGTTCGAACGTTCGCTCAAGTACAGCACGGATTATGAAATGTCGTTCAGCAGCCGCCTGAATATGGCTCAGAATGCCTGGCTGAGTGGTAAAGGCAACGCTACTGACGCCCGGGCCAGCCTTGAAAAACTGCTGAAGGATCCCAAAAATGTCGATTACGTAGATCAGATCTATTACGCGCTTGCAGAAATTGATCTGAAAGAGGGCAAGCGCGAAGACGCCATCAAAAATTTGACCCTTTCTCTGAGTAGCAGCAGGAAAAACCGCGCCCAGAAAGCGGAGTCCTACCTGAAGCTGGCTAACCTGTACTATGAAGTAGAGGATTATGTGCCAGCGAAGGCTTATTTCGACAGTACCCTCCAGGTGATGGCTTCCACGGATGAACGCTACTCCAATGTGAGCAAACTGAGCAACAGCCTCACCGATATTGCTGCAAATATTCAAATCATTCAGTTGCAGGACAGCCTTTTGCGCTTAGCTTCGATGACCGGGGCAGAAAAACGCGACCTGGCCAATAAACTTAGAAGAGAACAGGACGAAGCCCGCCGGAACGCTGCGGCTGCTGTATTTGCTCAGCAACCGGTGCAAGGCCCCCCTGGCTCAAAACAGGCCATCACCGGATCACCGCAACCCGCCCTGCAAAAGGAAAGCACCTTTTTTGCTTACGACGACCGATCGGCCAAACGCGGGAAACGCGATTTTGAAACCAAGTGGGGGCAGCGCAAATTAGAAGACAACTGGCGCCGCTCTAACCGCCGCATTTCTTCCGAATTTGTCGAGGAAGGCGCGCCCGTGGCAGAAACCATTTCCAATGCGCCGCTAACCGAGGAAGAAGTGGACAAACTGCTTGTAGGTATTCCCAAAACAGATGCGCAAAAAGGCGAAGCCAATTTGAAAATTCGCGAAGCCATGTTCAAACTGGGAACCCTCTACCGCGACCGGCTCCAGAATTATGAAAAAGCGGTGGCCGTACTGGAAGATCTTTGTGCCCGCTATCCAAACAGCAACTACGAATTGGATGCCTGGTATTACCTCTACCTGTGCTACACCGACCTCAACAATGATGCTAAGGCCCGGCACTATCATGACAGGATTCTGGATCGGTACCCGACTACGAACTATGCCCGCATCCTGAAGGATCCTTCGTTTGCTTCAAAATACCTGAACGAAGAGCTTCAACTGAATTTGCAGTACGACGAAATTTACGGCAATTTTAGCAAAGGGCTGTTCGCGGATGTGTATAAGCGCAGTGAAAAAGCGTTAGCCGCGTTGATGGGCAAACACCCGCTGAAACCTAAATACGCCCTGCTGATGGCCATGTGCGCCGGTAATCTGAGGGGGAAAGATGCGTATGTGGGGGAATTGCAAAAGGTGATTGCCACATACCCGGATACCGACGAGCAACGGCGCGCTAAAGAAATTTTGCGCTTGCTGGGCGCATCCGGCGGTGCCAAACTGCCGGGTGGCGCTAATGACATTGCCTTAGTCGCTTCCAAATACAAGGAAGAAGACAAAGAACCACACTACATCCTCATTGTGTTCAAAGACGCCAATGTGAGTATGGAGAGCAACAAAACGAAAGTGTCAGACTACAACCAGGAGTTCCACAAATTAGATAAGTTGCGCATCTCCAACATGTTCCTCGGGAAGGAGAAAAATATCCCCGTGCTCGTTATGCGCCGCTTCAACAACAAGGAGGATGCCATGAAGTATTACAACGGCGTAAAACTGAACGCCGATAAGTTTATACCGACTGCTACGGCATTTGAAGTGTTGGCTGTTGGACAGAACAACTACCGGCAATTGCTCACGGAAGAAAACCTGGATGTCTACAAAGCGTTTTTTGAAGAGGTGTATTTGAAGTAGCGGAAAGTATTCAGACTTCAATAACCGCCGAAGGGTTAAACAATTGGTATTCGTTCTTCATGATGTAGCCCAACTGGTTGGTGAGCAGGGTTGTGTCGCCAATTTTAAAGGGCGGAATATTGCTGTGATGGTGGCCGTAAATCCAGTAAGCGGCTTGGCTGCTTTCGATAAAATCGTACAACTCCGTCGCAAAACCGCTGTTGATCCGGCTATTTCGGTATTGTTCCGGGTAGTGCATCAGCGTCGGCACGTGGTGGGTCACGATGATGCGTTGCAGGTCTGATGGTTTTGACAGGGCATCTTTAATAAACTCAAAATCAGCTTGGTGCAGGGCGTTAAAATCGGTGGCCGTAAAAGGCCGTTTACCGTTTCTGATCACCGCAAAATCGCTCATATTTTGCTGCACGATCCATTCGTATTGGGGTGGGATATGGCTCCATAAGGTACTCAAAATCAGCTCCACGTTTTTGTAGACCACGATTTGGTTGTTCACCAAAAACACATTTTTTCTTATTTTTTTAAACAAGGGCATTTTTACGCTGGCTACATCCCAATAGTAATACTCGTGGTTGCCGGGAATCCAGTAAACCGCTTCAAAGTTTTTGGAGAGGTAGTCAAAAAAATCGTCCTGTTCCTCGATCAGCTTGAACATAGTGATGTCGCCGGCGAGCAAGAGGATTTCGCCGGTTGGTTGAATGGGCGTGTACTCCAGGAATTTTTTATTTTCCCGAAATTCAAGGTGCAGGTCGGAGCAGTATTGGATTTTCATTCTTCAATCTCCTCCACCGAAAAATACACCTTCTTCCCCTTCTCCCGCCCAATGCGCACCATCTCATCCGCGCCTTGCGAAGGCTCGCCGATGCGCAACACAGCGTCTACTTTATCCAGCAACCGGATTTCTTCCACATCAACAATCATGCTTAATCAATTTTCAATTAATTCCCCCTCCGGGAGTTAGGAGGCTGCAAATACATCCGGTACTTCGCCACCCCCATCCGCTGAAAGAAATGCCGAACTGACACCCGCAGCACGCCAAAACCATAGCGAATGCTGCGCGGCAGGTTGATGGAAGACGCCTCATCGAAATATTTCGTAGGGCAGGTCACCTCCGCGATGGCAAAACCAGCGTAGATAATCTGGGAAAGCATTTCGTTGTCGAAAACAAAATCGTCGGAATTCTGATTGAAATTGATGCCTTCCAGCACTTCGCGGCTAAAAGCGCGGTAGCCGGTGTGGTATTCCGAAAGTTTATAATTGACCAACAGGTTTTGGGTCAGGGTGAGGAAGCGGTTGGCGATGTATTTGTAGAGCGGCATACCGCCCTGCAGCGCGCCTTTGCCTAAGATGCGGGAACCCAGCACCACCGGGTAAAGCTCATCGCCGATGATGTTCACCATGGCAGGGATGAGCTTGGGCGTGTACTGATAATCGGGGTGCAACATGATGACGATGTCGCCGCCCAGTTCCAGCGCTTTGTTGTACAGCGATTTCTGGTTGCCGCCGTAGCCTTTGTTTTGTTCGTGTACGATGATGTGCCTGATGCCGATCTGCGCGGCTACCGTCAGGGTATGGTCGCGACTGGCGTCGTCGCACAGGATCACCTCATCCACCAGATCGAACGGGATTTCGCGGTAGGTCTGCTCTAAGGTCAAGGCTGCATTGTAAGCAGGCAATACCACAATCACTTTTTTGCCTTTGTACATGGACTACTTTTTTTTCCAAGAAGGCGCAAAGATAACATCATCTTTATATTCTGACAACGAGATGCCCGATTGCCCGCTTATTTGTAGTCAGGGTGCCAAAAAATCACACCCCTGTTCCATCCCTTCTTCCTGGTGCCGCCACAACTCCTGAAAAACCAGACTGTATTGCCGCAGTTCCTCAAAAGTGCCTTCTTCCACGATATGGCCGTTTTCCATCACGTACACATAGTCGAATCGGGACAGCAGGTGCAGGCGGTGCAGGGAAGACACAATCACCTTGTCGGAAAAAGCCTCGAACAGTTTTTCGTAAATTTTGGCTTCCGTTTTGGGCGGTTTTGACATCCGTATCATAGCGAACAATTTGGTTGTATTGCCAGGCAATGTCGTGGAAAACGCTGGTGAAGCGCTCCACATAAGTCATCAGAATGACCAACCCGCCGATCAGAAAAGTTTGTCCGGGCACCCAGGTTTGGTAAATGTACCCCACCAAAATGACGCCGTACATGATTGCTACGAACATGTCCACCGTGAACCATTTCCACTCATTGACTAAGATTTTTCGCCGGAAAGGTGGAAAAATATCGGCAACCCTACCCATCAGGCCGCTTTCCATGCGCTTTTCTAACCGCAGGGTAATGACCGTGATGATGTTGGAAAGGCTGTCGAACAAAGTGGAAGATACCACGTGCTGCTTTTCATTGACTTCCTTTTGCGCAGCAATAAAAGGTTTGTCGAATTTAAAAATGATGAACACGATAAAGAACCCGATCAGCACAGCGACGGATCCAAATATGGGCGAAAAATAAATCATGGCCGCAAAGGAAAAAATAAATTTGGCGAAGGCCTGAACGTACATAAAGCCGGTTTCGAAAAACTCCTTCAGCGCTTCATAAGCCATGCGAATGCGGTTGATGGTGGCACCGCTGTGGTGATCCTGGTGCCAGCGAACCGGGAGGTGCAGCGCTTTGTGGTAGAGTTCCTGCAAAAAATTGCGGCTGAGGTGGAAAGCGAGTTTGCGCTCCATGATGCGCGCAATGCCGTGAAAAATCCATTCAACGAGATGGATGGCCAAATAAGCGCCTACATACATCCAGGCGAAGCGCAACACTTCAACGCCTTGTTTTTGCAATTCATTGATGAATAAACCCCAAATGATGGGCTTCAGCGCCGAAACTAAGTTGCTGATGATGAACATGCTGTAAATCAACAGGTAGCGCTTTTGCCTGTCGCGTGCGTAGATCCAGGCGGTTCGCAACAAGGAAAAATAGGGGTTGCGGAACAACGATCGTTGGATGGGCTGCATGGGACGTCGGGTTTTTAAGATTGGTGTATTTGGAAAGGAATAAAACCGCTCCGAAGGGGATTCAGTTCCACCGAAAAGCTGTTTAAATTGTTATATTTTTTTCCACTTGAGTGACGCAGATCACTGACCGGTATTCCCATACCCCGCAACTTTGTGCCGGCTTAAGATTATTCCTTTAACCAATAAAATCATACCTTTCATGTACATCGAACAAATCTATACCGGTTGTCTGGCGCAAGGCGCTTATTACATCGAAAGCAACGGCGAAGCAGCTATTGTTGACCCGCTTCGCGAAGTGCAGCCGTATATTGACCGCGCCACTAAAAACGGGGCTAAAATCAAATACGTACTGGAAACCCACTTCCACGCAGATTTTGTCTCCGGCCACCTCGATTTGGCCAAAAAAGCTGGCTCCACCATCGTCTACGGCCCCACCGCAGAGCCTGGCTTTGAAGCGCACGTTGCCAAAGATGACGAATTGCTGAAAGTCGGCAATGTGACCATTCAGGTGTTGCATACGCCCGGTCACACCATGGAAAGCAGCTGCTTTTTGTTGAAAGACGAATCTGGAAAAGATGTTGCTGTTTTCACTGGCGACACGCTGTTCATCGGCGATGTTGGGCGTCCTGACCTGGCACAAAAAGCGGGCGTTCTGACGCTGGAGGACCTCGCCAGCCATCTTTACGACAGCCTGCGCAACAAATTGATGCCCCTTTCCGACGAGGTCATCGTCTATCCCGGCCATGGCGCGGGTTCTGCCTGCGGCAAAAACATGTCGAAGGAAACGACGTCTACTATCGGCGCACAAAAAGCCGTCAATTACGCGCTGCGCGACAATATGACCAAAGCGGAATTCATCAAAGAAGTCACCGAAGGCCTCACCACGCCGCCGAAGTATTTCCCGATGAACGTAAAAATGAACAAACAGGGCTACGAAAGCTTCGACACCGTGATGGAACGTGCCGCGCAGGCGCTTTCTCCAGCAGGTTTTGAAGAAGCGGTCAACGCCACCGAAGCTTTAGTGCTCGATGTGCGCCCGGCACAGGAGTTCGCAAAAGGCTTTATCCCCAATGCGATCAACATCAGTCTGGATGGCCAGTTTGCTCCTTGGGTGGGCGCGCTGGTCATGGATGTGCAGCAACCCATTGCGTTGGTAACACCGGTGGGCAAAGAAGAGGAAACCATTACCAGGCTTTCCCGGGTAGGGTTCGACAACATTGTCGGGTACCTCAAAGGCGGCATAGAAGCGTGGATGGATGCAGTGCACGAAGTGGATCAGGTTCCCTCCATCACCCCTGCTGAATATGCAGAAGAGACCAAAAACGCAGCCAATCCCAACCTCGTGGATGTGCGCAGAACAAGCGAATACGAAGCCGAGCACGTAAAAGACGTGAAAAACTATCCTTTAGACTACATTAATGACTTCATCGGCGAGTTGGACCGCAACAAAACGTACTACCTGTATTGTGCAACTGGCAATCGTTCGATGGTTGCAGCGTCCATCCTCAAAGCGCGCGGGTTTCAGCACGTGGTGGACATCAAAGGCGGCATCAAAGCGATGCAGGAAAGTGGGTTGTTTGAATTGACCAACTACGTTTTCCCGAGTACATTGAATGAAACGGTGGCTTGAGGGTGAAGGTCAAGTTTGCAAAGGGAAAGTTTGCAAGTTTGCTCACTTGCCTATTTGCCCTTTGCAAGTTTGCAAGTTTGCAAATTTGACTACTCGCTCACTTGCTTCTTCTTCACTCGAATCATATTCCGCCCCAACTGCACCAATCCTTGTTTTTCCATTTGTTTCAACAACCTGGAAATGGCTTCCCGCGAGGCGTTCAGGTCGGTGGCAATTTCCTGGTGCGTGACACCGATGACGTCTGTTCCTTTCGTTTCGACTTTTGTTTGCAGGTATTTCAGCAGGCGTTCGTCCATTTTTTGAAAAACTAAGCTGTCAATCGTTTTAATCAACTCCAGCATCCGGTTGTCGTAAGACAGCATAACGAAATTTTTCCAGGTGGGATAGCGGTTCATCCACTCGTCAATATATTTTAGCGGGATGCCGAGCACTAAGGTATCTTCTTCTGCTTCGGTGCGGATTTCGCTTTTTTTATTCAACATACAGCAGGTAAACGACATGGTGCAGGATTCCCCTGCCTTGATGTAATACAGCAAGATTTCAGTGCCATCGTTCCCTTCCCGTGTCACTTTGATGCTGCCTTCCAAAATGAGGGGCACAAACCGCACATAACTGCCGTAGTCCATCATGACCTCGCCTTCTTCAAAGCGCAGGGCTTTACCGACTGTCAGAATCTCTTCTTTCAGGTTCATTTCGCCCAATTGCGGGTAATTGACTTGCACCAGCCGGGCGAGTTCTTCCTGCGGTATTTGAACTTCGTTCATTTCAGTTAAAAAGATTAGGTTAACCCATTTTTCATGGGAAATATCCAGGAAAGTACACCTTTTTGCACGGTCTGGTTGCCTCCGGAGGAATAATTTTCCCGATCTGCAGTGGGAAAACGCCTTTACCGGGTTCAAAACAAGAACAGTCAATTAAATTTGTACCAAAATCAATACGGATTGTCTTAATCAAAAATCAACCAATGTCCATCACTACGATCTTTTTCGCCGGGAACCGCCCCCGGTTTAGCCGCATCCGGCGCCTGGCGCTGCCGGTTTTTGCCGTGGTTTTGTTCCTGCAATTGGATTGCAGCAGCCCCGCACCGGTGCAAACGCCCATCAAAATTGACTACGCCGATACCGCCGAAGGCCGCTGGGTAGACTCCCTGTTCAACGCGATGAACGAAGCGGAACGGCTGGGTCAGTTGTTCATGATTCGCGCGCATTCCGACAAAGGTCCCGACCATACTGCAATAGTCGAAAATTTGATTAAGAAACACCACGTGGGCGGTCTTTGTTTTTTTCAGGGAACTCCGGAAAAGCAAGCCGAATTGACCAACCGCTACCAATCTCTGTCGCCAAAAGTACCGCTTATGGTGGCCATAGACGCAGAATGGGGCCTCGGAATGCGCATGGTGGCAACGACCATGAGCTTCCCGCGCCAGTTGATGCTGGGTGCCATCAGCGACAATCAACTGATCTATGATATGGGGAAAGAAATTGCCCGCCAACTCCTCCGCATTGGCGTACAAGTCAACTTTGCCCCGGTTGCGGATGTGAACAACAACCCCGCCAACCCGGTCATCGGATTCCGTTCTTTCGGCGAAGACCGCCAGAATGTCACCGACAAAAGCCTGCAATACATGAAAGGCATGCAGGACAACGGCGTTCTGGCTTGCGCCAAACACTTCCCCGGGCACGGCGATACGGATGTGGATTCGCACTTCGATTTGCCCGTTATCCGACACAATATGGCGCGTTTGGACAGCATTGAACTGTACCCTTTTCGGGAATTGGTCAAGGAGGGCATTGGCAGCGTCATGGTGGCGCACCTGCACATTCCGGCGCTCGACGACCGCCCCAACCGCCCAACGACACTTTCGCGGAATACCATCACCACACTCCTCAAAGAAAAAATGGGCTTTGACGGCTTAGTTTTCACCGACGCGCTCGAAATGGAAGGCGTAGCCAAACACCACAAGCCCGGTGTTGTGGAAGCCGAAGCCCTGCTGGCGGGCAACGATGTGCTGGTTCTACCCAAAGATATGGACGCCGCTTTGCGCGAAATCAAAGCCTACCTGAAAGATGGCCGCCTGCAACAAAACCAGCTCGACGCCAGCGTGAAAAAAGTCCTGCGCGCCAAATACCGCCTCGGGCTGACGCGCTTTTCGCCCATCCCGGCAGCTGGGATAAAGGAAGACCTGCATACAACCGAAGCGGAGGCGTTGCGCCGGAAACTCATCGAAAATGCGCTGACCCTCGTCCGCAACGAAGATACCCGCCTGCCTGCACCCAAAGCCGGAAACATTGCTGCGCTGAGCATTGGCACAAAAGACAAACCCGTTTTTACGAAATTTTTGAGCAAAGGCAATACAACCCTCAAAACTTTTGCTGTGCAAGCCGATCCTCCGGAAGCCGATCGGAACCAGGTACTGAAAAGCCTGAAGTCCGCGTCATTGGTCATCGTTAGCCTGCATGGCATGACCAACAACATCAAAAAGGATTTTGGCCTTACGGCAAATGCCCGCGCATTAGTTGCCGAGCTGAACAAGCAGAACAAAGTGGCGTTGGTGGTTTTTGGCAATCCTTACAGCCTGAAGTTTTTTGATGAAATGGGTTGCGTATTGGAAGCGTATGACGAAGACGCGCTGACGCAGGAAGTCGCCGCGCAAGTCGTACTTGGGCAGCTTCAAACCAAAGGTAAGTTGCCGGTGACGGTTTCTGCGGTGAGTAAGTATGGCGTGGGCGAGTAATTCACCTTTGCACCCTGCGAGCTAAATAATCCCCTGAACGGTTGCGGATGGCATTGGCCATTGCTCTTGTCCAGGGGATTCCATTTTCAAGAAATTGTGCGGTTTCCTACTCTGAAAGTTCAATCATTAACTCATAAATACCCACCGTGCCACACACCACCTCCAGCAGGTAGCGGTCGCCATCCTGAGAAAGGGTATACATCATGTACTCTTGAGCGATTTCTTTCACGGCCATTCTGTTTTTATTGCTTCACAAACCGCTGCATCGCCTGCCCGTTTTCGCCGTAAAGGCGCAGGACATAAACGCCCGCAGGCAGCTCCTGAACGGACAAAGTCTGATCTCCGCTGGCTGCGCGTTGCAGTACCTTAGTGCCCTGGGCATCCGTCACTTCGCAGGTGTTCCAAAGCAAATCAGTGCGCAAAGTCAGCGCGTCGGTGGCCGGGTTTGGAAAAACAGAAAGCGCCGTCAATTCTGTTTTCGTTTCATCTACGTCGTTCACATTTCGGACATCGAACGCTAGATTGCCCGGTGAAACGCCAGCCTCAAAGCTTTCGAGGATACTGCCCGCTGCATCATAAATAAAAACCTCACCGAAGGTCACATAGTCCGTTTCGGCTGCATACAGGAACGAGCCGGTGGGATCGGCAGCCATGCCGTAGAAAACTTTACCGTATTCATTGAGCGCCACCGTGCTTTGCGATACGGGATCAAATTTCCCAACCTGGGTATTTCCCAGTTCCTGATACAAAATGGCGTCTTCAAACAAGGCAGAAGTGCCGCAGCCGGAAGAAACCGCCGAAAGGTTGGTCGTGGTCAGCGCAGCACCGTTGAGCGCAAGGGTAGAAACCGAACTGCCGCTAAAATCCTTGTTGTTCAGGGTGTACAGCATTTCTCCGTCAAACATGAGGTTGTCCGGGTTTTTACCATCGGGGCCGAGGTTGTAGAGGTTTTCCACCGCATAATCAGCGAGGTTCACCACCGCCAATTCGCCCACTTCATTGCCAAAATCAAACCCGTTGTTGATGGCGATATAAGCTTTGTCGTTGATGATCAATACGCCTTCTGAAGGGTACAAAATGCCAGATTCAGTCGTGGTTAGTTCGCCCACAAAAGCCAGCGTTTCCGGATCGAAAAACTGAACATAAGCGTCGAAATCAACTAAGTATTCGCCGCGCGTAACAACGATCAACGCGTCAGAAACGGCAATTTTGCGAATGCCCGGCACCACCTGCGATGCAACTTCCACGTGCGTATTGCGGTCGAATTTGAGGAGTTGATTGTCGGCAGCGATGTAGTAAAAATCGCCAGCTACTTTGATGTCGGAAGCAAAACGCGCCCCTTCGATGGTGTTGACGGTCGCATACACCTTGGAAACCGGGTCATAGCTGCCCACCGTAACGGGCGTTTCAATCTGGCTTGTCTGAAAATTGTAATAGCCTTCGTTGAGCACCAAAACCTGGTGGATGTAAGCTTGAGCAGCGGTGAATTGCACGGCGGTTGCCAACACAGTGCACAGAAACAAGAAACGGGTGATGTTTTTTTGCATAAGAATCGTGATTTTGTTGTACCGTTGTACCGCCGAACGCTGTTCGGAGACGGCAGATGATTTTCTTGTACCGCCGAACGCTGTTCGGCAGCAATCGAAAAGAAAACCCAAAACTACGAATCACCTCCCAGTTTTTCCTTCAAAATCACTTTAAATCCGATCCATCCGCTGACCAAATCCACTAAGGCATGAACCAGGATCGAAAATAAAATGGAATTAGTCAGGAGGTATAAAGCCCCGAATGCCATCGAAAAAACAAAGATTTTCAGCGCAGCTACGCGGCCTTGATAAACGTGTAAAACTGCAAAAACCGCTGCCGAAACCACCATACTCTGGAACTTGGGTGATCCGTAGGACAAGGCCTGCAGGTAGGTCATCAAAAAACCGCGAAACAAGATTTCTTCGCAAATTCCGGCGGTGAGGGCCATCCCGGTGAACGCGAAAAATTCCCGAAGATTAGCGGGCATAAAAGGCGTCTTGTTGTGCCATTGTGCGCGGGTTTCTTCCAGCGCTTCCGGTGTGCCGATCTGTCGCCAGGTATTCCAGGCATAAGCGCCCCAAAACACCAGCGTCACTAAGATAACCCATGGCCAAAGTTCCAGATTGGGCAATTGCAGTCCCATGGCGCTGATTGGGTGCCCCTGGAGTACCCACGCGACTACCACCCCCGCCACGATACCCCATTGAAATAAACTATTGGCAAGGTACAGGCTGTTTTTTTGGGCAGTATTGAAAACCATCCCCTCAATGCTCCGGGTGCGTCGCCGCAACAGGGTATACATTGGCGCAACGATCATCAGCATCGCTGCAATCAGGTGGTCAGTAAAATGAATGGAGGTCATCAGCTAACTTGTGTATCGGGAAACAAGTATCGGAAATATATGTTTCAGAACTACCTTTGACTTTGAAATAAACTTCTAATGGAACCTGAAACTTCTGATATCCGCCTCACCATGCTCAGTCATGGCACGGGTTGTGGCTGCAAAATTGCCGCCGGCACCCTGCACGAAATCCTGGCGGGCAGCGCCGGCAGTGGCGTACACCCTCAACTTTTGGTAGGCAATGCCCAAAAAGACGATGCCGCTGCCTGGAACCTGGGCGATGGCAACCTACTGTTGAGTACCACCGACTTTTTCATGCCCATCGTGGACGATCCTTTCGACTTCGGGCGCATTGCCAGTGCCAATGCCCTCAGCGATATTTTTGCGATGGGCGGGCGGCCCATTTTTGCCTTAGCAGTGCTGGCATTTCCGGTGGATAAATTGCCCATCTGGCAGGTACAGCGCATCCTCGACGGCTGTAAAGCGGTTTGCGAAGAAGCCGGGATTCCGTTAGCTGGCGGCCACAGCATTGACAACCCGGAACCAATTTTCGGACTGGCGGTCAACGGTTTGGTCAAAAAAGAAAACCTGAAAAAAAACGGCGGCGCCAAACCCGGCGACCTACTCTACCTCACCAAACCCCTCGGCGTGGGCCTGCTGACGACGGTCGTAAAAATGGGCTTGCTGCCAGCTGAAGAACTGGAACCAGCCGTCGCTTTGATGACCAAACTCAACAGCATTGGCGCTAAAGTGGCGACCTTGCCGGAAGTATCCGCCATGACGGACGTTACTGGCTTCGGCCTACTGGGACATTTGTTTGAACTATGCGACGCATCGGGCACCAGTGCGCGTTTGTTTTGGGAAAAAGTGCCTGTTTTGGACAAGGTTGACAATTTTCTCTACGCCTTCTGTTTGCCGAAAGGCGCCAACAACAACCTCGTCGCGTTTGGCCAGGCTTTGGTGGAACCGACCGACGCGCAGCGCTTCATCCTCGCCGACCCGCAAACAAGCGGCGGTTTGCTGATTGCCGTGAATCCAAATGGCCGTGAGGCGTTGGAAACCATGCTGGGTGAAGCAGGGCTGTATGCCGAGCCGATTGGGGAGGTTGTGGAGCGGGTGGATGCCGGCAGCCAGATTTTTTTATTTGTTTGAGCAACGAAGCTTTAGCATGGATCAACAATTTCAATACATCATTATCGGCGCCGGCTGTGCAGGGCTGCAACTCGCAAAAGCGTTGTTGAATCTCCCGGGAGAAGCGGTGAAGTCTATACTCTTACTGGAGGCAAATGAAAACCACCAGGAAAAATCGTGGTGTTTTTGGTACGACAAAAATCACGTATACCGGAATTTGGTTGAAAAAGAGTGGAATAACATTGGATTTAATGCGGAAGGATTTTCAACAACAAAAAATATTCACCCAAAAAGTTATCAGTACATCAACAGCGCCAATTTTGCAAAGTACCATTTTGACTATTTTAAAACAGATCATCGAATAAAAGTTGTTTTTGAGGAGGTGTTGGAGATTACCTCAACAAATGGCATGAATCTCGTAAAATCCGCCAATCAGGAATTCAAAAGCGAATACGTTTTTTACAGCCATCCAAAAATCATGAACAAACAAATTTTAAAACCGCCCGTTTGGCAACATTTTTTAGGATGGAAAATCACAACAGATAAAGACTGCTTTGATGTGGATAAAGCCATGTTCATGGATTTTGATTTAGGAGACCAACCCGATGTAAGGTTTATTTACGTCCTGCCTTTTTCAAAAAACAGCGCGATGGTGGAATGTACCATCTTTTCGGCTGAAGTATACGATTTGGAGAATTATGAAACATCGCTCAAAAAATATATTGAAAAAAACTTTACAAAAAACTACGTCATTGAATTAATAGAGCAGGGACAAATACCCATGAGTCTGACAAAATTGCGATCCGGCAACACCAACAACATCATTCCAATAGGAACCGCTGCGGGGTGCATTAAGGCTTCGACCGGTTATTCCTTTATCAAAAATATGCGGAACACTCAGGCTATTATTGACCAAATTAAAAAAAATAGAAAAATAGAAACGCGTACAACATCCCGAAAATACCTTTTCTATGATTTATTGCTGTTGAGGATTATCCTGCATGAACCCCTTATACTCAAAACTATTTTTACGAAGTTGTTTAAAAACAATCCAATAAACGAAGTCTTGTCTTTTTTAGACGAAAAGACGAGTTTATGGCAAGACTTCAGGATTATTTCCCGCCTTCCTCAGATTCCATTTCTTAAGGCGATTTTTAGAAGGTGAATTACCGGTTCGGGAGGGATAGGTGTTCGGACACTTTGGAAGTGTCCGAACACCTATCCCTCCTGAACCGTCACCCCGCCCAGCCCTCTCTATCCAGCGTCCTGAAATGAATGGCTTCCGCCAAATGCTCAATTTTTATATCCGGGCTACCGGCCAGGTCGGCGCAGGTGCGCGCTACTTTGAGGATGCGGTCGTAAGCGCGGGCAGAGAGCTGAAGCTTTTCCATCGCTTTTTTGATGAGGGTTTGGCCGGCTTGATTCACCGCGCATACTTCGCGCACCATGCGGCTGGGCATTTGAGCGTTGCTGTAGATACCGTTCAGTTCCTTAAAACGTTCGGCTTGGATTTCGCGGGCAAGGACGACGCGGCCTACGATATTTTTACTGGTTTCAGAAGGCGGGCGATGGCCAGCCAATTCGTCGAAAGAAACCGGCGTCACCTCCACGTGCAGGTCAATGCGGTCGAGCAGTGGGCCGGAAATGCGGCTCAGGTAGCGTTTCACCACGCCGGGGCCGCAAACGCAGTCCTTTTCAGGGTGGTTGTGGTAGCCGCAGGGGCAGGGGTTCATCGAAGCGATGAGCATAAAACTGGACGGGTATTCGATCGAAATTTTAGCCCGCGAAATGGTTACCCGGCGCTCTTCCATGGGTTGGCGCAACACTTCCAGCACCGTGCGTTTGAATTCCGGCAACTCGTCGAGGAACAACACCCCGTTGTGTGCCAGCGAAATCTCACCGGGCATAGGGTTGGAACCGCCGCCGACCAAGGCCACGTCGCTGATGGTGTGGTGCGGTGCGCGGAACGGGCGCGTGGAAATCAGCGCTGCATTAGCCGGTAAAATGCCGGCAACCGAGTGGATTTTGGTGGTTTCGAGCGCTTCGTGCAGGTTGAGCGGCGGCAGGATGGTGGGCAAGCGTCGTGCCAGCATCGTCTTTCCGGCACCCGGAGGCCCGATCAGGATGGCATTGTGGCCGCCTGCTGCGGCAATTTCGAGTGAACGTTTGATGTTTTCCTGGCCTTTTACATCCGAAAAATCTACGTCGTAAACACTCTGCGCATCGAAAAATTCTTCGCGCGTATTGACAGTTACGGGACTCAGTTGCAGGTCGCCATTCAGAAACTCTACTGCTTCCCGGAGGTTTTCCACGCCGTACACCTCGATGTCGCTCACGATAGCAGCCTCCCGCGCGTTGATTTTGGGCAGGATGACGCCCCTGAATTTTTCACGCCGCGCCTGGATCGCAATCGGCAAAGCGCCTTTCACGGGGCGCAGACTGCCGTCAAGCGATAACTCGCCCATCATCAGAAATTTGTCCAAATGTTCGCTGCTGATTTGGTCAGTTGCCGCCAAATAACCCACCGCGATGGGCAGGTCGTAGGCCGAACCTTCTTTCCGGATGTCGGCAGGTGCCAGGTTGACCACCGTTTTTACGCGCAGCATATTGTACCGGCTGTTTTTGACGGCCGCTTCGATGCGCTGAAAGCCTTCCTTGACTGCATTATCGGGCAGGCCCACCAAAAAATAAAACTGGCTGCCTACCGTGACGTTGCCGCCGGTATTGATTTCTGCCGTGATGGTGCGCGCATCTACGCCGTGTACTGCGCTGGAGTATGTTTTGACCAACATTGGGGTGCGGGTTCGTGAAAAAATATGCGCTAAAGTAAGCAATTTGGGGAATGATGCACGCTGTTGAAAATATGTCGCAAATATGAACATTTTTTTGTTTAAAAAAAGAACATTTATTAAATTTGCATCAAACTATGAAACACGATGGATGCACGATTATCGCCCGGACTCATCGGGAAAAGAATATTGGAGCTTAGAAAACTGAAGGGCTTGTCCCAGGAAGATTTGGCTAAGTTCCTCGAAATTCCAAGATCGTCTGTTGCTCAAATGGAGTTGGGCAGGCGCAACGTATCCATCATGGAATTGATCCAATTATCGGAATTACTGGGCTTTTCGTTAGACAAATTTTTGGCAAAAGATTTTCAGGCCATGGAGAAATTAAACCCGGAAAATGCAAAGACGACTGCCAAAACGGAAGCGAGAATTGCCGTGCCCGAGTTTAACGTCAACCGTTTTAAGAACATCCTGCTTTACATCCTGGAGCGTTGCGCCGGAAAACCCAATGTGGGGGAAACGGTTTTGTATAAACTGCTGTATTTCTGCGATTTTAATTATTATGAAAAGTATGAAACCCACCTCACCGGGGCACAATACCGGAAGTTGCCCTATGGTCCTGTGCCGCAAAAATTGGACAGTATTCTTTTTCAGATGATCGCAAACGGACATTTGCAACGCATCAAAACGGAGTATCACGGTTACCCGCAAACCCGATACCTGCCCCTGAAAAAAGCAGACCTGATCCAAATGAACGCCGCCGAAAAAGAAACCATAGACCAGGTTATTGAGCAGTTTTCGGATTGGTCAGCCGCCGCCATCAGCGAATATTCCCACCGCGACATGCCCTGGAAAGCTTCGGAAGAGGGAGAAATCCTGGATTACGAGCTGGCCTTTTACCGGGAAGCGCCGTTTTCTGTGAGAACCTATAACGACGAACCCGAACAGCCATGACCTTTGACGAATTGGACGAATTCCGCAAGGATGTTAAGCAATTACTCAAGCGGTATCAGAGTTTACACGACGACTTGGGCGTAGTCAGGAAAGTGTTAAAAGTCGAACCCGACGAACGGCCGCCTTTCAGCTTTCGCATTGAAGGGCTTGGTATGGAAACCTGTGTCATTAAAGTCAAAAAAATTGCCTGCAAAAGTTTGAAAGGCAGGGGCGTGAATTCCGGATTGCGACTCGTCTACGCCTGGTTTGAAGTGGAAGCGCGGATCGTTTTTGTTGAATTGTACCATAAAAGCGATCAGGAAAAGGAGGATCTCGCGCGGATTTTGGAGCATTTTAAATAGCGTCTGTCCATTTAGTCCCGTGTCTGTTCTTTAGCGTTCGAGCGCACAACCCAGCTATCGGACGCTAAAGACAGACACTAAATAAGATTTTTTTCAAGGATAAAAGCCCCCGTAGTTTCAGCCCAGATCCGGTAAGTCAATTCGGAAGGATGCACCCCGTCGCTGAAAAAATCCGATCGTTTCAGGTGGGCACCATGTATTTTGAACCACTCTTGCAGGACAAGGCATTTGGAAGCATGGTACACCCCCGGTTGGTTGACCACGCGACGGTCCAATTCTTTGCTCAGCAAAACGGCTAAGTTTCCCACGATAAACCGGAGCGGTCTGCTGAATGCCGGAAACTCCCTGATGGGTGGCACACTCAGGAAAACGATGGGCACGCCGCCCAGCTTTTCCCGCAGGGCAGCGATCAGGGCGACGACCTGCCTGCCCCAGCGCTCCGGGCGGTTAACGGTGAAGGCGTCGTTGGCGCCCAAGCCGACAATCACTAAATCCGCTTGCGCTCCCTGAATCAACGGGACTAATCTTTCGAGCGCCGTTTTCGCCGTGTGGCCGCTTTCTGCGAATACTTTCCACGACACGCCGGTTGTCAGGCGCTCCGACAGGTAGCGAGCCAGAGCGCCGGTAAAGCCATTTTCATGGGTATCCACACCGACGCCCGCCATCGTGCTTTCGCCAAGGACGAGCAGCCGTAGCGGTCGTTCTGATTCCCCCGCAGCGCCTTCGTTTCCGGTCGCTCCCGGCAGTTTTGGCATGGTCTTTTTGACGCGCCGGCCTTGGAAGTAGAGGAAGGGCGAGAGGGGGATGGCGAGCAGGACGCCGAGAGCGTATCTGGCGGCTATTAAGGTTCGGTTCATTTCGGTAGTAATTCTTTAGGAGAACAGCAGAGCGGCTGTTGATGTTCTATCTTTGGAAGTCTTGAATATATATTTGCCTGTTACTTAAATAAAGCGGCTGCCTATTTTGAAGCACTTTTCTGACTGATTCTTTTTTATCAAACTCAATAAAACAATATCCTTTTGTTTCGCCAGTTTGATGATTCTTGGGGATGGAAATGTCTACAACTTCACCAAATTGAGAAAAAATTTGCTCCAACTCTTCTACCCTTACAGAAGAAGGCAGATTACTCACATATATTTTAGCCTAATCCGAAGTATCCTCAATGGTTTTGACAGTAGAGACCTCCTGCCCGGGTAATATAATTTTATAGCGAGGAACTGCTTTCCGGGAGTTTCCATAAGTGCTTTTTTGACTGCTTACTTGCGTTTGGGTGAGGCTATTCCTCAAGATGCCAAGGTTGCGTAAAGATTCAATTAGCAAGCGATAATATTCTTCACTAACTATACCCACTTGCTCCCAAACTTCTTTTGCAGAAACTAACCTTCCATTAATTCCTAATCGAACGACAGTTTTTTGCTCTCTTGACAAGTTGAAGCTTTCAAAATTTTTAAGCCTATTTTTTTCTTCTTTTGAATAGATGAATTTATAAAACAAAGTAATAATAAAAGATTTATTAGGCGATTCGATTTTAGGCTTTACTAAATCATTATTTTGCATTAACTCAAAAATCCTGCGAATACCCTCTCCTAATTCCCTAATATAGCCAAACTCTCTCAACACCCTCGCAACGTAAGTATTTCTGGATTGGTGAACACCTTTGAGATCCTCTAAATCTTTTATAGTTATTGATGACAATAACTTGCCAGGGCTCAATATTTCAAGCCTGTCGTCAAAAACCCTGACTTCAATGCCTCTGCCTTCAATACTATAATCTCTATGCGTAATTGCATTAATTAGTGTTTCTCTACAAGCTAACTCCGGATAAATAATTTGAGTTTTAAACAAACCGTCTTTTGAAAACCTTGTTTCTGTAAGATTGGGTTTTAGGGCTTCCCAGCTTCGTTCAATAAGAGAAAAAATATTGCCCGAAACTTCTTCAATTTCTTCGACATTGAACTCTTCGCCCGTTTTTTCTTCAGTACCTCGGACTTTCAGAATTCTAACTTGCAACCTGGGATGCCATTTTCCTGGATTTTTAGCGAACAATAAAAGAGCAGCTTTTCTTAATCGAAGTCTGTTGCCATCAAATTCAGCTAATTCCAGATACTGCAAAAAAATTTCAGGAGATATTGTTTTCGATACCTGATGAGCAACAGATTTCACGAGATCAATATCCAGATCAGTGACTTGCGCAATTTCAACAAATTGTCTGTCATATTCTCTGGAGACAGCTTCTTCTCTGATAAACCGAATACTTTCTGAAGAGGTCGGCACACTATCTCTGTCTCTTCTTTGGAAGCATTCTCCTTTGGCAGTAAGGTGGACATACTTTGAACCTTTTTCAACAGAAAAGTAAGCTACTTTTAAGCCATTATAGTCTATTATTGCAGCCTTTTTAAGCGGTAAAGGCGTATCTTTCATTACATAAGTTTCCGCTGCTGTTTGTAAATAGCTTAACTTATTCTGGTCATAAGGGATTCCTGTAACAGAATGATTATCTTCCACACCAACGAAGAGTTCACCTCCGTCTGCATTGGCAAAAGCAACCAATGTTTTAGCTATATCTGCACCAATTTCTTTAAATCCCTTGGGGTTTTATTTGAAGGTGGGCCTTCCAAAGCACTTTTAAATTCACGGTAATGGCTTTCGCCCAATTCAATTGCTATTTCAACGCGCTCCTTTAATTTTAGAATTTCCTGCATAGCTATTTTTTTGCAAATTTAGCTATTTTTTTCGTTGATTCATGCTCACCCCAACCCCTTCTGCAACCCCCCGATCATTCGACAACCTCGGCACCTTATTCTGTCCGCCCAGCTTCCCTTCCGCTTTCATATAATCCCGGAAAGCATCCCGGCGAAGGGCGCGTACGACCAATGGCCTAAGAATACCCCCTTCAATGAGGTCGCGGTAGTAGATGTTTTGCTGTATCATGGCGGCATCGAGGGCTGCGGCAAAAGCGATCGGGTCTTGCGGCGCTTCGTCGAATTCGATGAACCACTCGTGGTAGGGTTGTCCGCCTTCGGGTGGAGCGATCTGGGGTGCAACGGTGAACTCCACCACGCGCACGCCCTGCGCCTGTGCCGCTTGCAGCAGCGCTTCTTCGACTTCTTTGCCGATGACGTGTTCGCCGAAAGCGGAAATAAAGTGTTTCACGCGGCCCGTAACTAAAATCCGGGGCGGATTGAGCGATACAAATTCTACGGTGTCGCCGATGTTGTAGCCCCAAAGCCCAGCGTTATTGTTGATAATCAGGGCATAGTTGACGCCAGGTTCCACGTCTTTCAGCCAGAGACGGGTCGGGTTGTCGTTGAAAATTTCGGTGGCGGGGATAAACTCGAAAAAAATACCCGAAGCTACATTCAGCAGCAGCGCGCGATTGTCCGGATCATCCTGAAACGCGATGAAGCCCTCCGAAGCCGGGTAAGTCTCTAAGCTTTCGATTCTTCGGCCCACGAGTTGTTCCAATTTTGCCCGGTAAGGCTCAAAATTGACGCCGCCGTAAACGAACATGCTGTAATTCGGGAACACATCCTTTATATATTGTTTACCACTGCGCGCCAGCAGCCGTTCGAAGTACATCTGCACCCAGGGTGGGATGCCGCTGATGAGCCGCATGTCTTTGTGCAGGGTTTCGTCCACGATTTTTTCCACTTTTTCTTCCCACGCTTCGATGCAATTGGTGCGATAGCCCGGCAACTGGTTGGTGCGCAGCCAAGAAGGCACCTGGTGGTTTACGATGCCCGACAAGCGGCCGGTAGGGATGCCGCCTACGGTTTCCATTTCTGGACTGCCCGACAGGAAGATCATTTTGCCGTCGAGCCACTCGCCCCGGCCTGTGCGGGCGTAGTAATTGAACAACGCGTTGCGCGCGGTGCCAAAGTGGTTGGGCAGGCTGTCGCGGGTGAGCGGAATGTATTTGACGCCGGAGGTGGTACCGGACGTTTTGGCAAAATAAGCCGGACGCCCCGGCCAGAGTACGTCGCGTTCGCCCGCTTTGATGCGTTCGATCCAGGGGCGCAACCCTTCGTAGTCGCGGATGGGGACGCGCTCCCGAAAGGCTTCATAGCGGTTGATCTTGTCGAAGTCGTGCGCTTTGCCGAAAGCGGTGTTGCGCCCTTGCACCAGCAATTGCCGGAATACAGTCTCCTGCGCGGCAATGGCATTCGACGACCAGTGAACGATGCGACGCGCGGCGTGGCGCGCCAATGGATGGATGACAAAAGAACGGAATCCCATTTGTGCTTGTTTCTGTCGGCTAAAAGTAGGCGATTTGAACGGGGAATGAAATAATATTGGAAGAAGGCGGCAGCTCTTTCTGCAAAATTCTGCAACAAGGCATCGCAGATTAAAAAAATCCCATTATTTTTGGGCGCGCCCGTTGAAGGGTGGCGTCAAAAATCATCTTTGAATATGATGGAATTTCCAGCTAATCTGAAGTATACCGCAGACCACGAGTGGCTAAGGGTGGAGGCAGGCAATGTCGCTTATGCGGGCATCACCGATTTTGCGCAAAGCGAATTGGACGAATTGGTCTACATTGAAGTGGACACCGTGGGCGAAACCTTAGCCCAGGGCGAAGTTTTCGGGACTGTGGAAGCCGTGAAAACGACTTCTGAACTGTTTATGCCAGTGTCGGGTAAAATTCTGGAGTTCAACAGCCAATTGGACGAATCGAAGGGCGATGATCCTACGCTGGTGAATCGCGCCCCGTATGGGGAAGGCTGGATTGTAAAAATAGAATTGACGGCCCCGGAGGAATTGGATGCGTTGATGGACGCTGCTGCCTACCAGGCGACCGTGGCATAATTCTGCCGGTGTATTTTTTTTTCCAGGGCATGCACCAAAGTTTTGCTATCTTGCATCTGGAAAGATATAAGGCGAAAGCCAATATAAGATTCAAAAATTTTTCACTTTCAAACCCTTGTCAGTATGAGCCCGGACATTCTCTTATCAAGTGGGCAGTTCACGTTGCTGGGAGGCATTTTTAGCGGGCCTACCGGAACTGAATTCGCTTTAGTGATCGTGCTGCTGATTGTTGCCTTGATTGGCCTGATCTTCGCCATGAAAAGCTACTTTAACAAGCAGTCTACGAAACATCTCGCTCAAAAGTATGCCGACAGCCATTTCCTGGATGTCAGAGACAAGTACCCTGAAGCGGATTCATTCCGGCTCAGCGGCACTTTTTTCAACCTCGGTCTGGCTATCGCTGTTGGATTAAGCGCGCTGGCATTCGGAGTAACGCAGTACGAAGACAAAATTTTCATCCCGGACGGAGCGCTGGTGATGGATGAAGACATCGAAATCGAACCGCCGCGTACTGCCGAGCCGCCACCACCGCCACCGCCGCCACCACCCCCTGTGATCCAGGCTGTGCCGGATGATTTGGTACCGGAAGAAACGCCGGTTTTTCAGGATCGGAGTATTGACGATCAAACGGAAGTTGAACGTCCCGCGCCGGTAGCTGATGCACCGCCACCACCACCACCACCACCGCCTCCAAAAGAAGAGGAAACTGAAATCTTCAAAGTAGTGGAGCAGATGCCACGGTTCCCAGGCTGTGAAACTGCCGGTGGAACAGAAGCCGAGAGGAAGCAGTGTGCCGACAAAAAGATGCTTGAATTTATCTATAAAAACATCAAGTACCCTGCCATCGCCCGTGAAAACGGCGTAGAAGGTACAGCGGTTATCACCTTTGTAGTTGAAAAAGACGGCAAAGTAACGGATATCAAGATCGTACGTGATATTGGTGCCCAGTGCGGCCAGGAAGCGATGCGCGTCGTTGAACTGATGAATTCACAAAATATCAAATGGACGCCTGGCAAACAGCGCGGGCGTCCGGTTCGCGTGCAGTTCAACCTGCCCGTGAAGTTCAGGCTTGAGTAAGCGAAGCAGTTTCTTTTTTCAAGATAATACATGAGACATCCTGAATTTTCGGGATGTCTCATTGTATTTCAGGTGTTATGTGGCACCAGGCAATTGTATTACCCCTATAACTCGTCTTTTGTAGCTCAGTGTTTGAGCCTTAGGAACGTCGCAATAATAAGTTCCTCTTTTCGGCGTGAGGATTTTTTCACCGGACAAGGCGCGAGGAGAGCGCGTAGCCTAAGCTACGCGACCGACGAAGGCAATTGCGCCGACTGAAAGCAATTGCGGGAAGTCCGGTGGAAATGCAAGTTCGGCGTAGCCAAAAAGCCGCCGCCCAAATCGGGAAGTTATTTTTGCGACGTTCCTTAGCTTAGTACCCGCAAAATTTGCATCTGTAATTCCTCCGGCTTAATGGGTTTGCTCAGGTAGCCGTTCATCCCGCTGTGCAGGCAACGCTCTTCTTCCTGTTTAGAAGCGTTAGCGGTCAGCGCGATAATGGGAATATCGCTTTGGCGTCGGATTTCAGTAGCGGCGTCTATGCCGTTCATGACGGGCATTTCGATGTCCATAATCACCACATCATAGCGGCTCCCGCGCCACTTTTCAATGCCTTCCATGCCATTGGAAGCGACTTCAACGGAAACCATTTCCGACCAGGAAGTAAGTACGTGGCGGGTAGCAATCTGATTGAGAATATGGTCTTCCACCAGCAAAATATTGATGGGCGCAATGGGTTTGTTTTTGATCCCTGCTTTGGGCAGTTCCGAAGAGGAAAAAGGTAATTCTAAGTAAATAGTACTGCGGCGCATTTGCGTATTCAGGATTTCTGCTTTACCCCCCAATAAATCGGTCAGTTTGAATAAAATGAACAGGCAAAGTTGGTCGTACTCTTCGTTCTCGTCATTCAGGAAAAGCAGGTTTTGCCAGTTCTCCTTTGAATCTATAATCTGCGAAAAGCCTTCAGTGATCAATTCTTTGCCCGCATATCGCACCTCTACCTGCAAACTGATCCGGCCTTTTCCATATATTTTTTTATTCAAAATCACGTCAATCGGGCTTTTGGGGAACGTATTCCGCAGCGCCAGAATAACGGCGTTGTGAATAGCCTGGGTTACTTTTTCCACATCACAGACAATGGTTTTTGGCAGCGAAGTTTCCTCTTTGAAGTTCAGTTCAATGTTTTCCTGCCGGGCTTTCAGCAACAGCACCTTTTGTAAAGACCCCAGCATAGTAGACATCCGGATATCTTCTTCGTGGGTGCTCGCACTTTCTGTCAGCAACAGGACGTAGTTGAGCAGGTTGTTGAGGACTAAGTAGAGGTCGTCGAAAGAGGTTTTCAGTCCTTCTGCAAAATCCCGTTGTTGCGCCGAGAGCTTGGTTTGCTGAAGCAGGTACAAAAGGTTCATGGCGGAAGACAACGGCGTTCGAACGCTGAAACTGAGTTTGGAAAGCGCTTCTTCTTTGATGGTGGGGGATTGCTGTTGGTTTTGTGCTTTGTTGCGGTCCGTTTCTTTTTGTTCCGTGATGTCTTGCACTGTTCCAATCAACATGATTTTATTGGAGCGTTCTTCATAGTTGACCCGAGCCTGGGCAAGGAGGTATTTTATTCGATTCTTGATAAGGATGCGGTGTTCGGCTTTAACCGGCTTTCCGGTTTTGATGGCTTCTTCAAAAAAATCAGAGACAATTTTACGATCCTCAATGTGTACATAGTCTTTGTAATCGCGCAGTGCCGGTGCAAAACTATCCGGTTCATATCCAAAAACTTTGTACATTTCTTTCGACCAGGTCATACTGTTGGAAACCAGATCCATATCCCAGGTCGCAAACTTTGCGATTTCCTGCGCATCCCGCATGCGGTTGTCCTTCATGGGCAATGCTTCTGTTTGCAGCTTCAGTGCCGTTTGTTGTTCAAACCGTTTAAATGCAGATTTGATGATTCGGGTCAACTGTTTGCCATCGAATTCTCCTTTAATCAGATAATCCTGCGCCCCGGCTTTGACCGACTGTAACCCGATTGCTTCCGTTTTAGGGCCAGTCATCACAATGATGGGAACCTCCGGAGCTTCCTGTAGAAAATTTCTAAAGGTATTCAACGAGGGATTACCGAGCAACGAAAGGTCAAACAAGACGAGATGAATGGTTTGTTCCCTCAAGGCTACCAATCCCTCGGTGTAAGAATCAGCGTGGATGATGTTGTAGGGAAACGCAACCTGATCCAGACAATTTTTGACTTGTTCCACATCGGAAGCATTGCTTTCGACAATTAGAATATTGATGTGCATAACTGGAGTGTAAAATTTGTTTCTGTAATGGTGTACTCAAAATCCAGGGTATATTTGCCAAATCGAAATTCGTTAAGCATGCATTCTGTTGAAAATTACAAAGTGGTTTTTGAACAATACCTCGGTCAGGGACACTTCACCCGAGAGCCGAACGGGTTATACGAGCCGGTCAACTATATTCTCCGGATGGGCGGCAAAAGACTGCGTCCGCTTTTGGCACTCATGGGGTACCATGTCTTTGCCGATGATTTCCGGCAGGCATTGCCCGTGGCCATGGCCGTTGAACTTTTTCACAATTTCAGCCTCATCCACGACGATATTATGGATGAAGCCCCTTTGCGCCGCGGTATTCCAACCGTTCACAGCCACTTTGGCCTGAATGCCGGCATCCTTTCCGGGGATGTGATGCTCATCTATGCCCAGCAGTACTTGCTCGATGCCGCTGATGCGCCCCTGAACGTCCGCCTCCTCAAATCTTTTAACCGCTGCGCCATTCAGGTCTGCGAAGGGCAACAGTGGGACGTTGATTTTGAACGGATGGACACCGTAACCATCCCACAGTACCTGCGCATGATCGAATATAAAACAGCGGTGCTCTTAGGTTGCAGCCTTGAAATGGGCGCTATGACCGCTGGTGCTTCCGATTCCGACCTCCATCACCTTTATGAATTTGGTCGCAAACTCGGCATTGCTTTTCAGTTACAGGATGACCTCCTCGATACTTTTGGGGACGCCGGAAAGTTTGGCAAAAAAACCGGCGGCGATATCGTCCAGAATAAAAAAACCTTCCTGATTTTGAAAGCGTTAGAACTTGCCGATTCCGTTGCTAAAGCGAATTTGTTGCGCCTTATAAGCACGCCGACAACCGACGAACAGGCCAAAATCCAGGAAGTGACTACCCTGCTCCGACAATTTAAGGCACCTGATCTTGCAAAAGAAGAAAGGAACCATTATCACCATCAAGCAATCAGACACTTAGATCAGGTTGCTGTGCCAGACGTCCGAAAATTGCCCCTGTATGAATTAGCAGAATTTCTGCTCAACAGAGACTTGTAAGCGCCTGTTCTTAATTTGATGTTCAAGCGTGAAAGACAAAACGAATAAGCTTAAAAGCAGGGGGAAAGGTGTGTATTGTTTGTTGGAAACTTGAAGCCTGTCCATTGAGTCCCTACGGAACTAAATGTCGGTAGAATAAAAAAAGGCGATCATTTGTGGTGACCGCCTCTAATATAACCCCAAAAAACCAAATGAAAACTTCTTTATTGCGAGTAAGACGCACTTTTCGATTTGTGGTCAAAGGCACTGAAACGATGAGCTTTCCTTTTAGGCTTTTGCTCTCTTCTAATGCATTTGATAACGCAAATATAACGCTTCTTGATTAAATTGCAACAAATTTTTATTTTTATTTTATTTTTTTTTTTGTCGCAACCCTACTACTGTTCAATGACTTAAACTCCGTATTGGCTATCAAAAGCTTACGGAAGGCTTAATATCTTACTAAATCAACCGTTAAACAATTTTTTCCCAGCTCGTCCCTTCTTTGCCGTCCTTCAACTGAAGTTGCAGGTTTGCCAGCACGTCGCGGATTTTGTCTGAGGTACCCCAGTCTTTTCTGGCGCGGGCTTCTTGTCTGATTTCTATCACAAGTTGCATCAGGCCATCAAGGGTTTTACTGTCGCCGGATCCTCTTTGCTGGGATTCATCTAACAATCCAAACACATCAAAGACAAAATGGTTCACGGTCGCTTTCAGTTTTTCAAGACTCTCGTCCGTAATATCGGCAAGCGACAATTGGCCGCCTTTGAAACTGTTCACTTTCGTCACTAATTCAAACAACCGAGCCAATGATTTTGGCGTATTGAAATCGTCGCTCATTTCAGCATGCACGTCGTCCATCAATTGGTTGAGTTCAGCGTCGAGTGCCGTAGTCGAGCCATTACCGGGGTGCTGCATCTCCTGCAGGAGTCGCATGGCTTCCATGAGGCGAAGGTAACCTTTTTCTGCGGCTTGCAATGCTTCGTCCGATACATCCAGTGTGCTGCGGTAGTGGGTCTGAAGCATAAAAAAGCGCACGACCATCGGGCTGTAGCCTTTGGAAACGTGGACGCTTTCGCCGGCAAATAATTCGTTGGGACTGATGGTGTTACCATCGCTTTTGCTCATCTTCTTACCATTCAGCAGCAACATATTGGTGTGCAGCCAGTAGCGAGCCGGGGCGCAGTCGCAAGCGCCGTAACTCTGAGCCACTTCGTTTTCGTGGTGCGGAAACTTGAGGTCGCCGCCGCCGCCGTGGATGTCGAAGGTTTTGCCCAGATATTTTGTGCTCATGGCCGAGCATTCTAAGTGCCACCCCGGAAACCCTTCCGACCACGGGGAGCGCCAGCGCATGATGTGTTCGGGTGCCGCTTTCATCCAGATGGCGAAGTCGGCAGGGTGGTTTTTTTCGTCCTGGTTTTTCAGGTTTTCGCGGGTTTCGGCAAGCAGCTCGTCCACTACCCTACCCGAAATCTGGCCGTAAACGCCTTTGTCTTTGATGAATTTCAGCGTGTCAAAATAGACCGAACCGTTGCGCTCGTAGCCATAACCATTTTTGAGAATGGCTTCCACCATTTCGATCTGCTCCGGAATATGGCCGGTAGCACGTGGCTCAATGCTCGGCGGTAAGACGTTGAAAATACGCATGATGTGGTGGAATCCGTTCGTGTATTTTTCCACGATTTCCATAGGTTCCACCTGTTCCAGTCGGGCACCTTTCAGGATGCGGTCTTCGCCATCGTCGAGCAGGTGACCCACATCGGTGATGTTGCGTACGTAGCGCACTTTGTAACCGAGGGCCGTCAGGTACCGGTAAATGATGTCAAAACTGATGAACGTGCGGCAATTACCAAGGTGTACATCGTTATAAACAGTAGGCCCGCACACATACATGCCAATGCGGCCTTCGTGTAAGGGTTGGAAGATTTCTTTCTCGCGCGTCAGGCTGTTGTACAGCTTCAAAGTCTGATCCATTCAGGATATTTGACGCAAAAATATAAAAAAAGTGGGTGCGATGCACGATGTATTCAAGTTTTTGGGGATGGCGGTTGAATTGAAAGGGGAAGAGCGTGGCAACAAATGCGCCACGCTCTTCTCTGAAGTGGTTATAAAGCTATTGTCATAGACCTTTGTCCATTTTCACGACGCTTTTGGTAGCGACCAAAGCGCCCGAATGATCGTAGAACTTCAGGAAATAAATTCCGCTGGCATTTTCGCCAAACTCAATTTCAAAGTTGCTGAAAACCTGGTCTCTGGAATCATAAATCGTTTGACCCAACGCATTGGCAACCTGTATCACAGCAATGGCGTCTTCGGATGCCCGGATGCGGACTTTGTTGTTGAACGGGTTGGGGAAGACGGCGATTTTTGATCTAAGGTCACCGGCCTCGTTGGCCAAAGACGGGATTTGCGCTGTAGCCAGGAGTGCCTCCTCATTTTCGCCGGAAAGGGCAACCACCCCGCCTTCAGGACTAAAGGGGGCTATAAAAGAAATGTAAGCCCGCTTTGTAGCAGCCACTAAGTTGGAAAAGACGTATTGGCCGATGGTTTTGTCGCCTATGCTGCCATGTAGCAGGTGATTTGTTTTTCCCAGTCCTCTACAAAATGAGTTGTGGTTGTATCTGTTTTTGTTTTGAAAACACGATCCCCAAAAGGATCGAAATCATCCATGGCAAAGCCTTGAGCCGTATTCATCATTCCTTTTGGATTAGCGATGTCGCCATCTTGTGCAAGGCAAAAGTTGATCAGTTTTTCTTCATCATAAGTATCAATAATTGCCTTGAAGAGATTATCTCCACTAAAATTGGCAGGGAGCGTCACGGTTGCCCCATGCCCAATCACGCCATCCTGGTGTGTTTCCCAAACGACGGAAAAACCTGGCGGAATATCCCCGGAAAAAGCGCCGCCTGCTTCAGAAATTTGGGCGTGGAAAGTTGCCGGCGCTGCGCCGACCAGGTCACCAACAAGCCTTGCATCAAAAGTGGGGATGTTTTGGCAATCTTCTATGACATAGGATCGTATGATGCTACACCCGGTTGTCAAGTTCGTTGCCGTAACTGAATAGGTTCCCGGCCCCACGCTATTGATGCTTGCACCATTCACGTTGTTGCTCCATTGAAAGGAATAATCCCCTGAAACTGTCGGAACAACAGCAACCAAGCCATCATTTTGATTTGGTGCCGAAACGTGCTGTATCGCCTGTAATTCTAAATCAAAAGCTGTATTTTCCTGTTCCAGCACTTCTACACAATCGGAAGCCGTAGCGCCGCAATAATCGGTTACGGTATAACAATAGGTTGCGGGGGCAAGATTGTAGAGGGTTGGCGATGAACCGAGGCCATTCGCCCATTGAATGGTATATGCATAAACACCCCCGGACTGCGGCTGTATCCCTCCGGAAATATCCAGCGTTATGCTGCCGGAAGGGGATTCGCCACAGGAGTTGACGACGTCTTCCTTTTTCAGGGTCAGCGGACTGTCGGGTACTAAAGCATTCAGTTGCACACAGCGGACTACCGGACAAGCCCCGCCACCATTCGCGTCCGTAATTGTAACGCAGTAGTTGCCCGGCCCAACATTATTCAGTTCGCTAAGGTAGTTGTTGAACTCGATTAAGCCGGAACTCCAGACAAAGTTGTAGGGACCACCCGTGCCATCCGGCGTATAGGCGGCAGCAGCGACCTGTCCATTATTTATGCCCGGGCAGGGTGGTGCCGATTCAAAGATAACCATAGGTTCCCCCGCCGCAAAAAGGGTATAACTTGCTTCTACTGTGCAGCCATTGACATCGGTTACGGTTAGGGAATAGGTGCCGCTGGGGATGTAAAACAGGCTGAGAGTTGTTTGGCCGGTATTCCAGAGGTAAGTGTAAGGATAGCCCTGTGCGGGAAACCCTGTCAAAAAATAGATCAGGCTGTTTGAACCGGGTACGACTCAAGTTGGCAAATAGGCAAATTGGCAAACAGACAAATTGTCGAATAACAGGATTGCTCTTTGCCCCTTGTCCCTTCGCAAATTTGCCCCTTACTGCATCTCCGGGAACAAAAAATTCACATAACTGACCACCACCGTATCCCCGGCCATGAGGTTCTGTTCTGCGCGAAAGTTGTTCAGCAGGGTATTCAAGTCGTCGTTGCTGCATTCCCGAAGTTCAAAGACATATTCGACACGGTTAAAAAAATCGTCGTAATAGCTGTTGAAAATGAACTTAGGAACGCCGAAATAATAACTTCCCGATTTGGGCGGTGGCTTTTGGCTACGCCGAACTTGCGTTTCCCACCGGACTTCCCGCAATTGCTTTCAGTCGGCGCAATTGCCTTCGTCGGTCACGTAGCTTTGGCTACGC